>CAYVQT010000007.1:0-70061 GCA_964453665.1 uncultured Dehalococcoidia bacterium | reverse complement strand
GTTTATCGCCTGATAAGGGTAAATTCTTAAAAGTCGTCTTTTTCAGCGATCTCTTTGTGTAAATGATTCTGAACCATCGAACAGGCAACTTTCCGTTCTAAGTGCCACTACAAACGGTTCATATTCAGCTGAACACAAGTCGAGGTCGTCCTGTTTCAGTGTACTAGCTATGCGAATAATTCTTATATCGGAGTGGTAATACGGTTTTGCTCTTACTTCCCATTTTAAAGCTTTCCCATCTATACTCATGCTGGAAATGCTTTGGTTGGCTCCATTCGAATCAATCCAATCTACTTCATAAGAGTCATAAATCGGTGTACCTAAGGAAGCTAGAATTATTTCTGGTATTTGAATCTGTTCAGTAATACTCCTGTCTAATTCATATGACATATAACCTACCCATATAAGACCTCCTCCTGTTATCAAAGTCACAATAATAAGTAGATGACGAGCACAAATTTTTTTCAAAAAACTTTTAATAATATCCCAGAAGTGCCAACAAAGCAGAGTAAATATGGGAAATAACCCTATGCTCAAAGGTACTAAATGAGTTGATATATCACGTGATTGCGCCGTAAAATTAGCTGCAAAATTATCTGATATCAATGTTGAATAGCTACAACGCACTGATGGAGCTATCAGAGCAATCCCAAGTAAAAGCAATGCGGGTTTGACTTTGGAATTCGACTTAATATGATTGAAAATATCTATAAATATCTTTCGTATAACTGTGAGAAGCGACAAGGTTATTTCCATAACTTCAATAAATTCATTAGCTAAAACAGTATATGGATAAACTGCTCGCTTTAAGAAATCGTGAACATAAAAACTAAGTTGTTGCATAAATAAATCTTCAGAGATGTTAAAAATTTACTATATTATAGGTATCACAGTATAACATCGCAAATGCTATTCAATATGCTGATAGAGTGCTAACGCCAATGTGCCAGAAGTGAAGGGGAAAGTGTACGTACGATTTCTATGGTGGAAGGAGCCGTACATAAGTTGCAACAATTCCTAAAATAAAATTGCTTCAATATGAATATCAACGACATTTATGCTTATAAGATCCAAATCTATATTATTCACCTCCAACATCGGCAAACCTTTATCAAGCATCCTTTCACCAGTACTCAGGAAGGATACCTATCGGGGCATGCCGTTAGCGGTTACATCAGGGCGCTTCGAACTTTCTGGTCGTGGGACGAGACCGGGGGGCACATAATCCACAACTCCTACAATCAGGTGAAGGTACCGAAAGTGCCCAAGAAGGTGATGCCCACCGCCGCCATTCGCAAGTGGATAACATCGAACTAAAGACCAAGCACGGGATACAGAAAAAGCCCAGGAAGCATCCCAGGCGCCAGATATAACGTCGTTTTAGAAGCGAACTGCGGAATACCGAATTTTCATCCCATCTGAAACTGCTTTACTATTCTGAAGAAAACATCCTGGGTTCGTTTTATCTTGAAGTCCAGATTAACAGTAATCCGAAGTGCGTTTTATTGGTGATCACTTTTCAGTCTTATACCATTCCGGGACGCAGTCCTCGCCCCGGTGAAAATACTGGGTACGGTCTAGGAGGTTATAGCAGGATATCAGAACATCAGAAGTACGGGACAGCGACTCCTCAGTTTTGTAAAACGTGCAAAATGGGGAGGTTCGGTTAGGAGACGACAATACTGCATAATTGGCATACCAGTCAAAGCTGTGGTAAAATCAAGAACCTGATTAATAACTACAGGGGAAATGGCACTTCATCACTGGCTACTTATGGCTTGCTCGTTAACCTTGTTAACCTGAGACATGATATTAGATGACGATTTCCCTGATTAGCCGAGGGCCCGGGTTCCCAGAGATATGCTTAGCCGCCTGAAGGAGCTATTCAGCTATCGAGAGTTGCTTTACGTACTGACTCCACGCGAAATACAGATATGATACAAGCAGTCAGTCCCGGGTATAGCGTGGGCAGTGCTTCAGCCGCTGGTCCTCATGCTGATTTTGACGATTGTATTATTTGTATTGTTTGGGATTTCCGGCTATGACCTGCCATATCCATTTTTTCTATTTTAATACTGTGTGGCTTTTAAAATCCCTGCCTGGTTTTAGGAATCGAGCGCTGCGGATATGGAGATAAGATAAATAAAGCAACGCGGGTTATGGAAGATATGCTGACAAATAAAGTGCTAAAATGAAGCTCTAATCTGCTATGGAACCGGATGTTTGCTTTAATGAATGTAAGAGAAGAAGCCTGCTCGTTGTAATGCATGGGGAGATCTTTATGATAGGGAAGGCGCAGAGGTGCAGTAAGTGAAAATTTCAGTTATAGGTTGTGGCTATGTCGGTCTGGTGACCGGAGCTTGCCTGGCTAATTTGGGAAACAAGGTTAAACTTGTTGAAATAGATGAGAATAAAGTGGAATATGTTAAAAGGAAAGAGTCTCCTCTTTATGAGAAAGGTTTATCTGAAATTTTAAGAGAAGTCGATATCGAGGCTACCTCTGACTATCAGCAGATAGTGGACTCGGACATTATTTTTATCTGCGTAGGCACACCTTCAAAGGCAGATGGTTCTATAACCCTTGAGTATGTAACCGGGTCATTAAACCAGCTCATATCCGTGTTAAAAAATAGAAAAAGCTACTTTCTGATAGCAGTAAAGAGCACCGTTGTTCCTGGCACTACGGAAGAAGTTGTTATTCCTATTCTTGAAAAGTCGGGGAAAAGGGCAGGACATGACTTCGGCGTATGCATGACGCCGGAATTTCTAAGAGAAGGAAAAGGAGTATATGACTTTATGAATCCCGACAGAATAATTATCGGTGAGTATGATAGCAAATCTGGAGACACGCTGTATACTTTGTATGAAAGTTTCGATGCCCCGATCGTAAGAGTTGATCTAAAAACGGCTGAAATGATCAAGTACGCTTCCAATTCGTTTCTGGCAACTAAAGTGTCTTTTATAAATGAAATCGGCAACATTTGCAAGCAACTGGACATAGATACCTATCAGGTAGCAAATGCAATTGGACTGGATAAGCGTATCGGGAGCAAATTTTTGGAGGCCGGCATAGGCTTTGGCGGGCCGTGCCTTACTAAGGACGTCAAAGCATTGATTGCCAGAGCGGAGCAATTAGGATACGTGCCGAATATCTTAAAACAGATTGTGAATTTCAACGATAGCCAGGCATTTAGAATGATAGAAATACTGAAGAAGTACATGCTATTGAAAGACAGCAGCATAGGTGTACTGGGATTGTCATACCGCCCCGACACCGACGATGTCAGGGATTCGAGGGCGATAACCATCGTGGACGTCCTGTTAAAAGAAGGAGCGGTAGTTAAAGTCTATGATCCACAGGCTATGCATAATTTCAAGAAGCTGTTTCCCCACGTAGAATATACCACCGCAGAAGAGGTTCTAAACTGCGATGCCATCCTTATTGTAACGGAATGGGAGGAGTTCGAGCTGTTGGACTATAGAGGAAAGCTCGTTATTGATGGAAGAAGAATATTGAAAGCAAGGGAGGCCATGATATACGAAGGCGTTTGCTGGTGATTCTATGACCCGGAATGAAGTGTGAAAGAGACACGATTTTAAGGCTGTACGGGATATTTCTATTAACCGGTTTAGATTGAGCAATAGCAGCAAACTTGCCATGTGATTTGGAGAGGAGCGACACTCAACACGAAAATGATGAGCCACCTGAAGAAGTTGTTCAGCTATCGCGAGTTGCTCTACGTGCTGACTTTCCGTGAAATACAGATACGCTATAAGCAGTCGGTGCTGGGCATAGCCTGGGCAGTGCTCCAGCCGTTAGTCCTCATGCTGGTGTTCA
Source organism: uncultured Dehalococcoidia bacterium (assembly GCA_964453665.1). Lineage (GTDB taxonomy): Bacteria > Chloroflexota > Dehalococcoidia > SZUA-161 > SZUA-161 > DAOUTY01. The sequence continues at coordinate 66,223 of CAYVQT010000007.1, read as the reverse complement.
CCCTCGTGTTCTCGGTGCTGCTCAAAATCCCCAGCGATGGTGTCCCTTACCCTATTTTCTCCTACAGCGCCCTTCTGTTCTGGACCTTTTTTTCCGGCTCTATGACCCGCGCCATCCCCAGCCTGGAAGCAAACGCTGCCCTTATCAAGAAGATATACTTCCCGCGTGAGTTCTTCCCCGTTTCCAGTGTCTTTGCGGCAGGTTTCGATCTGCTGATCGCCGCTATCATCTTCCTGGGCATGATGTTCTATTTCGACGTATCGTTTACGGTATACATGCTGTACGTGATACCAATACTTGCGATACAGGTAGTCTTCACTATAGGTGTATGCTTCTTCGCCTCAGCGCTCAATGTCTACTACAGAGATGTGAAGCATGCCCTCCCCCTGCTCATACAGGTCTGGATGTATGCGACACCCATAATCTACCCGATCAGCCAGGTGCCGGAGCGCTTGCAGACCTTCTATTTATTGAATCCGATGACCGGAATCATAGAAGGCTACCGCAATATCCTGGTCAAAGGGCTGCCGCCGGACTATTTCTATCTGGGTGTAGCGGCAGCAGGAGCGGTGGTTCTCTTTATCCTGGGCTACCTCTATTTCAAGCGCATCGAAATGACCTTCGCCGATATAGTATGAGATGGTTCATGGTTTATAGCTCATAGTTGATGGTTTTAGAAAGAGGCATTGTGGAAGAAAGCAGGTTCGGATATGAAGATTTGGATGTCTGGCAAAAAGCGATTGATTGGGCGGTAGAAATAATCTCTATGAGCGCCAGTTTGGAAACCGACAGAAGGCATTTTCGATTAATTGAGCAGTTGGAATCGGCCAGCAGCTCGGTCGCTATGAACATAGCAGAGGGAAAGGGTAGGTATTCACAAAAAGAATTCGTGCAATTCTTATATATTGCCAGAGGTTCTTTATATGAGACTTTAACTCTGCTCGAGATATTTGTAAAACAAAACTGGATAACCGGGGACAAGTTCACAGCATTGAAGGAAGGAGCCAGGCAAATAGCGAAAATGCTAAACGCACTTATAAATTCAATAAAAGCTCATAGTTCATAGGCATTGGTTCATAGTTTATAGCTCATAGTTCGTAGGGAATTAAGCCACGAGCCATCAGCCACGAGCCATCAGCCACGAGCCATCAGCCATGAGCTATCAACTACCAGCCAGGAGCTAGAATCCATGCCAGCCATAACAGTTGATAACATTTCCAAGAAATACCGGAAAGGCCAGGTAGGTTATCGCACCCTGCGCGAGGACCTGTACAACCTGACCGGCCAGCTGATACATCTCAGGAGAGGCAACAGAAACTATTATGAAGGGCGTTATATCTGGGCTTTGAAGGATTTCAGCTTTCAGGTTGATAAAGGTGAAACTCTCGGTATCATAGGACCCAATGGTGCCGGCAAAACCACAACCTTGAGGCTGCTGGCAGGAATCACCAGGCCCACACAGGGGAATATCTTGGTTAACGGCAGGATGGGGGTGCTTATCGAGCTGCAGGCAGGTTTTCACCCTGAGCTTACCGGGCGGGAAAACATATTCCTCAACGGGGCGATACTGGGCATGACAAGACAGGAGATAAAGAGAAAGTTGGACGATATCGTTGACTTTGCGGATATCGAGGGTTTCATAGATACGCCTATCAAGAGGTATTCGTCGGGTATGATGGTCAGGCTGGGTTTCTCCGTTGCGGTACATGTCAATCCCGATATACTGCTGGTGGACGAGGTGCTGGCCGTTGGCGATGTCGCCTTTCAGGCAAAGTGTTTCGCAAAGATGGGCGAGTTGATAGGAAAGGGATGTGCGCTCGTGTTCGTATCCCATAATATGGTAGTTATGCAGCGTATGTGCCGTAGAGTTATCTGGCTCCAGAAAGGCCGGATAAGAGAGGACGGAGAAGCTGTCGAAGTCTGCAATTCCTACTCTAACCACATGATTTCATCTTCCGGTGATGAAGCGGTCTCTACCGGTGTTGCCGTAGACCACGCAGCCCATAATATTTCCCTGAAATCGGTTGAAGTTCATGGTAAAAGCAGTGAGCAGGTAAATGAGGTGCTGGCAGGCGAAGACTGCACCATCCGTGTTGTATTTGAAGCAGGGCAACGTCTGGTAAAACCGGCTTTTCAAATCGGTATCAAGAGAGCGGACGGCCTGGAGCTGGCCATATTGCACAGCAAGGCGCAGGGAGACAGCATAGACTTTGAAGGTACGGGGACCGTAAAATGCAGAATACCGAATTTACCGTTACTGCCGGGTGTCTATTCTCTGCGCGTCGCGATCCTGGCAGGTGATCGACCTGGCACCTTGCTTTCCGCTGAAAATACTGTGCAGTTACGTGTGCTTTCGTCCAAGCCCGGTGATTTGCTTACCTGTGCGCTGATACTCCCGGAGCACGAGTGGGATTATGAATAAGTAGGGCTATGCTAGGGGGTTTTGCCGCAGGCCCAATCAAGTAGTCTTGCTGAAAAAGGTATATCTTTTATTTTCTCGTTTATGTTCAAATTGAAGTACGCTATTAATTTCGGACTTCTTACTTCGCGGTAATTATCGTGGCCTATCTGGAGTGAGGCGCAGTCATTGTGCATGGCGATATGACACCCTATAACGTCTGCACTATGTAGTAATTGGAGATAATACGCTGTAGAAAGGAAGGTAAAAGCAAGACACTGGAAGAAGGTAAGAATTACAATATAAACCTCAGGGGCCAAGGCTTCGCGTATTGAAGTGTTCATTAATGTAGCTAAGCTACGGTGTCTAACTTTCGCTGAATATGTATAATCACAACCACCATCGGGCGCTTTAAATATTAATCGAATCCTAATATAATATGCTCTGCCGATATCTAAGGCGCTTTTAAAAAGACAGATAGAAGCATTCATCTTCATACGTTCGAAATATTACCGTCTATAGAATGTAGCGGTGATTTGGAATTCTCAATGAAGAACATGCTAGTCAAATTGCTGATAATATTTAGGTTATACAGGCTAGCTTCTATAGTCATATATTGGCTGAACTGTTTTCGGTGGCGATCGGTGTATATCCGTAAGAAGGAAGAAAAAGTTCGGCGGCAGGAAATACTGAAGCTATATTCTAAATTCATCAATAAAGGAGATTTATGTTTTGATATTGGGGCCAATATTGGCACGAGAATTGATGCTTTTATTGCTCTTGGCGCGATCTCAGTGGCAGTAGAGCCCCAACCAAGTTGTGTAAAACATCTTCAAGCAAAATATAAAAAAAATCGTAGAGTTACAATATGTCCGAAAGCTGTTGGAGATAAAGAAGGAGGAGCGCAATTAATGCTTTGCCGTGAAAATGGCAGCATGTCAACCCTCTCGAAGGAGTGGCTAGAAGCCGAGAGACCAAGTGGCAGGCTGGCTAACTACCATTGGGATAAAAGCATCACAGTACCGGTAACAACCCTAGGAAAGTTACTAGAGCAATACGGAATACCTGTCTTCTGCAAGATTGATGTGGAAGGATATGAATTCAACGTTCTTAATGGTTTATTCGTGCCAATTGAGACTATTTCTTTTGAATATCATCCGTCTATTATAGGCGAGGCTATAAATTGTGTTAAGCACCTTTCCAGCATTGGAACCTACTACTTCAACTACACTATCTGTGAATCAATGTGTTTAACTCTTGAAAAGTGGGTTACTCCAGATCAAATGTGTGGGATTCTGGAGTCACTTCCTTTAAGGCCAGGCTATGGGGATGTATATGCAACGACTTCTCCAGAGTTATTTACACCGAGCAATCCAAAAAGCAAATTAACCTCACTATTCTATTTAATAAGAATCAATTCAAAATCAAGGCAGGCCTCCTCACTATGACAGAATAGGGGCTATATTAAGAATGGGTAAAAAATAAATGTGCGAAATAAATCGAGAATAATCATATAATAAACCTTACTATGATATGGGCACGTAGAATTTGATAATGACTATATTTTCAACGGTAGAAATATGAGTGCATATTGAAAGTTGAAATAACTTCTTAAGGTAATGTTTTGCGATTAGCATTATTAGCAAATAGAGAGCGTAGTTTTATTCTTCCCATGGCCAAAGGCCTAGAACGGATGCTTAATTTTATTGGTTGTGAAGCTGATATATTCTACGACGGGTTAAGTTATTTATCGTTGCCTACTACTATTATGAGGTCTTTTAAAGATCTGTTACTCAATAGAAATAATTATTTCAAGACCTATGTTAAGAATTTAGAATCATATGATGCAGTAATCGTGATACAAAGCATTCCAACTGCATTTATCCGCAACTTTCGAATCGAGGAACTTAGAAAGATTCTACCTGGTATGCCAATAGTTAATTATAGTAATTATTACTTACCAACGCGAGGCGCATGGAATAAATGGCTAAAAGAAGGTTCAAAAGAACATGGAATATCAGCTGGTAATTTTGGTATCGAGAGATACGATTGGTATCTAGTAACGTCTGTTATCAGCGAACATCCTATGCCAAGATCAGCACAACCTTATAGCTGCATAGGTGTTAATTTGGACGATGGAACGCTTTATCCAGAACAGAAAGAATTTATAGCTCTTGTGGATTTTGAACGAAAAGATTTTTTAAATGAGCGTTGTACTCAATTAGAGGCATTAGAAGATACAAATACGAAGTATATTATTCTAGAAGGCTCGTATTCTATAGAGGATATAAGGGCAATTTACAGGCAATGCAGCATATATTTTATCGCGCATCGTGAAAGCTTTGGTATTCCCATTGCAGAGCTTCAAGCATGTGGAGCTTATATATTTACTCCTTATAGTTATTGGTGCCCTTCACATTGGCTTAAAGAGGATGTCCATACTGATGGGCCAGGAAAACTTACACCAAATTTTATAATTTACGATAATAACAAAGAGAAACTGAAAATGATGATAGAACAAATAAAGCATTCATACGATTCAGAAGTTGTTTTACAAAAATTTTTAACGTATCAATCGCATTTCTACTACGGCGATCTTAATGAGCTAACAAAATTCATCCAAATGCTTAAAACTGGGAGTATACATAGCCTACTTCATAATGAACATATTGATAAGAATGCTCCCCGCGATAACTGGAAGCGGTACCACTCATATATACCCTCGTTGATCAATAATATGATTGCTAAAGACTGACTATGGAATGTCAAGTAGTTGTATTTATTGATTCTCCTCTTTTACGGTTGGTTGGATTTAAAAGGGTTGGAGCATAGATTATTACCCACTTTAAAAATAAGGTAATGTCTTAGAGTTCTTGTAAAAAGAAATATGGCGTAAGATAACTCCGAGGAAAAAATAAAAAGGGTCGAAAGACCCGAAAGGAGGTACTTATGCCTTGTGCAGGGCTGTATGTTATGGAAACTCATGTTGAGGATTATGTTCCTGATCTCAAGATTGCTCTCCGGAGAATATTTGCCAGGGTTTCTCTGAATAGAGTCATTCGCGACGCGGCCACCAGGGATTTGTGTAACTTGTCCGGTGATATCTTAGATATTGGTGGCGGTCATCTCCCCCGATATTGGAGCTCTTTCGATCGGGAAAGATGCCGTGTAATCAGCGCTGATAGGATGATACAGCGAAGCGAAGATATCGAAGCTGATTTTGAGATGCCGCTCCCGATTCCGTCCAAAGCGTACGATTCAGTCGTTTGTTTCAGCACACTGGAACATGTTTACAATACTCTACAACTACTTAGAGAGATACGTAGGGTAAAGAAATCCGGCGCTAATGCGCTGTTCTGGATACCCTTCTTTATGCAACCACACGGGACACGGGAGTACAGTGACTACTTCCGCTTTATAGAAGCTGCATTGACCAGGCTTTTCGATGATGCCAGCTACCAAACCTGTAAGATACACAGGGTTAGCAGTATATTCTGGGTCTTGGGGAACTTAATATCGCAGCCCATTAATAATATAAAGCTCTTGAGCCCGCTGGTAACAGCGAGCAACGCGCTGTTTCTTGTTCTTGGATATTTATCGAGAAATTACATGAGAGGTTCATGGCCCATCGGATACTTTGTAATAGCGACATGATGATACCTGCGAAGCGTGTTTGGGTGTAAACCAGGGTATTGATTATGCCAGTTGAAACCTCAAAGAAACGAGCCGGACACTATGATTCATCGGTTGGTGCTAAAAATATCACATTTGTGCCCGAAAGTGACCTTTGCACCGGCTGCGGTACATGCGCAGCCATTTGCCCGCAAGATTGTATCGAGATGGGCATCAATCGCACAAGGGGCGTCATCGAGCCGGTTATAGACATGCAGAGTTGCACGCAATGCGGGCTTTGCGTCGAGGTATGTCCCGGCTGGCATCTGGACTTCAGTTATCTCAGGTCCATAAATGTGACAAATGAGATAATACCGTATTTAGGCCAGGTAGAAGCCTCATTCATCGGCTGGTCCGGCAGCGACAGCGTTCGCATTAATGCGGCTTCCGGAGGAATGGTAAGCGAGGTCCTTTTGTATTTGTTAGAGCAAGGTGAGATCGACGGCGCCATAGTAACGCGCATGAATTCACAGCGCCCGCTTGAGGCGGAAGCCTTCATCGCTCGAAGCAGGGAGGAGATACTCTCTGCACAGAGGTCCAAATACTGCCCCGTTTCAGTGTGTTCCATCCTGAAAGAGGTACTTGCTTCCGGGGGCCGGTACGCTTTTGTTGGCTTGCCCTGTCATGTCGCGGGGCTGCGCAGGGCTCAGCTTCAAAATCGAAAGCTTGTGCCGCAACTGCCCTATGTACTGGGGCTGTTCTGCAGCAGGACGCCGAATATTAACGCCACACGTCATCTGCTCTATAACACCGGTATTGATCCGGAGGAGGTGCAATCGATCGCCTACCGCGGTGACGGGCATCCCGGCAGGATGCGTATACGGTTAAAAAACGGCTCTGAAAGCTTTGTGGAGCATCTGGATTACAGGTACTGGGGATATACCTTCTTGAAATACTTCAAGCCTGTGAGGTGCTGGCTCTGCCCGGACCATAGCGCGGCAATGGCAGATATTTCATTTGCGGATAACTGGATGAGACTTGACCCGCTCAAAGGCGACAGCAGGGGTTCTTCCACAGTTGTCGCCCGGAATTCTCAATGCGCTGATTTGCTGCGCCATATGGCGGAAACAGGGCAAGTCGTCCTTCACCCGATTCCCGCTGTAAGTGTTGCTGCGAGTCAGGAGCTCGCAAAAAAGTCCGATATCCCTCCCAGGATTTGGATATGGCGAAGAACGGGACACTTTGTCCCGGAATTGGATGAATTCTTCTACAACCATCAACCCAATCTTAAAAATATATTATATGCTCTTCCCGAATTCGCAAGGGTTACTCTCAGTGCCCGTCATCACCGTCAACGGGTAATGAATATATTAATTCGTTGTTCCTGGGCTCTTGACCGGACAGCAAGCCTGTGTCGTCGGGTAATACGTAAAGTGCGGAGAGTTTTTAGGTTAGCAACACTGATTTTATCCGGGCTGAAGGCATTATCATTGGTGAAAGAACATAAGATACAAAGGTCGAACATGCATAAAGTGGTGATGATTGGTGGCTATGGAGGTCATGATATCGGGGACGAAGCGATGCCGCATACTGACGTGCTGAATCTAAGGGCGAACATCAGTGATCTTGAAATCGTTATGTGCTCTCCAGACCCTGAATACACACGAGAGTTTCACGGCGAAAGATCAATTCATGACATAACCGGACTGAGTTGCCATCATGAAGCAGGCTTTGTGCGCAGGTTTCAGGTTGCAGTCGGAACCCTGCTTTTTTTGCTTGGGGCTTTGGCTGAACGTTTGGGATTGCACATGCGCCTGTGGCCGACAGCGAGATCGGTTCTTGACGAGATCGCCAGCGCGGACCTGCTTTTTAACGTAGGCGGGGGTAACCTCAACAGCGTAATACCTACCGAACTATACAAGAAATGCACTACGTACCTGGCAGCCAGGATCTTGAAAAAACCGGTTATCCTGTCGGGGCAAACAATAGGGCCATTCACAAAGAGACTGGATGCCCTGTATGCGCGCTTCTGCTTAAACAGGGTCAATACGATAACGTTCAGGGACAGGGATACTTCCTATCAGCGTCTGAGGGCAATCGGCGTATCGAGGCCGGTAATGTGCGATGCGGCTGACGATGCGATGACGCTGCCCCCGGTATCACGGGATGAGGCAGAAAATTTACTGCGGGCAAACGCTACTGATTCATGGTGGGACCTTGATGCCCCTTTTATAGCCGCCATGAATATGAAAGGTTCGCTGAGGGTTTTTAAAGGGGAAGGACGGAGTTCCGGATTGGAGCGAGAAGCTGATTTAATGGCTAAAATAGCGGATGCGCTTGTTCAGGTTTATGGGGCCAAGCTCTTCTTCTTGCCCACTGACTACTGTCGGGGTGTTGATGACCGTGAAGTACACAGGGATATCCTGTCCCGGATGAAATGTGATTCGCATGCCATTTGCGTGGAAGAAGAATATAATGATGCCGCTTTGAAGGGAATTATTGCGCTCGCGGATATCGCGATTGGAGTACGGTACCATTTCGCGGTCTTTGCCGCCAGTAGCCTGGTGCCGTTCTTAGGTATGGCCAGTGGCGTGTATCAGCAGACAAAACTAAAAGGACTGGCTGATTTGTGTGGATTACCCCGATCCTTTGTATCTTATGACATGGAATTTGCCTCGTTCGATGAAGTATGGCCGAAGGTCCAGGAGTTTATAAGTGAAAAAGATGCCATTGCCAGCCTGTTGGCAGAAAAGGTCCCTTTGCTCAACCGGCACAGTCTGATTGGTATTGAGGCAGCCATAAGGATTATGAGCTAGAGTATATAAGAATTAAAAATTTCACTTTTCAGGCGTGGTTTGGAATAATACGCTGTCGGCACACAGTAAAAGACTCTAGTCATCCGGGCAGGTATTAACGTGATTACCCGCAGGACTATCTGAGGTTCATTAAACTGTCGAAAAAGCCATGCCAGTAAAAAACGATATGATAAAGATATCCGTTATAATCCCGACCGCGAATCGAGCAAAATACCTGGGAGCAGCGTTGTTGAGTATATTGGCTCAGTCTTTCCCGGTTGATATGTACGAGGTCATTGTCATCGATAACGGTTCAAAGGACAACACAAAGGAAGTCGTTGATGACCTGAACCGGATTTATGACAATAGAATCAGGTATTTCTACGATTCCCGCCCCGGCCTGCATGTTGGTAGACATCTGGGCGCTGGTTGCGCTCAAGGCGATATCCTGCTATACGGTGATGATGACATAATAGCTTCGCCGGAATGGGTTGAAGAGATCTACGGGTGCTATTCGGACGAGAATGTCGGCGCAGCAGGCGGTAAAATTTTACCGAGGTTTGAAGCGGAACCACCTGAATGGTTAAAGGTTTTCACCGGTGATCTGGGCAATCTAGGCTATCTTAGTCTGCTTTATTTAGGAGATGGAATTCTTGAGATAAATTATTATCAGATATATGGGTGCAATCTGTCCATTAGGAAAGAACTGTTATTTCAGCTGGGTGGATTTCATCCGGATGCCATGCCGCAGAGTTTAATAAAATACCGTGGTGATGGAGAGGGTGCTCTAATGCGTAGCTTGGTTGATGCTGGCTATAAAATAATTTACAATGCTAAAGCAAGTGTTCACCATGTTATACCTGTAGATAGACTAACGTTAGAATATTTCAAAAGAAGATCGTTTAACCAGGGGATAAGCGATTCGTTTTCGCTGATAAGAGAATACGGCGGGATCAACGACGAAATTTTTGAGACACGATTGCGCAAGCCGGGCGTCCTGAGAAAAATTTCCGGCATTTTTATATGCATGAAAGCCATCAATCTCAGGGGATTGTGGTACAAACTGAAATACTATGACCCGATAAGAGAGGCGCACCGCGAGGGGTTATCGTACCATAAAAGTGAGGTTGAACGTGATCCGGAATTGCTTAAATGGGTCTTGAAGGAGAACTACTTCTTATGATGGATTCTCGTTCTCCCTCGATAAATCAGCGCTTAAGCTAATAATGGCGGTTTAGTCAATGATTTGTTTAGTTACAGGTGGGGCAGGTTTTATAGGCAGCAATCTATGTAAAGCGCTGCTCTCAGCTGGCCATAAAGTCATATGTCTCGACAACTTCGATGAGTATTATTCGCCACAGGTAAAGAGAGATAATATCGCCGGGCTCCAGCATGATGGGGATTTCATTTTAGTGGAAGGAAGCATTCTGGACGCTGAATTCGTGCGGCATGTCCTGTACAACTATTCAGTTGATTACATCTTTCATGAGGCAGCGCAGCCCGGCGTTCCAATCTCCGTCGCGGATCCTATGAAGCCATTTGAGACCAACCTCCGCGGAACACTGAACGTATTGAATGCGGCGCTCAAGTCGTCAGTCAAGAAAATAATTAATGCCTCCTCATCTTCCGTATATGGCAAAACATACTATCTTCCGTACAATGAGAAGCATCCCACCGAGCCCATATCACCCTACGGCGTATCAAAACTGGCGGCGGAGCACTATTGTCGAGTTTATTACGAATTGTATGGTTTAAGGACAACATCGCTCAGATATTTTACCGTGTACGGTCCCGGGATGCGCCCTGACCTGGCCATATCGATATTTATAAAAAGTGCATTGAAAAACGAACCCATTGAGATATTTGGCGATGGAAAAAAGACGAGAGATTTTACCTACATCGACGATGTAGTTGAGGCGAATCTTCTATGCATGACAAAAGGAGACGGTGAAACCTTGAATATAGGCGGTGGTCACAGGCTATCGATTCAAGAACTGGCAGAGATAATCATTAGAAATATGAACAGTAATTCAATTGTCACATATTCAGACAATGCGAAGGGTGATGCTCAACATACCCACTCGGATTCTTCACTTGCTAAAAAGCTCCTGGGTTGGGAGCCAAAGATTTCTCTCAGAGAAGGCATTTTGAAATACACTGAATTCATAAAGGGTCAAACGAGCGAAATTAGCAAACAGTAAGGTGGATTAAATAAGCATATGCACATAATTAGGGGTACGGGTAAAACGGGCCATGCGACGCGTCTTCTATGCTGAATGTCCGGGCTGCGCACCCGGCGAGAACACAGATTTTCTCTGAGAAATATCGCAGAATTGACCTGGCTCCGCTTTAATTGCGTCCATTACTGAGAGAAAGCGCAGGGGCGGTTATAATATTTTCGGAAAAGTTCGATTTGAACCTGCATTGGTGAATACCTTTAGCTGGACTTCTAGGATTTTGGAGTGGCGATCATGCGTAAGGTAGGTAACAAGGGACAAGACGATAATGCTTTAGTCGAACGCATCTACTGGGGTGACACTTGTTTAACGTATATAATCAGGGCCAGTTTTTTACCTGATAAGACCACATTTTTAACACCACCTGACTGCAAACAACAGGTAGGCTACATTGTTTATCCGGCTGATGGCGAAATCCAACGTCACGTGCACCGGCCTATGGAGCGGCATCTAGTCGGTACTTCGGAGGTAGTAATTGTCCGTTCCGGGCGATGCGAAATAGATATCTACAGCGAAGAACGGGACCTGGTGGCCACCAGAGAGCTGGGTGAAGGCGATATCGTGCTGATGGTCAGCGGCGGGCATGGCTTCCGCATGATGGAAGACACGGTATTTCTGGAAGTAAAGCAGGGGCCATACGCAGGTATTGACGAAAAGGAGCAATTCTGATGTGTATTGCTTCTCAGTATATCTATAGCGCTTAACGATAATCAGCAGTCAACATCTGATAATAAGCAGGTTAAAGCAAGAGGCTGGGGAGTTATGATTGACAAAGTTAAAGGTAGCATAGCCAACAGACTGCGCATTCTGTTCCGCGATGCTGCCGCGGATGAAATTCGCAGGTCAGCGCCATACTCGCCTGCCTTGAAAGCGGCGCAAATACAGCTATTCATGCACTACCAGATCATGGTGAAACAGGGATTGCCGCTGCCATCTATTTTCGATACCGGCTACAGGGCATTCTCTCAGTCTGATGAGGATGGTTTGCTGCTATTCCTGTTTGCTGCGTTAGGGACTACAAACAGGACATTCGTGGACATTGGATCCGGCAACGGCGTATATGGCAGCAATTGCGCTAATCTGGCTGTAAACTTCGGCTGGCATGGTCTATTCATTGACGGGGCGGAGGCCAGCATTTCCCAGGGCATAGAATTCTATAAGAAACACCCCGACACATTTCTCTATCCTCCCAAGTTCAAGTGCGCAATAGTCACCAGAGAGAACGTAAATCAGTTAATACAAGAATGCGGCTTCGAAGGCGAAGTTGATCTAATGACGATTGATATTGACGGAAATGACTACTGGGTATGGGATGGGTTGGAATGCATACAACCGCGCGTGGTCATAATAGAAACGCACGTCGAATTCGGATACCACAACATCGTTGTGCCCTACGACAGAGAGTACGTATATCCGGGACGTCATCCCGACTATCACGGTGCTTCACCCGTGGCAATGGTGAGGCTGGCAAATCGCAAGGGTTACAGGTTAGTTGGGGCAAACCGCTTTGGGTTCAACACTATCTACGTCCGGGAACATGAGGGCATAGACCTTATCCCCACTGTTTCAGTGGAAGATATCCTGAAGCACAGGCGCAACCAGGAGCGTTTCAAACGCTTCGAAGCGATAAAAGACTTCCCTTATGAGGAAGGGTAAAGTTAATCGCTGGCAGCGAAGCCATTGCTACCGGGTGCGTGCGTAATAGTCTGCTATCGAATCGAGCGCTGCATGATTACAGGATGAAGTCGTTTTCGTGCACGCAGCAAGAACGCTCCGGACGAGCAGAAGGTATGATAAGGGCAGCTTATATTACGAAGGGGGACAATGATACCCGTCAATGAACCGTCACTTGGCGAGCGTGAACTGGAATACGTCTCAGAGTGCGTTCGCTCCGGGTGGGTGTCATCCGCAGGGCATTTCATAGGCGATTTTGAGGAGCGCTGGGCGGCTTATTGCGGCCGGCGGTATGGGATTGCCGTCAGCAACGGCACCACTGCTTTACAGGTAGCGGTTGCCTGCTTGAATTTGGAGCCAGGCGATGAAGTAATCATGCCAACTTTTACCATCATCTCCTGCGCTTTGGCGATAATATACAACGGCGGTGTCCCGGTCCTGGTTGATTCTGAACCTGGCACCTGGTGTATGGATATAGATCAGGTGAGAGGCAGTATCAGCCCCAAGACACGAGCCATCATGCCAGTGCACATGTACGGGCACCCGGTGGACATGGACCCGATACTGGAGCTGGCGGACAAGCATGGGCTGGCCATTATAGAAGATGCGGCCGAGGCACACGGCGCCGAGTACTTTGCCAGACGAAATACTCCCGACCCTGCGTGGCTCCGCTGCGGTGGTTTTGGCGCACTTAGCTGCTTCAGTTTCTATGCCAATAAACTTATCACAACGGGTGAAGGCGGGATGGTCCTGACCAATGACCAGGCTCTGTATGATAAAGCCCGTTCGCTGCGCAATCTCTGCTTTCAGCCTGATCGCCGCTTCTACCACGAGGAACTCGGATGTAACTTCCGCCTGACCAACCTGCAAGCGGCGTTAGGAGTGGCTCAGTTAGAACGGATGGATGAAACTGTTGCCCGGAAGCGCTGGATGGGCAAAGAGTATACGCGCAGGTTAAAAGGCCTTGAGGAGTTGCAGCTTCAAACTGAAGAACCCTGGGCTCACAGCGTCTACTGGATGTATGGTGTCGTCCTCTCCGAGGAGAGTGGTATGGATAATCACCAATTTGCCCAGCGGTTGATGGAGCAAGGAGTGGAAACCCGACCTTTTTTCCTCGGGATGCATGAGCAGCCCGTGTTCCATAAACGCGGCCTTTTCCTGAATGAGCATTACCCTGTGGCAGAACGTCTTGCTAAACAAGGCTTATACTTGCCATCGGGAACTACGATAACCGAGGAACAAATTGATTTTGTGTGTTCTGCTGTGCACAACACATTACGATACAAGGAATAAGCATAGATGACTGTATTCGACCAATCCGCACAATTCTACGATTCACTCTATAAAAAAAAGGGTTACGAACTTGAGTGCGATTTTCTGGAGAAAGTATTCGCCCGCTATGCCTCTGAATCCATAAGTAGCATACTTGATTTGGGATGTGGCACAGGCGGTCATACTCTACCTTTAGCTCAACGTGGCTATCATGTGACAGGAGTTGACAGCTCTGAAAAAATGCTATCTATAGCTCAGAATAAGCTGTCATCGGTAACAGCTTCCGCGCCTCTGAAATTTACATATGGTGACATCCGCACCCTGGACCTGGAATGCACATTTGATGCTGTTATCGCAATGTTTGATGTTATCAGCTATATGACCAGCAACGACGATTTAATGGCCTCTTTTCGCTCGGCACGACGACACCTCAATCCCGGGGGTATATTCATGTTCGATGCCTGGTTTGGGCCAGCCGTGCTTACGACCAGGCCGACCGACCGTTTTGGGATCATTGAAACTGATGACACACGTGTTCTAAGGTTGGTCACGCCCGAACTGGACTTACTACAGCATATCGTGAAGGTACATTATAGAATCCTGCATATCCAGGGTGCGCGCATAATTGAGGAGATTAACGAAACCCACAATATGCGTTTTCTGTTCCCCCAGGAGGTAATACATTACCTGGATGAGGCAGGATTTGCGTGCAAGAGGCTTTGCCCGTTTCCACAATTCGATGAAAATCTAAGTGAGCATGATTGGAAATTTGCTGTGGTCGGGCAGGCGATCTGAAACCATATTATTAAATGAATTCTGTCTCTACTTCAACAGTTATGCGCAATATTACTGAAGGGTAAATAATCGTTATTGCATCTCGAAATACCAATTTAGCGTGGTTTTTAAAATGAGAAAGGTTCTAGTTGTAGGCTTTCAGCCTTATGATGAACGGATGTATCCTCACGTATACGACTTTTTAAAAGTGCTTGAAAGTGCTTTCAAAGTGATTTATACCAATAGAATACTGAAAGAAGCGAGCGATATCGATGATCGTGGGTTGGGTTTGATTTATACTTTACGTTGTCTCTTGTCAACAGAGAATTTTGTCAGAATATTCGGTTCTCATATATATAAATACAGCTTAATGGAACACTTCATGAGGAACAGGGAACTGGAAAAGCAGATAGAAAGCGTTGCCAGTTCGGGCGTAGACCTGGCAATTGCGATAGACCATTATGCCTTGAACTGTGTTTCGCGCTTTGTAACAGGTAAAATGAAATTGATTTTCTGGTCACTTGACTACATAGCTCCGGATAGTGATTTGTACCGTTATCGTTTGACCAGGTTAATGATCGAAAGGAACAGGGAAAATATAAAAAAAAGCTCTTCGATTATTGTTCAAGATATAAATAGGGCAGCGGTCCTGGATTCTATCCTTGGCAGCCACACTATTCCAAAATTTTATCTACCGGTATCGTTGAGAGACGATGAATTCGCCAGAAACACTGCCGGGAGAAAGGCAAATGATATCTCGCGTTTGAAGAACAGAATCGTATTAATGCAATTAAACCCATGGCCTATGCGCTCAAGTGACCTGCTGATAAAGGCCTTCCAGGACCTGGATGACAGCATTGAGCTGTATTTACATCGCACTGTTTCACGCGAGATTATTGACCTCATTGCGATAAGTGATAAGAAGCCCAGGGTATTTCCTGCGTGCGACAGTTACGATGATATGCGACGTAATATATCCCAAGCTGACATCGGATTTTTAAGCTATGCATTGAAGAATATCAATTGCCACTTTATGTCGAAATCTTGTGGCCAGATGGTTGAATTTATGAGGCTGGGCATACCCATTATAGTACTGGATGCGGTAGAATTAGGACAGTACGTGGAAAATAACGGGTATGGCATACACATCAGTCACGCCCATGAATTGGAAAATGCAATCAGAAGGATTGTAGATAACTATTCCTTATACTCGAAAGCAGCTAGAGAAATGTATGAACAGGTTTTCAGGATGGAAAATTATGAAGGTGAGTGCCTGAATATGCTGTCAAGCTTATGATTATAGATAAAGTCTTAAAGGGACTACCACAAATGTCGTTTATAAAAGAGATTCGTACACCGCAGGGTATAATGGTTGTACCATGTAAGGATTGTTATACACTTTCATCCGGATTAAAAATTTATTAAAGGATATTGCTCTGCATGCTAACTTCGCTCGATGCGGTTTGTATACTATCGAATGGGAATACGCCCTGAGTGCCTGTGTTCAGCGCCGTGTTGATTTGTATGGAAGTTTGATTATCCAGGGTTAGAGCGAGTAAATGATGGAGGTAAAGATTTGATACTTGGTGGATCGAGTCTGGTATGGGCAAATCAGTGGGATAGCAACTGCTCAACATTCATCTGGTAACGAGACGAGGTCTTTGATGTGTGAATAGACACATCGTCTCGGGTTCGATAGTATGGCTTTGGCTAACAGGGAGGCGTGATGCCAGACGGTGATAAGGTCTTGGTAATTGGGCTGGACGGGGCCGCATGGAATATCATCCAGCCAATGGTGCAGAAGGGTAAGTTGCCTACTATAGAGAACTTGATGAATAATGGCTGCTTTGGGGACTTGGAGAGTTGCCTCCCTCCTGCCACTTTTCCAGCGTGGAAATGCTACTCCACTGGTAAAAACCCGGGCAAACTCGGAGTCTATTGGTTCTTTGATCCCGATTTCGAGAAGAACGACATGGTCGTGCACAATTCGACCTCTTTCAGAAGCAAAGAACTGTGGGACCTTCTGGGGGAAAACAATATAGACTGTGGCGTGTTCAATATGCCCACGACATATCCGCCTAAAGCGATGAATGGCTTCATGGTGTCGCAGAATGCGCCGATGGATACAAAGTTTACCTACCCCGAATGGTTGGAAGATGAATTGAAACTTAAATTCAATTATAGGTCAAACCCAGACTATATGTTCACATTAGATAGGGGCACCGCAAGACGCAACAGCAAGCAAATGATAAACCGTAGATTCGATGTTGCAGAATATCTCATGAGCAAATTCAATCCCCGATTCTGCCATCTGACTCTATTCTACATTGACTACATACAACACCATTTCCCACAAGACGTGGTGGAATATGCTTGGACTGTCATTGATGACAGGATAGGAGCACTACTGCATCGATTTTATGATGAGAGAACCTATGTCATCCTGATGTCCGACCACGGCCATATTGAGAAAAAATGCGTCTTCCAGATCGGCAAGTGGCTGATGGAAAGACGCCTTCTGACTCTCAACATACCCGGACAGTTCTCGCAATCCCCATCGCAAAACCCAGGCCTGGGCCAAGACGATGTAATCTCGACGATTGGCAGGATGAGAGTGGTCCGCTCACTCCGACCATTCGTACCCGCAGCGCTTCGTGCAAGGTTACCAAGGCTTATGCCCCCAGAGATTTATATACTGCACCCGGGTCAATTGGAGTGTAAGGAATTCATCGATTGGGAGCAGAGTACCGTCATCCCGGTGGGTCACGGTTCCTTGTATGTGAACCGAAAGTTTGTCGATTCAGACCAGGAATACGATGATCTGAGAGAGAACCTTGTGAGGGAGCTTGAGGCTATAACGGAACCGATAACTGGTACCAAGATGGCCAAGCGGGTATACAGAAGAGAGGAGATATATTCGGGGAGATATTTGCATAACGCTCCGGATATTGTAATACTTCCCAATGACGGAATCTTTGTTGCTAGCAGCCCTAAAAGTGAAGATCTCTGGTATTACTTAGAACAGGATCACGGCTGGCGCAGTGTGCACAAGCTACATGGCATTTTCCTTGTGATTGGCCCCGATATCGGTGAGGGGCTTGCTATACATGATGCTCGAATCTACGACTTGGCCCCAACGATATTACACATCTTAGGCATTCCGATATCAAGAGAAATGGATGGCAGGGTGTTAAAGGAGGTATTCAAAAAGGATTCACCAATGGCTAAGAGGGCGGTAGAGTACCAGGAAGTGGACGAAAAGGCGAGGATAAAGGAAAAGATAGGTGAACTGAGGGGTGGGGGCAGTATATGAGCATGATGGTCCATGCTGGTTCGAGAATGGCTACGGATTGTTGAACAAGAATACAATAGTCATTTGTATATCCAGCGCTAAATTGAGTTGTATGGAAGTTTGATTAGCTAGGGTTGGAGCGAGTAAACAATGGCAGTAAAGGTTTTAATACTTGGCGGCTCGGGGATGCTGGGGCACAAGCTCTGGCAGGTCTTTGCCGATCGGTTCGATACGTATGCGACCTTGCGTTCGGGGATTGGCCCCTACGCTCAATACGGGCTTTTCGACCCGACACATACAATAGACCGTGTGTCCGTGGAGGATTTCGACAGTGTCAATCGGGCAATAGATGCCATAAAACCGAATGTCACAGTGAACTGTATCGGTATAGTAAAGCAGGCTACAGAAGCTGATGATCCCATTGCCAGTATCTCGGTTAACGCTCTCTTCCCCCACCGGCTGGCCGAGATATGCCGGTCAGCAAACAGCCGCCTGATACACATAAGCACTGACTGTGTCTTCTCGGGTAGCAAGGGGAACTATACGGAAGGCGACATGCCTGACGCGGAGGACCTCTACGGAAGGACGAAACTGCTGGGTGAGGTGAGCCGGGAGGGCTGCCTGACGATACGGACCTCAATGATAGGACGGGAGGTCGAGACCTCGCAGGGTTTGATTGAGTGGTTTTTAGCTCAGGATGGGGGTACAGTTCACGGATACAAGCGAGCGGTGTTCAGTGGATTTACAACCAATGCTCTCTCACAGATAATCGCCTGGATTATCACAGAGTATCCTGATCTTTATGGAATCTACAATGTGGCATCAGAGCCAATAAACAAGTTCGTTCTTCTCTCGATGGTGAAACGGGTATACGGATTAAACGTCCGGATTGAACCTGATGAGACAATTGTATGTGATCGCAGCCTGAGCGCTGAACGGTTTCGACAGGCTACGGGGTTCAAGCCACCTCTCTGGCGCGATATGATCGAGCAGATGTATGGAGATTCCACTCCGTACTCGGAACTCAGGAGGGCTTATGCTAACCGATAAAAGAATCGTTATTACAGGGGGCACCGGCTCGCTGGGCAAGGTACTGGTGCGGCGGCTGCTATCTGGCGAACTGGGCAAGCCTGCCAGGATTGTTGTATTTTCCCGCGACGAAGCCAAACAGCACCAGATGCGGCTCGATTATCAGCATCGTGCAATTGCTACCGATGAGGTAATCTATCATAACTTCAAACAGCTTTTACAATTCCAGATAGGGGATGTACGTGACTATCATAGTGTCAGCGCAATGCTGCGCAGCGCAGATGTAGTCTTTAATGCGGCTGCTCTCAAACAGGTGCCTACATGTGAGTACTTTCCCTTCGAAGCTGTCGGGACCAATATTGTGGGTGCGGAAAACATTGTTCAAGCCATACGCGAAAACCAACTGCCAGTTGTGACCGTTGTCGGTATATCCACGGATAAAGCGTGTAAACCGGTAAATGTCATGGGTATGACAAAAGCAATCCAGGAGCGCATATTCATTAACGCGAACATGAATTGTCCCGATACCAGGTTCATCTGTGTGAGATATGGAAATGTGCTTGCTTCACGAGGCTCAGTGATACCGCTTTTCCACGATCAAATCCGCAGCGGCGGGCCTGTGACCATCACCACACCGGACATGACTCGCTTTCTTCTAAGCCTGAATCAGGCTGTAGACACGATTTTCGCAGCATTGCAGCATGCGAACCGGGGCGAGACCTATATCCCGCGTGTGCCTTCGGCTCTCATCACTGATGTCGTGCAGGTGCTTATCGATGATCGTGCGATTAAGACGACAATTACCGGCATTCGGCCCGGGGAGAAGATACATGAGATCCTGGTTTCCGAGGAGGAAGCACATCGCACTGTCAGCCGGGGCAGTTATTATGTGATCATGCCAATTCTGCCTGAGCTCCGGGCATCAGTAAAAATTAAGAGCCCGCTGGGGCAAGAGTATAGCTCGGCTGATAATGTAATACGGAAGGACGCACTGGCTAGGCTGCTTAAAAAACACAAACTCCTGACTGGCGACAGAATTTCATTCGAGGAAGATATGCTGGCATGAAGGTAATTACTGTTCTGGGTACTCGCCCGGAGATCATACGTTTAAGCCTGATAATCGAAAAGCTGGATGAGCTATGTGACCATGTGCTGGTGCATACCGGACAGAACTATGACGTTAATCTGAACGATGTATTCTTCCAGCAGCTGGGCGTAAGGCAACCGGACCATTTCCTCGGCGTCCACGGTGACACCTTCGGCGAGCAAATAGGTAAAATCATTACGGCAAGCGAGCAGGTCTTTCTTGCTGAAAAGCCAGATAGGATTTTAATTCTGGGAGATACCAATAGCGGCCTGGCGGCTATAGTTGCCAAGAGAATGGGCATCCCCGTTTACCACATGGAGGCTGGGAACCGCTGCTATGACGACCGCGTGCCGGAGGAGGTGAACAGGCGCATCATTGATCACAGCAGCGACATCCTGATGCCCTATACTGAACGCAGCCGGGCGAATCTGCTTCGCGAGGGAATAGAGGGTAATCGAATCTACGTCATCGGAAACCCTATCTCCGAGGTGATTCAGTATCATGACCCTGCTATAGATCAATCGAAAATTCTAAGTAGTCTGGGACTAAAACCAGGAGAGTACTTCCTCGTTACCATGCACCGTCAAGAGAACGTTGATATCGAAGATCGCCTTCAATCGCTGGCACGGGCACTGATGTTGCTTCAGGAAGACTACAACATGCCCGTTATTTGCAGCCTGCATCCTCGCACCAGTAACAGGATGCAGCGCTACGGAGTGCGCCTGGACAACGAGAATATCAGGTTTCACGAGCCTTTTAATTTCTTTGACTTCATCTCTCTGGAGAAGAATGCACTGTGCGTGCTAAGCGACAGCGGCACCGTGCAGGAAGAGTGCTGCATTTTCCGGGTATCCAATGTGACAATCCGTGATGTTACAGAGCGGCCGGAGACAATCGAGTGTGGCAGCAATATGCTCAGTGGCGCAGAGCCAGAGATGATCCTGCAATGTGTGCGCACCGTTCTCAATCAAAAGCATCAATGGACAGTGCCCCCCGAATATCTGGTAGAGAACGTAAGCAGTACGGTAATAAAGATCATTCTTGGCCACCGACACTCCGCACAAGCTAAAACCCCGGGACAAAGGATATCATAGCATATGACCGTACCGCGAGTTTTATTGCTAACTGGTACTCCTCCAGGCTACCCTCAATCCGCAGGTGTCTTTTTACAAGATCTTTGCTTGTCTTATCCGCGGGATAAGATTTTTTGTTTTGCGGTGATTTTACCTATTGCCCTTCCATTTATGGAGGACCTTAAATGGCTGCCAACCGCCTACACTGTTCGTCCACGACAACGTGGGATTGCGCAGTTTGGAGCTAATATTGATAATATGAGCGGCTTCCTCTTAAGGCGTTACGCCAAGCTCATTCATGAACCATCCTTGGTAAACCGTATTGTACAATTTGGCAAACAGCACAATATAGAGATGGTCTGGGCTGTTTTAAATGCTCCAATTCTGATTAACATCACTGGAAGAGTCGCTACCGGGCTCGGTGCCCGGCTCGTTAATACAATCTGGGATCCTCCCGAGTTCCGGTCTAAGGAGTTATCATTCAGCCGGTTTGAGCACAACAGCTTTATGCGTGAATTTGCAAATGTGCTCTTGATGTCTGAGAGGTGTGGTGTAGCTTCTGAAGCGATGGCGGAGGAGTATAAGAAGAGATATGGAGTCGAGTCTGTAGTATTGATCCACGGGGTACATCCGAACTTGATGAAACCAGCAGCAAAGGAACTGAGCAGTGACAGTCAATTCACTATCGGGTTTATCGGTGCCTGGTATGCTAAAAATGAGTGGCTGGCTTTATTATCAGCCCTGTCCAGTGTGAATTGGCGGATAGAGGGACGCAATGTCATTGTCCGTGTGTTATCAACAGACCTATCTGTGCGGGGGTATGACGGGATACACATTGAGTACCTGGGTTGGCGATCTGTTGAAGAGACGGTGGATCTTCTATCGCAGGTTGATATAGCCTATTTGCCTTACTGGTTCGACGAAACATACAGTCTCTCGGTACGCCTTTGCTTTCCTAATAAGCTTTCAACTTATCTGGCAGCTGGCAGACCTGTTCTATTCCACGGCCCTGAGGACTCGTCGGTAGCGCGTTTCCTCCGTCGCTTTCCTGCGGGTCTTTGTTGTCATTCACTCGAGAGCACCGAAATTATTGACAGCTTGAGAAAATTCATTGTCGATAAGGAATTTTATGCTAGCGCCACACACGCAGGCCAGGCAGCTCGGGAGCAGGAACTTAACCTGCGGGTCTTTCGACAACGGTTTGCCTCACTGATAGGTATCGGGGAGAATGATCTGCTACCATTGACGTAAGGCACGTTTTACCAGTTTTTTACGTCGAACGATAGCTCGTTCGAATAAATGTGCTGTAGAGCCTGTTGTACAAACAAGGTGGTCTCATAAGCTGCTGATAGTTTCAACCTTTGTGCAGCAGGCTCACAGAAGGTTAAGATAACATTGATGAATGGCTTTACTGACTATCACTATTTTGTCCATCAAACCTACACCAGTTATTCCGGGTAAGAAATGAGAGTTTGTATTGGGTAAATGGCCTTTGAGAAATCTAATACGAATATTAGGTATTATAAGACGATGTTTCACAATGCCGAGGTCACGGTACGTTCTGCGAAAGCGTGCGATGAGTCTTTGGCGTGAAGGCAAACCGGTAAGAGTAGTTATAGGCGCTGGTTCCAGGACATACGAGGGCTGGCTCAATACTGACCTTCCTGTTTTTAATGCCCTGAGGCCGGCTCACTGGAGAAGTATCTTCCCGCCTGGCAGTATTGACAGAATTCTGGCAGAACACGTGATAGAGCATTGGCCAGAGGCCGACTTCCTTTCGTTTCTAAAAAACGTTCGACCATTTCTATCAAATCAGGGGGTCGTGAGAATAGCCGTCCCCGATGGTTTTCATCCAGACCCTGACTACATAGAGTTTGTAAGACCAGGAGGAAGTGGGATCGGGGCTGCCGATCATAAGGTCCTCTATGACCAACGCATGATTGAAAATATACTATCTAAAGCCCATTATGATTACAAGCTTCTGGAGTATTACGACGAGGGAGGACAATTTCATCGCTTGCCATGGGATCCAGCGGATGGATTTATTGAACGTTCTGCTGATTTCGGTCACAGGAATAAAAAAGTTCCTCTATCATATACAAGTCTTATTGTAGATACTTGGCCGGGGAGGTAAATACAGGTCTGGGATTCAAAATAACCTGTATCGAATACTGCGAGATTTAACATTCGCTCTTTGTGTATAATCAGTTGACTGAGGACTGGCATTGAAAATCTCTGTCATTATTACTTCATATAACCAGAAGAATTACCTGCGCGAGGCGATTGAATCTGTTTTAGAACAGACGCTCTTACCATACGAAATCATCATCGTCGATGATTGTTCATCCGATAGTTCCCAGGATATGGTTCTGGATTATGCCAGGCGCTATCCGGGCCTGATAAGAGCGTTCTGTCATAAGAAAGGACTGGGCATTCCAAAGAACCGCAACTTTGCATTGGAACGTGTAAAAGGCGATTTTGTTTGCTCCCTGGATGGCGACGATAGATTTCTCCCCGATAAACTTCGAAGAGAGCTTGAGACAATGCAGCAGCATCCGGAAGCTATGCTCGTTTTTTCGAACGTTTATTTTATCGATGAGGAAGGGCAGAGACTCGCCCTGTGGGCTGAAACCAGCCCTCCTCCTACCGGATATGTTTTCAAAGAAGCCTTCTGTCGTCATTGGCCTAAAGGCAGTCTGTATAGAAATGAACTAGTAAACATCAATGCCTTGAAACAAGTTGGTTTTTATGATGAGGATCTTGATATATATGAAGACTGGGACCTGAAGATTCGCTTCACCAGCAGATTCAAAGTCGCTTACTGTGCCGCACCCCTGGCAGAATATAGACAACATCCCAAGGGAATTTCCAGAAGATCGAGCATGGAGTTGCATTTAAATACAATGAAGAGAATCTATGAGAAGAACTACTATCTGCTAGGTGAGCTTTTAGCAAAAGACCGAGAAGAGGTGGAGAAGATATTATCCAGCAAATTTCGTCTTCTTAAAGCATCGGCAGCGGTGGAAAGAGGTCAGAGAGGTGAGGCTCTTAGAGAATACGTGAGGTATGTAATTGAGAATCTGTTTAGGCCTGGTGAATGGATGGCTTTATTAAAATTCCTGCTCGCGAGCGGTGCATCTAGCTCGGCAAGCTCTATAATCGCTAGGATACGAAAGGGCAAGTCATCATAAAGGCTACTTTCAGAAAGCGCCAAACGATATTTTAATAATCAACAATGATATTGTCTTTGTGGGTATACCATATGGCTCCTTGAGTTATAATCCAGCAAACAATCAAGGAAGGATAGGCGGATGAGATCCTACGATAGGACCAGGCCATTGATATCTATTCATATCCCGAAGTGCGCGGGAACAAGCTTTCGTCAAGTCTTGCAACAGTGGTACGGGAACAGGTTATTGACGCACTACTTTAATGAGAAGCGAAATCCAATGCCAAAAAGACATAGACTTACCACCGGGCTGTTCAATAAAAAATTTAAAGAAGGAATATGTATACACGGTCACTTCAATAGAGAAAGAGGAGCCGGAGTATTGGACTACTATCCTGAAGTTGACCAGTTAATCACAATCCTTCGCGATCCTTTCGAGCTTCACCTGTCGAATTTCTTCTTTGTGAAGAGATTGGGGCATGAGGCATTTCGTAATGGAAAAAGAATTGTAATTGCAACGGATGACAGCTATGACCTAAAAAGATATCTGGAAGAGACAAGCTCGTTTATGTTGTTACATTTGCCTGCCGATCTTACACTTGACAACTATAGAGATATTTTAGAGGAACGTTTTATTTATGTCGGCATAGCGGAAGATCTTCAGGGAAGTGTTGATCAACTGTCGCGGGTGTTGGGATTTTCGTCTGTCACCGTAGGGAGAAAAAACGTGTCACCCAGGACACAAGACGTGCCAGATGGCACAAGAGAACGATTTGTTCGAAAACACCCTCTTGAGTTCGCAATATACGAATGGGCTCTTGAACACTATAAGGGTTGAGAATCGTTCTATTTGTCTTTCTAGCCTTACGCTATCCGTCATTTTGGGAGCATAAACTATCCACTGACGGCCGTACTTGGCTGTTAGCTCCAGCAGTCCTTGTGGCTTGTTCACGTCAGTGCTTCTTTTTTGCATTTGCCCGATTGGAGTGGGGAGGGCCCAACGGCTGTTTCCTACCGTTTGATGGGCTGCGCCACTATCAGTAAGAACATCGGATACCTCATGAGGCAGCGAGGTTCAGTATCAGTGGTTTGCATCCCTATCTCAGCTTCATTTCTTAGACAATATATTATGTAGTTGAAACAGCGCTTTACGGGCAGACAATAAATTGAATTGATTTAGACTATTTCGCGGAAACGTCAAACTTAAGCCTTCCTATTCTCTCCTTTATCCGTTTCATTTCTACATTTGGGGAACATGATTGATGTTTTCTTAATATACCAAGCAAATCATGCAGGGTACTGTTGGAAACCTGGATCTGTTTTTTCTCTTGAGCATCCTCTATTCTATTAAAAAATTTATATTCACCGTCCTTGTCGTATATGATTGTGTATTTTCCGTTTCTTATTGAGTATATAAAGTTACCGAGTGGAGCTCTATAATGAGCCTCTCTAGTCTGAGCTGATTTGTTCACCGTAGGAGTGACTGTTTCGGAGATGCAATAACCTCTATTACCTTGAAATATCGACGTACCCTCGTATCTGCTGGGAACGGAGACGTTCTCTAATTGCAAGATCGTAGGCGCGATGTCCAGCAGCGACACCATCTTCTCCGATATTGCTCGTTTCTCAGCCTCTGGTTGTCTGACAATTAGCGGCACATGAGCAACTTCTTGATATACGTTCTCCTGATGGTCCAGCGCTCCCCTTTCCAGAAATTCCTCCCCATGGTCGGAGGTAAGAAACACATAGCTGTTTTCTAGGATTCCTTCTCTTCGTAAAGAGTTAAAAAGTGATTCAAGCTTTATGTCCAACCTCCTGACGCTTGTGTCGTACATCTCCTCCATCAACTCGCCGATCTCTGCACTGTAAGTGTGCTTTCCTGGAATCTCAGAATACATACCGCGCGCTCTTAAAATTTTATACTTCGCCAATGGGTTGCGGCGGGGTGGAAAAGAAAAAGGCCAGTGAGTATCCATAAGATGGAGCCATACGAAAGAACTTGATTTTGTTGATTTCAGAAATTTTATTGCATCCGGTATTATTTGTTCCGTATTTGTTCGCGGCTGGACTAATGCCGTGCTTGTTAGATATTTAATGAAATAGGGGAAAGGAGAGGAACTCAGTGCATGCAGGATAGCTGACGCGGCAGAAGGCATTAACTTACGAATATCGGCTACAGGGAGCGCCTCATCATTAGCCCTGGTTCTCAGTGACTCTGCGAAGTAATCCCTAACAAAGTCGAAGCCCCGATTATAGCCCAGTAATGAGCAGGCGAAAGGATTATCATCTATAAAAGCGGCTGTTTGAAATCCCCTGTTCTTCAGCAGTTCTACAAATGTAGGTATACTGCCCGGTAAATACATATTGTACATAGCCCTCGATGGATAAATCGAACAAAAGATACTCGGAAAGGATAAGTAAGTTGGCACTCCGCATGCGTAGGCATTTGAGTAGACATGGCTCTGCATCGCGAATTCGTCAATGGCGGGAGTCGTAGTCCGTTTTGTGTAGCCGTAGATATTGAGGTGGTCAGCTCTCAGGGCATCTATCGTGATCAATATATACTTGTTGTGCATGTCTGTTATGATTATAATTGTAGCGCGCATCAAATGCCAATATTTTGAAGAAAGAGCCAACACAGCATGAAAAAAGCACTCATCACCGGGATCACCGGCCAGGATGGCTCCTATCTGGCTGAGTTCCTCCTGGATAAAGGCTACGAGGTCCACGGTCTCATTCGAAGGTCGAGCACCTTCAGCACTTCCCGTATAGACCATATCTATGTTGACCCGCATGACACTGAAGCGAAGCTATTTCTGCACTATGGTGACCTCTCAGACAGCAGCCAGCTTACCAACTGGGTCTACAACATAAAACCTGACGAAATCTATCACCTTGGCGCCCAAAGCCACGTAAGAGTTAGCTTCGATACGGCGGAATACACCGGCGATATTGTAGCCCTGGGAACCACCCGTATATTGGAGGCTATACGGCAAAGCGGTATTAAAGCCAGGTACTATCAGGCTTCCAGCAGCGAGATGTACGGAGCCGCTCCTCCGCCTCAAAGTGAGCGAACACCCTTTCAACCCCGCAGCCCTTACGCTGTGGCTAAGGTTTACGCTTTCTGGATGGCAAAGAACTACAGGGAAGGCTACGGGCTCTTTGCCGCCAACGGTATTCTATTCAATCATGAATCGCCGCGCCGCGGGGAGACCTTCGTCACCAAAAAGATAACCCGCGCTATTGCACATGTCCTCGCCAAAACGCAGGAGCACGTTTACCTGGGAAACCTGGAAGCGAAAAGGGACTGGGGTTATGCCCCGGAATATGTTGAGGCGATGTGGCTCATGCTTCAGCAGGACATTGCTGATGATTATGTCGTAGGGACAGGAGAAACGCACTCGGTGAAGGAATTCCTGGTAGAAGCCTTCGGGTATGCCGGACTCGACTGGCAAGAGCATGTAAAGACTGACCCACGCTATTTCAGGCCATTGGAGGTCGAAACGCTGATTGCGGATGCGACAAAGGCTAAGGAGAAGCTGGGGTGGACACCCAAAGTCACCTTCAAAGACCTGGTCAGGATAATGGTGGATGCTGATATGGCAACTCTGGGCTTAGAGCCTCTTGGTGAGGGGAAAGCGATTTTGAAGAAGCGTGGGCTGAACCCAATTGACAGAGCTATAGTCAAGCCGACAATAGAGTGAATCTAAGGATGAACTTCCTCGCTGCCAAAAGAATCCTCGTGACTGGTGGTACCGGCTTTCTGGGTAAAAATGTAGTCAATAAGCTGGAGGAAAGCGGGTGCAAGAAGGTTTTTATACCTCATAGCAAAGACTATGATCTCGTAGATATGGAAGCTGTGAAAAGACTCTATCAAGATGCAAAGCCTGATATCGTTATACACCTTGCGGCCAGAGTGGGCGGCATCGGCGCCAATATGAAGAACCCGGGCAGGTTTTTCTATGAAAACCTTATGATGGGAGTCCAGATGATGGAGCAGGGAAGGCTCTTCGGGGTGGAGAAGTTTGTTGCGATCGGAACAATCTGCGCCTACCCGAAGTTCACACCCGTTCCTTTCAAAGAGAAAAACCTCTGGGAAGGATACCCAGAGGAAACCAACGCTCCCTATGGACTCGCAAAGAAGATGCTTTTAGTTCAATCCCAGGGTTACCGTCAGCAGTATGGTTTCAACTCTATCTTTCTTCTGCCAGTCAATCTCTATGGACCGGGTGACAACTTCGACCTTGAGTCCTCACATGTCATTCCGGCGTTGATTAGGAAGGCTGTTGAGGCCAAAGACAGGGGGGATAAGCATATCTTGGCCTGGGGAAGCGGCAAGGTCTCCAGAGAATTCCTGTACGTTGAGGATGCAGCAGAGAGCATCGTGCTGGCGGCCGAAAGGTACAATAAGCCCGATCCAGTGAATCTGGGAGCCGGCTTTGAGATATCGATCAAAGAGCTCGCTGAGCTTATATGTGAACTGGTCGGCTTCAATGGTGAAATTGAATGGGATATTACTAAGCCTGACGGGCAGCCCAGGAGGTGCCTGGATACGAGCAAGGCGAAGAGGGAATTCGGGTTTGTAGCGAGGACAGATTTACGAGAGGGGCTTAGAAGGACCATAGAGTGGTATAATTCCCAAAAGGATATATCACCTATATGATTGCTAATAGACCGATACTTATCACAGGAGCCCACCGTTCTGGAACTACATGGGTGGGAAGAATGATAGATGCATCCCCATTGGTAGGTTATATACATGAACCATTCAATCTATATCAATCGTTAGGAGTGTGTGGCGCAAGATTCCATTATTGGTTCCCATACATCTCTGATGAAAATGGGTCGCTTTATTACGAATACATCAAGAACACTATTTGCTTTCGCTACAACCTTGTTACGGAAATAAAGGCCATAAGGAATATAGAAAGCATACGGCGAGTATTGGCCGAATACCTTTCTTTCTGCAAGTATCGTATATGTAACGCCAGGCCTCTTGTCAAGGATCCAATAGCGGTTTTTTCAGCCGAATGGCTTGCGCAAAATTTTAATATGGATACAGTAATTTTGATAAGGCACCCTGCCGCATTCGTAAGTAGCCTAAAAAGATTAAACTGGACCCATCCTTTTTCTCACTTCCTAGAGCAGCCTTTGCTGATGAAAGATCATTTATACCCATTTGAAGCCGAGATCAAGGAATGTGCAAACTACGGACACGATATCATAGACCAAGGAGCTTTATTGTGGAGACTTATATATCATATGGTAGCGAAGTATCAGAAGGACCATGATGATTGGATTTTCCTACGCCATGAAGATCTATCGCGAGACCCGCTGGAAGGTTTTCATGCACTTTTCAATCGTTTGAATCTGGAGTTTTCGGAATCTGTGGAAGGGGCTGTTCGAGAGTACACTAATGCATCAAATCCGAGAGAGGCACCCGACGGTAGCAGTTCTATCAAGCGCGATAGCGGATCAAACATATGGAATTGGAAAGGTAGGCTTGAAGAGTCCGAGATTGAAAGGATTAGAAACCAGGTTGAAGATGTGTCCAGCCTCTTCTACTCGGATGATGATTGGTGATTGTAAATATGCAAGGCAGGAATTGGAATTATGGGAAGATTGCGGTGGAATAGGGAGCAGGATGGAAGAAGCCCCATTAGTCTCAATAGTAACTCCTTCTCTTAACCAGGGCTGTTTCATCGAGGAGACCATCCTTAGCGTAAAGAACCAGACCTATTCAAATATTGAGCATATAGTAGTAGATGGTGGCTCTACCGACGAGACACTGGATATCCTGCGGCAGTATAGTGACAGCATCGTATGGCTATCAGAGCCTGACGAAGGGCAATCCGATGCTATTAACAAGGGCTGGAGGATGTCAAAGGGGGAAATCCTGGCTTATCTGAACTCAGACGACATATATAAACCCTGGGCTGTGGAGATGGCGGTAAAGTACTTCGCTGGACATAAGGATGTAGATATGGTCTACGGTGAGTGCGACATTATCGATGAGGAAGGCGAAGTGACCGGCCAACTACCATCCACGGAGTTTAACTTGGTTGAGCTTCTGTGCTGCCGTGTCGGACTGCCTCAACCGGCGATGTTCTTCAGGAGAAGTGTTCTCGAGGAAGTGGGTTATCTTGATACTAACATCCATTATGCAATGGACTACGATCTATTTGTCAGAGTCGGATTGAAGTCTAAAATTAAGAAGATACCTCAGCTACTCGCCGACTTTCGGTTCTGTACAGGAACGAAGAGTTCGGAAGTGCGGTATATATTCGGTAACGACCATATCGAAATTCTGAACAAACTGTACTCCACTCCCGAACTACCGCCCGAGGTTAGAGCAGCGGAGCGCCAGGCCTATAGCTGTACACATGCACTAATCGGATTGGAGCATTACTCTACAGGCCAAACAAAACAAGCTCGGAGCCATCTAATGAGATCTGTCGCATTGTATCCTAAGCAATTGAAGAGTCCTTTGATAGTCGGGGCTTTTACAACATCTTTTCTTGGTAGTAAGGTAGCAAAAACACTGGTCAAATGGAAATCGATGTTACAGGGCAAGCGGAGACCCTCCTAATTTGCAGACTCGCGCCTGTGACAGGAGATTTAACTCTATTATTGAAAAGCATGTGCGCAACGCGAAATGATAAAGCGAAATACGGGGTAAGTAGCGGGTAAGCACATCGTGTATGAACAATTGAGCCGGGTCATTCGACGATATAAGCCCTTACTGGCAATCGCGAGGTCAGCGCTGTTCTTGAGGTGGCAGTACCGAAAGGTTGCATCAATACTATTTCGTCGCCTGGCAGTAAGGCGCTACCTCAATTCACACCAAATACGAAAACTGCAAATCGGTGCAGGCCCCAACTTTCTGGAGGGCTGGCTGAACTCAGATGCATACCCTTCTTCCTGTGATGTCATTTATCTTAATGCTGCGAAGCCGTTTCCGTTTAAAGATGGCACTTTTAACTATGTTTTCAGCGAACACCTGATTGAACACCTTGTCTACGATAAAGGTTTGTTCATGCTTCGTGAAAGTTACCGGGTCTTGAAACCTGGTGGAAGAATTCGCGTGGCTACCCCTGACTTAGAAAGGTTGATGGGGCTATATGGGCCTGAGAAAAACGATCTGCAACAAAGATATAAAAAATGGATTGTTGACCTTTGTTTCCCGGAAAAGAACATGTACACGGAGTGTTTCGCGGCCAATACTCTATTCCGCATTTTTCAAGTTTTCCATCAT
The DNA here is from genome assembly GCA_964453665.1 of uncultured Dehalococcoidia bacterium. GTDB lineage: Bacteria > Chloroflexota > Dehalococcoidia > SZUA-161 > SZUA-161 > DAOUTY01. Next base: position 34,556 of record CAYVQT010000007.1, on the reverse strand, counting down.
AAGTTTGTTTATGATCATGGCACACTTCGGGGGGCGATGGAAGAAGCAGGATTTATTGACATAATTGATTATAAGCCGGGCGAAAGCGATGATGAAGTTCTAAGAGGGATCGAGTCACATGGCAAAGGCATCGGCCTTGAGCATATTAACGAATACGAGACGATGGTAGTGGAGGCAAAACGCCCATCATAGCGTATAATAGCCTGAATACATTCGCCTGCATAGCCGCTATTCCTATCATCGGGGTGATGCATCCTTATATTTCTTAGTAATTCGACCGAGTGACTGGTAAATGCCATGAAAGTGTTGATGCTTGTTTCTAATCCGTTCACGCATGATCCGCGATTCTATAAAGAAGCAACATCATTAGTCAAGGCCGGACATAAAGTCACAGTAATAGCATGGGATACGGAGAAAAAACTTCCGGGTAGGCAAAACTGGCATGGAATAGATGTGGTCAGAGTCAGAAGCACATGGCTTATGAAGCCTCTATTGAAGGATATATTCAGGTTGCCTTTGTGGTGGCGTGAGGTTTACAGGAAAGCGGTGGAGCTACATCAGGAAGTAGGCTTCGATCTTATACATTGTCGTGACTTGGATACCCTGCCTGTTGCGGTCAGGCTCAAGAAAAAGCTTGGTTTGAAATTGATCTATGACTCTTTTGATAATTATGCTTATATGTTGGCCATGGCTTTCCCTCGCTTTATAGCAGACTTGGCTATACCTGTAGAGAAACGGCTATTGACACAGGTAGATGAGATCATCGTGACAGCCGAAACCCACAAGAGTTATTTTGAAGGCATTACCGAAAAACCAATATCAATTATTACGAATTGCATGCCGTTGCAGGGTCAGGAGTATGAACCGCCGGACGACGGTGGTGTATTCACGTTGATCTACATCGGCTCCCTAACACGATTTCGATCTCTTCTGGAACTGGTGGAAGTAGTGTCACAGTTGCCAGATGTTCGGTGCATTATAGGCGGTATTGGTTCTGCTCGCTACGTACATACCCTGGAGGAGTGTTGCGCCAGAGCAGCAAACGTTGATTTTCTTGGCCTGGTTCCTTTCGATGAAGTAATACCAATGACCAAGAAAGCTGATACCATTGTTTTAATGATCAATCCCGAGGCTCCAAACGATAGCATTTGCCTTACTAATAAACAGTTTGAAGCCATGGTTTGCGGCAGGCCTATAATCTGCACTAAGGATACTTATTCGGGACAATGGACTGAGCGGGAAGAAGTGGGTCTTACCATAAAATACAGCAAGCAGGCTTTAAAAGAGGCTATCATAACGCTACGCGACAATCCTGAGTTAAGAGAGCGGCTGGGAAGAAACGCTCTTAATGCGGCTATCACGAGGCACAACTGGGACATTGAGGAAAAGAAGTTGCTAAAGCTCTACGATAAGTTGGGGTTGTGAGAACTGGTGAAATCGATGAGTTATAACGCAAGGTAAGGTATTTAGCCTATCAAATCCTCTTTCTCATCCAGAAACTTACCGGCCAATGGATTCGATCATCATATCCGGGGAATGCCATCTTTAATTCTTGCGGATGATTAATGTGCATAAATGATGCACCCCACAAGACCTCGAAAGCGCTGTTATACATCAGAAGAGCGTGCAGCAGATATTGCTCTGAGTAGAAGAGGTGATATTTCTGGACCCAGTCCTGGGGATATTCACGAGGTAGGAATATATCATGTATGTGGACTATGACGCCGCTTTGCAACCTCGGCAGTATCTCTAGATAAAGGTAATTTACATCACCACCAGTACGAACAACATGTGTTGAATCTATCCACAAAACATCTCCTGCATCTAACCCTTGAAATAAATCAAGCTCGATATTCTCAACCTTATCCCGTATTAGGGTTGAGAAACCTGGAAATTTCTTAGTTAAAGCATCCCAAGGGTGTGGATCAATTGCAATTAATTCTGTATTTTTCCCTGCTTTCTCTCTATTTAGCATCGAAGCTCGAGCTAATAGATAAGTAGAGAAACCCGAGCCGATTTCGATTATTTTACCTGGTTGATAATGTCGTATCATACAGTGTGCGACCTCAGCGTCAACCCTTCTGAAGTTCGGGTTTTCCAAGAAGAACTGGTATGGTATTTGTGTATCATGTAAAGGAAATTGATATTCGTCCTTGAACTCAGGAAAGACTTCGCGCACAAACCTTAGTTGCTCATCCACATTCATATCGATGCCCAGAAGTTCGGAATCAGTTTCCCACAGTTCTTCGCTCTGTCTCAATTCTCTTGTGTCAGGAATTGGCTGGTAATAGTGCACCGGCGTGACATGAATGCCTATTTTTTGCCAAAGATTAAAAGTATATAAGAGAATTAAATGACGTAAGTATGGGCATATACGCCGCAGGGCCTGAGCATATCCCTGATGTCTAGCCATCAGGGCGACAGATTTGATGTACCTAAATAGCCTTCCCATTGCTTCTTACGATATTGCTGGCACAAATCTTACAAGATCGGCACAGCTGCAGTCGGATACTCATGTCTTCCGAGTTAAACTGACGCACCGAGATTGTGCCAGCAATACCCCTATCGATTTCAATCCCTGTAGTTCATTTAGGCTGCTCTTTGTTTCCATTCTGTTCCGCAGAAATAATAGCCGGGGGTTGTATAACCTCGTGTTCATATATCTTACTGTAGGCCTCTATCAGCCTTTTTTGCATAAGCTCCCAGTTATAACACCTATCATATGCGTTCCGGCCATTTCGACCGAGCTTCTGACGTAGTTCCGGATCATCTCGCAGCTTCGCCACTGCATCCCGAATTGCGTCCACATTACCAAAAGGCACTGTAATCCCGCATTTCTCTTCTTCGACGATTTTACTCATGAAAGATCCCTTGTTTGCAATTATGGGCTTTCCGCACATCATCGCCTCGAATAGCTTGTTTGGGCTTGAATATTTACCATTTAGTGATGTAGGGTCTACAAAATAAAAGAGGATATCAGCATTCAAATCACCCTCTATGACTTGCTTATAAGGAATCCACCCCAGATATTCCAATTTCCCCGAGATCAGAAGTTCTTCGTCGAGAATAGCTTTGACGTCCTCCTCTGTTCCTGTCCCTGCTATGATCAGTTTGACATCTTCCACTTCTCTGACGGCATCGATCATATGTTTCAAGCCTCTAATGCTCGTGATCGATCCTGCATAGAATATCTTTATAGGTAAAGTGACTTTGTCTCGTGAAGTGAGTTCCTTAATACCATAATAATCCTCAGGGCAATTATAAATATAGGCCACTTCCTTGACTTTAGCGCCCCTTATCTCTTCATACATATCTTCGTTGACCATGAACAGGCAATCAACAAACCTTAGAGCGAACTTCTCAACGTTTGCGATAGTCCTCTTTATAAACCATGGTGAATTAACAGGAAAGTCGTGATAGAAATCGAAAATCGTATAGCAAAGCTTAGTTCTTTTTATAAACTTAGCGAATAATGCAGGCATTAAAGTATCGAAATCACACGCGTGGATAGTAACCTCTTTACGCTTTAGCTTTAAGAGGAAATAGCATTGATATAGTTCCCAAAAAGGAAGGCGGAGAAGAACCGTCAAACTTCCGTAAGGTGCCTTTAACCGGAATCGGTGACACAAGTAGTTGTCAACACTTTCTACCTTTGGGAGGGTGGCCTCCCTATCCCATTCCAAAATGGTTACTTCATACCCTGCCCGAGAGAAGGCTCTCGCTAATCTATGGGTTCCCTCGTCCTTTGCCCCATGACCCCCACGGATTAGTACTACTTTCATCGGTCTACGAAGTGCCCTTTACGCATTCTAAAGCTATTGCCAGTGTTTCCAGGCCTTCCTCTCCAGAGACAGGAACATCGAGATTTTCTCTAACAGCTTTTAAAAAAGTCTCGATCTCAAGCGTCAGCGGCTCTGCAAAAGTGACGGGGAGTTCGCGGACGAGATATGAATCATCTTTCCAGGCTTCATATTCGAGGACTTTCTGATCGCGCAGCCAGGATTTAATGTATCTTTCTCTTGTAGCAATACTTAACTCTCTTACTTTAAAGGGAGTAAGCCAATTCGCAACTATCTGCACCAGTGTCCCGTTTTCCATTTCGAATGATAAGAGAGCGTTGTCTTCCCGACCGCCTTTGTCATAAGGGTCTAAGCTACGCAGGCTGTGTACGTCCTTAAATCGCGAACCGATTATATACCTTGCAAGATCTATGTCATGAGTGGCTAAATCGATAATAACGCCGACATCTTTAATGCGGGCTGGCATGGGTCCGACCCTTGTGAAGTTGATTAGCATGACTTCTTCTGTTTTAATCCTTTCCTTAATGACGGGGACAACAGGGTTGAATCTTTCAACATGGCCCACCATGAGCTTGATCTCATTGCGATCACACTGTTCTATCATTTGGCTGGCACTGTTGAGTGTATCAGCAATCGGTTTCTCAACTAGTACATTTATACCAGCTTCCGCAGTTGCTAGAACCACATCTCGATGGAGTGAGGTGGGCACGGCGATACTGACCACGTCCAAGCCCTGTCGTAGAAGTTCGTGATAGTCCGTAAAGCTTTTAGAATCGTGCCGACGGGCTATGCTTGACGCAAGCTCAGCATCTACATCAGCAACGCCTGCCAATTCAACGTCGGGGAGTTGAGAATAGATTCGCGCATGATGTTTTCCCATGGCACCGAGGCCAATGACTCCAGCCTTAATCATCTCTTTTTCTCCTTATACTTGCAGCTGGATTGCCGGCTACGACATCATCGTTGGCAACATCTTTGGTTACTACTGCCCCAGCACCTACAATAGCATTCTGGCCAACGGTAATCCCGGGAAGGATCGTTGAGTTCGCCCCAATCTTTGCCTTTTTCTTTATTATGGGCCCGATGAGCTCCACACCATATTGCATATATTTGTCGTTGGTGGTAACACACAGTGGGCCCATGAAGACATCGTCTTCAACTATAGTAAACCTGGTTATGTAGACACCTGTTTGGATAATTACACCCTTCCCTATTCTACAATCCCCTTCAACCACTGAATTTGTCCCTAATAGGACGTTGTCGTCTATTACGGAATTCTCCCTTACCAGGACATTGTGTCCACTCCGGAAATTATCGCCTATCCTGACGTTTGAGTATATTATAGACCCTGACCTTATTAAGGAGTTTTTGCCTATGGTCACCTCTCCTTTATCCGAGCTGCCCAAGATAGCATTGTCTTCGACAACCGTACCTTCACCTATTATCACCTTGCCACGCAGGACTGCTCGTCTAGCAACTTTGAATTTCATTTATTATCCTATCGAGATCCTCTCTAGCAAGCTTGGGATGCACAGGCAACGAGAGCACTTCTCGGGCAAGTTTCTCCGAGACGGGGAGACTGCAATCATAGCCAAGGTCATTGTAGAATGGCTGCATATGTACCGGCAACGGATAGTATATACCCGTGTATATACCTGCCTCTTCCAGCTTCTTCTTTAGTTCATCCCTTGTGAGTGGAAAATCCCGCGTAATCCTAATAGTGTATTGGTGGAAAACATGTTTTATATTCTGCTGCACACATGGTGTAATCACACCCTTGACAGGGCTCAGCGCTTCGGTCAGATACATGGCGTTCTCAAGCCGCTTCCTGTTCAGAGATTCCAGCTTTTTCAATTGGCATACACCCATTGCTGCCGCCATATCCGTCATTCGGTAATTGTACCCTAACCTCTCGTGCACATACCTTCGATCTTGCCCGTGATTGCGAATCATTCGGGCTTGTTTGGCTACCTGCATGTCATCTGTGGTTATCATCCCGCCTTCACATGTTGTCATATTTTTAGTCGGATAGAAGGAAAAACAGCCGATTCCAAACGAGCCGGTTTTCTGCCCGCCATATTCTGCCCCAACTGCCTGGCACGCATCCTCGACCAGATGCAGTTTGTATTTCTTGCTAAGTTCGATTATAGAGCGCATCTCACAAGGGTAACCGTATAGATGAACAGGCATAATTACTTTTGTACGACCTGTGATATTCTCCTCAATGAAATTCGGATTGATATTAAATGTATCCTCTTCGACATCTACTAATTTAGGTTTTGCCCCACAATACAAGATGGCATTTACCGTCGCAATAAAGGTAAATGGCGTAGTGATTACCTCATCCCCTTCTGCGATACCACACGTGAGCAAAGCAACGTGAAGAGCAGAGGTGCCACTACTTACGGCTACCGCATACTTTGTGCCTATGTATGAGGCGAAATCATCCTCGAATTTCGCTACCTGTGAGCCTTGTGAAAGCATGCCGGATTTAAGCACATCGACAACAGCCCCGATTTCCTCCTCAGCTATCAGTGGGCTGGCTATCGAAATCAACCGTTTCTCAGTCATAGGCCTGCAATTATATCCAGTGTCTGTACTGTAGCCGTACCATCACCCAAGGGCTGTTCCCACAAGTTACTCTTCTCAAGCATCTGTTTTGCCGAGGCTACGATTGCTGCTGGCTCTGTTCCTGAAAGCACGTTCGCTCCGACCTCTAGTGTCTCCACCCACTCAGTAGAACTGCGCAGGGTAACGCAGGGGATATGCAGAATGCATGCCTCCATCTGAACCCCACCAGAGTCAGTAAGTATGAGTCTGGCATTTCTTTCCATGTACAGGAATTCAAGGAAACCTAGTGGTTCAATAAGCCTTACCCCTTCCGGAATATCTATCCCAAAGCTATCGAGATTCTTGCGAGTGCGGGGGTGTACTGGTAAGATTACGGCCAATCCAGATATCTTATAAAGTTTCTCCAGCCCATCAAGAATGTCCGCTAATCGTTCGGGCACATCCACGTTTTCCTGTCTGTGGATTGTTGCAAGACAGTACGTGAACGGTTCTACGTTGATAATCGGCCTCGCTTTTCTCATAGCAATTTCGACATTCTCATTGATCGCCTCAACAATTGTGCTACCGGTAACGAAGATCTTATCCTCCGATATACCTTCGAAAAGCAGTATTCTTTTGGAATTACCGGTTGGTGCGAAAAGATAGTCAGATATATGATCGGTTACAATCCGATTAATCTCCTCAGGCATGTATCTGTCATAGCTTCTCATCCCCGCTTCCACATGCCCTAAGCTTATATGCAGCTTGGCTGCTGTAAGTGCTCCCGCGAGAACGCTATTTGTGTCACCTTCGACTAACACAATATCAGGTTTCTCCTCAAGCAATAGCCTCTCGATAGCTATCAACATCTTGCCAGTCTCCTCAGCGTGGGAGCCAGAGCCTATGTTTAAGTTATGCCTTGGCTTGGGCAATTCGAGCTGATCAAAGAAGATAGCATCCAGTTCATACGAGTAGTGCTGACCGGTATGGAGGATGAAGTAATCAAGCCCTCGCTTCTCGCACTCCCTGATAAGGGGCGACATTTTTATTATCTCCGGACGAGTACCAAGAATAATAGCTAATTTCATTAGACGTATATTAGTATCTACAAATACGAATATGTCGTTACAGGTTGATAGTCCTGATAAATGTGTATATGGCCGACTATTTCTTATGCTCCATACAAAATCATTAACAGCGTTAATAGCTTTGTATTATCACTAATTCCCATATATGAGTTTAGTTCTTTAGTTTGAAATCGGATCAGCCTGCAGATCGTGAGCTCTACTCACTACTAATATGGTCCGAGCTTCCTCTGTTTGGTCATTTGGCCGGCTACATCCTTCTCCTCCGGGCTTCTCAGCATCCCAGCGACCTTGTAGATCGCTGGTGTAATCGGCGAGTCTATGACAAGCTTTGCCAAAGCATCGCTGTAGAACAGAATACTCGAAAGCCTGTCAATCATGGTCTTCCTTACCTCGAAATGTCGCTGGTAAGGTCTCCAATCCCTGTTAATCTCCGCATCCATCAAGTCTAGCGACCCGATTCCTGCCTGCTCAGCAACAGCTAAATGTTTCAGGTCTCTAGGTGAAAATCCCATGACGGTTGCCCCCAGAGAATCTGCTAACAAAGAGTTATCTGCCAAGAGCACCAGATTTGCTTTGACTGGTTCACCAAACATCGGTCCATGCTTATTTAAAGCATAGGTGCCGTCTATAACCACGATTTTCGGTTTTAAGATTTGGGCTATCAATGCAAGCTTATAATCGAGATTCTGGTGTTGCAGGCATCTCATGGTATCAGGGATACATCCCCAGGAATTTTTTAAACTCAGACTGACGGTTGTTATGACATGTACCTTCAACGCAGGTACTGAGATGAAGCAGTCAGTCTCCTCTAAAAGAATTCGTGGTAGATTGACTTTTATCTTCTTACCCGCGACTTTGGATTCGATTTTCTCGGAAGGTAAGTTCGATAGGTTAACCAGCTCAACGCCGGTTTCCTCAGAAATCTGATACATATTGTGGCCTTTAAAAGTATCTTCAACCTTGAAAGAATTATTTCCCCCGTCTGATTCCCCAAGGGTTACTTTGCCGGCTTTGCTCGTGAGTATCTTAAGTAAATGCCTTAACAACTCCGGCGTGGTCGTAACCCCTTCTCTGTAGTATGGAAACGTGAAGTTTGGCTTCACGAAAACGCGAGTATTACGGTCGATATATCTGTCCCAATGTATAAATTCCAGACCCTTCTGTAAATTCGATCCCGGATCCTCCCCTATATCCCCAATATAGGCTCGATATTTCCTATCCTGCTGAATCTCCATAACTCTCCCCGATGCTAGAGTTGACTCTATTTCTACTGTGAGCTTCTTATTAGCTTCATCTTTACCTATCTCTGTCTATGCAATTAAAATCAGTGACAGGTCAGGTTTCTAAATACATATTGAGCGCTCATTATGGGTTGATAACCCGAAGCCTCCTCGCCATTCCTGAGACTGTTATCTCGCTAGAATTCCGCACTCTTAAGGATTTGATCCCAATTATCTTTAAACCACCTATGTACTTTACTTACACCTTCCTCGAATTCCGTTTGAGGCTGGTATCCTAAGAGTCTCCTCGCCTTCTCGATAGAAGATAAAAGCCTGTTTTTAACGTCCCAGTTTCTTCTTTCTGCGTACTCTATTCCTGCTTGATTACCCGTCAGCCCATTCACCATATTAGCTAATTCAATAACCTTGTATTCCTTACTGGACCCAAGGTTGAAGGCTTCACCAATTGCCTCTTCCTTTGTCCCCATCGCAAGCAAACCATTTAACACATCATCTACATATGTCCAGTCTCTTGTTTCCGTTCCATCGCCGGTTATGGGCAATGGCTGCCCGTTCATTGCCCAGTAGAAGAAGTTTGGTATTACGTTGCGATACTTACCTGGCACCTCCCCTGGTCCGTAGACATTAAAGAATCTGGCGTTGACGGTAGGAAGACCATAGAGGTTGTTAAAGTAGTTGGTGTATAGTTCTCCAAGCAATTTCGTTACCTGGTACGGTGTATGCAGGCTGATCGAGACATCGGGTTCTTCAAATGGCATCTTCGAATCCAATCCGTAAACCCCACAACCGGAGGAAGAGTATACGAATCGCTTGACTTGTACGCTATAAGCATGCTGAAGAACTTTCAGTATCCCCATTCCATTTACCATCAGGTCGATCTCTGGATTGTCCACGGAATTCTGGTTTGCGAAATGAGCAGCCAGGTGAAATACGTAGTCCGGTTTTTCGCGGAATAAGCGCTTGAGCATTTCGTCATCAAGTATGCTGCCTTTGACAAACTCGATATTATTCGCCGTTGGGATATTCCATTCATATGAAGACGATAGGTCGTCTAAGATTATGACTCTCTTTGCATTCAATTCTGCTAACTTTCTGCACAGATTGGTTCCGATGCATCCTGCACCTCCGGTAATCAGGATGGTCTTCCCATTGTATTCGCTCAGATAATGGTTCATATATTCGTCCTCCAATTTCAGTCTGACCGTGGTTTTTCCAATAGAAGCGCTATATTAGCATGCCATTTTGCATCTGAATTACTTGCTTCACTCTCGGAGGCGTTGACCCAGTTGAATCGCCCTTTAGCGACGAAAAATTCCTGAATCTTTATATGAAAGGCAGAGAATAGCTTGCGAATAGTGTGAGCATCATAATATCTCTCAGCGCCATCTAACCACTTGGCTAGTCTGTATTCTCCAGCGAAGGGGGCTGTCACAATAAAACTGCCTCCGGGCTTTAGCATTCGAAAAATCTCGCTTACTGCATTGAAGTCAGCGTCGCTATGAATGGGGTCTTCATAGGCGCCAAGTCCAACGTGCTCAATTGTTGAAACAGCAATTGCCGTATCGAAGAACCCGTCAGGCAGTGGTGCATACAGGATATCACTCTGTATAAAGTCAAGATTGGGGTGCCTTTCAAAATACCGTCGTGTATCAAGCCCGTATACTTTGTATCCTTTCTTCGCAAGTTTTAAAGCGAATAGTGAGTCGCAACAGCCAACATCAAGAATCTTAGAGCCAACCTTTGGCAGATGCCTAAATACGAATCTATATTCAATTGTTCTCGAGGAACAACCAAATAGCGAGATAGCTCGCTGAACGACGTCTATTATACGAATCTTTATTCTATCAATAATATTCCTCTTCATGTTCTATTAAAGCGAATCCGTTTAAACGCGCACTCTAATATCCTGCCGCTGCTTTTCCCTGGGTGCAAACTAGGATTTACGCTTCTCCTCTATAGCATCTTTCAAGAGCTCTTCGAATTTATCGGCTATATTTTCCCAGCTTAGCTTCTCGGTATACTCTCTGGCCTTGCAACCAAGTTCTTTGGCACTGCCATTTTGTATCAGTGCGGTGGCTTTTACAACAACATCCTCTGGATTCTGCACATATATAACACCACTATCATTCCCGAATTCCTTCATAACTCCGGGAAGTTCGGTCGAGATCACGGGCTTCCCCATCGCCATGTACTCATATATCTTGATCGGGACAATGCTCTGCATTATCTTCTCATCAGGTAAAGCCGGTAGCAGACAAATATCCGAGGCGGCAATAAAAGAGGGGATCTCATGATAGGGCTTCTTACCGGCTAGAATAACCCTCCCAGCGATACTGTGTCTCTTCACAATCTCCTTGAGCTCATCGTAAGCATCGCCCTCACCTACAACGAGCAGCTTAATATTGGAGTCCCCTTCTATTACCAATTGTTCAGTTACTTCCTTTAAACCAGAGAATCGATAAAGCCAGCCCATAAAGAAGAGGATGATATCTTCGTTGCCAAAGCCGTATTCTTTTCTGATAGGAGTTCCGTCTGTAGCCGGGTTGAATCTTGTCAGGTCAATGCCAGCCCCGACAATACTAACTCGTTCTGTTGCAGCTCCCATTAAAATGACTCTTTCTTTCAACTTCTCGTTTATCACGACAACTTGGTCAGCACTTTTTAAAGTCCGCCTCTCTATTATTCGGGCAATCGGCTGGAAAACCCTGCTGGGGACTAGACTGTCCAAAACGTCTATCCAATAGTAGATGAAGGGAATCTTGTTCCTACGGGCAGCTCTCATTGTCAGGTAGGCATTAATAATACCAAAGGCTATGATTACATCTGGTGCAAACTCATCTATTTGGCGATCGATTTCCTTCTTGTGTGAAAACACCAAGGAGGCATAGTCAAGTATTGGCATTTTAACAATTCCTGGTCGGATAAGCATAATACGGGCGCCATCTCGAACCTTGGAAGCGTTGTCATAAACCTGACGCCTGGATAATAGCTCCCCTTTCCCTTCCGTTTTCCAGGAGAATTCGTAATCGATAACTCGAATATTATGTTCTCTCAGCGACAGCATCTCCGCTAAGTGATGCTGTTGATGGGGATTCCTCTTTAACCAATCTGTTTCCTGGATCAGGAGGACATTCATTCGGAACAGTATACCCTTTTCATCCACTCGATAGTTTCCGGGATTCCTTCCTCTAGGGGTATTATGGGGTTATGGTTTAGATCTCTTCTTGCCTTCGAGAAGTCCATATGTTTCACTCTGGTAGTAAATGGCTCAGCTTCTTTATAAATGATCTTAGAATCATCCTTATCCAGGCATTTCAAGATGAGATCAGAAACGTACTTTATATCATGCTCCCACTCTTCTCTGCCACCGATGTTGTAGACCTCTCCGGGTTTGAAGCTTTCAACTATATTAGCGAACGTGCGACATGTGTCCTTGACGTAGTCAAAGATACGTTTATGACCGGCGTAAACCGTGTAGGGCTCATCTTGCAAGGCCTTGTAGATGAAAGCCGGTATTACCCCGCGGTACGGGCTATAGTGCTCATGTGGCCCGTAGGCGTTTACCGGTCGAACACGTACTGTCTCAGTGCCGAACATGGCTGCTGAATTCAATACCTGAAGTTCCCCTACCCATTTCGTCATGGCATAGTCATTCATCTGTTTTAGGGGCACATTATCCATCACATCTTCGCTCATGATATCGTCATAATCTCCATAGACCTCGGCACTGCTAAAAAAGATCATTCTGAACTTCTTTTTCTCCTGAAGCCTGATGATATTCTTTGTGCCCACCACATTAGTGAGCCATAGATTTTCGTAATAGTCCTCCCCATTCCAACGGCCGTACTCCGCTGCTAAATGATAAACATAATCATAACTATGTTCCTCGAATATCTTCTCAAGCTGGCGATGTTTAGAAACATCGCAGCGTGTATAGTTTGGCCCCTCCGAATGTCCGAGGTCACAGACCCAGACCTCGTGTTTTCTTTTTCTAAGTTCAGGGACAAGGTTAGATCCGATAAAACCCAGCCCCCCCGTAACTAATATTTTAGCCATCTCGGTCCCCCATCACTATTCTCACAATCCTTTCAGCTGCTTTTCCGTCTCCAAAAGGATTACCCCAATCGTTTTTTCGTTTCAACATAAGGTGTGCATGCTCTATTATTGTCTTGGGTACAGCACCGGCCAGGATGTTAGCGCCCACCTCAAGCGTTTCCGGCCTCTCAGTATTATCCCGGAGGGTCATACAAGGAACCCCGAGTATGCAGGCCTCCTCCTGTACGCCACCGGAATCGGTCAGGATAAGCTTCGCTTCGCTCTCAAGTAGAAGAAAGCTGAGGAAATCCACCGGCTCAATCATAGCAACGTTCTTCGGTTGCAAATTGAACTCGGTCATCCTCTTTACAGAACGCGGGTGTGCCGGGTAGATCACCGGCAGGCGAAATTCATCTGTTAGCTCATCGAGGCCTCTCAGGATAGACTCTAGCCTTGCCCTGTCATCAACATTCTCCTGACGGTGAAGCGTTACCAAGAAGTATTCTTTGGGATTAACATGTAGATCACTGAGGGTATTCCCCTTTTTCCTTGTAATCTCTAGATTCTGGTGGACAGCATCGACAATGGTATTGCCGGTTACGAAGATTTTCTCATCGGGGATGCCTTCACCCTGCAAGATTACCTTCGCCTTCTCAGTTGGAGCAAATAAGTAGTCTGAGCAGTGGTCAGTCAGGACTCGGTTGATCTCTTCCGGCATCCGGCGATCGTAGCTCCGCAGACCGGCCTCAACATGCCCCACCTTTATGTGGAGCTTGGCGGATGCAAGCGCTCCAGCCAGCACGGAGTTGGTATCGCCCTCAACCAAAACGATATAAGGTTGTTCATCTAGCAATACCTTCTCTATCCCTACAAGGATTCTTGCTGTTTCCTCTGCGTGGGAGCCTGATCCAACCTCTAGATTGTATTTAGCATCGGGGAGCTTGAGTTGCTCAAAAAAAACCTTATCTAAATTGTATGAGTAGTGCTGACCAGTATGAAGGATGAAATAATCCTCGTGTCTCCTCACAAGCTCCCTTATCACCGGCGCCATCTTGATTATTTCGGGGCGTGTGCCCAGGACTACGGCGACTTTCATTCAGCGGACTCCTCTTGGATTCTGCGACACTTGAAGATTACTGTTCCCCCACTGGTATAAGGTGCCCCAGGGTCAACGCACTGCATGTAGGCGCAGTCTCTATTCTTTGATAAGCCTAGTTTTACCGGGTCAGCTCCTTCATCTAAAGCAACAACATAATGCAGTAGGGTTGAAAGAGCGTGGACACAAATAGCATCGGTCTTATCAAGTGATATACTAGGGCCAACAATCGTGATTCTATCCCCAACCTTGTACACCGGGCATTTCCCCTTAATCTGGCAGACCTTGATTTCAAGCATATCCCCTAGTTTCCAACCACGATCATGGTTTTTTACATAACCTCGCAACTTTCTCGCGCTTGCTGGTACCTCAATAACCTGTCCGAACCCTGTTTCTATACCTGCTTTGGTGAGTATACGCTCCTGTTGCACAATATAATACCACCAGCCTCTTTCCCAGTAAAGGTTAAAGGCTTCGTCGGCGTGACGCCTGAATCAAAGACGCTACCAGAGATGGTAACTTGGGTTAGGATTTGTCACGTTGTCATTCGCCTTCCATTATGCTATTATCGCTTCCACCAAGGGTTGTATCGTATCATTTCTTGAATACGATGAATAGGAACCATAAACCAAAGCGAGCATCCAGGGCAGATAATGCTGTTCAGGCCGATGCGAGTGAGCGCCCACAATCTAGCATCATTGCTGCTATCCCCTGTTTCAATGAGGACCTCTTCATCGGCAGTGTGGTGCTCAAAGCCAGGGAGCATGCAGATCAAGTCATAGTCATCGACGATGGCTCCACTGATAAGACAGCGCTCGTAGCGGAAAAAGCCGGGGCAGCAGTGATCAGGCACGATTCCAATCGGGGCAAAGGGGCAGCCGTAAGCACGGCCTTTGAGCATGCTCGGGACTTGGGTTGTAAGGCACTGGTACTCCTCGATGGCGATGGACAGCATGAGCCAGCCTATATCCCATCTCTCGTTAACCCCGTGCTGGATGGCGAGGCTGATATAGTCGTTGGTTCTCGCTACCTCGAGACTGAGAGTTCTGTCCCAAGATATCGAATTTGGGGACATCGTGTGCTTACCTTTCTTACTAATTTTGGCTCGAGAGTCAAACTGACTGACTCCCAGAGCGGATTTAGAGCTTTCTCCCCAAAGGCTATAGAAGCGCTATCCTTTGCTGAAGAGGGGCTCTCTGTAGAATCAGAGATGCAGTTCCTGGCAAATGAAGCTGACCTTCGTGTTGCGGAGGTTCCTGTGACTATCAGATATCATGGTAATGCAAAGCGGAACCCTTTAGCACATGGCATGGGGGTATTGAACAGTATAGTGGGTTTCATCAGCAGAAGGGCTCCCCTCTTCTTCTTCGGGCTGCCTGCCTTGGTAATGCTGGGCTTTGGTGTGTGGGAAGGATGGCGTGTGGTTGATGGATATGAATCCACTGGCAGCTTCTGGATTGGTCCTGCACTTATAGCGGTATTGCTCTGCATTGTAGGTGCCTTAAGCTTGTTCACCGGGCTGATACTGCACAATATCAAGTCATTCTTCAAATGAAGTTGAATTCTTCGTAATTCACAGCGATTCCTGAGAGTATAGGGCTTCACTATCCCTTTTCAGCGTATTATACGGCGCCTTAAATACCAAGTCCGCCTTACATTCTTCCGCGCAGCTTAAAGAACAGCACCCCCACTCCTACTACAGCAGCGATTGTTACTGTTATCAGCGACCATGGCAACTGCAGGGGCTCGCTGACGGGTGTTGGGCTCGGTGTTGGCGCTAAGGTCGGGACAGGCGTTGGAGTTGGCGCAGGCGTGAATACCGGCGTAGGAGCGGCAGTTGGGGTAGGCGTAGGGATTACCACCGGCGGTGTCGTAGTCGTCGGTGGGGCGGTAGGAGGCCCGGGCGTCTGTATAGGCCCAAGTGTAGGGGTTGGTTCGATTGATGGGGTCAGCGGAGGTATGGGTGTAGCCGGGGTTATTGGCACTCCACCTCCTCCGGGTGAGACTGGGATGAAATAGGCTGTGACAACTTTGTCCGTACCCACGGTAACAGCGGTGTCAGGCAGAAGCGGACTGTGAACATTGCTGGTCCAGCCAAAGAACTCCCAATCCGGGCTTGGTATCGCAGATATATAGGCAATCGCACCTGGTTCATATAGATGGGCGCCTGGAGCTGGTGTTGTAGTCCCGCTACCACTGACCTGAATCACCAGCGTATTGCCGGATGTCAGCTCATAGAAATTGGCAGTTATCGTCTTGGCTGAATCCATGGTCACAGTAGTCGTGGCGGAACTGGTGGCAGCGACGTCACCCGTCCAGCTATCGAATCCCCATCCTGGATTGGGGAAAGCGGAGATATTAACCACAGCACCCACCGGATAGGTGTACTCACCGGCCGTCGGGCTGGTTGTACCGCCGCCAATGACATGAATCACCAGGTTGTAGTGGGTGGGCAAGGCGCTGAAGGTTGCGGTGACAACTTTGTCCGTGTCCATGGTCACTGTGGTTATCTCAGACGTAGAGCTAGCCACGTCCCCCGTCCAGCTGACGAACTCGTAGCCCACGTCAGGAACTGCCAGTATGTTGACGATCGTGCCTACAGCATAATCATGCTCGCCAACAGCCGGCGTAGTGGTCCCGTTGCCATTGACCTGCATGGTCAAAGTGCGCATCGTCAACCCGGAGAAGTTGGCGACAACCACCTCATCACGATTCATGGTTATAGTAGTAGTAGCCGATGAGGGTTCGGCGACATTACCCGTCCAGCTTTGGAACAACCTGCCGAAGTCGGGAGTAGCGGTGAGGTCGACCACGGAACCTATCCTGTAAACGAAGATACCTTCACCGGGTGCAGTTATTGAGCCTCCGTTGCTGCTGCTAAGGGCAAGGATATAGGATTTGATAAAGTGGGCGGTTACCGCTTTGTTCTGGTCAATGGTTATGGTGGTAGTAGCCAAATACGGGTGAGCGACATCGCCAGTCCAGTAGTCAAATAATTGGCCTGAGCTAGCAGTGGCAGTAAGGTCGACCACTGTGCCTTCTTTATAAGTGAAGACACCTTCGCCGGGACCGGTTACCGAGCCGCCCATGCCGCTGCTTATAGTCAGGGTATAGGCTCTGACGAACTTGGCGGTAACCAGCTCATCCTGATTCATCGTTATAACGGTGGCAGGTGACTCAGGGTCAACGACATTGCCGATCCAGCCATCGAAAGTCCAGCCTGTATCGGGAATGGCTGTAAGATTCACCATGCTGTCCTCGCTGTAGTCGAAAACACCCTCGCCGGGTTCTGTTACTGAACCTCCGGTAGTACTGCCCACCGCGAGGTGATATATTGGAACCTCGCGGAAGTTGGCGGTGACCGATTTATCCTCGTTCATAGTTATGGTAGTTGTGGCTGACGATGGCGCAGCGACATCGCCTGTCCAGCCGTCGAAAGCCCAGCCTATATTGTGCGTTGCGGTCAGGTCTACTACGGTACCCTCGTTGTAGACAAGGCTCCCTTCGCCGGGGTCGGTTACCGAGCCGCCGGCCGTGCTGTCTATCGTTAACACATGTGTCGGTATTTCATAGAAGTTAGCGACAACCACCTGATTCTGGTTCATTGTTATGGTGGTGGTGGCTGATGACGGGTTGGCGACATTGCCTGTCCAACTGTCGAACTCCCAGCCTAAACTATGTGTAGCGGTCAGATTGACCACGGTTCCGATCTCGTAAGTGAATAGGCCTTCGCCAGGTTCGGTCACCGAGCCGCCCGTCCCGCTGCTAACGTCCAGAGTACGGCCTTCAACAAAGTAGGCTGTAACCACTTTGTAGTTATTCATGGTTATGGTGGTATTGGCTGACGATGGGACAGCGACGTCGCCAGTCCAGTAGTCAAATACCCAGCCTGTATCAGGTGTGGCTATGAGGTTGACCACCGTACCCGCGCTATAGGAATACATACCTTCACCAGGTTCAGTCACCGAGCCGCCAACGCTGCTGCCCACAATCAGGGCATGAGTACTAACGGGAGGTTGAATCTTCTCGCCGATAGCTGTCTCGAAATCAGCGGCACTTTCAACTACATATACCCAACCGGCTATAAAAGGCGGGGCTATCGTACCAGGGTCATCAGGAAGTGGATACCCGGGATAAACAATGCTGTCTATCAGCCATTCTATGTCAATGGTACGGATATCGCCGATCCCCTCGGCGCTTATCTCATCGATGCCAGCAGCCAGAGCTGCATCTCGTGCTTCTTTTGTTATCTCCATGCCGGGCAGAGTGTACTCTCCGATATCGCTGCTTATGTTGATAATCTGCTTAGAAGTGATGGGGAAGTACGGGGAACCGGTGATCTCCGCTACGGCTCGCTCAATCCCGAGATTTATAGGCGTTGTACCATTTCCCTTGACCATGTTCTGGATCGTAGTCGCTACTTCGTCCCAGTTTTCCCATGTAATAACCGTCGGCGCCAGTTCTGTCCTCACGCCCAAGGGCAAACCGCTGGCAAACTGAATCACTGTCAGCTCCACAGAGCCGTCACGAGGCACGACCCCATTGTAGACAGCGTCACGCAGACCGATCCGCTGGACAGCCCACTCAGTAGCGTCTATGCTGCTCGAACCATCCAGAATCACAGCCAGCTGCAAGCTCAGGGGTTCGGGTATCTCCGAAAAGTTGACAATGATGGTCTTATCGGAGTTCATAGTCACGGTAGTAGCGGGAGAAGTGGAATTACCGACATCCCCTGTCCAACTGACAAACTCCCAACCGGGACATGGGGTCACAGAAATGTCAACGACTGTGTGCGGCACGTAGACATGACTGCCGATGGCCGGAGTGGTAACCCCGCATCCATTCACCTGCATCGTAAGGGTAAGAGGCGGAAGAAATTTCGCGGTTACGGTTTTATCGGCGTCCATGGTCACGGTTGTCATTGGGGAAGTCGAATTAGCCACATCACCGATCCAGCTGTCGAAGGCCCAACCGGGGCAGGGATCAGCGGAAATGCCGACCACAGTACCCCAGGTGTAGACATGGTCGCCTACGGAAGGCGCAGTAGACCCGCATCCATCAACCTGCATCGTAAGGGTGGGGGTTATAGCCGAGAAGTTCGCGGTTACGGTTTTATCGGAGTTCATGGTCACAGTTGTCGTGTCAGAATTTGGATCGGCGACGGCCCCGGTCCAGTTGACGAACTCCCAGCCTGGGCACGGGACAGCGGAGATATCGACTATCGTGCCATGCTCGTAGACATGGTCGCCGATTAAAGGGCTGGTAGTCCCACAACCACTAACCTGCATCGTGAGTGTGCGTGGTATTTTCGCAAAGTTGGCAGTTACGGTCTTATCCATATCAACAGTCACGGTGGTCGTAGGGGAACCCGGGTCAGCCACGTCACCAGTCCAGCCGGTGAATTCCCAGCCTTCACAAGGGGTAGCGGTAATGTTAACAACTTCGTCCGCCGGGTAGATATGTCCACCTACAGATGGTGTTGTCGTCCCACATCCAGAGACCTGCATTGTAAGACTAAAGTTCATCAAAAGCCTTATCTTATCGCATATCGTATCCGCAAACTCCTGAGCGTTTGCTACAACACGCACCCAACCAGTACTGGTGAAGGGTGGAGCATAGTAGCCAGGCTGGGGCCACACAATGCTGGTCTTCAACCAGTTACTAATCTCACCCTGGAGACCAATGAACTCAGCATCGAATGTATCCTGATCGACTGTCATCGATAACTTGCTGATGGCGTAATTTCGAGCTGCTACAGTATCTGCTCGCGGCTCTGTCAAGTCCGGCCAACCGCACCACTCACCCGTGTAGCCACTGTTACAACACCAGGTGGCCTCGCCATCTGAGACCATGTTTATAGCCTGCTTGATATCAGGGCTGAAATTCGGCGATGCGTACAATGTGTCGGCGGCCAGCCGGATTCCGCACGCCATGGGTGTATAACCAAGTGGTTGAATAAAGCTTCTAATTTGGTCTGCAACAATGCCTGAATTTAATGATGTGATAATTGTCGGGGCAAGCTTGATTCGAGCTTCCGGCATAATACCTTGTTGTTGATTCCCCCATCCCCACATAATAATCGTCAGTTCCACTGAGCCGTCCTGAGGAAAGCAGGATGGATCCTCAATGGCTTCAGCCAGCCCATTGATTATGAGAGACCACTCTCCCGCTTTGATGCTGCCGGAACCATCCAAAATGATACAGAGCTGGGCCTCCACATCAGGGTCAGCGTAGGCAGTTGTAGTGCTCAGCCCTATAACCGTCCCAACCAGCAGGCATAAAACGAGCAGTGTAACGACAATTCTTGATAATGGGCCGCCCCTACTCATGCCTGCCGTGCTCCTATCAGCATTATATTAACCATCAACCTCTTTACGCTTTTAAAAATCAAAACCGACCCCATCGGGTCGGTTTCACTACTGGCTCCGCGCTATCCAAGTGACCAATTAAAGATAGCGAATCAATGCCCCCTCGATACGCGACATACGCATATTATTGACAAATAGTATCTCTCGCGCTATATACCCCTTCTAAGCTATTCTGCTATTTAACAGCTTTGATAATTTATTGATAGATATACTACTCCTAATTCTGGTTTTTAAAGATTAACTTATGAGGTGACCATTGTCAATTAGCTCAAGTTGCCTTTTCCTACCTAAACAGAACTGAAAGACATCTCAGGGTATGTAGTAAATAGAAATCCCTCTTAAGTATGAATAAATACACAGGATAAAAAAGGTCTCTCGCAGTAGTCACAGGGGGACTGATTTAGTGGGTTTACAGAGTGGCTTAATCCGTAGCAGTGCGCTTTTGTAAAAGAAGAGGGGCCTTCCTATGACAGAAGACCCCTCTCTAATTACGCAGGCAAAGGCGCGCTGCTTTCGAGTAATTCGCAAGATGAATGAATAACCTGGGGCACTCTGTGAGTGGGGCCTCTCCTTCCATCTTTCTTCATAACTCACCAATTGGGAACACAGGCGATAGTTGATACAGCTTACGCATCCATCACTGTTTCACAAAAAGGCTCTTCAGGATCTTTGTAATTGTCGCAAACATAATCTTCGGAATCTTAGGAATTGACTTCAATATGCCCTTGGGGGCTGCCTTGACCACCATCTTTAATTTCAGTTTCACACTACTCGCAACCACCTTTGCAAGAATTTTGCTGGGATCTTCTTTATCCTCTGGCGAAAATGCGTCGTATCTCTTTTGAACCTCAGCCATAATCTGTTCACAAGCCGCAGGATTATTGCTCTGCAGAGCTACCATCGCCTCCTGTGCTTTTTCTTCACCGAGTAAAGCTCGGAGCCCCTGAAGCACCCAGAGTTCATAGGAGTTATCGTTTATCGAACTATCCGCTGACTCTTTCACCTAAAGCCTCCTTATTCAATACTATAGATCAGTTAACCCTGCTCGGCGTTCATATTGCTGCCCTCAGCAATCAATAGTACGTTAGATATTACGCCCATAGTGTTGTATTAAGCACCATGCGGTGCCATCCCTTTTCCGTATGTTGATACGCTCTTGAACCGAAATTTTTGCCGCACAGGTGCCTGTTTGTACTCTTCGAATGACACTTCTAATATACCACATTGAGGCCACAGAATAACATCAGCAATCCGAGATAGATAATACCAGCAGGGCCTGGTGCAGAGGGCAGAATCTGAACATGTAATATGAATAGGGCCAGATAGGTGTCAGATACTAGTAAAAGGGCAAATACTTGTATATAATTATTAAATCAGAGGTGATTTATTAGCAAATTCCATGCATACTCTTAATTTTGTTAAATATAGGTGTATGACATGAATATGAGACTTCCATGTATACTAGGCGCATTCATTGCTTTGGTGTTGCTGACTCTTAGCTGTAGTACCACCGGAGAGGATATTATAGATGTACCGATTAACATTAAGAACGCTACTGATGTTGGCGCTGTTGGGTTTGACTTAGTATACAATTCGGATGTGCTCACAGCAACAGAGGTGAGTGTTGACGACTTATCAAGAGGGGCAGAGGCCGGCTATAACGCAGATACTCCAGGACGATTGTACATTGCTGTCCAGAACGCTCCCCTGATCAATGGAGATGGCATATTGGTCAGGGCATACTTCGAGGTAGTAGATCATGCTGGTATAAGCACATTTACTTTGGAGAACATACAAGCCAGGAATGGCGTAACCCTGGAGTATGTCGAGGCTCAATCTTCAGGTGGTAACTTTGTAGCAGCAGACATGACTATTACGGCTCCAGTAATTGATTTCAGTAAATGAAGCTATCCATTTTAGATGTATTTCGCTTAACAACTCATTAGAACCAGCCTATAAACGGTTGCCAGGGAATAGAAAAGAGGATGACTATCGGGGGTCTACTCAGGCCAGTTTGAGACCTTTATTTGCGGCAACAGTCTCGTCGATGCGCTGTAGAATAGAACAGTATTGAGCTAACCGCCCCAAATCCCAGGCTATTTTGGCCCTCAGAGTAAACATTGCAGTTTGGTTGTACTAACCAATTATCCGAGCAACACAGGTTATTGGCTTCTTACTCTTTATGACCCTTTATGGCGAAGAAGACATCCTGAGGTCGTTTTATCTCGAAGTCCAGATTCACAGTAATCAGGATTGCGTTTTCGTGGTGATCACCCTTTAATTCTCCCGCTTCGGACTTGAGTGGCAGCGTCTGGACCTTCGCTTCGCCGAAGGAGCAGAAACCGTGGTCGGAGATAACGATCAACTTGTTATCCCTGTTATCTAAAAAACCGGTGTCGAAGACTAACTCTCCTATTTTACCGTCTACTTTCTTGTACCAATCCGGGACGCAGTCCTCGCCCCAGTGAAAGTGCTGGATACGGTCGAGTAGGGTGTAGCATGATATTAATACATCAGGTTTTAAAGCCAACAACACCTTCGTTTTCTCCGTAACTCTCTCCAGTTCCTCCTGCCACTCCTTTTCATTAGTGGGCAGCCCGAAGCCAACCGGCCTGAAGTCTACGCCGAAGGAATAGGGGGGAACCACGAAGGGCACATTAAGCGCCTTCACGTTCTTACCTTCGCGGTGCAGAATATCCCAGATGAAATCGACTTTTATTTCTTCCCTTTTAACAATATTGCCGTCAACGACGAAGCTATCATGCCCATGCTCTTCGAAAGTCTTGCCGCAGAACATGCCGCACCAGATAGAAGCGGATATCGGTTTCTCCTTGAGGACAAGCTCCTTACATTCCCCTGCCTCACATAACCTCTTGAAGTTGGGAAGCCTTTCTAAATTTGGTCTTATTACCGTCCACGTTGCCGCATCTATGCCCAGAACGAAAATCATTTGCAATCCCTACCTAGTTTACTAGCGATAAGCTGTTGGCGTCGAACTGACAGATGATAGCCGATGGCTGCCAGCTATGCTTGTGACTCGAGGACGACTCCCACACCGATGTTCCTTCCACCCCTTACCAGGACAAACCTGCCCAATTCCGGTATCTCGGAGAACTCCTCGACCACTACGGGGTCGGTCTCAAAAATGACAGTAGCCGCTTCATTCTCCCTTATCTGCTCGGCGTTTGTTCCCATCACCTCGCCGGTCTCCGAGCTTATCCTCTCCCTTATTTCCTTCACCAGGCACGCTGTCCTGTTGGTACCGCATTTCGTCTCTAACCTTTCACCCCGCTTCAGCGTACCTTCCAGAATAACAACCTCACCTAAGAAACTTTGTGTTGAAATAGGGGGTTCTCAAGTTTTAGAATTAATCGCTTAGGTTACCTCGCTAGTAGCGATGGATACTCGATTTATTGGGTTGCTGGCATTATATATCAAATTTGATAATTCGCGACCTGTTCCGGTAAAGGCTGGTGTCAACAGCTTTTACCGCAGCATCAATGGAAAGTGGTACATCTAGAAAGTGGCTGACCCTCTTCATCTCCTTTCTTTGGTTATCTATCAGGTCGCGGTATTTGACCGTGATATACTCCATATCATCCCGGCTGTGCATTAACTCCAGTGAGAATCTGTCTAACTTTTGAAAAAGCATTTTATCTTTTCCTGCATCTATATTAGCGCTCATTTTCTGCATTGACTTTAGGACCTCATCGATATTTCTCCTCATATACACGATCCTGTAATTCGATTCGGGCAGAAATTTAAGCCCGTACGCAGTAATCTTTATTACATAGCCTTTATATGCTTCTATGTCGAAGGTGCCTTCTATCAGGCGATTTATTATTTTCCCACCGGCTAGCTCATAGTAACCGCGGGGATTATTTTCATCAGCAGGCCTTGAATCGTCAAATGCAACCGGAAGGCCGCCCATATGCAACATCTGCATCATCAGAGATGTACCCGAACGCTCCAGCCCAGAAACAACGTAGTTAATTTCCTTATTAAGCATACATTTATACTCCTCTTGGGATTGCCACCTTTTCAAGCGAAGCATCGTGAAAGATTAGCACAATTGTAGGCTCATATGAGCTTTTTCCTCAACTGTTGCCTCATGTCCATGAACTGCCTTGCCATATCGTATCACCCTCAAAGCTGGACCAGCTTATGTCTAGAATAAATGGCCTCAACATAATTCAGCGCTTTGAATTCCAGACTGAAACTTCTCTGAGCTCTCATGGCAAGGTCCTTGTAGTCCCACTTGAAGTCTTCATCTCGGGGTGAAAAATATCTCTCTTTAGCTCGAATACCGTGTTCATCCCTTCTTATAGCCAGAATGAGAGCGTCAAACCCGCTCACTTCCACAAAGTTCCTCAGGGCCTCCGTTTTTAATCTGGTGCAGCATTCGAGGTTGCCTTGCTTGGGGTTGATCCCCTCTGCAATCGCCTCTTCGTTTTTAGCTACCAGCAAATCCAGCCCCCATACTCTGGCGATTCTGTCCCTGGAATCGTACATCTCTTTAAATTTGTAGCCAGTGTCAATGTGGATAACGGGGAAGGGTATCTCGCCAAAGAAGGCCATCCGACAGAGCCAGAGTATGGCGGTGCTGTCCTTCCCCACGCTCCAGAGAACCGCCGGCTTCTTGAACTCGGCGTATGCCTCTCTGACTATATATAGTTCGATTCTCGAGGTCCTTAAGGGCGAGCATGGGCTTCCTCCATTAAAAGACGAATACTTTCAGCAAGGTGAAAATGCCAAGTATTATAGTAAACAGTCCTATGACTAACTTCAGCTTATCGGAACTGACCTTTTTGACAGTCATCGCAGCGAACGGCGCTGCTACGACAGAACCTATGCTTGTAGCCGCAACCAGTCTCCAATACACGTCTCCTTCAATCAATAAGTAGCCCAGGAATCCAACTGCACACAGGATAGCTACCGCCGCCGTCGTGCTTCCAACTGAGCTCTTCGCATCGCGTCCGCTGATAATTTGCCCTCCTGTCACCAACGGAACATACCCTCCCCCACTCATCCCCTTATTGAAAGCGCCTATGGCACCGAGTAAGACGATATTTTTCCATGAAAAACCGCTACCGATAGTCCGCCGCAACAAGACGGTCATTCCTATAGCTAGAACCAGCACTCCGATGTAGGTCTCGAGGGCTACCTGGGAAATATGTACGGCGGTGAACACACCTGCCAGAACCCCTACTATCCCGCACATGACGAGAGCAAGAACCACTTTGGAGTCGGTAGACCTCGGAAGGTAGCCAAGCCCGCGTAGCCTCTCCTTTATCAACTCCTCATCTCGTTTAAAATCTAAACTTATGTTGCCGGCATGGTGGTGGGCAAGTCCTCCAACTATTCCACCGACAAGCTGGCTGAACAATACGGCCGGGACGATCTGCAGCGGTAAGAATCCTATGATGAGGAGTATGGGGGTTAGGGGGGTGCCGTACCCGACCCCTAACGAAACGCTCATGTACTGGCATATCATAGCGAGAAAGACCACTGCCACAAATAGGCTTACAGATAGTTCCATTTTCTCTATATTTTAATGTGCTAGTCCAGATAGCCCAGAGCCTTAAGCCTCTTCTTTACCTCTTCCTCCTCCTCTTTGCTGAAAGCTACCTTCTCTTCATCTTCCTCGTCCTTGAGCACCTCTTCTAGGACAAATGTGACATACTCCTCCACCGAGCCAAAACCTGTGGCCTCCACCCTTTCCTCTATCTTGCCGTAGAGATCGGCGGTTATATACACAGCCTTGTTTCCCTGTTCCTCGCTCATTTTTCCTCCTTGAGATAGCCCAGTTTTCTCAACCTTTCTCTTATAGCTCTCACTTCCTCAGTTGTTAGATTGTCCTCAACTCTGGTTTCCCCGCTTGAGGCCAGTGACCGCATCACGAAGACTATGAACTCGTTGACGCTGGAGAAACCGGTGCCCGCTATCATCTGGCCCAGCCTCTGGTACAGCTCCCGGGGTATCTTGATAGTCACCCTGTCTTGCATAGTAATACAATCGTAGTGCTATTGGGATGCGATTGTAGTACATTATTTGCGTTTTGTCAAGGATAAGTTTGCAAAGCGTGTAAAAATGGACCTCCCCGGAATCGATATCGTCAACTACGGGATACAGTTCGGCGAAAGTGATATTACAGGCGTCGGAACTGCCGAGATCAGTAGCCCCTATGGGCACGATGGATTATGAACAACAGGTTAACGGCCGCCGAGCGGTCCCGTGAAATAAGGACACCTGGTATAGAGGTCAATTTTCTAAACGGGTCGGCTCAATAACTGTATATATTTGGCGTTTGAATGCGGATGGATTTTTGGTATACAGGCGAGCCGTTATTCCAGAAAGGGGGAACGGAAGCCCGGGGCTAACAACGAGTATTTAGTGGTTAAAAATTGAAGTAATATAGCGAGCGTTCAGTATGGCAACTTCTATACAGCGATCGGATACCTTCCATATTGATGTGCTGATTCGATCATCCATTCCAGTCGGGTAGGGTCAATCGCCGAATGGGAATTACATGGCGACAGGATATAGCCTCCCCCTTTGGCCGCATCCTTTATCGCCTTCCTGACCGTATCTTCCACCTCTTCTTTGGTGCCCCTGACCAGGAGATAGGAAATATCCAGATTGCCCACGAGGACCAGCTTGTGTCCCACTTGTTCTCTGACTTTCCCTAGTTCCATGCCAGCCGTGGGCTCCAGGCTTACCACCCCGTCAAAGCCCCACTCAACGAATTTTTCGAGCAGGGCATAGACATTCCCATCGGTGTGCCAGAGCAATTTCTTCTTCTGGCTGTGTACGGCCTCGGAGATACGCCGGTAGCTATCTCCAAACAGTTTTTCAATTTGCTCGGGACGCATTAGCGGCCCCGTTTTGTGTCCAAAGTCATCTCCGCCCACCACTACTTCAACGCCGGATTCCATTATCGCATTCAAATGCCTGAGCAGGAGATCGGTCTGAAATTCGATGACTTTTTTTATGAATTCCGGCTTCTGATAAACAAACTTACAGAAGTTCTCGAACCCCATTGGTTGCCACGTGTTATCAAACACCCCTGTGCCTAGGGACCCTATAGCCAGTATCGTATCACCGTAGTTTTCTGCCATCTTCTTATGATGATCTCTGACATTCTTTATGAGTTCGTCATAGAGTGGCTTGTTTCTCTCCACCCATGAGTACCACTCCTTCTCAGTGGTGCAGAGTCCACGAATATAGTTTGCGTCCGTGTTGCCATTTTCATCCACTGTCAGCTCCCAGGCACGCCCCCATACATCGTGCATGGCCAAACCATGCTTAAACTTCGGCTCTTCTACCACCTGCATCTGGGAGTATATAGTCCAGTTAGCGTCACAGCCCAGCTTGATTGCGGCTTCAAACCAGTCCGCCAGGGTGCTGTTGATGATCTCGGGCCAGGTAGCGTTCATAATATCCTTGAGCCCGCTCCGCAATTCGGCGTTTCCAAGCATGGCGACAATATCAGCAGGCGGTTTCCCCAGAATTTTATTGCTGGTGACCTGGCTCAGAATGAAGCCCGCGACCGGAACCTGATCAGGCTCCTCGTGGTTCAGTGTGGTGAGAATGCGTTCCTTGAAGTCCATTATGGGGAACTCCATTTCTTGATGATATCTGTACCCGTTATCGCATCCGCGGCAAAGGCATCCGCTCCGACACTGTCCGCAAACCGCTGCGTAAGCGCGGCCCCACCGATGATGACCTTGACTTTGTCTCGCAGGTTCTGTCTTTTAAGCTCCTCGATAACCTTTCCTATTTCCATATCAGTGGAGGTCAGAAGGCAGGACATTCCAAGGGCAACAGGATTGTGCTCCTTAGCAGCGTCAATGAATTTCTGAGTAGATACGTCGATACCCAGATCAACCACACTGAAGCCTGCGCTCTTTGCGTAGCTTACGAAGATATTTTTACCGAGGTCATGCAAATCTCCGGCGACAGTCCCCACCGCTATTGTGCCGGCTGCTTCCATTGCTCCGGCCTCCATCAGAGGCGATAGAACATTCATAACTTCTTTGGATATTTCGCCGGCGTATACCAGTTCAGCCAGAAACCATTCCCCATCTTGAAACCTCTTTCCCACAGTCTGCAAAGCACTGGTAAAAGTATCTACGGCATTCTTAACAACCTGGGGGTCACCGGTGGCGGCTATCTTCTCAGCAGCGTTGACCGAAATATCTATTTCAAGTTCTAACAGGCCATTTTTTAGCTTTTCCAGGCTATCATCTGACATTCTGTAATCTCCCTACGTGGATGTAATGACTGATTGTAGTTAGCGTAATGAAACATTGTCAAGCCCGGGGTTCAGAATAAAAAAGTGTGATAATTTAACGTTCGCTGTCCCGAACATAGCGCGCTAAACGGACTGCGCTCTCATTCAGTTAGCTCATTGGAAGATTCAATGTTGTATACATATAGAGGCGAAGGCTATTACTGAGGTTAACTACAGATGATGAGATCTTACATCGAGGGAGGGAACTGGTCTGACCGCGTATCCCTTTGCCAACTTGGGTAACGTTGCGCTACCCATAATTGGACTCGATGGCAGAGATGGCATGGTGCAAGTCCTGGTAAGTATGCCTCATAATAATGGATCACAGGGCATCCATGGCACCGTACGCACCCCGCAATCTGTCGTGAAGCACGTAGCAGAGCTTTTTCAGCAAGTTGATGGCAAATTGCGGGTTTCTTTCGAACACGGCTCTTAGCTCTCTGGCTTCTACTGAGATAAGTTGCGTCGGCTTCTGGCACACCGCCGTTTCTGTGAGACGGCCACACTCGCCCAGAAGGCAGGAATGGCAACCCAGGAGCCTGCACCTTCCCAGTAATGTAACTGTCACCGTTGCCGTGCTGTTCCCGAGGTCAACTTCTCTTTCAAGACTTACCTGTCCCTCCTTTATCAAATATATTCTTTTTCCTAAATCACCTTGCCTGAAGATGATTCCGCCGGCATCATAGCTCTCGATCCGGAACAAAGCTGCTATCGTCTGGATTTCGTCCTCAGGAAGCTTACTGAAGACACTACAACCTTCTAACACCTTGACTATCTCGGATAGTGACTTCGGTCCGTCTCTTTCAGCCTCGGGAGTGTCAGCGGGGATGGGTAACTTCGCGTTCTCACAAACTGTCTGTGTCATGTCATTCCTCCTTTGTTAAAGTCAGCCGTGAATATCTCTTTCCTTCATTAAAGCGTAAACTACCGACGGGTCACCTAGCGTGCTAATGTCACCCAGGTCATCGCCATCGCCAGCAGCAATACTCTTTAGTATCCTCCTCACAATCTTGCCGCTCCTGGTCTTAGGCAGAGCGTCGGCGAAATCAATCTTGTCCGGTGTAGCTATAGGTCCAATCTGCTTGCGGACATGAGCCATAAGCTCCTTCTTCAGGGTATCGGACTTCTCAACATCGGCGTTAAGAGTAACAAAGGCATACACGCCCTGCCCCTTAATTTCATGAGGCATACCAACTACAGCGGCTTCAGCCACTGATTGGTGGGATACCAGAGCACTTTCAATCTCCGCTGTCCCCAGGCGATGACCCGATACATTGATAACGTCGTCTATTCGCCCCATTATCCAGTAATAACCATCCTCATCCACTCTGGCCCCGTCTCCCGTGGTGTAGACACCGGGGAACCGGGTAAAGTAGGTATTCTTAAACCTTTCCGGGTCGCCGTAGACACGTCGCATCAAGCCTGGCCATGGCTTCTTAATTACCAGGTACCCACCCTCATTCACATTAGCGGCAGAGCCATCCTCTCTGACCACCGCCGGCTCAATCCCGGGGAGCGGGAGTGTAGCTGAGCCAGGTTTGAGGGGAGTAGCTCCCGGTAAGGGGGAAATCAATAGACCACCGGTCTCTGTCTGCCACCAGGTATCCATGATTGGGCATTTACCCTTTCCAATTACATTGTAGTACCACATCCATGCCTCGGGGTTGATAGGCTCGCCAACCGTGCCCAGAATGCGCAAAGAGCTTAAATCGCGCTTGTTGGGCCACCCATCCCCTTCTCTCATTATGGCACGAAGGGCGGTGGGAGCGGTGTAGAGGATATTAACGCGATACTTTTCTACAATTTCCCAAAACCTGTCGGGGTGCGGATAGGTGGGCACTCCTTCAAACATGAGACTGGCGGCGCCAAGGGCTAATGGCCCATATACGATATAACTATGTCCTGTAATCCAGCCAATGTCAGCCGTGCACCAGAAAGTGTCCTCTTCTCTCATATCAAACACCCACTTAAAGGTCTGATAAGCGTACACCTGGTAACCAGCAGTAGTATGAAGAACGCCCTTAGGCTTTCCTGTACTGCCACTGGTATATAGAATAAATAGCGGGTCCTCGGCATCCATCACTTCGGGCTCACGACATGGTTTGACACACTCAGCATCCATCTCATCGTGCCACCAGTGGTCACGCCCTTCTTTCATTTTCACATCAGCATTAGCCCGCTTAACCACGATCACGTCTTTTACTGCGGGACATTGCTCCATGGCAGCATCGGCATTATCTTTGCTCCTGATAACTTTACCACCACGATAGTAACCATCGGCGCAAATGAGTATTTTAACCCCGCAGTCCAGCATCCTGTCCCGCAATGCCTCAGCACTGAAACCACCAAAGACAACACTGTGAACTGCGCCGATTCTGGCACAGGCGAGCATAGCAACCGGCAGCTCGAGGATCATTGGTAGGTAGATACACACCCGGTCACCTTTCTTAACGCCAAACTTCTCCAGCACATTGGCAAATTTACATACCTCGTAATGCAGCTCCTGATAAGTGAGAGTCTTGCTGTCGCCGATGTCTCCCTCCCAGATTAGTGCTGCTTTGTTCTTTCTCCAGGTCTTAAGGTGCCTATCCACGCAGTTATAGCAGGCATTGAGCTTACCACCTACAAACCACTGATGCTTACCCTCACTGAAGTCCTCGACAAGCACCTTGTCCCACTTCTTGTACCAGTCCAGCTGCTCTGCCACTTCTCCCCAGAATGCCTCGGGGTCCTCAATAGACCTTTGATAGATTTTCCTGTATTCATCCAGGCTCTTAATATACGCGTCCTGGCTGAATTGTTCAGGTGGGTCGAAAACCCTGTTTTCCTCCATCACAGAAGTAATTGTTCTTGCATCTTCCCTCGTTGCTGTTTGTACCATTGGATACCTTCTCTTTCTAGCCTCAGCCTGTATTTTTATACTCGCTGTTGTTGAGGCACCGCCGCAGCGAGGTCGCGTGTCGCGGGTCCAGCCTGTCGACCCAACTCTCTATTTCCTTCATGTCACCGCTGAGCAGCGCAGCCAGCTCCTTCTGAGTTAGAGTGTAATATTCAGAAGGCGCTTCCCCGACGTTGTCAGCGAATTGGGCCGAGGACTTGCTGTCGTCAGCAGCTCTAGCCAGCGCTTCGAGGATTGTCTCCTTACCTCTCGGCTTTTCCTTTTCGATTGTCATTTGCGCCATCACTGCGCCTTCTTCTCCTCACTGCTCTATCTGTAGGATACGGCTTTCCGGGCGGTCATACACCGACCTGATACCCTATCCACATATGACAGAAAGGCAATCTTGATATGCCCTAAAGTTCTATATCGCAAGGTTCGCACCAGGAGGTCATTGAGATTGTCCCCTGCATAATGTAGAATTGGTTTGGCAGCTATTACGCTCGATAGCAAAGCGAGGGTATATGACAGCGGGAGTAAGGATTGTAATTGCTGATGACCATGCAGTGTTAAGGGAGGGCATGCGTAATCTCCTTGAGCAAGAGAATGATTTTGAGGTGGTCGGCGAGGCCAGTGATGGTGAAGAAGCGGTCAGACTGGCTGGTGAGCTGAAGCCGGACGTAATCATAATGGATATAGTCATGCCCAAACTTAGTGGCATCGAGGCTACGAAGTTAATTAAGCAGGCAAGTCCGGCTATTGCCGTATTAATATTGACTGCATATAGCGAAATGCGCTATATCATTGGACTTCTAGAGGCCGGAGCTTGTGGCTATCTGTTGAAAAGCGCACGTGGCAGTGAGATTGTGGGGGCCATTCGCGCTGTGCGCTCGGGCGAGTCAGTACTCGACCCGGTGGTAACCCATAAGCTCTTACGACGTGTAGTAGGTTCAGACCAGGGGGTCAGTGAGGGTCATATAACCGGGCAACTCACCTCCAGGGAGACTGAGATTCTGAGACTGGCGGCCAGGGGAATGAGCAACAAGGATATTGCCGATGCCCTCTTCCTCAGCCTGCGCACCGTGAAAGCCCATTTGACCAATATCTTCAACAAAATGGGTTGCGGTTGCCGCACCGATGCCATTGTCAGAGGGCTGAGAGAGGGCTACATTACTCTTGATGATGCTCTACAGGATGAGGGGCGCCAATGGTAGAAGCAGGGTTCGAACTAACCGAGCAGAACTATCGATACCTGTTTGAGAATGCCAGCGATGCCATATGGGTTCACGATATGAAGGGTAATATCCTGGATGCGAATAGCGTGTGTGAAAAACTTACTGGATTCACTCGTCGGGAATACCTCGCCAAGAATGTTAAGGATTTTCTCACCGGGGAATCCCTGGACCTGGCTAGAGAAGTCCAACGAAAGCTGCTTAATGGGGAGGAAATCAGTCAACCCTATGAACAGCGATTGGTCAGGAAAGACGGGACAGTAAGGACAATGAAGATGGCCACCAGCCTGGTGATCGTTAATGGGGAGCCAAGAGGCTTCCAGCATATCGCTAGAGATGTAACTGAAGAAGAGCAATTGCAGGAGAACAGGCGCTTTTATGTTCAACTTATTACGAGGGCGCAGGAGGATGAAAGGAAGCGCATCGCCCGAGAGTTGCATGACGAAGTGGCCTCACATATGCTCCTCATCGCCCAGCGCCTGGACAAAATCACCTCAAGGACCGGTCACAAATTACCCAGGTCGCTTAAAAACGAGTTGGAACAAGTGCGCAGTGAGGCACTTGAGGCATTAGGGAGTCTGCGGCGCTCCGCCCAGGACTTGAGACCACGTATATTGGATGACCTGGGCCTGATACCGGCACTTGAGTGGATGGCGGAGGATATGGAAAGGAACTATGGAATTGAGGCTCATGTTCAAGTGGCGGGTTCTGAGCGGGCGTTTTCAGATGATGCGCAGCTACTATTATTCCGCATTGCTCAGGAGGCATTAAGCAACATCAGAAGGCATGCCGAAGCGTCTACAGTTGTAATCAAACTGGAGTTCGGGGACAAGGACATGAGAATGACTGTGAGCGATAACGGCAAGGGCTTTGAGGTTCCACAAAGGATAGAAGACTTGGCCAGTGCTGGAAGGCTTGGTATTGTGGGAATGTACGAACGGGCTCGGCTTTTACCCGGTACGCTGGAAATCAGGTCGGAGTCAGGCAAAGGTACCCAGGTGATCACCGAGTCACTGTTGTAGAAGGCTCGATCGCTCCCAGGCCTTCGTCTGCGGCCATTCTGCTGCTGCCCTCCCTGGTTTCAGGCGAGTAGCTGGGGCTTGGGCAACGCCCAGATAGGCCACGCAGCTAAGGCGGCGAAGTTCTCTTACTACATGTGTGGGAATGCCCGCAGAAGGGGCCGTGTATTAACAGTAATGGCTCCCCGAGTCATCCAATAGATAGAGCTACGTATATGACTTTTAAGGCTGTGTTTACCTTTGCCCAGTATAACCTTAGTCAGGTCTGCAAAATCCGATGTGTTGCGCTAAAAGGATGCCGCTCTCGAAAAGCGTTTGAAGTGGTGTTATCCTGTGCTGACTTGTGTCATTTCGTAGATAGATCGTCCCTCTAAACCCCCGTTTTGTTCCACCCTGTGACATCCCCTACAACACAGTTCGTTAGCAAAATGTCAGTAAAGGGGGGTGAAGTTGAGAGTGAGCCGTGTGAGATTCGAACTCACGACACCCTGATTAAAAGTCAGGGCTTTCTAGCAGCGGTTAGTTAATCTGTTTTTGAAGCTAGACCTCTGAAAACCACCCCGATTTTTTCATCGAATCAGGGTATCACCTTTTTCCTTCTCGCTGGCGAATTACTTGCCTGTATTATAACACAATTGCCTGTTGGACAAGTATGTATTAAGCACATGCCCTTAAGGAATGCATATTGTAGACCTGGATAGGCGATAAGGTGCTATATATTCGTTTCATGAAGTTAAAGCCGTTATTTAATGTGCAAATTAAAAAGGGAACAAAATGGCTTCTTGTTACTCAGTCCCACGGTTTGCGTCAGCATGGAAACCATCGGATACACACCCCATGCCCGGGCAACAGCCCACCAAGCAGTGTCCAACTTTTGCGGGACTCCGGCGAGGCAGTAGGTAGCTCCGTCAGTCTCTGCTCCCTCGGGTGAAGAGTACTAACTGTTACTGCAATGT
>CAYVQT010000006.1:0-72382 GCA_964453665.1 uncultured Dehalococcoidia bacterium | reverse complement strand
TATTAAACTCAAACATCTCTATCCGAAATTATAAAGGTTACAAGGTACTAGTACAGCGACCGTGCATGAAGACCCTATTCACGCAGTTTTGTCGATGAAATCGGGAGATTCTATGGAAGCAGTCATGGTTGCGAATGACGGTCGCCGAATTCCGGTATCAGTTAGAATGTCGGAGGTGCGTGATAGCTACGGCAATGAACTGGGTAGGGTGTATGTTTGTAGAGATGTGACGGAGCAAAAGCGAATGGAAGAGACACTACTACTCAGAGATAAGGCCATTGAGAACGCGGTTAGTGCAATAGCAATGTCGGATGTTGAAGGTATAATCACTTATGCAAATAGAGCGTGCATACGGGTGTGGGGAGGAGACGATAGGGATGAACTCATTGGGAGGCCATATTGGGTTATGCTGAAATCGGTTGAAGACGTTCGATCTATTGCCACGTCAATGTTCGAGAAGAAATATTGGGAAGGCGAGCTTGTTGCTGTGAGAAAGGACGGACAAGAAGTTTACGTTTATGTTCATGCAGGTATGGTGGAGGACGAACAAGGAAAGCCTATCCAAACGATATCTTCATTTGTAGATATAACAGAACAGAAGCAGAAGGAAGAGGAAAAAATCAGAATGGAGCAGCAACTGCAACTCGCCGGGCGTTTAGCTGCCGTGGGTGAGTTGGCAGCAGGGGTTGCTCATGAACTGAACAACCCTCT
Organism: uncultured Dehalococcoidia bacterium; assembly: GCA_964453665.1. Classification (GTDB taxonomy): domain Bacteria; phylum Chloroflexota; class Dehalococcoidia; order SZUA-161; family SZUA-161; genus DAOUTY01. Next base: position 71,671 of record CAYVQT010000006.1, on the reverse strand, counting down.
CGCGGCTGTACAGGCATTCGCACAGTTTCTCGTAGAAAAACAGGACCTTGATAGGCAAGTAAGGGATGACGTGGAGACAATATTCAAAGAGTCCCAACGGGCCAGCAAAATAACAAGTAACCTGCTTTCCTTTGCTCGAAGACACAAGCCACAAAAGGAAATGATTTCAATTAACGAGGTTGTTGAAAAGAGTTTGGAACTCCAAGCATATCGATTGAAAACTAACAGCATTGAAGTAGTGATGAAATTAGACCCTGATCTACCCCGGACACTGGCTGATTTCCATCAATTAGAGCAGGTATTTGTAAACATAATCGCAAACGCGGAACAGGCGATGACAGAAGCACGTGGCAAAGGCATGCTATGTATTGAAACCCTTCATCGTGACAATAGAGTCAGAATCATCTTCCGTGACGACGGCCCTGGTATTGCAAAAGATAATTTAAAACAGCTGTTCGATCCGTTTTTCACAACGAAAGCTGTGGGAAAAGGAACTGGATTGGGTCTCAGCATCTGCTTTGGCATCATACAGGATCACAATGGCTATATCTATGCGGACAGTGCTATTGGAAAAGGCGCTACTTTTACCGTTGAAATACCGGTCGTTTCAGAAGAAAAACATCGGAGCAGCGAATCTCTGAACTTGATTTAAAACCTATTGCCAACCGCTGAAATAACTGTTATAATGCTTAGCAATTAAAACCTTTAATTCAGTCCGGAGAGACTGAGAAGGGGGAAAACGGTGGCCCCAAAACAGGGGAAACCCTATATAGATAAAGGTTCCTCGGCCTGATAAGGGCGGAGGTTTTTTTATGTCTGAAAAAGTAATAATGTCAGAGGACGATATACGCCGGGCAATTGTTCGCATCGCTCATGAGGCTGTGGAAAGCGTTGGTGGCTGCGATCACATAGTCTTCATCGGCATACACACTCGCGGCGTGCCTTTGGCACACCGTATCGCGGAGGTGATAAAGGGCTTCGAGAAGGCGGATATTCCCGTTGGCGCTCTCGATATCGGGCCACACCGCGATGACCTCCTTTATCAGGGTGAACAGCTTGTTGTTCGCCCCAATGATATACCTACCGGTATCACTGACAGGGATGTTGTCCTGGTTGACGATGTGCTGTTCACCGGAAGGAGCGCTCGCGCCGCTATGGACGCCCTTGTGGATATTGGACGCCCGCGGCGCATTTTACTGGCGGTGCTCATCGACCGGGGGCATCGTGAACTCCCGATAAAGGCCAACTTTGTGGGTAAGAACATTCCCTCTTACAAACGTGAGCGGGTTCAGCTTCGTTTGCGTGAGATCGATGGCAGGGACGAAGTGGTGATTGTCAGCCCCGCTAAGGCGGCTACAGTGCGGAATAGTTAGGCTGAGGTGCTTATGAGCTTGGCAAACAGGGACCTGATAACCATCGAGGACCTCTCGAATCAGGAGATTGAGACGGTTTTCGCCCTGGCAGACGAGATGTCGGCCTCTTTAAATCAGCAGTCTGAGGTGTGTCGCGGCATGATAATGGCCAGCCTGTTCTTCGAGCCCAGCACCAGGACGCGGCTTTCCTTCGAGGCTGCGATGAACAGGTTGGGAGGAAGGGTTATATCTGTTGTGGAGATGAGTAATACCTCGCTGGCGAAGGGTGAAAGCATCGCCGATATGGCGAGGGTGGTGGGGAGCTATGCGGACATAATCGTCATCAGGCATCCCTGGGAGGGGGCAGCCAGGGTGGTCGCCGACTATGCCAGCGTGCCTGTAATAAACGCAGGTGATGGCGGGCATGAACATCCCACACAGACCCTGTGCGACCTATATACGCTCAAGAAAGAGAGGCGGACTCTTGAGGGGCTGAAGATAGCTCTGTGGGGAGACTTGAAGTATGGAAGGACGGTTCATTCTCTGGCCTATGCGCTGGCCAGGTTCGGCGCAACCATCCATTTCCGTCCTAGTCCCGGCTTTGAGATGCCGGAGCACGTAATTCGTAAGTTGACAACAGAATATACTGGCAGGTTGGAAAGATATAACGGCGTGGAAGATGTGGATGAAAGAGGGCTTTTCCCCCTGGATGCTGTTTACATAACTCCAAGCGGCCCGCATCAGCTCGCAAATATACCTGATGTAGGTATCCAGATCGAGCTGGAAAAGGGGGTTGATGCCCTCTATGTTACCAGGCTTCAGAAAGAAAGGCTCGATGCTTCAGCGGAGGGACAGGAGTCGGAGAAGAACCACCGCGTGGTGGACAGAAAACTACTTAAAGAGAAGGGATTTGAGGAGACAATCGTTATGCACCCGCTGCCTCGTGTAGATGAGCTTGCCTATGAGGTAGATGCAGACCCCCGAAGCATGTACTTCAAGCAGGCAGAGAGGGGGGTGCCTATCAGGATGGCCCTGATAGCTCTGCTTCTGGGGGCGAAGGAAATAGATATCCCTGAGGGGAAGAGACCGTCTTTCGCACCGGAGAGAGAATATCACGTTTACAAACGCGACACCGGGCTCCGATGCCAGAACAGGAAATGCGTTACCAATCAGGAGACTGAAACACGGTATATCAAGCCTGAATTTAAAATAGTATCCAGCGATCCACTGGTGCTGAGGTGTGTTTACTGCGAACACGAAATCCATCCACAGTATATAGCCAGTTCAAAATGGCACCAGGGAGTTGCGGAGTATAAAAGGTACTATTATGCCGACAGCTACATGCTGGGGCGAATACAGCAGGAGAATCTCATAATTTTCGGTTCTGAAGATGAGGCTCTGGCTCGCGGCTTCAAGCTTGGTAAAAGAGGCCGCCGAGAGTGACGGGGTGTGAAGTATAGGTGATAACAGTGCGCCAGAATGAACAGGCCGTGAACCTGCTGATTCGCGGTGGTCGTATTATCGACCCCTCGCAGAACATAGACACTATTGGCGACCTGTTCATATCCGGGGGCAAGATCGGCTGGCTGAAAAAGGAACAGACGGGCTCACCGCCCGATAACTGCGCCGTAGTCCATGCGGCCGGCATGGTGGTCTGCCCCGGTTTTATTGATATTCACTGCCACCTGCGCCAGCCGGGGTTCGAGGAGAAGGAGACTATCGCTACGGGGACACGTGCTGCGGCGAAGGGTGGATTCACCACTGTCTGCTGTATGCCGAATACGGAGCCGCCTATAGATACACGGGCTATGGTGGAATATATCAATAGAGTGGCAGCGACAGAGGGTGTAGTTCGCCTCTTGCCTGTCGGGTGTGTTACCAGAGGCAGAGCGGGAAGCGAGCTCGCCGATTTCGGCGAGCTTTCCATATCCGGAGCTGTCGCATTCAGCGACGACGGCAGCCCGGTGGCCGATTCCTCATTGATGCGCCGCGCTCTGGAATGGAGCCGTGAGTCCGGTTGGCCGATTATAAATCACTGCGAGGACCTGAACCTCAGCCACGGCGGGGTAATGAATGAGGGCTCGGTGGCTAAGCAACTGGGGCTTAAAGGGATACCACCTGCTGCCGAGGAAAATATGGTTGCCAGGGACATCGAGATAGCCAGGTCTACCGGCGGTTGGCTTCACGTCGCTCATGTGAGCACCGCGGGTTCTGTAGACCTCGTCCGCCGTGCCAGAGCGGAGGGCATCCCGGTCACCGCTGAGGTAACGCCTCATCACCTGACAATGACGGAGGAGATGGTTATCGGCTATAACACCAATGCCAAGGTGAATCCACCGCTGCGGACGACGGAGGACGTCGCAGCGCTTATCATTGGGCTGAAGGAAGGTGTAATCGACATCATCGCTACCGACCACGCTCCTCACACCGCCGGGGACAAGATGTGCGACTTCGCCCGGGCCGCCTTCGGCATCAGCGGGTTCGAGACGGCGCTGGGCAGCCTGATGGCACTGGTGCATCAGGGGGAAGTTGACCTGGTAACGTTGGTATCGAGGCTTACGCATGATCCCGCGTCTTTTCTGCGGCGAGCCGATCTGGGTACGCTGAAGCCCGGTAGCACCGCCGACGTCACAGTCTTTGACCCTCAGAAGGAGTGGGTGGTGAGCCCCGATGATTTTGCCTCAAAGGGTAGAAACACCCCCCTCGCCGGCCACATGCTTAAGGGCAGGATTGTGGTCACCGTTGTTCAAGGAGCGATAGTGTATATAGACGAGTCTATAAGACCGGAAAATTTTGGAGGCAAGGCAGGAGTGAATGGTGTCTAGGAAAGTGGTTTTGGTGCTGGAAGACGGGTTCGGCTACGATGGATATTCGTTTTCAGAAAGTTCGTGGAGATGTTGAGGGTTTGAGGTGGTGCAAGAAGTAACGACAATAGTAAACTCGAGACTCGAAGAATATCCTTTTATAAAGAGGTATTTGCTAAAAATCATAAGGGATAGGTTGAAACTTCCCATACCTGATCGTGGTATTCTTGTTGGTTCTCTGCTTGATGAAGGAGACAGCGCTACTGACCTCAAGAGGTTGGAACGTGCTCTTCAGTTTGGTGAATCACATTGTCAGAGGTTTAAGCATGTCTTTGATCGAATGGGCTTGCCTCTAGATCAGGTAGACGCCGATGGAAGAATCATCGACGTACTTGCTGAGGTAAAGGTATTCGAGTGGCTGTACAGTCAAGGATTCGACAATATTACCTACCTAGAGCAGAAAAGCCCACTTAAAAATGTGGACTTTACTGCCACTAGGCGTGACTGCTACTACGCGGTCGAGGTCACAAGGTTGGGTTTACCTAGATCGAGTCGAAAAAAACCTGTCTATCTAGCGAAGGGTACAATACCTCACCACGACATACCTGGTGTACGAAACTTAGAGGGGGAATTTTTCATAATGGCTGGGCCAGACAATGTTCCAGCATTTGAAGAGACTTTCGCTGCGGCCATTAGTAGAAAGTATCCGCAGATAAGGGAGTTTTGCGAACGGCAAGCCAGGAGACATAGGGGGATACTCGCTCTTTCTGTTGGTCGGGATTACTTCGTGTCTCGATACGCAAGGCGCGACATGGACATGTTTCCTCGCGCCGATTATCAAGCCCTCAAACTTGCGTGGGAATCGCAACGAGAAGATATACGCAGATACTTGCACCATGTGGTATTCATACCCGGCAAGAACCTTGCCAAGGTGCTAATATACCCAAGTTTAGACATTTAATTGAGCATGACCTGGGGCCCAGAATTAGCAAAGACTTGGCGATCTGCTTGGGGCCGATAATAATCGAGCAGGCGGCGGTAGTGGGTAGGCTGGAGCATCTGCTCCAGCCAATAAAAGGGTCGTCAATGGTTTCACCAGTTGAGGGGGTAGTAAATCTTGCATAAGAATCTACCTAAATTCAACGACAGTTCATATGCTCACTTCGTTACCACAAGGACATATGGGAACCGCCCTTATTTTGAGAATGAGGAATGCTCCCTGATCCTCTTAGCAGAACTGAGGTTCTATAAGGAAAAATATGGCTTCTTTCTTACAGGCTATGTGATAATGCCTGACCATCTGCATTTGTTGCTCTGGTGGGATATTGAAGAGAAGCCAAAATTAAGCATATCGAAGATAATGCAGGGGATAAAGGGGGCAACGGCAAGGCGGATCATCGACTTAATGAAGGACAGGGGATTGGAGCGGATGCTCCAATCTACCCATAGGAATGATGTTTCTTTATCCCGTGGACGAAATGTTAGATACCGCCTGTGGCAGCCAGGCTTTTATGACTTCAACGTTTATAGCGAGGAGAAGCTTCTGGAGAAGCTCAACTATATCCATGGCAATCCTGTAAAGACTGGATTGGTTCTGTCGCCCCGTGCTTACAGGTGGTCAAGCTACAAGGAGTATTTTACGGAAGAAGGGCAGACACAGTTGAGGCAGCACGCAGAACTCAGCAAATTTTAGAGAAGGAGAAGTATATGCCCAAGCGCGATGACATTAAGAAAGTAATGATCATCGGTTCCGGCCCCATAATCATCGGCCAGGCCTGCGAGTTCGACTATTCGGGGACTCAGGCATGCAAGGCGCTGAGGAAGCTGGGGTATGAGATCGTGCTCGTCAATTCGAATCCCGCCACGATCATGACCGATCCGGGCACGGCGGACGTGACCTACATCGAGCCGCTCAACCTCGAGACAATGACCAGGATTATCGAGAAGGAACGCCCCGATGCCCTGCTCCCGAACCTCGGCGGGCAGTCAGGGTTGAATCTCTCCTCGGAGTTGGCTAAAGCGGGGGTACTGGAGAAATACGGCGTCAGGGTAATCGGTGTGAACATAGACGCTATCGAGCGCGGCGAGGACCGCCTGGTCTTCAAGGAGACCATGATGCGCCTCGGTATAGAGATGCCGCGGAGCGAGATAGCCCGCAGCGTTGAGGAGATGGAAGCGATTGCCGACAAACTCGGATACCCGGTTGTTCTCCGTCCTGCCTACACCATGGGCGGCACTGGAGGCGGGTTGGTCTACAATGTAGAGGAACTGCGCACGGTCGGGAGCCGGGGCCTGTCTGCCAGTATCGTCGGCCAGGTCCTGGTGGAGGAGTCCGTACTTGGTTGGGAGGAGTTAGAACTTGAGGTCGTGCGTGACGCCAAAGGCCAGAAGATCACCGTCTGTTTCATCGAGAACGTTGACGCAATGGGCGTGCACACCGGAGATTCTTACTGCACAGCGCCCATGCTGACCATTGATCAGGAACTGCAGCAGCGCCTTCAGAAGTATTCCTATGACATTGTCGATGCCATCGAGGTCATCGGTGGGACAAACATCCAGTTTGCCCATGACCCGAAAACGGGGCGGGTGGTGGTGATCGAGATCAACCCGCGTACCTCGCGTTCATCGGCGCTGGCATCAAAGGCAACGGGATTCCCCATTGCGATGGTTTCCTCGATGCTGGCCGGAGGCTTGACAATGGACGAGATACCCTACTGGCGGGAAGGGACGTTGGAGAAATATACGCCCTCGGGTGATTACGTGGTCGTAAAATTCGCGCGCTGGGCATTTGAGAAGTTCAAGGGCGCTGAGGACAGGCTGGGCACGCAGATGCGTGCCGTTGGCGAGGTCATGAGCATTGGCAAGAATTACAAAGAAGCCTTTCAAAAGGCTATCCGGTCGCTGGAAAACCGCCGTTACGGCCTGGGGTTTGCCAGGGACTTTCATGAAAAGCCGCTGGAGGAACTGATGAGCCTGCTCTCCGAACCCACCAGCGAGCGGCAGTTCATTATGTACGAAGCTCTGCGCAAGGGGGCGGATGTCAGCGACCTTTATGAGCGAACTTACATAAAGCCCTGGTTTATCGAGCAGATGAAGGAGCTGGTGGAACTGGAGGAGCAGCTGCTGGAGTACAAAGGCAAGCTGCCGCCTGATGAGCTTCTGGTGCAGGCCAAGAAGGACGGCTTCGCCGACAAGTATCTGTCCCAGATCCTCGGAGTGCTGGAGGTAGAGATTAGAGCCAGGCGCACTGCTCTGGGCGTCGTTGAGGGGTGGGAACCTGTGCCGGTTAGTGGTGTGGAGGATGCCGCTTACTACTTCTCTACCTATAATGCGCCGGATAAAGTGGGGGTCAGCAGCGCCAGGAAGGTCATGGTGCTCGGGGGTGGCCCTAACCGTATCGGTCAGGGGATTGAGTTCGATTACTGCTGCGTACACGCAGCCTTCGCCCTTCGCGACGAGGGTTACGAGTCCGTCATGGTCAACTGCAACCCCGAGACCGTGTCCACCGACTACGACACCTCGAACAAACTGTACTTCGAGCCGCTTACGGTCGAAGATGTCCTGGCTATCTACGAGAAGGAGAAGCCCGAGGGCATTATCTGCCAGTTCGGCGGGCAGACGCCCCTTAATATCGCGGCCGAGCTTGAAGCTGCCGGTGTCAGGATTCTGGGCACGAGCCCTGAGACCATCGACCTTGCCGAAGACCGCGACAGGTTCCGAAAGATAATGAAGGAACTGGGCATCCCTGAACCTGAGTCGGGCATGGCCAGCAACATGGAGGAGGCCTTAGCCATTGCCGGTGATATCGGATACCCTCTGATTGTCCGCCCGTCCTATGTTCTTGGCGGGCGTGCGATGGAAGTGGTACACGATGAAGAGATGCTGCGCGAGTACGTTAAAGCGGCGGTGGATATCTCTCCCGAACGTCCGATTTTGATTGACAAGTTCCTGGACAATGCCATAGAAGCGGAGGCTGATGCTATTGCAGACGGGACCGACGCCTTCGTACCGGCCGTCATGGAGCATATCGAACTTGCCGGCATTCACTCCGGTGACTCCGCATGCATAATCCCGCCGGTCAGCATTCCCCGGAAACATATAGATACCATTGAGGAGTACACCAGGAAGATTGCGGTGGAGCTCAATGTCGTGGGGCTGATGAACATCCAGTACGCCATCTATGAGGACAGGGTTTACATCCTCGAGGCAAATCCCCGGGCGAGCCGTACTGTGCCGCTGGTAAGCAAAGTCTGCAACATTCCTATGGCGCGCGTAGCCACCCAGGTTATACTGGGTAAGAAGCTGAGCGAGCTAAACCTGCAGCGCAGGCCAATCCCTCATTTCGGGGTTAAGGAGGCGGTCTTCCCCTTTGATATGTTCCCTGAGGTGGATCCCGTGCTCGGCCCCGAGATGCGCTCGACGGGGGAAGTTCTGGGCATGGCCGAGAACGCGGGCCTTGCGTACTACAAGGCTCAGGAGGCTGCCAAACAGCGCCTGCCTTTGAGTGGCACAGTCCTTATTACAGTGTCCGAGCTCGACCGGGCCCGTGCACTGGAAGTGGCGCGGCGTTTTACCGAACTCGGATTTGAGATCAAGGCCACAGTGGGGACCCGGCAGTATTTCGCCGACCACGGCATTGATTCGGAGCTGATTCTGAAGAGACACGAAGGGCGACCCAATATAACTGACGCGGTAGCGAACGGCGAGATTCAGCTCGTCGTCAATACGCCCAGCGGCAAGCTGAGTGTTGAAGATGACTCATATATCAGAAAAGCAGCAATTAAATACAAGGTTCCATATATCACCACCACCACGGCAGCGGTTTCCGCTGCCAAGGGTATCGCTGCCCACCGGAAGGGACATGCAGGGGTCAGGAGCCTTCAGGAATACCACGCGGACATCTGATGCGGTAAAAACGGGTGGTTAGCTTAACTCAGCTCGCGGTGGTATAAAAGTTAAAGGAGTTGATAGAATCAGGTGAAGTTAGCCGGTGCAACTGTTATTTCTAATGAAGAGCTGTGTCCCGAGGCGTATGTCCTCTGGGCTCAATCTCCTGAGATAGCCGATGTGGCTCGTCCCGGACAGTACGTAATGGTGCGGTGTGGTGAGGGGGATGAAATGCCGTTACGGCGGCCTTTGAGCGTTCACAGGACATCCCGAAAGGGTGGCGTGGCCTTTCTCTTTGCGGTGGTGGGCCGTGGCACGGAATGGCTCGCACAGCGCAAGCAGGGAGACTCGCTTGACCTGTTCGGTCCGCTGGGTAATGGCTTCGATATTGCGCCCTCGTCGAAAAACCTGCTCCTGGTAGCCGGTGGTATCGGCATCGCCCCGTTGATAGCACTGGCCGAGTCTGCTGTCGCCACCGGTTCCTCGGTAACCCTTCTTATGGGAGATAAAAACAAAGCCCGAATATATCCCGAACGTTTATTACCATCCGAAATCAAGGTTGTTGTCGCCACCGAGGATGGTTCCCTGGGCTTGAAGGGAATGGTGACCGATCTTATACCACAGTTTGTTTCTGGTGCTGACCAGGTTTTTGCCTGTGGCCCTCTTCCCATGTATCGGAGGATGGCTGAGATGTGCGGTCAACGGGGGAACATGCCAGTGCAGGTACTTCTGGAGGCGGTTATGGGTTGTGGTGTCGGCGCTTGCCTGAGCTGCGCCGTCGAGACCGGACATGGCCGGAAACTGGTATGTAAGGACGGCCCTGTCTTCGACCTGAGCGATATTATCTGGGATAAAGTAGTAGCGCCTCCCACTCGGGAGGCGCTGATTAACAGACACGATCGCTAACCGTAGGGGCAGACCCGTGTGTCTGCCCTGACCAAAATCATACGTGAACACCGTAGGGGCAAACCTATGTGTTTGCCCGGAATTCCTAGACCCACCTTACCTTCGAGGGGAGAGAAACGGTTGCTTTACCGGGCATTGTCTCCTCTCCTCGCTGGTTAACAGTCTTTATCTCGACGTCGACCAGATACTCGTCGTTCTCCTGGTACTTCTTGGTGACCGTTCCCCCGACAAACTGCGTATCTCCGAAAACATTGAAGCGAATGCACCGGGCGCTCAGCTTCTTGAGAAAGCCTTCATCTCCCATCCAGTTGGTCATCAGATGGCCCCCCCATGAAAATCTTTGCATGCCCAGATCGTAAGCAACGGGAACACCTATAGCATCAGATTTGTCCGATTCGTAGTGGACGTCGGCCATAGGTTCAGACGTGCCCGTTTGAGCGTCCTTGACGCCCCACATTGGATGTCGCTTCATATACTTGCGGCGTATGCGGTGAGCACCCTGACCGCCGCCGATACCTACCCACCACTCCACCATATCGGTCTGGCCGAGCGGACCTTTCACAACAGGCGTCACCTCGTCGCCAACGTTTACATCCTCCCAGAGACGGGGATTCGCTCCCCTTATTTCCTCATTATTATAGGCCTCGTCGATCCTCTGTAGCTCCTCAGGGGTATACTTGTATTTGGTCACGTGGTCGTACTTACCTCTCTCCTTGGCCGCCCCTCTATCAACCCGCATGGTTTCCCTTTTTTGAGTGCCTACGACCTCGCCTCTCTGATTGTAGTATATCGTCCTGCCGATCTGCAGGAACTGGCGTCCGCCCATCTTGCCCTGCTTCTCTATGAGATCAAGGGGGACGTCGACAACCTTAAGCTCATCGTTGACATGGATAGGCTGGAACCATTCCCAGTTACAGCCGCAGTAGAACGCGTGTACTCCTGGCAGACCTTCCATCCCCTGCGGGCAGGCAACGGCGTACAGGAACATGGGCGGCGCAATTATGTGCCCCCACTTGGTTCTCGTGGCGTATTCGGGGTCACGAAATAGAGGGTTTTCGTCTCCTATCCCGTTGCAGAACTGCCTTATGGAGTCCTTTGAGGCTACTTCGTTCTGCCGGATGGGGTAGTAGGGCACGCCGAACTTGGCCCTCATCTTGGCCAGGCCTTCTTCGGTTATTTTGCCAAAGGTTACTTCAGGCTTGTCTGACACTTCTGTCACTTTTTGACCTCCTAGATACTCTTGCCGCCTATGCGGTTATTATAACATAGAGAACTGATACCTGTTCAGGTCCTCTTATATCCTGTATTCTTTGTGGGTGGTTGCTCATGCTGAACGAATATCACGTAATGGGTCTGACCATGATTGTTTGCTCTCGTCCGGGGCCGACGGAGACCAGACAGGCCGGGCACCCGATTAGCTCCTCTATTCTTTTCACGTATGCTTGAGCCTGAGCGGGCAGCTCTTCGAAACGGCGAATATCACTGGTGTTATGCTGCCAGCCCGGCAGCTCTTCATAGACCGGCTGACACCTCTCGAGCAGGGCCGGGTTGGCTGGAGGGCGGGTATAGACAGTCCCGTCTAATTCATATGCTGTGCAGACCTTTATTGTAGAAAATTCGTCGAGGATGTCGAATTTAGTAATGGCGGCCGAGGTGAAGCCGTTCACGTCGGCGGAGTAACGGGTGATGACGGCGTCAAACCAGCCGCACCTGCGGGGACGCCCGGTAGTGGTGCCGTACTCGTGCCCGCGTTCTCTGAGTGTCTCTCCGTACTCATCTTTAAGCTCTGTAGGCATGGGGCCGCTTCCTACCCTCGTGGTGTATGCCTTGAACACTCCGACCACATCTTTGATATTTGACGGGCTCATCCCCAGTCCCAGGGATACCCCGCCTGATAGCGCTGAGGTAACATAGGGATAAGTGCCGAAATCGAGGTCGAGCATGGTGCCCTGTGCTCCCTCAAGCAGGACCCGGTCGCCCCTCTCCAGCGCTTCCCTTGTTATCACGTCGGTCTCGCGCACAAAGGGAGCCAGGCGCTCACCGTACTGGCAGTAGGTCTGGTAGAGCTCATCGAAGGAAAGAGGAGCAGCGCCATATAGTTTGGTCAAGATGCTGTTCTTGTATTCCAGAACGAAGCCAAGACGCTTTCGAAAAGAATCCGTGTCAAGCAGGTCGCAGACTCGTATACCCATGCGCGAGGTCTTGTCGGCAAATGCCGGGCCAACACCCTTGCGGGTAGTACCTATAGCTCCGCTGCCCCGTGCCTCTTCTTCAAGTCCGTCAAGAAGGACATGATAGGGCATGATAAGGTGGGCTCGGTCGCTTACCAGGAGATTGCTCGTGCTGATTCCGCTTTGCTTGAGGGTTTCCACTTCGCTTAACAGAGCGTCAGCGTCGACGACGACGCCGTTGCCAATGATACAAGTCACGTCTGGATGGAATATACCGGAGGGGATAAGGTGCATCCGGAACTCACCGAACTGGTTGACTACGGTATGCCCTGCGTTGTTTCCTCCGGAGAACCTTACGACTACTTTTACGTTTTCGGAGAGAAGGTCTACTATCTTCCCCTTCCCCTCGTCCCCCCATTGTGCACCGATTATGGCTATTGCCGGCATTCTCTAAAACCCTGTAAATCCGGGCATCCGGTTAGATGCCATTCCCCTGGATATCTGCCATTCGACCTGTCTGCACCTGCGCCGGGATGATGATAGGAAAGCGGAGAGGGTGGGATTCGAACCCACGGGCCGGTAAACCGGCCACGCGCTCTCCAGGCGCGCCTGATCGTCCACTCCAGCACCTCTCCACGGAGAGGGTGGGATTCGAACCCACGGTTGCCATAAAGCAACACCGCTTTTCGAGAGCGGCACCTTAAACCACTCGGACACCTCTCCCGGTCCGCCCCGTATGTGCTGTTATCTGCTTTAATACCGGTAGCATAGTATTAGTCGCTGACTAACACCAAACACATATTGTATCCAACAGATGGGAATAGGTCAAGTTTACCATGTGTAAACGGTGTGAACACCATAGTGGGAACCCAAGCTTCGCCCGGTCAACGCCCTCTGCGGGGCTGGCGGCGGGGCTTGGGATTCTCCGTCGCCCTCATCTGGCTTCGGTAGTCGGGGGCGTAGATGGAAATCACGTTGCTCAGCTTGGGGTCGGTCAACCGGGAACTCAGACGTCCTTCTATCTCCTCCAGAAAGCCGCCGACGGTGATGACTGTCGGCATCCGGGAATTGTAGCGGTAGTTCAATATCTGATAGAGCTTCTCCTGCGCCCAGGGCGTGTTGCTCTCGATACCCAGGTCGTCAAGTATGAGCAGGGGGCTTGTCTTCACCCCTTCGAAGACGTGATCGTAGGTTACCCTGCTTTCGGGGCTGAAGGTGGAGCGCAGGTGGTCGAGGAGGTCGGGCACTACGGCGAAGAAGACGGGACGTCCCGCCCTTAGCTGGTGGTTGGCTATGGCCGCTGCCAGGTGAGTCTTGCCGCAGCCGTGCACACCCAGGAAAACGAGCCAGTTCTCGGGTGTATCGGCGAACTGGCGCGCTTCCCTCCAGGCAGTCTGGAGGCTCTCCCTGCCCCTTTCGTCAGCGTTCATTCCCCGCGTATCGAATGTTTCGAAGGTCTTGTCGGCCAGGAATTCGGGGCTCAGGCCGCCCACCTGCTGGAAGAGCGGCGCCTGGGGCTTCTCCAGTTCGCACTGCCGGGCTATGGCGGGGTCCTGTAGCTTGGCCGCCAGTCGCTCATCCAGCTCTTCCATGCTGTTGATTGTGACCACCGTCGGCAGTTCCGCGTTAAACCTGTGGTTCAGTATCTGGAACAGCTTCTCCTCGGCCCAGGGGGTGCTGCTCTGACTGCCCAGGTCGTCGAGCACCAGTAGTGAGGCGTTGCGCACCCGTTCGAAAAGCTCGTCATAGGCGATATCGCTGTTGGGGCTGAACGTGGTACGCAGGTGGTCGAGAAGGTCGGGGACAATCATGAAGAATGCCTGGTGCCCTTCCTGTAGCCGCTGATTGGCTATGGATGCCGCCAGGTGGGTCTTGCCGCAACCGCTCGGTCCTCTCAGGACCAGCCACCCTTTGGGCTCCCGGGCAAAGCCTGTTGCCACCTGGTAACATTGAGCGAACCTCTCCTGATTTTGAGGGTCACTGCTGCGGCCCCGGGGCAGCAGATTGTCGAAGGTAAGACGGGTCAGCGGTCCCAGATTGCTGTATCGTTCGAGTCGAGTGAGGTGCTCATCCTCGAACTCCCTCTCGGTACACTTACAGGGTACCAGTCTGCCGAAGTCGGGATGCCCGAAGGGTACGTCGAAGCGCAACCAGCCTCTCCCTTTGCACAGAGGGCACTCATCCTCCCCGTTTGCTCCTTCGGCAGCGTTATCTCTTGAGGAGGTGTCCGTACCTTCTGTAGTACTCTTCGGGGTCAGACTCCGCTTTAGTATGTCGCCTATGCTCTCCATGGTCTTTGCCCTCCGCTGCCCATCTCTCCAGTATCCGGGAAATATATCTCCAGTTACGCTTATTGAGGTCAACTGCTTCCCTGAAGGCGTCCTGAATCCACGAAGCAGGATAGGTTCTCTCCGCCTCCTTAAGCTCCTCGGCTATTATCGGGGAAAGCATGCCGATGTTCTGCTCGTATAGGGCGAAGATGTTGGGCTGTTCCTGGCCTGCCGGGTAAGGCTCGCTCGTGACCAGCTTCCCTATCTCGAGTTCGCCGCTCCTTATTCTATCAACAGCGCGCCTGTCGGCCTCGGTATTCACGAAATAGAGGTCATCAACCTGCCCGTCACGCTCCATGGTCAAGCGTAATAGCGTTCCACGCTCTATCGCCTGGTCCAGGCTGTGTTGCAGCAGCTCATCCAGGGGGCCTTCGTCCCCCGGTTTCCTCTTCAGAACCGAGCTGGCGAGCAGTTCGCTGTACGTAACGAAACGGGGGTAGCCACGCTTCTGGTACACAACCCAGAAGATATGAAGCGTTACTTTAAGCTCGGCAATATCATCGATCTGGGGCAGCACAGCGCTGAAGAACGTGTTGGGAATAGGCGTATATTTCGTCTTGCCCGGGAAACCGCCGAAGTTCTTCATAGCAGGCTCGGTCTTTCATCTTTAACTTTCTCAAGGTTCTCAAACTTCGCTACTCGCTCCCGGAAGAAAAGGTGTGCTCGCCCCACCGGGCCGTTTCTGTGCTTGGCGACTATGAGCTCTGCTACCCCCTTCGGATAAGGCTTGTCGGGAAATTTGCTGTTCCATTCCTCCTCGGTGAAGTAAACGTCTTCGCGGTAGATGAACAGCACGACATCAGCATCCTGTTCGATTGAGCCGCTCTCTCTGAGGTCGGAAAGCATAGGGGTATGGGGGTGGCGCGCTTCCACCGCACGGCTTAACTGGGAAACAGCCAGGACAGGCACATCAAGCTCTCGGGCGATTTCCTTCATCGAGTGGGAGATATCGCTCATCTCCTGCACCCGGTTGTCGGTATACCTGCTCGAGCGCATGAGTTGGAGGTAGTCCAGTATGATGAGGTCGATCCCGCCTTTCTCGCTGTGCAGCCGGCGCGCCTTACTGCGCATATCTGAATCTCTAAGGAAGGGCGAGTCGTCGATATAGATGGAGGTCTCGGAGAGTAACCCCATGGTCTCCATTATGTTCTCTCGCTGTCGTTCGGTTAGCTCGTCGAGCCTTAGCCTCTTGGTGTCTATACCCGACTCGGAAGATAAAAAGCGATAGGCGAGCTCCATCTTGGACATCTCCAGGCTGAACAGCGCTACCTTGGCACCGTGGTCCATCGCAGCATTGCGGGCGATATTCAGTGCCAGGCTGGTCTTTCCCAGGCTGGGTCTTGCCGCAAGCACGACCATATCCGAGCGCTGCATGCCGCCAAGTATCTTGTCCAAATCGGCGAAGCCGGTCGGAACATGGGGGAGGTAGCCATCGGGATGTGGGGCCAGGCTGCTTTCCTCGAAATAGCGATCGAGCACCTCCCGGATGTGGACGAAGTCACGCTGGCTCTGTCCGTACCTTAGCCTGAATAGAATGCCCTCTGCTCTATCAAGGGCATCATCTGTATCCGGAGGGGACTCATAACCGATGGAAGCGATCTGGTTGGAGGCGGAGATCAGCCGGCGCATCATGGACAGCCGCCTGACAATATTGGCGTAGTACTCGACATGCACCGAGGTGGGGACCTGGGAAACCAGGTGGCTGAGGTATGCAGCTCCCCCGGCAGCCTCCAGTTGTTGCTTGCGCGCTAGCTCGTGAGCTACAGTGATTTGATTTATAGCCTCTTTGCGATCGTAGAGTTCAAAGCAGCTCTCGTAGGTCCAGCGGTTCTTCTCCCGGTAGAAGTCCTCGGCCTTGAGTATGGTAACAATTTTGAATATGGCCTCGGGATCGATGAGAAGGGAACCCAGCACGGCCTCTTCGGCATCGAGGTCGTGAGGGGGAAGCTTTACGTTTGACTGCGATTC
This sequence comes from uncultured Dehalococcoidia bacterium, assembly GCA_964453665.1. GTDB lineage: Bacteria > Chloroflexota > Dehalococcoidia > SZUA-161 > SZUA-161 > DAOUTY01. The sequence continues at coordinate 55,253 of CAYVQT010000006.1, read as the reverse complement.
GCCGCCCTCGCTATACATGCCTATTCTTTATCTCCCTCTGGCTCCTTTCCCTGTTCAGTCTCCGATTTAGGCTTCTTCTCGGCCTCTTCCTTCGGTTCGATGAGGACATTTATCGTAGCTATCACATTCTTGGTCAATCTAATCGATACCTGGTGGCTACCCAGCTCCCGTATCGGTTCTTCGATTTCTATGGAGTGCTTGTCGATCTCATGTCCACTGAGACGTTTTATTTCCTTGGAAATGGCCGCGCTTGTCACCGAGCCATAGATACGGCCTTTGGTACCGGCACGAACTCTCAAGCCTACGGATAGGCTATTCAGCACCTGGGCCAGGGCCTCAGCCTCCTGCTCGAGAGTGGCATGGCGGCGGGCATCCGCTTCCCGCCGGGAATCCAATTTCTTCAGCTCGGCAGGGGTGGCGAGAACAGCGAGCTTCTTGGGAAATAGAAAATTCCTGGCGTAGCCATTGGCCACCTCTTTTATAGTGCCGGCACTGGCTACGCTGGGAACATCCTGGAGAAAAACCACCTTCATTTTGCCTCCTATTCTATTCCTTGCCGCTAATTGCGGGTCAACATATTTATAAACGGAGTTGTCAACCGTTTGGCAGCCGCCCCCTTTTACTTTTCCACGAAAGTTATCCACGGAAGGGTTTATCCCATTACCGCTGCCAGGCCATTTCTCCACGCATTAACCATGTCATCGAGTGGCAAATCTATTACGCCTTTGATTAAGAAGCGTTTTCCTCCAACGGAACCGAGCTCTTTGAGGGGAATCCTGTGTCTCACAGCCAGCTTTCTAAGTTCGCCCAGTCGAGACGGCTTCAGCGAGACCACAATCCGCGACTGCGCTTCGCCGAAAAGCTCGGCGTCGATTCTGCCCGTTATTTTCCACTTCCCCCTGATGCCGACACCTCCGGCGATACAGCTCTCGGCCAGCGCTACGGCAAGTCCGCCATCGGAGCAATCGTGTGCTGAGTTGATGAGCCCCTCCCTGATGGCGTCGAGACAGCATTGCTGTACCCGCTTCTCCAGGTCGAGGTCGATGGAAGGAACTCCGACGACGATCTCGTGAATCAGTTCGAGATACTCGCTGCCTCCCAGACTGTCGGTGCCACTGTCGTTACCTCCGAGCATTACCACCAGGTCGCCCTCATGTTTAAAGCCCATCGGGCTGCGCTGGTCGATGTCATCGAGCAGTCCCAGCATACCCACTACGGGGGTGGGATAAACGGGCTCGTCGCTGGTTTCGTTGTACAGGCTTACGTTGCCGCTGATGACCGGGATGTTCAGCATTTTACAGGCTTGGGCTATACCCCGGATGCATTGCTCGAGCTGATAGTAAACATCGGTTTTCTCGGGATTGCCGAAATTGAGGCAGTCGGTGACTGCCAGAGGCACTGCGCCGGCGCATGCCAGATTGCGCGCGGCCTCGGCGACTACTATAGCTCCACCATTGTACGGGTTGAGGTAGCAGTAGCGCCCGTTGCCGTCTGCGGTCAGGGCGATGGCTTTCTTTGTGCCCTTGATCCTGAGCACGGCGGCATCGCTGCCCGGTGGAACGGTGGTGTTGGTCTGGACCTGATGGTCGTATTGGCTGTAGACCCATTCTCTGCTCGCTATGTTGGGCGAGGCGAGCAATTGCAGTAGAACTGAGGAGGCGTCTTTCCCTACATCGGCAATTGTATTGAGGTCGAATTTCTGAAGCGCGTTAAGCCATGTCGGTTTTATTCCCTTGGGGCGGTAGAGGGGTGGGGTGGTGAGTAGCTCAACGGGAGCCTCGGCGACCAGTTTCTCCCCTTCCTTAATCCGGACCATGCCGTCATCGGTCACCTCGCCGATGATGTTGGAGCGTATCTGCCACTTGTCGAAAATGGCCTTAACCTTATCCTCGAATCCCTTCTTGACAATGACCAGCATACGCTCCTGCGATTCGGAGAGCATTATCTCGTAGGGCGTCATATCATCCTCACGCAGGTGGACCTTGGCGATGTCGATTATCAAACCGCTGCCGCTTTTAGAAGCTGAGTCAATAGCGGAGTTGGTAATTCCGGCGGCGCCGAGGTCCTGCAGGCCCACGATGTAATCCGTATCGGCAAGCTCAAGACATGCCTCAAGCAGCAGTTTCTCCATGAAGGGATCGCCTGTATGGACTGTTGGCCTTGGTTCACTATCGTTCTCAAAAGGCCGTGAGGCCAGACCCGAAGCGCCGTGTAATCCGTCGCGACCTGTGTCGGCACCAGCAAGCATCAGCAGGTTGCCTTTACCGCTGGCCCTGGACCTGATAAGCCTTTTCTTTTCGGCGATGCCTACGCACATAACGTTGACCAGCGGGTTGGCCGAGTAGGCAGGGGAGAAATAGACCTCTCCGCCAACATCCGGTATGCCCAGGCAGTTACCGTAGCTGCCTATCCCCGACACCACCCCGCTAAAGAGGTAACGGTTTCGCGGCTCATTCAGTGGGCCGAACCTCAGTGAGTTGAGCAGTGCGATGGGCCTTGCCCCCATGGTGAATATGTCGCGCACTATCCCCCCCACACCGGTAGCCGCCCCTTCGTAAGGCTCGATGGCCGAGGGGTGGTTGTGGGACTCCATTTTCATAACTATGCAGAGGCCGTCACCGATGTCAACAGCGCCGGCATTCTCCTCGCCCGGATTTATCAGTACGGTGGGAGAGGAATGGGGGAGCTGCTTCAGGAGCAGCTTTGAGTGCTTGTAGCCGCAGTGCTCGCTCCACAGGCTGCCGAACAGCCCTATCTCGACAAGATTGGGCTCCCGGCCCAGTTCCTGCACGATTTGCTCGTATTCCTCTTCGCTCAGGGCAACCTCATCGAGTATCTCTTTGGCGATGGTCATGTTGTTTCCTTTAATTCCTTATCACTTTAGGAACCCGCCCCCGAGCTATTATTTAGCCGGGTATTCAAGTATTTTAAATACTATTATTTTTTAGACAGAGCTTATTCACGGGAATTCTAGCACAGGTGTTCTATTATGTCAAGGGCTAGGGAGTTTTTATGCAGCCCATCGCTCTGGTTGTAACTTCTTCGATAATGGACTTGAAAATTACTTTGCCGTCCAGGCCGCCGACGATCTCCTCGCACGCCCTCTCGGGATATGGCATCATACCCAGGACATTTCCCGCTTTGTTGACAATGCCGGCGATATTGTTCAGGGAGCCGTCGGGGCTAGCTGCCTCTGTTATCTCGCCTGTCGCAGTGCAGTAGCGGAAGACAACCTGGTTATTGGCTTCAAGTCCTTTCAAGGTGTCTTCGTCGGCGTAGTAGCTGCCCTCGTGATGTGAGATGGGTATGTGAAGCACCTGTCCTTTCTTAGCTCGTGAGGTGAAGGGCAGGGAGGCGTTCTCTGTTCGCAGGTAGGTCCACTGACATCTATACTGGAGGTGGTTGTTTCGTATCAGGGCTCCGGGCAGGAGGCCGGACTCGCAAAGTATCTGAAAGCCGTTGCAGATACCGAGCACCAGCTTGCCTGCCATAGCGAAATTATGCACCGCAGTCATCACCGGCGAGAAGCGCCCGATGGCGCCGGGGCGTAGATAGTCGCCGTAGGAGAAGCCCCCGGGGAGGATAATACAATCGAACCCTGACAGGTCGGTGTCCTTATGCCATATATATTCTACCTTCTGCCCCAGAACCTTATCCAGCACATAATGACAGTCCCTGTCACTCCAGGTGCCGGGAAAGATGATAACGCCGAATCTCATCTCAGACCCCTTCTATATACTGCGATACATGTCGGTGGGCGGTACAAACCACCTGTAGCGTCGTGACTCCTGTCACGACGAGAGCCTTCGTTGCCATAGGCGTTTCGCTCTGAGGCTCTCTACGATCCTGAGCCTCAGAGCCGATGGCAAGCCCGAAGGGAGTGGCAACGCTACGGATAGCCTACAACCGAACATCTGCCTGTAGCGTCGTGACTCCTGTAACGACGGAGAATTCTCTGGCTACGGCTCGTGCGCAACTGCATGATGCGTCTGATATGGAAATGCGAAAGGGAACAATAGGACAAGTCTATGGCTTGCTCTTTTGTTCCCTTGCCAAACCTTTTCAGGGTTACCCTCTTATCCTGTCGAGCCGCTAAGTAGCTCGGTTACCACCTCGTTTATCTCGCGCCCTTCGGCCTTACCCTTAAGTTGAGGTATGAGCTTCTGCATGACCTTGCCCTTATCCCCGGCCCCTCGTGCTCCCACCTCCTCGATCACCTGTCGGGCAGCAGCGACGATCTCATCACGGGATACTTGCTCCGGCAGGTACTCGAGTAATATATCTAGCTCCGCTTCCTCCTTGTCGACTAAATCCTGCCGGTTACCCTTTTTGAACTCGGTGATGCTCTCTCGATGCTGCTTGACCTCCTTGGTGATTACTCCGAGAACATCAGGATCATCCAGGCTTTTCTGCTGCGCTATCTCGGCGTTCTTGATATTTGCTCTCACCATCCGGAGCACTTCGACGCGTTTCTTGTCGCCACTCTTCATAGCGTGCCTGAGGTCAGCAATCAATTTCTCTTGCAACATCTTCTCTTTCCCGACATTTACCTGCGCTATCGATGCTGTTCAGGAACTTCTGGAACTCTTCCGCCTTTTGGTAGCCTCTTTCTTCTTACGCTTAATACTCGGCTTCTCGAAGTGTTCCCTGCGCCGAGCCTCGGAAAGGACGCCATCTTGTTGGACTTTTTTATTAAATCGCTTCAGCGCGATCTCAAAAGGCTCGTTATCTCCAACCCATACTTCAGTCACTCACAAAACACCCCCTTTACAGCCCTTTCTTTATTCACAGAACCCCTTGATTATAGCTTCTAGTGAGAGAGGGTGTCAAGTGGAGGTAAGGCATGCATAGTGAAACAGCACGCTCCTAATTTGGAGATGATTCGGTGGGTTCCGCCTTACTGCACCCATCCTGTGTATCTATTGGAATTATCTAATCGTGGCGTTATGCTGCTTCAACCTGTGGTTCGAGAGATTCCGCCTCCTCCTCCTCTTCCTTTGCCTTCGCCAGCCTCTGCTCGGCAAGCACCTGCTTGGTGTGCTCTATCTCCTCGGGCGTGACCTGCTGCCGCATCTCCTCCAAATCGCGCATTAGCTGGGCGAACCTGGGGCCCTCGGCGGCGCTGACCCATTGCAGTTGTAGGCGTTCCTGCCGGATTCCGAGCTTTTCCAGGCGCTTCCATAGCTTCTCTGCGCGGCGCTTGGTCCAGTGGTTGGCGCTGATGTAGTGGCAGTCATTTATGTGGCATCCCGAGAGAAGCACCAGGGGAGCTCCTTTCTCGAAGGCGTGGAGGATGAACTTCTCGTCCACTCTTCCGCTGCACATGGTGCGGATGAATCGGTTGTTGGGCGGATACTGCAGCCTCGAGACCCCCGCCAGATCACCTCCCGCATAGCTGCACCAGTTACACAGGAAGCTTATGATCTTCTTCTCAGGCTCTTCCTCCAGAGCGGCGTCTATCTGGGTCAGTATCTGTGCATCGCTGAAGTGCTGCATGGTTATGGCGTCAAAGCGGCACTCCGCAGCGCAGGTGCCGCAGCCGGCACATGCCGCGGCCACCACCTGCGCGCCTGTCTTGGCCTTAATATCTACCTTGATCGCCCCGTAGGGGCAGACCTTGGCGCAGACGCCGCAGGACGTGCATTTGTCAAGGTCTATTACTGCCTTGAGGGCCTCCATTTTGAGGATCTCTGAGTTCAGTATAATTGAGCTTCTGGCGGCTGCCGCCCCGGCCTGGGTTACGCTGTCCTTTACGTCTTTGGGTGCCTCCACACAGCCGGCGAAGAAGATACCCGGCGTGGGCGCATCCACCGGCCTCAGCTTGGGATGAGCCTCCATTACGAAGCCATCGCTGGTCTGGGAGATATTCAGCATGTTGGCTAGCTGCTTCAGGTCAGCCTTGGGCTCCAGGCCTAACGACAGGATCACCAGGTCCAGCTCGTATTCCTCTACACGCGCTGCGGTGGTGTTTTCTACTTTGATGCGCAGGTTTTTTGTAACAGGGTCTTCGGTAATTTCACCGGGCAGGCCGCGGATGTAGTGAACGTCCTCCTCCTTGGAACGCCGGAATAAATCTTCGAAGCCTTTGCCGAAGGCTCGGATGTCCATGTAGAAGACATAGATCTCTGCGTCTGGGTGATGCTCTTTTATAAGCAGGCTGTCCTTCACCGTATTCATACAGCAAACGTTGGAGCAATAGGGATTGCCGCGGTTCTCTGTCCTGGAGCCAACGCACTGGATGAAGCCGATGCGCGCCGGTGTCCGGTGGTCAGAGGGGCGCACCAGATGTCCGTCGGTGGGTCCACCGCCGCATATCAACCGTTCAAACTCCATGCTGGTGATAACATTTTCAAAGCGCGTGTAACCGTACTCGTCAAGTGGAGTGGGGTCGTATATCCCCATGCCCGTAGACACGATTATAGTGCCTACATCCAATTCAACTATCCGGTCATGCATATTCAGGTCGATACATTGCTTCTCGCAGGCTTTAAGGCACTTGTCACAGGCTATGGGGTTATTACCCAGGCAGTGCTCCATATCGATAAGATAGGCTGGGGGCACTGCTTGAGGTAGCGGTATGTAAGCTGCTTTGCGCGAGGAAAAGCCCTGCTGAAACTCATCGGGCAATACCACCGGGCAGACCTCAGCGCAGTCGCCGCAGGCGGTGCAATCGTCCTCGTTCACATATCGTGCTTTTCTGCGCACACGTACCTTGAAATTGCCGACGTAGCCTGAAACCGCCTCGACTTCGCTGTAGGCGAGTAGTTCGATTAGAGGGTGGCGGTCCACGTCCATCATCTTGGGCCCGAGCACACATATCGAACAGTCCATGGTTGGGAATGTCTTGTCCAGTTGCGCCATTATGCCCCCGATAGAGGGCTCCTTTTCCACCAGGTATACCTGGTGCCCGGCATCGGCCAGGTCCAGGGCTGCCTGAATTCCAGCCACCCCACCGCCGATCACCAGAGCGGCATCGGTGACTGGTATCTCCATCTCCTTCTGGGCTTCGAGTAAGCGAGCGCGGGCTACTGCCATCTTAACGATATCTTTAGCCTTCCTGGTGGCGGCCTCACGGTCGTGGAGGTGTACCCAGCTGCAATGCTCCCTGATGCTGGCCATCGAAAAGAGGTAAGGGTTAAGCCCGGCCTCTGCCACGCAGTTGCGGAAGGTTGACTCATGGAGCAGGGGGGTACAGGAGGCCACCACCACGCGGTTCAGATTATATTCGCGTATGTGCCTCTTTATCTCTTCCTGCCCGGGGTCGGCGCAGGTATATTTATTTCTCACCGAGACCACGACATCGGGCAGCTTTTCTGCTGCTTCCCGCACCTCCTCCGTGTCAACCGACCCTGCTATGTTGAGTCCACAATCGCATACAAATACGCCTATTCTCAGTTCCTCTTCAGCCAACCAACTCACCTCCTACTATCCAGAGCCCGGGCTGCCAGAAATGCTATGTCCTGGATCTCGACCTGGGGAATTTTACCATCGTGACTTTTTTGGGCGCACCTCAGATGTATCTGGCACTTGGGGCATGCGGTCACAAGTATATCTGCCCCAGTGGCCGCAGCCTGGGCGAGGCGCTGCTCCTGTATCTGCCGGTTCACCGCACCGCAGTGCACCCAGGGGCTTGCACCGCAGCACAGCGCCTTCTCACGGTTCTGCTCCATCTCTACTATGTCTAGTCCTGATACAGCCCGTAGAATCTGGCGGGGCTCATCGAATATCCTGGAGCATCTGCCCAGCGTGCAGGGATCGTGATATGTGACCCTTTGCTCAAGTTCGCCGAGACTAAGGTCTCCGCTTTGAACGAGCGGTGCTATAACCTCTGTCAGATGCATTACCTGGATACCCGTAGCCCCCAGCATATCGGGGTATTCAACCTTCAGCGTATGGTAGCATTCAGGACAGTTAGTGATAATCTTGCTGACGCCGTGTTTACTGAACTCGCGCATATTGGCTTTCGCCAGAGCCAGAAATCCTTCTCGATCGCCTTGGAGCAGCAGGTCTCTCCCGCAGCAGCGTTCATTGGCAAGAATGTTAAAGGGCACCTGGGCGCGGTTAAGCAGCCTTAGCGCACCTTCTACACCGCCGAGGGTGTTCACTTCCAGATCGCTGAACACGGTATCAAAATAGGGAGCACAGCCTACAAAGAATATTACGTCGTTTTGTTCAGACAGTTCAATGTCCTGCGGGAGCCAGTTCAGTCGGTCCTGCTGCAGGTCTTCACGCGCCATCAGGTGCTGGAGCGCCTGGAGCGTTCCGCCGTGGCTGCACTGCAATTCAGCGCCTTCAGTGAGCGCCTCGGCTCTCAGACTGTGAATAAATGCGGGAAAATCCACACGGTAGTTGCAGCGTTCAACGCACATGTAGCAACTGAGGCATTCCCAGATTGTCTCGTCCTGCGGACTGTGTTTATTTTGCGATAACCTTCTCTGTGCTATGAGACGCGGGTTGAATGCCGGGTCGTTCTGGGCGACCGGACATACCACCGTGCACTTGCCGCAGTCAAGGCAGAGGCGTATCTTGCTTTCACTTATCTCTCGTTCAGTATTGAACACCTTTGATCTGTATCCTGTCCTTAAAAAATAATTCTTCTATATTCATCATAGATGGCTTAGTGAGCCTTTAGCTGCTAGGCTCCAGCGGTGACGGCAGGTTGCATCTGCTCGATCTCTTTGGCAAAGTCTGTTACCCGCCTTACAAATCCTGGCCCATCCCCGCGAGCTGTCTGACAGAGGACCAGTCTTTCTTCTCCCAGCCCAAGCAGCTTTAATACTGTCTGCGCTTTTTCGAACTCTTGCGTAATAAGTCCGGCATCGATGTCATACTGGCAGTTGCCCGGTTCACATCCCAGAAGCATTACACCATCCGCACCCAGTTCAAAGGCCTTGAGCATAAGGCCTTGATGCAACCGTGAGAGACAGCTTACCCTGACTACCCTCACAGAGGCAGGGTAGCCTAATCCCCCTCTGGCTGCCTCTTCCAGGCAACTGAGGCCATCCCAGTTGCAGGCGAACACGACTAAATGTATCGCTGACTCGCTCATGCCACTTCAACCATATAGGATGTCTTTCCCAGCAACGCTTCAAGCGTGGAGCTTAGGTTTGCGTCGCTCTGGAAAGCTTGAGTTATGGCACCTGTGGGACAGTGTGCGATACAAACTCCACAGCCGAGGCACAACGCCCGGTCGACATAGGCGCAAGCTGTACCATTGCCGGATTCTCTCATCTCTATGTAAGAGCATACGGCCGCACAGTCGCCGCAGCCGCGACATAGTTTGCTGTCGATGCTAACTGCGTTGGACATTGGGCTAAGGCTACCCCGGTACAGATAACCTGACGCTCTAGCCGCCATAGACGCTCCCTTAAGGACCTGTTCCCACGGTGTGTCTTCTTCATCCGGATACATGACGAATATACCTGCAGTATCCTTGATGGCGAATTGCATATCCTCCAGGCCTTTGGAGCCGATCCTTCGGGTAAATATGCGGCCGAGGCGGCTTTTTCCCGGTTTGGTGATGACTTCTGGGGGGACTTCCCCTTGCATCTTCCCGATGTCCAGTATTATCGCTCCAGCTTCAACCTGGCTGTTCTGTGAGCCGTCATTCAGCACAGCATTGTAATTGCCCGGCGAGCCGTCCAGTTCCAGGTTCTGAGGCCACGGCCTGACAGTGATACCCTGCTCATCGAGCTGTTTAAGTAGGCTCTCTCTGTTTTCCAGGTATTCGGAGCGCTGCGATTCTCCGGCAGTGTCTGCTTCGGGGCCGGCAATCACTGTTACGGAATAAATTTGGGAGGCCAGGTTCTTTGCTGCTGCAAGCCCTCGAATCCCTGCACCCAGTATTAGCGCACCTCCAGTCAGAGGACGCTCCTCGCGGGTAACAGCAGAGGCTTTTTTGGACCGGGCGACGCCCGCCGAAATTATGTCTATTGCCTTGCGTGTAGCGCCAGCGGGGTCATCTTCGTGAACTAGAGCGCATTGCTCACGTATATTTACGAACTCCACATTGCTTCCCAGGTATGTGGCGATGTAATTGCCAAGGTTCTGCTGGCACATCACTCGCCTGTCGGTGCAGCTGAAGCATATCTGATCCAGCCCGCAGCATCGGCAGGCGGCAAGCACCATCTTGTCAAGCTTCCACTCCGCAGCTCGGGCCGCCATCCTGTTCGCTCCCTCCTCGCTGCACGCCTGCGCTGTCTCCTGAACGGTGCAGAGGCCGGGAAGTTGTAAGAGTTCATTGGTCACTTGATTGAAATCAATCACTGAGTTAATGCTGCCACCGCAGCGACACAGGAAAACACCGATGCGCGCTTTGTCGGTACTGACGGCTTCTGCCTTCCAAAGATTATGGTCCGAATGGTCATCTGAGCCATCTGGGTTATCCTGAGCTGCGGGTATGGCTCCCTCTTTGAGCCTGAGTTCAGCGGCGGCTTCAAGGGCTGTAGCGGAGGCCTGTGCGAGCTCGCTTTGCAGGCTGTGGCCTTCGAATAACTCCACTGTATAGACACCCGGTCTCGGGGTCTGCGTGGCAATGCTCTGGGCGGTTTCAGGCACCTCGAGGTAGTATTCACTTTCACCGTCGTCCGAGGCAAAATTGATTATGAGTTCGGCTCCGATATCTACGTGCTCCTCCCTGTCCTTGTGGAGAACCGCCCCCAGTTCGCACACCTGTTCACATTCCATGCATTCACTGCATAAGGCACAGTTGAGGCAGCGCTCGGCCTCGCGTCTCCCTACGTCTAATGGTAATCCCAGGGCTATTTCCTCAAATTTACCCATCCTCTTATAAGGCGGGATAGCGGGCATACGGGCTCGCTTGTAGTAGGCAGCATCTCTTTCCCTGATATCGACCTCAACAGTTTGAGGTTTCTCCAGACTGCGTCCCTTCCTCAAATCGCGTCCTCTTAAATACCGGTCTATTGACTCTGCGGCTCGCAGTCCGGCGGCAACAGCTTCGACGACGTTGTTGGGGCCTGTGACACAATCGCCACCGGAAAAGATGCCAGGAATCCTGGTCTCGAGTGTTAAAGGGTCCACTTTTATAGTAGAGTCGTCGCTATCGATCTCAAGCCACCTGATGTTGAGCATTGAGGTGTTGGGCCGCTGTCCTATAGCTATCACCACGTGGTCCGCGTCGATCACGAACTCCGAGCCCGGTATAGGCTCGGGCCTGCGGCGGCCATCCTCTCCCATATCGCCCATTTTCATCCGCTGGCAGCGTATTCCGGTTACCTTGGTTCCATCGCCCAGAATCTCCAGCGGATTTGTTAGATATTCAATAGATATGCCTTCGTTTATTGCCTCCTGCACCTCGTCTGCTACTGCGGTCATCTCTTCCATTGTGCGGCGGTAGAGTATACGCACAACTCCCTTGCTCCGCCTCTTGGCGGTTCTGGCGGAATCCACGGCGCTGTTGCCGCCGCCAATGACTACCACATTGGAGCCTACTGAGGCGCCCACTTTCAGGTTCAGTGCGAACAGCAGGGAGATGGCGTCCACTACGCCTTCGAGTTCTTCACCCGGGATGCCCAGACCCCTATTCTGGTGGGCGCCTATGGCCAGGAAGAAAGCTCGGTATCCCCGTTCTCTCAGATCGGAAATTGTCACATCGCGGCCTACCATCACCCCGGTCATTATATCCACACCCAGGTCTTTGATCGCCGCCACTTCTCTCTCCCGGACCTCGAGGGGCAGACGGAATCTGGGAATACCTGTAGCCACCATACCACCTACCACCGCATGGGATTCGAATATGGTGGGTCCATAACCGCGGCGTGCCAGTTCCCAGGCGGCGGCAAGCCCGGCGGGGCCGCTTCCGACGATAGCAATTTTTTCCTTGCGGGACCTGGCAGGGGCCTTACGTTTATAGTTGATGCCGCTGGGTGCATTGTCAGCAGCATAGCGATGTAGGGCTGGGATGAATACAGGGCTGTCAACTTCACTGCGTTTGCAATTATCCTCGCAGGGATGGGTGCATACGCGTCCGAGCACTCCAGCGAGAGGCGCCACTTCGTTTATAAGGCTTAGAGCCTCATCCACCTTGCCCTTAGACAGCAGCGATACAAATCCTTGAACATTTATACCGAGTGGGCATGACGCCCGACAGGGTGCGACCCCGCTTTTCTCTATATAGTAGGCTGAGGGTATCGTTTTTTTACCTGGAACGGGTGCGTGGATGGCACTCCGGGTTACCTTTCGGCCGTCCAGGATGAATGGTACCTGTACCGAGCACGCCTCCTCGCAGCGGCCGCAGGCCGTGCATAAATCCGCTTGCACATAGCGAGGGTATGTGGTTAGCCTTACCGTGAATTTGCCCTGTTTGCCGGCTATGGCCCTGACCCTGGAGTTGGTATGAAGGGTAACCAGTGGGTGGCTCGCCGCACGCAGTAGCAGGGGCCACACGCTACATAGTTTCTCCGGGGCAGTGACTGAGGCGCTGTCAGTGACATTGTCTAAGCTCAGTGCCTGAGAGGACATGATTAGCTTGACCTCTACACCCAGCTCTGTCAGTGTGAGGGCTGCCTGTGCCGCGCCCGCACCATCACCTATTACCGCGATTCCCCTAGCCATCTGTAACCTTGCCTTTGCCGCTGTGTTCCAGTCCGTAGTTGTATCCCGTTTCGAAAGCTCGGGTATTGAATTCCTCGGTTCCCTTGGGGACAGACGTTAGTACTGACTTCTTGAGAGCCTCGGGAGAAACCAGGTCACTCACTGCTGCCAGGAACCCCAGCATTATAATGTTAGCGACCACTGCCCGCCCCATATCCCGCGCCATTCTGGTAGCTGGTATGGAGAGTGGTGCCGGGTTTTGTGACTGGTCGTGTTTCACCAGGTCCGGGTCTATGATCATCAGGGCCCCTGCGGGCAGATCGTTACAGTACTTGTTGTAGGCTTCCTGTGATAGGACGATGAGTATATTAGGACTCTGCACGTATGGATAACCTATAGGCTCATCAGATATCACTATCTCTGTTGTACATGAGCCACCGCGGGCCTCTGGCCCGTAGCTCTGTGTAAGAGCGGAGAAACCATCATCATATATGGATGCAGCCTGCCCGAGTATCAGCCCGGATAGGACCACTCCCTGTCCGCCGAAACCTGCTATTCTTATCTCTTTTATACCCAAGTTATTTCACCGTGTTTTATTGCCGAATAGCCCCGGACTCCTTTATGCTGGCTATCCTTTTTTCTTCTCCTTTGCCCTATCAAGCACCAGCTTGCATTGGTCCCCGAAGGTCTGGCGCTCAGTGTCAATGAACTTGCCAACAACAATTTGGCCGTCGTAATTAATGGCCACATCCTTGGGATCGGCCCCGTCTTTAACTACGCTTCTTTCCTGGTATGAGTGCATCGTGTTCATCCCCTGTGGTTCCTTGTTCATGCGTCCATATAGCGTTGGGCAGGGAGCGAGCACCTCAATGAAGCTGAATCCCGGTTTGATCAAGGCCTCAGTAATGGACCACTCCAGTTGACGCGCGTGCAGCACAGTCCAGCGGGCAACGTAGGTAGCGCCGCTTGCGGCTACCAGGTACGGTACGTTGAAGGGATACTCGACGTTGCCGTAGGGTGTGGTGGTGCTTCGGGCGTCGAGGGGAGTAGTAGGCCCCATCTGCCCGCCGGTCATGCCGTAATTGAAATTGTTTATGCAGATGACAGTTATATCAATATTACGGCGCGCCGAGTGTATGAGGTGATTACCGCCTATGGCTACCAGGTCACCATCTCCGGAGAAGACCACCACGTTCAAGTCGGGATTTCCCACCTTCAAGCCAGTGGCGAAAGGAAGGGCGCGACCGTGCGTGGTGTGGAAGGAATCCAGCTTGACATAACCAGCCGCCCTGCCGGCACAGCCTATCCCTGAAATCAGCGCTATTTTATCCGGATCCAGCCCGGAACTCTCTATAGCCCTGATGAAGCACCCCACTGCTGGCCCTATACCGCAGCCTGCACACCAGATGTGCGGCATCCTATCTAACCGTATCAGGGAGTTAAATTTATTTTCCTCTTCTGTTATTGGAGTTGTCATTGCACTGCTTCCTTTATGGCTTTCAGGATGGTCAGTGGATGGTGCACGCCGCCTCCCATATGGGGCACGAGTAGCGTACTGGCCTTTCCTGCTGTACATCTCTCGACCTCTAGTACAATCTGGCCGTAGTTTATCTCGGGGACCACGAATGCCTTGACCTGCTCCGCTAGCTCTCTGATGCGGTCTTCGGCAAATGGCCAGACTGTTATCAGCCGCAGCATACCCGCTCGAATTCCTGCATCGCGTGCCTGTTGCACTGCGAGACGGGCGACGCGCGCGGTAATTCCGTAGGCGCAGACTATGACTTCTGCATCTTCAATCCCTATCTCTTCATAGCTTATTATGTCTTTCCTGTTGAGCCTGATTTTATCCACCAGACGGCGCACAAGCTGGTCCTGGACCTCTGCGGTCATTATAGGGTAACCCCTCTCATCGTGGGTAAGGCCGGTGACGTGGAAGCGGTAACCTTCGCCGGCTATAGCCATAGGTGGAACTAGATCCCCGTCGGCTTTGTAGGGCAGATATTCCTCCGGCGCTACTTCCGGGCGTCGCCTGCTTACAAGCTCTTCGGGTGCTATGCGAGGTATCACAACCTTCTCGCTCATATGACCTACGGCTTCGTCGGACATCACCAGCACAGGAACCCGATATCTCTCCGAAAGGTTAAACGCTGTAATAGTAAAATCGAATATCTCCTGCGGAGAGCTGGGTGCAAGGGCGATAATCTCGTAGCTGCCGTGTGAGCCCCATCGCGCTTGCATCATGTCCCCCTGGGCCGCCAGCGTGGGCAACCCGGTAGACGGGCCGGCCCGTTGTATATTGACCAGGACGCAGGGTGTTTCCAGCATCACTCCCAGGCCTAGATTCTCCATCATCAGGCTGAATCCGGGGCCGGAGGTGGATGTCATTGCTTTCTTCCCCGCCCAGGATGCACCCAGTATGGCATTCATAGAGGCGATCTCATCCTCCATCTGGATATAGATACCTCCCACGTGAGGGAGTCGTTCACTCATTCTCTCGGCCACCTCTGTGGCTGGCGTGATGGGGTAGCCGGCGAAGAAACGACAACCCGCGCTGATAGCCCCTTCGGCGCAGGCCACATCGCCGTTCATAAAGAACGTTCCGCAGAGCACTCCGTCTTCAGACATACAATAATCCTGCTAGCTTTCGTTGTTGTTTAATACCAGGTGGATGGCGAATTCGGGGCAGAGGATATCACACAGGCCGCAGCCGAGGCACTTGCTTTCGTCCGCTACTGCAGCAAGAGTATAGCCCTTGGAGCTCAGTTCGTCGCTCATCACAAGCGTCCCTCTCGGGCAGAACTCCACGCAGAAGCCGCATCCTTTGCATCTTTCCTTGTCGATCAGGACTTTCGCTGGCCTGGTGGCCTTTTCCGCCTGATCGAATGGTGTTCTCCACAACTTCATAGCAGTACCTTCTATATTGATATCCCGCGGTAGTCATAGGTTCCAGAGGATTTACCACCATGATATCGCTTGTCAGGTCTTAGCTGCACCGTAAGGAAGCAATCCGTCAGGTGCAGTCACTCGTCCACAGGTCTCAGTATATCAAATTCGTAATTCATTTTGCAAATATCCTTTAATCGTCTGCTACAATTTATATGTTTGGCGGTATATGAAATAGCTTATTCCGTGTGAGGAGGACAAACGTTTATCTGGAAGATTGAACAGGGAAGAAAGAAAATTACCCAGGCCTATTATCTTTCGAGCCCTCGCTTAGTACGCGTAGAGTCTCCCGTAAGGTCTGAGGTAAAGGGGGAACAGCTTGATAAAATTGCTCTTCAGTATCACCTCGGCGTCGCAATCGAAATGGGACGCATACTCGCTGACGAATTGCCGGACAAGCTGGCGGTCATCCTCTTCCAGCTCGGCAACGCCCACCTCTTTGCCTAGCTGGAAATCATCTACACTGCCCCTCAGGTAGATGACCCCCCCGTGCATCCCGGTTCCGATGAACCTGGCCTTGTGGCGTTCTCCTTCCTTCAGATTGAGGCCGAGCAGGATCACGATTCCCCCCGCCATATATTCGCCGAAGAAGTCCTGGGCGGTGCCTCCGATGACCAGCACTGGCTTCTTGTCCTGGTACTCCTTCATATGGATGGCGGCCCTGTAGCCGACATCTTCCCGGACAAAGATCTTTCCTCCCCGGGCCGAGAGGCCGATGATGTCCCCTGCATGACCGTGGACTATTATCTCCCCGTTATTCATAGTGTTTCCGCAGCCATCCTGGGCATTACCGCGGACAGTAATCCTCGGCCCGTTCATGAAAGCCCCCAGATCATTGCCGGGAACACCGAATATCTCGATATCCACCGGTCTGTCCAGGTCCGTTCCGATATATCTCTGCCCATAGACGTTCAGAAGCTCGATCCTCCGGGTTCCATTCGAAACTGCATCCCGCAGCTTGGCGTTTAGCTCGCGGTGAGTGTCACCATAGGCGTCGATTTTAACCGCCTGGTTTGCGTTTTCGTGATAAACGTTCTCTGCCATCTCAGCTACCTGCCATTTTTACTCCCAGGATTTCGAGTTCCGTATCCGTCAGTCCGACCCCTCTCAAGTGCAGGCGGTTGCCTCTCAGGCTCTCAAGGGCGTTGACGCCCATACCGCCCAGTATTTCTTTTAGCTCCAGGTTCCAACCGCGCAGCAGGTTGGCCAGCCGTCTGGCTCCGATGTCAGGATTGATCCTCTTGGTCAGCCTGAGATCGGTTGTGCATATACCCCAGGCGCACTTCCCTGTGTGGCACTGCTGGCAGAGACAGCAACCCAGGGCGACGAGAGCCGCTGTCCCGATATATACGGCATCGGCGCCGAGGGCGATCGCCTTGGCCACATCTCCGCTGTTCCTGATTCCCCCGGCAATCACAACGGAGGCCTGATTACGGATGCCTTCCTGCCTCAAGCGGGTATCTACTGAGGCGAGAGCCATCTCGATGGGAATGCCGACATTGTCGCGTATGATTTTGGGCGCAGCGCCGGTTGAGCCCCGCAGACCATCGAGCACTATCATGTCCGCCCCCGCTCGTACCATCCCGCTGGCAATAGCGGCCGAGTTATGGACAGCGGCTATCTTTACTGATATCGGCTTGGTATAGTTAGTGGCCTCTTTTAAAGCGTGTACAAGCTGAGCCAGGTCCTCGATGGAATAGATGTCGTGCTGCGGCGCAGGTGATAAGGCGTCTGTACCCTGCGGAATCATTCTGGTCCAGGAAACATCGGCGCTTACTTTTTCGCCGGGAAGGTGCCCCCCTATACCGGGTTTTGCCCCCTGACCGATCTTTATCTCTACTATTCTGGCTGCGTCAAGGTAGTCCGCATGCACACCAAACCGCCCTGATGCCACCTGGACGATTGTGTTAGCCCCGTATTTATATAGCTTGGGATGGAGTCCTCCCTCGCCGGTGTTCCACAGCGTCTGCGCCTCGGTAGCTGCCCGTGCCAGCGACTCGTGCACATTCAAGCTCACTGCGCCGTAGGACATAGCAGAGAACATAACCGGCACCTCGATCCTGACCTGCGGCGCAAGCTCCGTTTTAATGCTCACGGAGTCGGGGTCTATATCGACCCTGTCTGGTTTTCGACCGATATAGGTGGTGAGTTCCATCGGCTCTCTTAGCGGGTCTATTGACGGGTTGGTTACCTGGCTGGCGTTAAGAACCAGGTGGTCCCAATAGACGCGATACTCTTTGTCGTTGCCCATCCCCGTAAGAAGGACGCCTCCGGTCTCGGCCTGCTTGACGATGTCCTCGATGATTTCGGGACGCCAGTTATAGTTATCTCTGTAGTCCAGTGGAACGCCTCTTACATTCAGGGCATTAGTGGGACAAAAGAGGACACAGCGATGGCAGCCGACGCAGCTACCCTCGCGGCTTCTAACCTCGTCGTCCTCAGCATCGTAGTAATGTGTGTCGAAACTGCACTGGTCAACACACACCTGACACTGGATACAGCGCTCAGGGTCTCGCTCAACTATAAACTTTGGCGGCAGATAGGTTTTCACCTTCGGCCCCTCCTTCGGATACTGCCTTCCTTATGGGAATCCCCTTTTTTAATTAACACGAGGTTTTATCTCTCCTGTAACAGCGAGCTCCTTGGCACCGAGAGGTCTTTCAAGGCTTCCAACGATGGGTTCGCCGCCCACGGGAATCCAGGCCCGCTCGAGATCAGGGCAAACCAGACGAATGGCCGACTCCTCCGAGGAGAGGTAGAGCGTGGTGCCTTTCGTTCCTACGGTGAGCGGGCGCAGCCTTACTCTGTCAGTGAGCCCTATCATTTCACCCCGGTGCGCTATTATTACTGTGAAAGGGCCGTTCAATAGCAGACTGCCATATACCTGGCGTAGAGTGCGAAACAGCTTTTGCTCACGCTCGGGGCTACGCTCTATATCATCCCAGAAAGGTGGGGCCAGTATCTTTGCTACTATCTCAATTGGAAGGTCGTGCCTTCGAATCAGGAGGTCGATGGCATAGGCTACCACCTCGGTATCGGTCTGCATGGTGCAATGGTAGCCAAATCCCTCCAGGTATCGCCGGTTTATACCGTAAGAGGATATCTCCCCATTGTGCACCACGGTCCAGTCAAGGATATTGAAGGGGTGTGCCCCACCCCACCAGCCGGGGCTGTTGGTGGGAAATCTACCGTGGGCTGTCCACAGGTATCCCTTGTACTGCTCCAGGCAGAAGTATTCGGCTATGTCCTCGGGATATCCGACGCCCTTGAACACCGCCATGTTCTTCCCGCTGGAGAAGACGAAGGAGTCCTTAATATCGGTGTTGATCTCCATGACCCTGTCTACGACATAATTGTCCTCTGAATTTTTATCACACTTATCGTGTTTTACTTCGAGGAAGTAGCGCCATACAAGAGGAGGGTTCATGATAGCAGGCGTCGCTCGGGTCGGCACCTCCTCAGCAGCTTCGATGTGGAATCGCTGCTTGAGGAAAGATTCTACCTCGGCCTTCCCCTCGTGGCTGAGGTACATTACGTGGAAAGCGTAGTGAGCGGGATATTGCGGGTAGAGCCCGTAGATGGCAAAACCGCCGCCCAGGCCATTGCCGCGAAAGTGCATATTGGCGATGGCCTTAATAACGTTCTCTCCGGAGAAGCAGTTACCTGCGGTATCCATCATCCCGAAGATAGAGCAGGCATCTATAACCTTACCTTCGGAGTAGGGATTATTTATCTTGTTTAAGTCATTCATCCTCGGCGCTCCAAAACCAGGTTATTACTCATCGGAGACATCCTCTCCAATATCTTCGGTGGGTAGTTCCAAAACCCGCCCCTGCGGCGCTCCTAATCGCTCCTGCCACAGCTTCCGGGGCAACGATACCAGACCGAAGTCATCCGCCAGCAGCGTCTGCCTGAAGTCGCACACATTAACCCTATCTCTCATCAGGCTGAATAGTATCCCTGACTTCTCAATATCGCCAATGCATATCATCCCTACTATGACATTGTCTTTCAGGACGAGCTTCTTGTAGATGTCTTCCTCCTGGCTGCTTATGGACTCATAACCGTCGTCATCCGGGGGGGTGGCTATGCCCGCCGCAGCGATGTCAATCCCGAAGTAATTCAGCGAATTCATAGCTGTGCCACCGGGGTATTCAGTTTTAATGCCAGCCATGTTAAGACCTGCGATCCTGCCTCCTATGTAAGCGTTAGGCCAGATAGGGGTCAGTCGGTTTGTGCCATAGACGAAATCATAGGCCTCGGCTGCGTCCCCGCAGGCATAGACATCGGGGTGGCTCGTAGTCATATTGCGGTCTACCACTATGCCGCGTCTCACCTCGATGTCCGTTCCCTTTACAAGCTCGGTGCGTGGCAGTACACCTATCGCCACTACCACCAGGTTGCAGGATATGTCCTCCTCATTGTCCAGCACTACACCTGTTACCCACTCCTTGCCTACGATCTCAGCTACCGTACTATCCGTAACGATCCTGACCCCAGACTCCTTGAGGGTTCCCTCAACAATCAAGGACGCCTGCTCGTCGAGGATGGTATTCAGGATTCTCTCCTTCATTTCCACCACAGTGACCTTAGCTCCTCTTTTCACCAGCGCCTCGGTTACGCTGATACCGATGAGTCCACCGCCTATAACCACAGCTTCATTGGAACCGTCGAGAAACTCATCGATCGCCTTGGTGTCGTCAAGGGTAATGAAGTTGAACACGCCCCTTTTCTCTATTCCGACAACGCCGGGGACTATAGGTACTCCGCCACTGGCGATCAGAAGCTTCTCCCAGGTAATAATCTCACCGCTTTCGAGTTCGGCGGTATGCTCGCTAAGGTTCAAGCTTATAACCTTTACACCAAGCAGGGTGTTGATATTGTTCAGCTCGTAGAAATCAGGCGGGCGAAAGAGCATGCCGTCGAGTACGCGCTCCCTGGTTAGATACTTTGAGATAAGCGGACGGGAATAGCTCGGATAGGGTTCGTCAGAGACTATGGTGAGAGAACCCACTTTGTCTGACTCGCGTATCGCTTCGGCGGCTCCGATGCCACCGGCCGAATTCCCGATGATGAGGTATCGCGTTTCAATTAGCTCTGCTTTTGTCATATCATCCACCTCTTCAACCTCGCCATTGCTCCTAAAATAGGACCTGAACAATTCGCCCTGAGCCCTGCAATAAAATCAGGGCAGTCCTGTCGAAGAGCCGTTCATGGTTCGACAAGCTCACCATGAACGGTGTCTTGAATCTTGGTTATTTTAAAAAACAGCATTATTATCCTTCATGGTGAGCATTGCAATGCTCATAGCGGATTTCCAGCCCCACAGCCGATTATCCGAATCACTTTTCTTCCCCGTCCACGCAGAGAACTAGCGCTTCGTTAGGGCAGTTGGCAACACAAACCGGCACCTCATGATCAGGACAGAGGTCACACTTGGCGACAACCTTCCTGTTATCATCCTTTGTCAATGCTCCATAAGGGCAAGCCAGAATACAGGTCCAGCACCCAATGCATTTCTCCGCGTCAATGGTCACTGCGCCGCTTGACCGGTCCCTGCGCATAGCTCCTGTAAGGCATGAATAAACACACCAGGGCTCATCGCAATGGCGACACTGAATAGAAAAGCAGGTCTCTCCATTTCTCTCAACGCGAATCCTGGGCAATGGGCGATTAGCCTCGCGCTTGAAAGCCTTAATTATGTCCTTAGAGTTGGAGTGTTCGACCTGGCAATAGACGCGGCAAAGGCCACAGCCCATGCAGACCTCTTCCTTGACGAGTACTCTCCTCAATGTTGGCCCCCGACATCGTAATTATAAAGAATATATGATGCAGATTCAGTAAACATACTCAAGCCGCAATAACCTGACTGCCCCGGGTTATTGCGGGTTCATGATAATTATTAGCGACATCGGATAATATGTCAATCAAAAGACATCCTCTCGGTTAGTTGCTGCCTGATGTAAACAATATCGCTGGATTGTTACAAACACATTACGTTTATGTTAAACCCATGTACGTGTTTAAGAGGGGGAGCACCCAGATTGGTGTTGAGGAGTTGCGCAGTGATACCGGGATTTATCAAGGTCATCTGAGTTGTACTTTCACCCCCGATTGGTACTCTTGCATCTTGGTGTAGTCTTCATATCTATAACTAACAGGACGTCATAACGAGGAAGACGAGGGAATTATGAATTTTCCTGAACAAAACTCTCTCCTATGCCCCCTGATTGAAGCGTAAATTCTCACTTCATACCAATTAAACCGAATAGTGGCTTCTCTGGCTATGACATGAGACACTTCGAACCTGAATGTATGTTGTTCTGTTTTCTGCTTAAGTTCAAATGGTAAAATTTGACCAACCGGCTCTATAACTTCGTTACCTACGAGCAAATACAAATCGGTTATCTTCACTGGTGGAGTAATAACGGTCAAGGATAACTCTATTGAGAATCCAAAATGTTTTTCCCTTTCTACAGCCACAATATTAGAACTGGTTACTTGCATATCCAGATTATCAGCAAAGGAATCCTGTGTGGTTAATAACATTCCCATCCGTTCTGGTATTATGTTTGTTAACCTTCTTATAGGATAACCAATCACAATAGAGCGATAGTTGTATATAAGCCCTATTGTGCTAACAGCCATTATTAAACTGCCAATTACAAGTAGGGGGTTTTCTACAATGAAGTGGCTAATCAAAATACCCACCCCCAAAAACCAGAGGCTTAACCAAGTTGAGGTTCGCATCGTAGCGAAGTATAAGAGAAGCTACACCTGTTTGCAAGAGAACCCCCCGATTTTTCCCCTTGACCACCCCAATATATTGTGTTATGTTTAGAAAGCTTTGCCCTGATTACTACTGTATACACGTGAAAAAGTGCATTCCTGGGGGTGGATTGAATCTATTTATTGATGATACCACTCTGAGAGATGGGGAGCAGACGCCGGGGGTGGTGTTCACCAACGAGGAGAAGGTGCACATTGCCCGGATGCTCGATGAGATTGGGGTACATGAGATCGAGGCAGGCATCCCCGCTATGGGGGGCGATGAGAAGGAGGCCATCATCAGCATCATCGCTCTGGGGCTGCGGGCAAGAATCCTTACTTGGAATCGGGCTGTTATCTCAGATATCGATGCATCGCTGAGGTGTGGAAGCCAGGCGGTTGCCATTAGTATTCCTGTGTCGGATATGCACATAGAACGCAGGCTCGGGCAGAGCCGGGAATGGGTGCTGGAGAGCGTTAGAAAGGCAGCCAGATACGCCAAACGACATGACCTGTATGTCTCGGTTAACGCTGAGGATGCCTCGAGGGCTTCCCCTGATTTTCTTCTCTACTTCGCTCAGAATGCCAGGGAGGCCGGTGCCGACCGCCTGCGGTATTGTGACACGGTTGGCGTCCTGGAGCCTTTCAGAACCTATGAATCAGTCCACCGCTTGATCGAAGATGTTGGCATCGATATCGAGATGCATACTCATAACGACTTTGGTATGGCTACCGCTAACGCACTGGCGGGTATTAAGGCAGGCGCCAGATATGTGAATACCACGGTCAATGGCTTGGGTGAAAGGGCGGGCAACGCAAGCCTCGCCGAAGTGGTAATGGCGCTGAAGCAGGTCGAGAAAATCGATCTCGGCATCGATACTACACGACTTCGTGCTATTTCCCGGTTTGTAGCTGGGGCCGCCAGGCGGCCCTTGCCGGTCAGCATGGCGATTATCGGGGACAATATCTTTGCCCATGAATCGGGCATGCATGCTGATGGGGTGCTTAAGCATCCGGCCACATATGAGGCCTTTTCTCCTGAAGAGGTGGGCCTGGAGCGGCGGATTGTGGTTGGCAAGCACAGCGGATCTAATGCTATTCGTTATAAATTCGCCAGCGAGTTCGGGATTGAACTCGATGATGAATCAGTTCGCGAGATCCTGGCACGCGCTCGAGCCCTGGCTGTTAAGCGGAAGCGGGCGCTATTCAGCAAAGAGTTGGCTCTTATCTATTTAGAGGTGTGCAAGGAAGGATGTTTTAACTTGCCCCCTTTGAAAATATCGGGCTAGTGCATTTCATAAATCGGAGGAATGAGATGGATGGGGCGATTACAAGCTTTCTTTCAGCTCTCTCTATAGAAAAGGGTTTTTCCAACAACACACTCGAGGCATATAAAAACGACCTCAACCAGTTCGCCGCGTTTATACGTGAGCGAAGTTCCAAGGACGATGGGCCTGAGGTAAGCTGGGCATCGGTTGATCGCTCTTTGCTGCTTAACTATATGGTCAATCTCAAGGAGCGGAGCTATGCCCCGGCAACGATGGCGCGAAAGGTGGCTGCGGTTAAATCTTTCTTTAACTTCCTTGTCTCCGAAGGAACGCTGGAGAAGAACCCGGCCGAGGGCATAACCGGCCCCAAGGTTGGTAAGTCCCTGCCCAGAGCGATTTCTGTTGAAGAGGTCGAGAGACTCTTGGAGCAGTCCGGTAAGCTTTCCACCCCGGAGGCTAAACGGGACAAGGCTATGCTGGAACTGATTTATGCCACCGGGATGAGGGTGACTGAACTGGTGTCACTTAATGTGCGCGATGTGAATCTGAGAGCAGGATACGTAAGGTGTTTCGGCAAGGGGTCTAAGGAGCGGCTTATCCCCATCCATAATAAAGCGATCAAGGCGGTTAAGAGCTATGTTGATGACGGTCGTGCTCGTCTCCTGGGCGCAACCGGTGAGACAGCGCTATTCCTCAACCGGCGGGGGCAGAGGCTCACCAGGCAGGGGTTCTGGCTTATCTTAAAGGGGTACGCTAAAAAGGCCAATATAACTATGGAGCTCACACCCCACGTATTGCGCCACAGCATAGCGACCCATTTGCTGCATAGCGGCAAGATGAACCTCAGGGAGCTCCAGGAGCTTCTGGGTCACGCCAATATCTCCACCACACAGATTTATACCCATCTCACAACCGAGCGCATGCGTCGGGTCTATAATAGTGCCCACCCCCGCGCGGAGTAGATTCTTCAGGTGAGCAAAAGCACTGAGATCAAAGTGTCGACATCAGTCCGCGATATAGCGGCTAAAAGATTGATCGAATAATAGCGATTTGGCAAGCCCAGTTGATTTATCCTCTGGGCTATTTTAGTTTTACTTTAAAGGAGAGTAATTGTTTGTTTCGGTAATAGGCGGTAGCCGGTGTTCGCGGCGTGAGTCTGAGCTGGCGGAAGAGGTAGGAGCTGAGCTTGCCAGGAGGGGAGTGACATTGATTTGCGGCGGCCTGACCGGGGTGATGGCTGCTGCATGCAGGGGAGCGCATCAAGCTGGCGGGAGGACTGTGGGTATCCTTCCTGGAACCAGGCGCGAAGATGCCAATCCCTATGTGGATATTCCCATAGTTACCACTATCGGCGAGGCGCGAAACGTTATTGTGGTCTGCTCGGGTCAGGCGGTGATCGCCATCGGCGGTGAGTACGGTACACTATCCGAGGTTGCTTATGCTCTGCGCAATAAAATCCCTGTCGTTGGCTTAAACACATGGGAGCTCTCCAGGCGGGGGCAGCTTGACGGCTCGATGATCATCGCTGAGAACGCCGGGGACGCAGTGGACAAGGCACTGGCCGCAATTAAGGGCAGGGGAGTGCACTGAAATGAGCGCTATCAAGGACATCAGGGGAAGGCAGATACTTGACTCCAGGGGAAACCCGACGGTGGAGGTTGAGGCGGAACTGGCCGATGGAACTGTCGGGAGGGCTGCGGTACCCTCTGGAGCGAGTACGGGCAGCCATGAGGCAGTGGAGCTGCGGGACAACGACCCTTCTCAGTATCAGGGCAAGAGCGTGCTGAAGGCGATAGCGAATATCAGGGAGAAAATAGCGCCCGCAGTGGCGGGTATGTCTGCGCTGGACCAGGCGGCGATCGACCGGAGGATGATAGAGCTTGATGGCACGTCGAACAAGTCGAAGCTGGGTGCCAATGCCATTCTGGGGGTATCCCTCGCCGTGGCTCACGCTGCCGCCAGATCTCAGGCGGTGCCGCTGTATCGCTACCTCGGTGGTGAGGGTGCTTATGTCCTGCCGGTGCCTATGATGAACATTCTAAACGGTGGCAGGCATGCCGAGGATTCGGTGGACTTGCAGGAATTCATGGTAATGCCGGTGGGGGCGCACAGCTTTGCTCAAGCCATGCAGATGGGTGCCGAGGTCTACCAGTCACTGAAGAGAGTGCTCAAGTCAAGGGGAGCGAACACATCTGTCGGCGATGAGGGAGGTTTTGCTCCCAGCCTGGCCACGAACAGGGAGGCGGTGGAGGTGATTCTGGATGCTATCGAGGAAGCTGGCTACCGTGCGGGTGAGCAGTGCTTTGTCGCCCTTGACCCTGCATCGAGCGAGTTTTATGATAACGGCAGATACATCCTCGCAAAAGAGGGTATATCCTTCACCAGCGCTGAGATGGTTGGGTACTATAGCGACCTTGGCTCCGCATATCCCATTATCAGCATCGAGGATGGTATGGCGGAAGATGACTGGGAGGGGTGGAGGCTGCTCAACGAGAAGCTAGGTAGCAAGGTTCAGATTGTCGGAGATGACCTCTATACCACCAACAGAGAGAGGCTCAGTCGAGGTATCGCTGAGCGGTCGTCGAACTCGATTCTTATCAAGCTGAACCAGATAGGCACTCTTACTGAAACGCTTGCCGTTATAGAGATGGCGAAGAAAGCGGGATGGACTTCTGTCATAAGCCACCGCTCCGGTGAGACCGAAGACGTTACCATAAGCGACCTTGCGGTTGCCATGAACACGGGGCAGATCAAGTCCGGAGCGCCCTGCCGCTCGGAACGCGTCGCCAAATACAACCGCCTCCTCAGGATCGAGGAGGAACTGGGCGAAAAGGCCAGATATGCAGGGATGGAAGCGTTTCATAGCTTGAAGAGGTAAGTAATTCCCCCTGTACAAAGGGGTAGCATAAAGGCTGTGGATAATAACATCCACAGCGAGCGGGGAAGCGAGGAGGAGGCAAACCAGGTGGCTAAAAAAATCGGCATAACCACCACTGTCCCTATAGAGGTCTTGATGGCGGCAGGCTATACGCCTCTTGACCTGAATAACATTTTCATAAGTAGCGCTGACCGGGAACACCTGGTGAATATCGCGGAGAGGGCCGGTTTCCCTCAGAACTGCTGTACCTGGATTAAGGGTATCTACGGAGTTTGTATGGAGCATGGCATCGAGACTGTCTTATGTGTCACCAGCGGCGACTGCTCCAATACTGTCATGCTAATGGAGGTGCTCAAGCTGAGGGGGCTTGAGGTCATACCCTTTGCCTATCCCGATCAGCCCGATATCGGCCTGATGCAACGTGCGCTGGAGACACTGGCAGGGAGGCTGGGTACGACTCTGGCAAGGGCAGAGGAGGTGAGGACAGAGCTGGATGAGGCAAGGCGGCTTGCCCTGAAGGTTGATGATTTAACCTGGAGGGAAGGGGTTGTGAGCGGCCTGGAGAATCATCTGTCACTGGTCACTGCCTCGGATTTTAATGGAGACTATATGGAATACGAGCGCCGTCTGGGCGAATTCCTGAAAGAAGCCGGAAAACGGGAGCCCTATCCCGATGAGCTCCTCCGGCTGGCATTTATCGGCGTGCCCCCGGTATTCCCCGGCGATCTTTACCAGTATATCGAGCGTAATGGGGCCAGAGTCGTCTTCAACGAGGTGCAGCGTCAGTTTGCAATGCCCGACCCTCGCCGTTCTCTAGCCGAACAGTACTACAGCTACACATATCCTTACTCCATATACGGCCGTGTCGATGATATCGTCGGCCAGCTGCGACGGAGGCGCGTGGATGGCGTTATCCATTATGTCCAGGCATTTTGTCACCGGGGGATAGGAGACATCGTATTTCGTAGTGCGATAGACGTGCCTGTGTTGACTCTGGAGGGCAACAACGACTTCGTGCTCAATCAACACCTAAGAACGAGGGTTGAGGCTTTTATCGACATGCTGAAAAGGCGGTCGGCGGCGACAAGTGGAGCATCAGCCAGGGCTGGAAAGTAAGCAGCGTACGTAAAAATAAATAATACAGGAGGTACTAAGATGGCGCCCAAGATCGGAATCAATGGTTTTGGCCGGATCGGCAGGCAGGTACTGAAGGCGATGAACGACCAGCACCCCAATGAGCTGGAGGTTGTGGTGGTCAACGACCTGACGAGCACCGAGACCAACGCCCACCTGTTCAAGTACGACAGTAACTACGGACGCTATCCGGGCAAAGTGGAAGCTACCGAGGACTCGATAATCATCGATGGCAAGAAGGTGAGGGTCATAGCCGAGCGGGATCCGTCCAAGATTCCCTGGCGGGATTTCGGCGTCGAGATAGTTGTGGAGTCTACGGGCCTGTTCACGGCGGGGCCCAAAGCCGCCGGGCATCTCGAGGGAGGGGCCAAGAAGGTACTCATCACTGCTCCGGCGAAGGAGGAGGATATCACTATCGTCCTCGGAGTCAACGAGGGACGGTACGATCCGGCGAAGCATCGCATAATCTCCAACGCCTCCTGTACCACCAACTGCATTGCTCCGGTTGTTAAGGTTCTTCACGATAGCTTTGGGGTGAGTAAGGGATTGATGAACACGATACACTCCTATACTAATGATCAGGTGGTACTCGACACGGTCCATAGCGACCTGCGCCGCGCGCGGGCAGCGGCGTTGAACATCATTCCCACCACCACCGGGGCTGCTAAAGCAGTGACTGTGGTTATCCCCGAGTTACAGGGCAAAATACATGGGCTTGCCTTAAGGGTGCCGACCCCCACAGTTTCGCTGGTTGACTTTGTAGCCGATCTGGAAAAGGACGTTACGGTTGAGGATGTCAACAAGGCCCTGCGCACGGCTGCCGAGGGCTCATTGAAGGGGATTCTGGAGTTCTGCGAGGAGCCTTTGGTCAGTGTGGACTTCAAGGAGAATCCCGCAAGCTCCATCGTCGATGGTATGGGCACTATGGTCATCGGCGGCAACATGGTCAAGGTGCTTAGCTGGTATGACAACGAGTGGGCTTACAGCTGCCGCATCGGTGACCTTGCGGTTTATATCGCTAACAAGGGCCTTTGATTAAAGGACGTTGGATATATTGTAGGGGCACGGCACGCCGTGTCCCTACATGGGAATGGTGCATGGTATGAGTCTCAAAGAGCAGCTGGATTATCTTTTTAATCCCCGTTCGGTGGCGGTAATCGGCGCGTCCAATCAGCTTGGCAAGTGGGGTTACATTATACTCGCTCGCCTGCAGGCGAGCAGAAGCGGAAGGCCTCTCTACGCCATAAATAAAAAGGAGGCCGAAGTACTCGGCCTCAGGGCCTATAAAAGTGTAGCTGACGTTCCCGGGCCGGTAGACCTTGCCGTGATAACGGTGCCTTTTCAAGCCATTGTTGAGGTCATGCATGACTGTGTCCGCAAAGGGGTCAAGGTTGCTATTGTCATCACCAGCGGGCTTGCGGAGATAGGTGGGGAGGGGGCTAAGCTTGAGAAGGAGATCATCGGGATCGCCAGCCGGGGAGGGATGCGCCTCGTCGGACCTAATTGCCTGGGGCATATAGATACACACACCAACGTTCGCACTGTCGGGTTCCTGCCCGGTATGAAAAAGGGGAATGTAGCCTTCATCTCCCAGAGCGGTAACTCCAGCCAGTCGGTTACTAACTACGGAGGGCAGATGGGCATCGGCTTCAGCAAGTTTGTCAGCACCGGAAATGAAGCTGACCTGCACTTCGAAGATTATATGGAGTATCTGGCTGATGACGCCAAAACGGAAGTAATTCTGGGATATGTCGAGGGTTTCAGGGAAAGCAGGCGCTTTTTTGAGCTGGCGAAAGAGATTACCAGGAAGAAGCCCGTAGTCATCATGAAGTCAGGGCGCACCGATACAGGAGTGAGAGCGGCAAAGTCGCACACAGCTTCCCTGGCAGGGTCGGATGCGGTTCTTGATGCGGCGTTTAAGCAGTGTGGAGTGATCAGGGTGGATGAGCTTAGCGAACTGGTCGATGTAGCTGTGGCGTTGCTTGGCCAGCCTCTGCCGCGTGGCAGAAGAGTAGGAGTGCTGGCGATGGGTGGCGGCATGGCGGTCATGGCCGCGGATGTTGTGAGGAGAGAAGGACTGGAGATGCCGCCGTTCTCGCCTGTCACCATGAAGAAATTGAACAAGATTATGTCGGTAAGATGGTCTCGCGGCAACCCGATAGATCCGGGCGGTGACCTCGTCAGTTACCATGCTCTCTGGCCGATGCTGGAGGATAAGAACATCGATGCCATTATTATTATTGGCGGCGTGGGAATGGTCGCTAGCTTCCCTAATTGGATTAAGCTGCCTCCTTCGGCAAGGGAAGGTGCGATGGAGCGGAAAAAAGCCATCGAGGACTTGGAGGTCCGGGACCTGGAGAAGACCATCGAGCTGATGAGGAAGTACCAAAAGCCCATCCTCTTCGTCACGCAGGTTATCGGCGCTGCAAAGAGGGGCAGGGCCTACAGTAAGCTGAAGGAAAACAACCTTAATTTTTACTCCATCCCGGAAAGGGCTGTCAGAACACTCAGGCACCTGGTCGAGTACAGTGAATACCTCGGCATCGCACGTCAAAGCTAGCATAAATTGCCATGCGGAATTCCACCGGGATTAGCCAGATTATCGATATATATATTTAGAAGGCCTTGATGTAAGATTCAGTACTGGGGGTAAGAAAATGGAAAGCACAATTACTGAGGCACTGTCTCTTAAATACGAGCCTGTGGCTATAATGCTGACGAACGAAAGACCCGGGGGTGCGAAGCAGTTCAAGGAAGGGAAGTTCGGCTGTGTCATGTCTATGCTGGCGACAGCCGTCCGCGGAAACACGGCCGTGTTTGACCGCAGGACCTTCGGCTGCCCCGGCGGCGGGACCGGACTCGGATTTGGAAACCAGTACCTGAACTTCCCCGGAGGAGTGGAGGGGTTCTGTTACTTTTTATCGGTGGGCTACGAGCAATGGGAGCCGGGCATGAAGCTGGTCGAGCAGATAAAGCCGTTCGTTGGTGAAGAACTCTATGATGACCTTGTCCACGGCGAGAGATACTTAAAGACCCCGGAGCTGGTGAAGAAGTTCGTCGACTGCCTGCCCATAGTCGATGTGCCGTTCGAATATGTCGTGTTCAAGCCGCTCAGGGATGTCGACCTGGAGAAGGAAAAGCCTGAGGTTATAGTCTTCCTCGCCGATGCCGACCAGCTCTCGGCACTGGTCATACTGGCCAACTACGGTAGGGGTGACAACGAGAGCGTGATTATTCCATATGCCGCCGGCTGCCAGTCGATCGGCATCTATCCCTTCAGTGAGGCTCGAAGGGAAAAGCCGAGAGCGGTGGTCGGTCTGGTTGATATCTCCGCAAGGGTCCAGATAAAACGCCAGCTCAAGGACGATCTAATGACCTTCGCTGTCCCCTTAGTGATGTTTGAGGAGATGGAAGCGAGTGTGCCGGGAAGCTTCCTGGAGAGGAATACCTGGAAGGAACTTATGAAGTTGAAGGCGTAGGAGGCGGAAGGTTTAGTAACATGACAGTTATGAGCGCCTCGGCGTTGCCCGCTTAGAGAAGTTCGGAATAACCCCTGAATTTTGCCTGGTAAAACTGGTCCGGAAGTGCGCTGCTCTCCTGCTATCTAGTCTTTGGCCAGCAGCTCCAGAAGGCGGCGGTTATTATCGGCAATAAGCTCGACGAGTGAGTCGGCCATCAGTTCAACAAGTAGGGGAAGTATTGTTATGAGTCTATCCGCACCCGCCTCCTCTGTTGCTTCCTCAAGGGTTTTCAGCAGGTCAGCAAGCTTCTTGCCTGCTATTGGGGACTCGTTTGTTACATATGCTTGAGCTGTTCCAACCAGCACCTCAAGTTTGTGAAGAAAGATATCTTTCAATTCCGAATTTAGGTAGTCGACGTTGGTCAGTTCTTCTATTATGCGCTTATCCATGAGTGCCTCCTGCAATCTCGTTTCGCGTGACAGTCTGCATTGAAACTCATTTAGAGTTCGGTTTCAGGCATGCTAATTCGCATTTTTCGTTGGATAGTATAAACCATCGACAATTGAGTTCATGAGAAGGAAAAGTATCCGTACATGATGTCCCGGCCTGAAATGCCTGGGCTGATTGGATACTGATTGGCGAGGTGAAGATGATAAACGGCAATCCTATCGCTGCCGCTGGCCCTGACGGTTACTCTGGTCAGCCATGTATGTGCATTCGTCAGCTATTTAGCAGGCACGCGGTTGAACCAGTGAGTGAAGCAAGAGAAGTGCAGCGGGCCCGACAGCCCCTGTGTTTCTTTTGGTGTACCCTTAAGGTTGATATACACCTCTCCCGCATCGATCTGCTGAGAGCAGTAGGAACACGAGA
Organism: uncultured Dehalococcoidia bacterium; assembly: GCA_964453665.1. Classification (GTDB taxonomy): domain Bacteria; phylum Chloroflexota; class Dehalococcoidia; order SZUA-161; family SZUA-161; genus DAOUTY01. The sequence continues at coordinate 23,379 of CAYVQT010000006.1, read as the reverse complement.
GGTTTTTTTTACTGATTAACTTCACTAAGCGCAAAACAAACTCCTAAGCCTTGTGTATCTTATCATATTTTGGACTTCGGTATCAAGTGAAGCGGGGCAGAAGTGGTGAAATGCAACCCGACCTGTTGTGAGATTACCAGAACGGACCACGAAATCGACTATAGATTACTTTTCGATGTTCATATATTCAGTTTTATACTAATGCTTCGAAGTGTCCTGCAATGACTTGAGGATTTACATGGCTGCGGTATTTTCGATACAAGGCTTCTTGTGATAGTATATGCATCGCAATAGAATATCTCAAGAAGTGTTACTGTAATTGCCGACTATTGACCTATTGGACTCCAGCACCATGATGGAGGTGAATATTGGCTTCGTCTAAATCGGAGGTCGCTTCAACGCAGAGGAAATGGGACGTCAGGGTAGCTTCCCCTCGGAAGCTGTTCAGGGCTCTGCACGATTTCCTGGATGAACTGGGCTATGTGCATGAGTACGAGCCGCTGAAAGCAGAGCCTGACGCTATCGGCAGCATGGCTATATTCAAGAGTGAGCTTCTGGGAAAGAGCGATTTCCCACGTCGTGATTTGGCTTATCTCTGGTTTGGCATTCTTCTGCTGCCCACAATTCTGCTGACAAATTTGGGTACACAGTTCATCAGACAGAGTCGGTATACCATGAGGACAATTGCCAGGATAAGCGTAGAAGGGGAGGCCTACAGCACCAGGGGGGAAGCACAGAGCCCTGTCCAGAGTGAGGTGCTGGATGTAGTCAGCGATGCCAGGGTTACGCTGGACGTTACGGCGGGCCCCGCACGGGGCGAGCATAAGATATGGCGGCCAACTGAAAATAAGCGTGAGTTGAGGAAGGTTGCCGAAGAGCGGCAGAAGCTTGAGGACGGCCTTTTCGGACTTCTGCTCAGGATGTCTCGACTGGATGCGGGGGCTTCGCGGGACTCTGAATCTGACAGATGATAATAGGCAAAGTGCGATGAGGCAGATTTGTTGGGCATCAATATGAAGAGGGAGTGATAGGGCATTAACCCTGGTATAGACTATGAGCCGGTTGAAGCGTTACCGCACGTACAGTATTGTTATATTAGTAATCATTATCGTTATTGGCGGGGCTGTGCTGCTCTATCGCCTGACCTCTTTGCCCCACTCTACCGAGGTTGTCATATCATCGCCATCGTCTGAGATTACTGTCTATGTCGAGGGAGAGGTAGCCAATCCGGGAGTCTACACACTGGCGGATGGCGGCCTCATCGAGGATGCTATCCAGGCTGCCGGTGGCTTTACCTCCTATGCGGACCAGGGCACGGTCAATCTCGCTGCCTCTCTGAGAGACAGTAACCGGATCCATGTCTATGGAATAGGCGATGTCCCTCAAAAGATCAACCTCAACACCGCTGATGCGTGGTTGCTGGAGGCCCTGCCCGGAATCGGTGAGGTCCTCGCCCAGAGAATCATAGACTATCGCGGCGAGAACGGCCCTTTTCAGCAGATCGACGACCTGACGAGAGTGGATGGAATCGGCCCGGCGACCCTCGAGAACCTGAGGGATAAAATAACCGTGCGCTGACCACGCTAACGTAGCGTTGCCACTCCCTTCGGGCTTGCCCTCTGCTCTGAGGCTCAGGCTCGTAGAGAGCCTCAGGGCGAAACGCCTGTGGCGACGAATTCCGTCTGAGGGATAAGCATGAAGCTCATCTACCTGAGTTCGTCCTGGATCGTCGGGATTTACTCGGGTATGTGGGCTGGCTCCTACTGGGTAGCCATCGCCGTCATCGCGGGGGTCGCGCTTCTCGGCATTCTCCTGCGCGGCGGCCGGGTAATACTTCTACTGCTGTGCCTCGCCGCTCTTCTGGGCGGCTTCTTTCGCTTCCAGGCAGCGGTTCCTTCTGTGGATGAAAGCGCACTCCGGTTCTATAACGACGGGGGCACGGTGCAGATAAGGGGGCTGGTAGATGCCGACCCCGAAACGACAAACGGCCTTGTAGCTCTTCACCTCGAGGCTCGGGAGATAAGTGCAGGAGATGAATGGAGAGAGGTCTCAGGGACAGCCCTGGTATACCTGCCCGGGTTATCTCCTCCCGACTCTCTGCCTTCTCAGGTATCGCGCGATTCACCCTATTATCGATACGGCGATCTGCTTCAGGTCGAAGGTGAGGTGGAGACCCCTCCCGAATTCGAGGACTTCGACTGGCGGGATTACCTCGCCCGACGGGGTATACACTCGCTTATCAGCTATCCTGGTCGTGTGGAGATTCTCGAAACGGGGCAGGGCTTCAAGTTTCAAGAGTGGATTTACCAGCTCAGGGACAGGATGTCCCAATCTCTGGAGAGCGCTCTCCACGAACCGCAGGCATCGCTGGCGCAGGCTGTTCTCCTCGGCGAACGCAGCACAATCCCCGACGAACTGAGGGCCTCACTTTCACAGGCGGGGACGGCGCATATCCTCGCCATTTCCGGGCTACACATTTTTATCGTCTGCGGAGTCGTGTTCAGCCTCGTTGTGGCGGTTTTCGGCAGAAGACGCTCGTTTTACTTCTGGCTGCCCTTCCTGGCCACCTGGGGCTATATCCTGCTCAGCGGGGCACAGATCTCAGCGGTACGTGCCGCCATCATGGTCAGCCTGTGGCTTCTTGCCTATTATCTCGGCAGACCGCGCAGCGCCCTGCCCTGGCTGCTCTTTGCCGCCGCAATCATGATAGGGTTTAGCCCATCCATTTTGAATGATGTATCCTTCCAGATGAGCTTTGCGGCTATGGCGGGGATCATAATCCTGACCCCGCACATACAGTCGTGGAGCAGAAGAACATGCGGCATCACGGAGGGGCGTAGAACAGCGTTGGGCTTTGTTGTCGATAGCCTTTCGTTCACACTGGGCGCTGTCCTTGCCATCATGCCCATCATCGCCTACTACTTCCATCAGGTCTCTCTGGTGGCTCTCCCCGCGAACCTGTTCGCCCTGCCCGCACTGCCGGGCGCGATTGGCACCGCGGCCGCTGTTGCGTTTATCGGGCTCTTTGCCCCGGCTCTGGCGCAGGTTCTGGGGTGGGTCGCCTGGCTGTTTATCAGCTACATAATAGAGGTGACCGGATTCTTCTCGTCCCTCCCCTTTGCCTCCGTTGAACTGAAGGAGGTCGGTTCTTCCTTTGTCTGGGTGTACTATGCTATCCTGGGTGCGGTACTGTGGATGGGAATCAACCGGTCAAGTTTGGGAACTAAAATGCGCAGGGTAAAAGCGGGCATATTTTCGATATATGAACACTTCAGGCTGGTGCCGGCCAGGTTCGTCATCTTCCCTCTTATTGTCGTGGCTGCGCTGGTGTGGACTGCTGCGTTCACTGCTCCGTATAACCGGCTCCATGTTTTTTTCTTCGACGTCGGGCAGGGCGACGCCATCCTTGTTCAGAAAGGCCACCAGCAGGTACTTATTGATGGCGGCCCTGACGCGGAGAGCATATGTCTTGAGCTTGGCGATAGGCTGCCTTTCTATGATCGTACAATTGAACTCGTAATCCTTACCCACCATGAGGCGGACCACCTGACAGGGCTGGTTGAGGTCATTCAGCGATATGAGGTAAATCAGGTCCTGTTGAGTGAGCAGGAATGCGGTTCCCTGGTCTGCGGGGAGTGGTTCAGGGTAATTGAAGAGAGAGCCATCGCATGTACTGTCGCCGGGGCCGGACAGCGGGTCGAGCTGGCTGAAGATGTGTATCTGGAGGTGCTCAATCCCGGGGCAGACCTGCTTCGGGGCACGGCTTCCGATGCGAACAACAACTCTGTCGTGGTGAGACTGGTGTGTGGCGACTTCAGCCTGCTGCTTACTGGGGACATTTTCGAGGAGGCGGAGCAATGTCTGCTCGACAGCAGGTCGATGCTTAGTAGCGTGGCGCTCAAAGTCCCCCACCACGGTTCCGCTACCTCAAGCTGTGCTGAATTTCTCACTGAGGTTGAGCCTCAGGTGGCGGTTATCTCGGTGGGAGCGGAAAACGAGTTCGGCCATCCCAGCGCAGATGTGGTTGAGAGGCTGGTGGGTGTAGTTGGAGATGATAACCTGTATCTCACATCGGAGCACGGGACCATCGAGCTTATCACCGACGGCGAAAGGCTGTGGGTGCAGACTGAGAGGTGAGGAGGGGTTAAAGGTGGGTTCAGCTTTGCGGAACCCACCCTACATACCTTTGCCCTTGTGCCAGCGTAGCCATCAGGTTTAAAATGGCACCGAAGCTTGGAGTTTGAGTCTTATAGATTCAGTCTCACAGCCTCGTAAAGTCAGAACGGGATGGGATATGTCAGACAGATTTGCTATTGACTCGGATAGCGAGGTAAGGAGATTGCTTGCCATAGCCAAGAGACATCTCGGCTATATTAAGAAGTCTCGGGCAAAGACAATTACCGTCCCCGGCGACCTAAAACTAGACCATGCCATTGTGACTAGCATATTCTCAGCAGCTGCCATCGAAACGGGGCTAAACTTGTTTATTACCATTCCAATTCTGCTCATTAGGGATGCAAACATTCGGCGATTCTTGGGCGTGCTAGTAACGAAACACTCACGACTTACATTGCCGCAGAAAATTGAATTCGCATGTGAGTTTTGCCCACACATTAAGCGGGATAAGGTGCTGCTCAAAAGGGTGCGTGCGCTCTTCGAATATCGGAATTCGGTTCTCCATTCCTCTCCGGACTATATAGAGCCCTTGGGACTTCCTGATTTTGATGGTGAAGAGTTACCTAACAAGATTACGGAAGAGGATCTAGTTCGACATCCACAGTTGATATTAAGAGGGACTTCATCATTAGAGATCCAAGAAGCATTCCAAAACTACCAGACGGCTTTGGATTTTTTGGGTAAGCTGAGTCTGTGGGGTGAGGAGCTCGAAGGAAGCAATTTGTCTAACAATAAATAGTCGAGTAGGGTGGGTGGAGTGACAACGCAACCCACCAATATCGATTCACCCTCATCCTTCGGCAGGCTCAGGGCAAGCTTAGCCTCTCCCATCGAGAGATAGGGGATCAATTACATCCTATGAGCGGCAGCATGTAGGGGCGACCCGATGAGGTCGCCCCTGGACTTAGCGAAGACCACCGACATATGATCGCTACACGTATGTACCATGCACAATGTAGCGGGCACGGTGACCGTGCCCCTACGGTATTATTCCTCCCTCCCCTGGCGGGAGGGAGTTAGAGGGAGGGGGATGAAAGCCTCCAAAAACATCACACTTTGCGTCTGTACGAGCGGCTACGTCAGGGCTAAAGATACCGCCTCTTCAGCGTGAATGGCCGTGGTGTCAAACAGCGGAATGACTGTGTGTTCCTGCTGCACAAGCATGGCGATCTCTGTACAACCTTCGATGATCCCTTCAGCGCCCTGCTCGCGCAGCCCGTCCATTATCCTCAGATACCGCTTGCGGGACTTATCCTTAATAATACCCAGACACAACTCCTCGTAAATAATGCGGTCGATGACCTCGCGCTCTGATTCGGACGGAACTATAACGTTCAGTCCATGTCTTTCACTGAGGCGACCCCTGTAGAAGTCCTGCTCCATCGTAAACCTGGTGCCCAACAGCCCGACCGTATTCATCCCCCGTTCCTTTATCCGGCGGGCCGTAGCATCAGCTATGTGAAATATAGGGATACTGATTACGCGCTCAATCTGCGGTACGACCTTGTGCATTGTATTTGTGCATATAACCAGGAAATCGGCGCCTGCTGCTTCAATACCGCGGGCGGCCTCACCCAGTATTTCTCCGGCACGAACCCAGTCGCCGCTATGCTGCAACCCCTCGATTTCTTGAAAATCGACACTCACCATAGCAATTCGGGCCGAGTGCAGGCCGCCAAGCCTGGCTTTCACACCCTGGTTAATATATCGATAGTAGAGCCCTGTGCTTTCCCAGATCATTCCACCGAGTAGGCCTATTGTTTTCATTTATTGAAGTCCCGCAGGTGCAGAGGTTACATTATTTAGCGGCTTCGACGACCTGTATAAATTCAACATTCACTCCATTGGGGTCCTCCGCATATCTGATTGCGGCGTAACCTCCCCCATAGGTTCCGGTATCCTTACCGAATGGCCAGACCGGAGTCCTGAAGCTGAAACCGTTTCTTAAAAGGTCCTTCTCGACCTTCTGCAGGTCGGGTACCATAAAACATACCTCCACCAGACCGGTTGAAGTGAAATTCCTATGCTCATACGGTCTTTCTCTTACAGTCGGCGACTGCCAGTCGAGTAATTCAATCATATTTCCTGCTTCATCCATCAGTAGGACCATGCGGACCCTGGCATATTTCTCCATAAGACCGGTATCGACGTCGAGGCCTGAGATTACTTCATCCTGGAATACAGTCAGTCCCAGCGCATCTCTGTAGAACACGAGTGACTTTTCTATGTCCTGTACGCTTATGGCAACATGATGAAGAAGCATGTTAAACTTTTCCTTTCTCGATGTAATATTCCGTGATTCCAATAAGCTATGCTCTAGCATTCCATTTGTCAACACCGTTTGGGAACCCAGCTTTTTTCTGGGGATATAAAAAAGCCCTCCGGGCATCGAGCCTGGGCATTTTGTTGTATTTAAAAAAGAACGGTTGCAACTCAGAAATGGTAGAATAATGGTGAGCCGGTTATTATTCACAAGTGCTGTATAGATTTGAAATCGCTTGTAGCTGGTTGCTATACGATAGATTGTCGGGGCGTATGAATTTATAGCCATGCAGGAATTGCTTATTATATATTTATCGATATATTCCAATAGTCCATTGGAGGTGATATGAATAAGTCACAACTGAGCGACAGAATAAGGAAGTTGCTTGTTTCGCAGAAGCTGGCCGTTTTAGCGACACAAAAGGACGAACAACCTTATAATTGTCTGGTGGCGATAGCCGGTACGGTAGACCTTAAAGATTTGCTGTTCTCTACGTCACGTTCCACGCGTAAATATAATGAGTTAAAGGCCAATCCCCGGGTCTCCATATTGATAGATAACAGATCGAATATGGAGTCTGATTTTGAGCGCGCTGTGGCAGTAACTGCTATTGGCAGGGCAACGGAAGCCCGGGGCGTTGACAGGGATAATCTGGCAAAGATATACCTCAAGAAACATCCCAATCTGGTAAATTTCGTCGATTCCCCGGATAACGCTCTAATTAGAATAGTAATAAAAAAATATGTTATAAGCAGCTTTAAAGATGTCTGGGAGCTTTATCCTGACTGAATAAGCGAGCATTTATACATCGCGATTCGATATGAAGATCGGATATCCATGTATAAACCTTCTTTTTGTCCGGATTAATGAATGTCACGAAGCGCCGCTAACGCTGCATAGTGCCCGCACATACCGTGTACACCACCGCCCGGCGGTGTAGATGAGGAACACAGGTAGAGTCCTTTAACTGGAGTAGCATACGGGCTCTTAAGTCTTAAAGCTGGTCTGGCGAATATTTGCCAGAAGTCCTGAGTCCTGCCTGCGATGTCTCCTCCTTTGTAGTTAGGGTTATATTCCTCAAAATCGGATGGGTTCATTATATGCTTTGCGAGTATAATCTCGCTGAATCCGGGCGCAAATCGTTCTACCTGGGCCTCAATTCGTTCGGTCATACTAAAAGTGGAGCCGTTTGGTACATGGCAGTACGCCCAGGCTGTATGTTTGCCATCCGGCGTCCTTGTAGGGTCGAATAAGCTTTGCTGGGCGAGGATAACGAATGGCCTCTCGGGATTATCCCCCCTCCATACAGCGTCTTCAGATGCTGCTATCTCCTCTAACGTACCACCTATATGAACGGTAGCAGCCGAAGCGCATTCCGATGCTTTCCATGGAATTGGGCGGTCCAATGCCCAATCAATCTTAAATACGCCTGGCCCGTATTTAAAATTGCGATAGCCTTTTAGATGTCTGCTGCTTAATCTCTGTCCCGCAATCCGTGTGAATTGTCGGGGAGTGATGTCAAATAGAGTAGCTCTTGCCTTCGGCAAATCATCCAGTGATTGAATAAGGGTGCCCGTTTCTATGTGGCCTCCAAGCGAACGCAGGTATTCTGCCAGTGCGTCGGCGATTAGTTGAGAGCCTCCCTTAGCTACGGGCCAGCCGACAGCGTGCCCCAGTGAGCCAAGCATGAGAGCGAAGGATGCCGTGAAATGTCGTTCCAGAGGCATAATTGAATGCGCACCCAAACCTGCAAACAATGCCTTAGCGCGCTCTTCCTGAAACAGGCTGTTCGCTAATCCGTACGCTGACCGGAAAGCATACCGGCCGAACTTAATAAATGAGATTGGGTGACTGGGGAAGCTTAAGGGCCTTAACAGGTCTCTGATTATCCTGTCACAGTCTTTGATTAAAGGTTCCATCACCTTTTTATATGATGCGCTGTCTGCGCCCAGTGATTGTGCTGTTTCCTCGATACTTCTCTCGAGCAGAATAGCTGTTCCGTCGTCAAGGGGGTGTGCAAGCGCAGCCCGGGGATAAATCCACTCAAGTCCATAATCTTTAAGGCTTAATGGGTAAAAGAACGGTGAACTGGCCCCCAGGGGATGTATTGCCGAGCAAATATCGTGAAGAAATCCAGGCAGAGTAAGCTCCGCCGTTCGAGTACCGCCGCCTACAGTGTCCCTGGCTTCCAGAACGATTGTAGAGAGCCCTTTTTGGGCCAGTGTTATGGCGGCAGCGAGACCGTTCGGTCCCGAACCAACGACTACTGCATCGTACTCACTCTTCTTTGCCATATTGCAACGATGTGATTTGTTACTTCAGTGTTCTGCGGACCCAGCGCAGTGGAGCAACCATCGTGTAGACCATGCTGCGAATCTGGGCGTTATACCATATATTTTTTATTCCGGACCACTGCAATTTGGTATCTGCGCAGATTTTCTGCACTTCTACGTCCGGCTGCACGCTGAGATGGCTGGCCATGGAGGATAATACGTGTCGCCATATTTTCTCCTGAACCCTGGCACCTGCTAAACGAAACGCCGCCTCGTATACGGGGTCGTTAGCGCGTGCCAGGCCAAGAATCTGCACGATGGTGGCTCCATCTTCGTCATATGCGTTAAAAGAGACCCATCCCGACTCGGGATGTCCCTGGGGAGTTATGAAGGTAAATGATTCATCATCGGAATAGAGCACTAAGACCCCTGTGTATATAGGCCCGCCGGGGGTCGAAGAGTTAATAAGCACTACCTCTCCCGGCTGTATACCGGCTGCCGAGGGATAAAAACGATTTTCGGCTGGTTGAAAGTTCGGGAAATTCTCCTTGAGAACCCTCAGGGCCTCACCGGGTTCGATGTTTATGCCCGTGAGACGCTGTCGATATATCTTCTGCCACATCTGGCCGAATCCTTCAACCGGTCCAACGGGACGTAGCCCCTCGACGTTTAAATTAACAGCTTCGGCGGGCATGTCGGGGACTCTGATTTCAGAGACTGGTTCCGACCAGCTAGCTATGTCATCTGTATTGACTTCCTTAGTCCCTTCCGGTCTATCCAGGGTGGAAACGGTTGAAAGCTCTCCAGCTGCCGTTAATGCCTGCTCCTTGCTTTGGTGAACGTGGACGGTCCTGTACAAACCGGTAATTTGAAAAACGCCCCTGTAATGATCGCTGAGGTTGAACGCCGATGTTTTTTGTCCTCGATTCCTGGCTTCAGCGCTTAATTTGACAAGCATGCTTGCCCCAAGCCCGTTCATTTTCCTCACGGAGCTGAAGTCCAGGATAACGTTTCTCAGATTACCCGGAACTGCCTGCTCGCAGGCTTTAACAATAGGGGACTCATCGTAATCTGTGACTTCGCCCGGCATTTCAACTATACAGGTTTGGCTCGAGACTCTGATTGCATTTACCTCTATCTTCTTCACAGCAAACCCTCCTTTTGTCATGTTGAGGCGTTTACTTGCCCTGCCTCCCGATTATACCTTATTAATAATACGCTTATATAAAGCGAATTTATTGCGATATTCTACTGCGATATGTACCGTAACACAAGAGTTCTACGGGGAAAAATGATAGAAATAATGTGCAGAGGTATTATAAAAACTGCGTGCTGTATTGATTAATAGTCCCGTTTAGCGATTGTTGGAAAGACTCAGATAAAGAAGCATTCCGAATCTCTAAGCTATAATTCATTGACACGGAAGAACAATTAGGGGTGGGGATTAACGTTATCTATTCGTGGAAGTGGTCTTATTGCGCAGGCCAAGCAGCTTCTGTGTTTCCAGGGTTCTGACGTTGCGTCTTCGGGGCTGTATGCGCAAATGCTGATTATAACTGCTGCTAATCTTAAGATGGCTTGAGTTGCCAGAGGATACGGCCTTTTTATTGAGGTCTCTCCAACGGAACCTTAGTTGTGATTCCGACGGCGGGTATCCCAAACAGGCGAAGGTCGCTATATGCACCCTGTTATCCACGTGCAGCTTCTTCAGCAGTCTGGTGACCCTGTTCTTTACGGTCTGTTCCTGTAAACAAAGCTCGTCTGCTATCTGCGAATTGGTTTTGCCCAGCGCTACCCGGATCAGCAGGTCTATCTGGTTGTCTGTAAGCCTCGTTATTTCATCCTGATTGCTCATTACCCTTTCCAGTGTGTTTTTGGCGGTCTCCAATTCGTTCATATCCGCTTTGTCCCCTCCCCTCCCTGGCTTATGTGTGATGACCATCGTCCTACTTGAATCTCTGGACACATGACGGTAATTTTCCGCCATACACTGGAGGCGAATTACATCACCGTCTCTTAGTGCTGGAGTGTAAGTGATTTATAAAACCCTGCCGTCATTGCTTGAAGTATAAATGCAGAATATTAAGAAACGATAAAGGGTATGGATGAAAAATTGCGAAGATATTACAAGTGTATTACAATTCGGGTCAGGGCCATCAGTTCGGGTTCGTGCTATGAGAATGCTGAAGGCCAGCATGTGAAAGGATAATCGTTTAATGAAGGAAGTCTGCGTAATCCTGCCTGCTCTTAATGAGGAGGGCACTATAGGTATGGTCATAGATGAGATACCTGTGAAAGAGATGGAGGGGAGGGGCTACAAGGTAGATGTCATGGTGGTCAACAATGGAAGTAATGACAGGACTGAGGAGGTTGCCAGGGAGAAAGGTGCACGGATTATCTGGGAGCCGAGGAGGGGGAAGGGGATGGCTATTAGGGCTGGATTTGAGGCCATGAGCTGCGATTACGCATTTATATTAGATTCGGACTATACTTATCCGGCTGGCCACATACCGCAGATGCTTGAGATTCTGGAAGAAGGATGCGACGTGGTGATGGGTTCCAGGTTGAGGGGTTGTATGGCTGAGGGTGCGATGACTCCTCTGAACCTGGTAGGTAACCATTTGCTGGCTCTGATGACTAACGTTTTGTACGGGACAAAAATAAGCGATCCCTGCACCGGCTGCTGGGGTCTGAGAGCGGAGGTAGTCAAGCAGTTGAAACTGGAGGCCAGAGGGTTCGACATCGAGGTAAATATGTTGACGGAAATAGCAAGGAATGGTTACAGGATAACAGAGGTGCCCATTGACTACAGGAGGAGGGGGACCCGCACCAAGTTAAACTCTTTGAGAGATGGGTTTAGGATTGGGAGGACGCTTGTGAGGCGTAGGTTTCGTCACAGATAGCGAAATCTTGACATAATCATGTTGGTATCCACTGTCATATGCGCCCATAGCCCCGAAAACTATCAGAACCTCGTCGGGGCTGTGAATAGCCTGCTGGAGCAAACCCATCGAGAATTAGAGGTTATCATAGCTATTGATGGCAACAAGGAATTCTACAGTAAAGTTACGTCGGATTACGGCGGCCGGGAAACCGTGAGGACTGTACTCTTGAAGGATAACGCAGGTGTTTCTGCAGCGAGGAATGCCGGTGTCGGGATTGCACGGGGCGAAATTATCGCTTTCATGGACGATGATGCTGTCGCGGAGAGACATTGGATTGAGAACCTCCTGAGTACCTACCTGGATTACGACGCTGTTGCAGTTGGAGGGAAGGTCTTGCCCGTCTGGCTTGATAAGAAACCGGACTATTTGCCGGAGGAGCTGTACTGGCTGGTTGGCGTAACCCATGATGGCTTCGCCGGGGAGGAAGTCGTCGAAGTACGCAACACATTTGGGCCGAACATGAGTTTTAAAAGGGAGGTTTTCGATAAGGTGGGCGGATTCAACGAAAGCCTCGGCTTTGCCAGAAGGGGAGCCTCCTATATACAGGCCGAGGAACCGGAGTTGGCCTTGAAGATGAAGCGGACTCTAGGCAAAGGTGTCATATATAATCCGCATGCCATTGTCTATCACAGAGTCCCGAAATCGAAATTAGGTATCAGGGTTCTTTTAGGGAGGTCTTTCTATCAGGGGTACTCAAAGGCTTTGCTGAGCAAGCTGAATGTCTCGGCTGACTCGATGGCTACGGAGAAGTCTTATCTCAGGATACTGCTCGTGAAGTACATCCCACTTAGGATGAAGCGCCTCTATCGCGTAGAGGAACTGAAGAAACTTGCGGTCCTTGTCGCTTCCATTGTGAGCGTAGGCCTTGGGTTTGTTTGTGGGTATGCTGGAGAGCGCGTTGCGGGTCGTAAAAGACCGCTATAACCACTGGTTGCATCATGGTAAACCCCGCGTTGAATATTGCCGACGTTGAATGTCCGAGAGGTTCCCCGTGGAGAGTAGAAAGCGGTGGCGACCTCTACCGGAGATTCCTTTTAGAGGCGCTGGGCAAGAGATTTAACGTTGAACCGTTGGGGATACTTCTGGGCAAAGGAAACTGGCTGTTTCAACGCACGAGGCTGGCTTGCAGACTCTTCGGGCTCAGGGGTGTTAACGACATATGGATTAGAGGGTTTCTATCCACGATAACCCTGCCGTTAGATAGGACGGTTGGCAAGAACATCCTGCTAATACATCACATTGATACTAGAGATACATACGAGCCTGTACTTAGTACGCTCCTGCTTGGGAAGGGTTACTTACTGGAGAGGCTTTTCTATCGTAACCTTAATAGGGTCGATGCGGTAGTCACAGTGTCGAAGTATTGGAAAGCGCACTTTGAAGCGAAGGGCCATCCCGATGTAAGGGTTATCTACAATCCCTTTGATGTAGCCAGCTTCACATTCACGGAACAGGAAATCGCGGATTTTGTTCGTAAATATGGCCTCGCAGGGAAGCCCATTGTATATATTGGGAATTGTCAAAGAGGTAAGGGTGTTGTCGAAGCATATAAGCATCTGAAGGGCATGGACCTGAATCTCGTGACCAGCGGTGATAAGAAAGTGAATATACCGGCGATGAATTTAAGCCTTGATTACCGCGATTATCAGAGACTTCTTAAGGCGTCTTCGGTTGTTGTCACGATGTCGAAGCTCAAGGAAGGCTGGAGCAGGACTGCCCACGAAGCTATGCTTTGCAAGACTACGGTAGTTGGTTCTGGGGTGTGCGGAATGAAGGAACTTCTTGATGGTGGCCGGCAGATTGTTTGTCCGGGTTTCGGTGAGTTGAGGAAATGTGTTGAATACGCGCTGGAGCATCCCGAACTGGGTGAGAGGGGGTATGAGTTTGCTAAAGATTTCACGGTGGAAAGATTTGAGTCGGACTGGATAGGGCTTATTGAGGAAGTGGCAGGTTGTTGATGAAAAGAAAAGGGATAATCACAGCCTTGTTAGCCGGTTCGTTTTTCGAATCGATAACGAGTTGATATAGTGAGAGTGGCTTTTCTTTCACGGGAGTACCCCCCCGATACGGCATGGGGCGGGATTGCGGCAATGTACTATAGCCTGGCCTCTGCCTTAGCCCGGCGGGGTCACGAGGTTCATGTAGTCTGCCAGGCGGTAGATACTCCTGGAGACTTGATAGATAACGGAGTCCTGGTTCACAGGGTGGGAACGAACCCGAAGCGTTATAGCGCCGTGGCGCGAATTAACTATAGCTTCCATGCCTGGCTCAAGCTGCGGGAAATCATCAAGCGGTATGACATAGAGATAGTGGAAGCAGCCTACTGGGGGGCTGAAGCCCTTCTCTATGGTTTAAGTAGACGCACACCATTAGCGGTCAGGGTCGCTTCATCGGCGTCAGACGTTTTAAGGACGGGAACATACTCCGGGATAAAGGAGCAGGTGAGTCTCAAAATCCTCTCTTTCCTGGAGGATTTCAGCGCCAGACGGGCAGACCGTGTAGTGGCGACCACAAAGGGACAGTGTGCGCCGTTGATTGAAAAGCTGCGTATCGACCCTGAAAAAATTGAAGTTGTTCACCACTCTGTGGATGCTGCGAAATACAGCTACGTTGAATCTGATATAAGGGAGAGGCTTGAAATACCCCGGAACACTCCGCTGGTTTTATTCGTGGGCAGGCTGGAGGCGAGAAAGGGCGTTCACATACTTTGCCGGGCCATCCCCGGGATTATTAGAACTATTCCTGCGACCAGGTTTGTCCTGGTGGGTCGGGATACGAACAGCGCTCCTTTTAACGGCTCTGTGAAGGCTCATATACGTAAGCAAGCGGAAGATGATGGTTTCGGAGACCATATGATGTTCATCGATTTTTTACCGGAGGATGAGCTTATCAAGCTGTACTCGGCATGTGACCTGCTGGTGATACCCTCGCTTCACGAGTCATTTGGGCTGGTCGTTCTGGAGGGAATGGCCTGTGGCAGGCCCGTTGTCGCGACAGCCACGGGGCTGGCCCCTGAACTGGGGCTCGATGGCACAGGCGGTATCATGGTGCCTCCCGGTGATATTGGCGGACTTGCTGAAGCCGTTATAAGGCTGCTGTCGCTGAGTGATGATGATAAGAAACTGGCGGCAAAGACTAACCGTGAACTCGTGGAAGCCGAATTCTCCATACCTGAATGGGTTGACAGGGTTGTAGAGGTCTACAACAAAGCGTTGAGTAAGACAGAGCAGTAACCACTTGTGGACGGACATCTTAGCGGCTGAGGACAGGAGTATGGCATGGGTAACTTGCAGAGTATCGCGATATTGATACCGATGCCTGGAACCATAGACGGGACAGGGTAACTACGGTGACTTGGTTGACTGTATTCGCGATAACGTCAACTATCAATACGCTGAGCCTTCATTGCGCGGTAGCGCACCCTCACTCTTAGCAGGACGTAGATGCTGGCGACCGCCTGTGCCGAGATCCAGGCGTAGCCAATGCCCACAATTCCTATCTTTGGCGCAATGAGGCTGCCTGCAACAACCACGGCAATGGATATCAGTGCTCGGATAAAAAAGAGTTCCCGGATTCTGCCCCGCACGCGCAGGATGCTATAGTAAACGTCGTTTACCGCTATGAATAGGCCCGAAGCGCCTAGAATCCATAATAATGTCAGGCCATTAGACGAGTAGTTCTCACCGAACAGTAACAGGAGCCATTTACCCAGGGCGACCAGAAGAATGATGGCTGGCACCAGCAACAGGATGATGAAGCGGAAAGACCTGCGTGCATTAGCGACCAGTGCTTCTTCAGCATGCGAGCCCTCGGCGAACAAAGATGCGGAAACAGCTACGGGTATAGCATAGACCAGCCCGGCCATCATCCACGCTACATAGAAGTAGGCGTTCTGCTCCGCACTGATAAGGTTTACTACTATGATCGGCAAGAGGAAGTAGGGTGCTGCCGCGAAAATGGAGACAAAGTAGTTGCCTGCGGAGTATTTCCAGATGTCCCGAATTATGCTCAAGTCAAGCCTGGGCACTGGCCTGTATGATTTTTGAATACGTGGTATAAAGAGGAAAAGGGAAATGATGAAGGCTGCAACTGCGGCGACGCCCCACGAGCCCACGATGCCAAAGGCATGAAAGTAATAGGCCAGGAGGATCGGGAGAGGGATTTTAAGCAGCGAAAAGATGGTGCTTTTAACCAGAACAAATTCGGCTCTTCGCCCTGCTACGAATACGGACGCCATGAGCCCCGACAGGGGCCAGCAGACAACGAAGAGAATGAAGGCCAAAAGGAACCTGATATTACCCCTTACGAATTCGGTGGCCGGAGACCACAGGTCCAGGCCAGCGAGGAAGATGCCTGCTACTGCGAGGGCTACGATTCCGCTTATGGTGAAGCAGGAGTTGATCATCTTCACGGGTTCCCTGGCTTTGGAGAGGAAGCGGATTAGAGCAACATCCAGACCGAGGCTGCTAATCAGAGCTAGCAGGCTGATGGCTGATATGATTGCAGCCGCCAGGCCCACTTCATACTCTGTGTAATACCTCGCAACTACCATCCAGAATATAAAGCCCATTCCGGTAGTCACGGCGGTATTGACCATAAGGAGTAGAGAATTACGGTATAAAGGGTCCTGAATCTGGCGCCTTAGCTGTGTAATGTTCAAAGTTGTTCCTTATGGAAGATTCGATGTGTAAAAGGGTTAGAGTTGTAAACGGGTTGCCGCCTCTATCCATGTTCAGTAGTAGAGGCGGAGCTGCTAAGGTATATATTCGAATATCCTGACAGTGGAGACGGTTTCACCTCCCCAGACCTCTGCCTTTGTTGGCGTCTCATAAACCATCTCGTAATGCTCTATTTCCTCGAGAGGTACGGGGCTGACGAACTGGTTTACGCCCACTATCAGGTAGCCCGGATTATTATCAATAAATGCTTTAGCGTCATTGTAGTCGTAAAACAGCCTGCGGTCGGTGATAACCTTTGCCCTGAACTTGTTCCCCTTACTGCCTGTTAAATCTTCCTCAGCCCATGATATGACGAGGGTTTCTTGCGGGTCCCATTGCTCCGCTTCAAAATTGAACAGCCTGGAACTCATAGATTGATAGTATTCGGGATAGTACAGCATTATGGAACTATAGCTCCCCGGTTCGGTCTCCTGATAGTACACCTCAAAGAAGTCATTTATGTCTCTGCGGGCCCACTCTATCACACCGTGGAAAGTGCCGTAAGTGACGGGTTCCGTAGGCATCTCATGTAGGGCAATGAGTATATCTATTATTATGTACCTTGAGCCCAGCTCGTCGAGCAGTTCACTTGCCTGGGATATGTCATTTGTTGTGAAAAAATGGGCGGCCTCCACCGCGCCTTGCTGGTGGGGATTGGCGTTTGGTATGCGGTGAGCGATATAGGTAATCCAGTGGCCGTAGTTACACCAGCTCATAACCCCGTATGCCGATTCCGGATAGTTGTAGTCCTCTTCGCCGGGTGGCCTTTCGTATAGCTCATAGTAAAAATCGGCATCCTGGAAGGGGTCCGGGGTATTCTCTCTCATCCAGGTCAGTGCATCGTACCAGTCCTGCCTGGGGTGGCTGGGTTGTCTTGCGATGTCAATCGCCATCCCGATATTGGGGTAGAACACCAGAAAGAATATGGCAATTGCCACCGCGGCGCTGTAGACATACCTGCTCAAGGGGTATCTTGTTACCAGCGTTCCCGGTCTCATTCTTGGGTCTTTGGCAATTTTACGCTTTGCCTTTTTACTTGATTTGTCCTTACCCGTTACCGCTTTCTCACTCCCGGCGATGTTTTCCCCTCTACTCATTTCAGAGGTCACCTTGGCGCCAACAAGCGTGAAAGCTGTCCATGCCAGGTAGGCGGTAAGGAGCGAAGCGTTTACTGCGAAATAGTATGCAAAGCGGTTCTGCCCCAGTGTAGCTGCCAGCATGGTAATGCTCCATGCCAGCAGCAGCGTTTTATCGGAAGCGCCGTCTCTAATGACCAGGTAGGCTATTACCGCAAGTGATATTAGCGCAATGTAAAAACTCGTAGTGAATTCATCCCATACCATTGATAGTGAGAGCGGCATCATCTCACCGATTGTGCGCTGCCATCCGGTTGGATTGAGCCAGTCGAGCAGGCCCAGTACCATGTTGTGCAGCGAAGGCGTCGCAAGGTACAAGACCCCGTAGGCGATGACTGCCAGAAGTATTTGCGCCACGGGATAGTAGGCTCGTTTTATACCCCACCTGGCGAACAGGCGGGAAAAGGCGCTAAGGGCAATAACCACCAGCATGCTGATGATCAGGAATGCTATCTGGGTTTCACCCATTCCGTATTGTCCCAGGAAGGGCAGGACAAACAATAGAGTTATGAGGAAGACGGGCACGCCGATGATGCATAAGTAATCGGTTGATCTACCTCTGGCGTGATCGACCATGTACTGAATGAAAGCATAGAGTAGTATTGCGAATACAACAATGAAGCCGCCCACCCAGGAAAGGAGGTAGAGCCCCAGCGATATGCCTGTCAGCACTGTGTAGAACAGAGGTTTCTTTAATGTTCCCCAGTCTCTCGTTAAAAGGCTGTTGAAGGAGATCTCTTTCTGCTTCGAGCTTTTTACTGCCAGTATCAGGAACAGCATGGTCAGTGTACTGAACAGGGTTTCGGCTACATGGTGATCAGTGAACCCGAGGAGTGAGCGCAGCAGGAATTGGCCCGGTAGTATGATAACTAAAGCTGCAGCGATCAGCCCTACCTTTCTGTTGAATAGCTCCTTTCCTACGAAATAAACCGGTATGGTGACCAGTGTGCCCAATATTGCCGGGAAATAGGCTCCCAGCGTCTCGATAGTTCCCGTGGATGGGGAACCGGCTCCGACAACCCATGCGAAAAAGCCGAGGAGCAGGTCATAAAAGGGCGCGAAGAATACGTCTTGCCCCTGGGGATAACGGGTATAGGGATCGAAGTAAATGCGCTGAGGGAAGTGATGAAGAAGATTCTCTACAAGCCGCATATGATACCATGAATCGAACCACTTAAACCTGACCCAGTCACCGGTGAAGACGTTATCATAGGGGAAGTAAACACGCAGGAAGAAAGCGATGCCCATGAGGAGAGCCAGGGCGAGTCCGTACAGGCTGTTGGCCGATGTCTTTGCCTTAATGCTGAGTCTGCTCATCTTTCGCTGTTGCGCCAGGCTCTACCGCCGCCGTACGTGCACTCGACTTTGCTTTACATATCGCTGAGAGACCGGGGAACAGCCGGCGTGCTAAATCCTCTCGATTCTAACATCTGGTGTGCCGTGTAGCAATATGGACTGCGCTTTTTTACTAGTCGGATAAAAATGGTGAAGGTCTCTCGGGGATGAATGTGCCCCTATGTAAGCGCCCCGGATGGTTAGGGATGTAGTAGTGGGGCATGTTTCCTTGACAGACGTTGTTAATCGAACCATACTGTCTGGTAGCAAGCCAGCCTCTGATTGCTGACGATACGCTCATGAAGTCAAGCGTCCAGGACGTAATCCAGCGCATAGTTCTCGGCACCAGTTTCTTCCCCCTGACCTGTTTTTACAGGAAGTTCTATGACCTGTCTATCCTGGTTGCCTCGCTGTTGCTCAGACGCGTGGATGGAGTGATAACGGTCTATCTGCGCCGCGGTGTCGCCCGGGGGGAGATTGTTTACGGGCTGAGTGACATAGACCTGTCGGTAATCATCGCGGATCTGGGCGAGAAAGAGCAGGCAGCGAAAGATACGGTCAGGGCAGTTTATCAGAAGCTCTCACGTATTATCCCGCTTTTCCCAAGCAGCGTCACGGAACTCGGGGTATATTCCCTCTCAGAGTTCTACGATATGTATGAGGACTATGATTTCCACAGGTACAGGTTCAATGAGGGCAAGCATACGTGGAAGTTGCTGTTCGGCAGGGATCTGGTAAGTGAGCTTCCGGAGCTCGAAGCTTCCGAGCTGTATCTACCGGCAACCGAAGAATTGAGGAAATGGTGGGCACTGCTCAACGAGGAGTTTATATCTGGCACTTATAGTCCTCCATTCAGGAGAAGGTATTTGTGGTATAAGGCTATTGCCGAGGCAGCCAGGGTTTATCTGCTGGTTTGCCACGGTGAGGATGCTCAGAGCAGAGATGCCGCTTTGTCGCAGGTTAAAAGCCATCTGCCTGATGAACAAAGTTGTCACGTTGATAGAGTGCAGAGCTTCTTGAGGCATTTAACTTCAGACGAGGATGTGTTAGCGGATGAACTGATGAAGTTGTTTATGACGATGGTTGGTAAGAGTTACTCGGAGATGGAGCGCAAGGTATACACAGGGTCGAAGGGCAAAGCGGTAATAGCGAGAGTCCCCGGCAGTCGTGAGCTGATAGCGGATACTAAACGCGATGGTATACTTGACAAAGTGGGGACCATCATTAGAACCGAGTTAGAGCCATATCTGGACTCTGTTGCTCTAATCCCGCAGGTTGAGTTCGAGTTGGATGTACTTTCCAATTCTGACATAGATTCATTCTATCTCGTGTTAAAAGAGGATGGTTATGTGCCGATCGAAAAGCTGAGGGGCTTTCGCTCGTTTTTCGGCGGCAGCCTGTGCCCCGGGAATATAGAGCCATTCATTGTCGCCGACGGTGGTATCGCATTTTCGCTGCAGGCGGACAGCGTCTCTAACACCATTAAGGTTAAAAGCCCCGGGAAATACCCGTTGTTTTTCGCTATGCTGGATGAAATGGTATCGAGTCCTCTCGAAATTGCCCGTAAAAAAAATGGTACTCCCATTCGTTGTTGTCTACCTCCGGATACCTTTGAGGAAACGATAAGAAAGAGAACGGCTAAAATCGACGTCATGATATCAGGCAGAAACGTATACAAGATGAGGACTCTGGACTTCCTCGCTTTCTTCTGGGGAGCAGCCAGGACCAAGCTGCTGTTCCGCTCTCTGGAATCCGGCGAGATTCGTATTCCACTGACGAGCAGGCAAATTTTTGACGCACTGGTCGAGTTCTCCCCCGGTGATTCAGATTGGTTAAATGACCTGCATAGAGAATATATAAAGGAGTTGCTGGGTGAAGAGGGCGAGGCATATCGTTTCTTCTCAAAATCGGTCGATCTATTAAGGCATATGTAATTCTATTGGAGGGATTGGTCGGAAAATCATGGCAACTAATTTTATTGTCTCGGTAGTAATTGCCACCCGTAACCGGGCGGAGTCTCTGAGGGATACCCTGGACTCTCTGACCAGGCAGAGCCGCAAGCCTGATGAAGTGGTCGTGGTTGATAATGCGTCCAGCGATCACACCAGAGACATTGCCCTGAATTTCGTTGACAGCCTGAATCTTAAGTACGTTTATGAAGCAAAGAGAGGTATACCGCATGCCAGAAACGCCGGGATTCAGAACGCCGGGGGTGACATTATTGCCTTCATAGACGATGATTGTGTAGCTGATGAAAACTGGCTGAGGCAACTGGAGATTCCTTTTATTAAAGACCCGCATGTCGGGGTGGTGGGAGGAGAGATATCCTATTTTAAGATCGGAGATGATATGCTCGAGGCTTTCTACATTCAGAATATGACTTCAGGTCAGAGGGCGGATAGTAAGCGATGATAATACAGATAATGTCCAATCTTTTTGAGGAAGGGTATTTAAGAAGAGAAAAATATACGTTGCTTTCCCCGTTTTTCTCCAATGGTAATGTGGCTTTCCGCAGGGAGGCTCTCGACCAGGTCGCCCCGTACGATGACAACTGTTACAGTGGTGAAGACCAGGATATGTGCTTTCGCCTGGCTAAAGCCGGATGGGAGTTGTATTTCGCCCGGGATGCTGTAGTGAAACATAAAAGCAGGACTACCCTGAGGGCGTTTATGCGGCAGTGGTTTAACTACGGATTTCACCATCCTTATTTATTCAAGAAGCACGGCTTCAGAGGCTTGAGAATCTACCGGCCCGGCAATCGCAGCGATACGAGCGCAATTTATAAAAGTTTGCTTAGGGCAGTATTTCCGTTTTCCATCTTAATCTTTCTGACTCCCTTTCTGGGCATTCATATTCTGTTGGCGCTGGCCATTATATTCGCCGCAGTCGGACTGCATATCCCGGCCATCGTGTGCGGGGTGGCTACTCTGGCTGTAGCATTGTATTATTTCGGGGCGGATGTAGATGTGAAAAGCCCTTTTAAGACATGCGCCTTCGTTTTCTTCAGGTATGTGGTGAACCTCGCGCTGCTTGTTGGTGGCTTGTTGGGCGGACTGAAACGGGGAACCATTTACATAAGCGCGACATTTGACTACAAAGGGTGAAGACTTTTTAATCTCAGGACTAGGATCGGGGTGAAATGAGCAAAGCTGTATTGAGAGGCGGGATAGTTGGTTGCGGGACTGTGGCAGCTATTTCCCATATGCCTGTATGGCGAGCTACGAAAGACGTTGAAATAGTAGCGGCGTGCGATATAAATGAGAGCGCAGCAGCGGCAATGGCCAGGCGCTTTAACGTTCCCAGGAGCTATCAGGACCTGTCTCATATGCTGGAAAAGGAGAATCTTGATTTTATAGATATCTGCACGCCGCCGTCCACGCACGCGCCGTTATCCGTTCGGGCGATGGAGGCCGGCTGGAATGTTCTGGTTGAGAAGCCTATGGCTTTGAATCTAAGTGAAGCTGATGAAATGCTGGCCGCTTCCAGGAAGCAGGGGGTCAAGTTATGCGTGGTTCACAACATATTGTTCGTTCCGGCGGTGCGGGCGGCTAAATCTGCTGTAGCAGGAGGGGCTATCGGAGACCTGTTAGCGGTGGAGATTAAGTCGCTTGATCGAAGAGACGGTGCTCTTAGCAGGCGAGGTCATTGGTGTCACACTCTGCCCATGGGCATATTTAATGAATATGCCCCCCACTCGATATACCTTGAGCTGGCGTTTCTTGGTAAAATCCATTCGGTTAAAGCTATTTCCCGCAAGATCAGTGAATTTTCCTGGGTAACGGCTGACGAGTTGAAAGTCCTGGTGGAAGCCGAGAAAGGGATTGGGTCTTTCACAGTATCCTGCAATTCTCATAATAAATCTTTCGAAATAGACATTTTTGGGACCAGAGGCAGGCTTCACGTTGATAATTTTACTTTATCTATGACGCGCAGAAGATTCAGGGGTAACAGGACCGATGAGCTAGTGCTCGATCAGTTGTATCAGAGTGGTCAGCAATTGGCCGGGGCGGTGTCGAGCTTTTTAATGGCGGCTCTGGGCCGGAGGTGGTATAAAGTCGGCCATCAGGCTCTTATGCAGAGGTTCGTCGGAAGCATAAGAGATAACACTGACCCACCGGTTCCGGGGGAAGATGGCAGAGAAACGATAAGTGTGCTCGACGAAATACAGAGGCAAATAAGCTGAACCGAGGTTTGGCCTGTGCAGAGAAGGGTGCCGAATGGCCATGAAAACACTGTTGCTTAATCCGCCGAAGCGCTTAAGGGGGATATATGTATGTCGGGAAGAGAATGGCATAGGGGAGGTTGACTGTGATTTTCTGCCGAGCAACATTTACTTGGCGGCGGCTTATCTGCGCGCAATGGGCAAGGACGCAGATGCGCTGGATGCGGAAACACAGGCAGTGAGCTTCGATGGCTACGATGTCGTAGTCGTCTGGGTGTGCATACTGCACAGCTTCTACGATGATATCGAATTTCTCACTAGTACCATGTAACATATAAGTATTCGTATAATTGTGGTATAATTATGGTAAA
>CAYVQT010000005.1:0-75085 GCA_964453665.1 uncultured Dehalococcoidia bacterium | reverse complement strand
ATCACAAATTTCAATATGCCTACTACTTACGTGCCTAAAAGGGAACATCACCTTATTTTTTATATCATATATCAATTGAACATCATAAAAACGGTCTTCGAATATTAACTCGGACAGCAATACACCGGTGAAGTAGTTGTATGCAGTTCCGTAAGGTGCACTTCTAAATGATTTATTAGTAATCTTATCTTTGTTTATGATTACATAACTAATTTCCAGCGTATCAATTCTGGAAAGTGAATTTAAAACCTCAAAAATAGCCTTCGCTCCAAACTTATGATTCTTAAATACTTCATATGCCTTTGCTTCCTGCGTTTTATCCCAACCTTTATTAATTAAACTCCCAAATTTTCTCTTAAGGTCATTTTTCATTATATTCATTGAAGAAGGGTCAACCGAAAGAATCGTTATCAAGAAATGTCTATAAGCAGATTTTGAGGAAAAGCTGCATTCACCGCTTTCGTCCAAGAATAACCGCATGATACGAACTTGTTTTGTGAATTGTAACTATGGATATGCTTGCGCTAGTATACTTTATCTTGTTAGATTCTCGCAAGCTAGACATTTTTATTACAAAAATATGACCCAATATGGGATATCGCAATAATGACAAACGACGCTGTCAGAACATCATCAGGCCTTTATCAGAATCTTGCCCCCTTCGCTACGCATGGAATTCTCGAATGCTTCGTTGCTGCCGTCTAAAGGACGGGTTTCGGATGACTTAGCCCGTAAAAGCTGAACCTCCGCTGCCTGTGGTATAATATATATGCTGGGGGATAGAGAGGAGGTTGTCATGAAGGTAGAAACTGAAGTGACCGAAGCCATCAACGCAACGAGAGAAATCCTTCAAAAAGTGGTTATCTCGTTGGACAGCCTGACTGAGCGTGTCGACCAGATTGAGTCCGAAATCGAGAGAATCAAGGATGCGCAAAATGAGTTGCTCGGGGGCCTGGCTTTACAGAAGCGAGTGAAAAAATTTAAAGAGGAATATTTAGGGTTGGAGCTGAAGCCCTCGACAGCCGAGGAAATCGATTGGGATAACATGAAGGCTTACTGTAATAGCTGCACGAAGATGGTGAATATCATCGAACCTACTTTAAATTTGAAAGATAAACATGCTACTGTCCGGGCAAAATGTAAGACTTGCGGAACCAGTGTCTTTCGGAACTTAAGCTAAATGCGGGAAAACCGCCACGTCCGGCCATAAATTGCAGTAGACTACACTAAATATAATCAGGGCTTTATCAGGATTTTCCCCCCCTCGCTCCGCATTGCCTTTTCGAAGGCCTCGTTGATGTCATCCAAGGGCATCTTGCAGGTTATGAGAGGCGCTACATCGATCTTCTTGTCCTTTATGAGGTTAAATGCAGAGGCAAAATCACCCTCATAAAAACAGATAGACCCTTTGACCGTCAGCCCCCGCAGCATGATCTGGCTGATTGGCATCTCGACCGGCTCGAAGCAAATCCCCGCGATAACGACTGTCCCGCCCATCCTCGCCAGGGCTATTGACTGAAGCGTCGTTACGGCGCTTCCCGCACACTCGAAAACAACGTCCGCACCTCTCCCGTTAGTCAACTCAAGAATTCTATCCACAGGATTGCAGGCGCCCGCATCTACAACTTCGTCCACAGTATCCCTGGCCAAGTCAATCCGAGACTGGCTTATCTCCGATGCGTATACAGCTTTGGCGCCCAATACCCTCGCCACGCGCGCCACGAGCTGTCCGATTGGCCCTAAGCCGAGCACTGCAACAACATCGCCTTTTATCATTCCAGACAATCTAATAGCATGCAGAGCACAGGTCGTCGGCTCAACCAAGGCTGCATCTTCGTAACTCAGTTCGTCGGGGAGTTTATGAAGATAATGGTATTTGGCTTTAGCATATGTAGAAAAAGCCCCCTTGAATTGCAGCAGCGCCACATAGTATTGCTCACAGAGTCCTGTTTCTCCACGCCTGCACCATTCGCACTCACCGCATGAGATGCAGGGCTCCACCGCCACCCGGTCCCCGACCTTCCATCCCTTTACATCCGGTCCCACTTCTACAACGTCTCCAGAGAACTCGTGGCCCGACCCTACAGCTGCGCCCTCCCGGTAAGTATGCAGGTCGGAACCGCATATCCCGCAAAACCGCACCTTTACCATGACCTCATCCCTGTCCAGGACAGGGTCCGGGACCTCTCTGATCACCAATTTCATCTTATCTTCCAGCACCGCTGCCCTCATCTCACCTCCTCATCACGTAAATGATTCTCATGAAAGCATAATACTACAAAGGATGTCTTTTATAAAGTATCGAGGTTGCTGTATCTACACAATGTAGCGGGCACGGTGACCGTGCCCCTACGGTTTTATTTCACCCATGCTCTGGTTTCTCCTATTTCTGGAA
The DNA here is from genome assembly GCA_964453665.1 of uncultured Dehalococcoidia bacterium. GTDB lineage: Bacteria > Chloroflexota > Dehalococcoidia > SZUA-161 > SZUA-161 > DAOUTY01. The sequence continues at coordinate 72,690 of CAYVQT010000005.1, read as the reverse complement.
TAGGGCAGACACGTTGGTCTGCCCCTACAGCGTGTTTATTTCCTCCATCACCCTGGCGGGAGGGAGTTAGAGGGAGGGGAAGCTGCCTACCCATACAAGCGCTAAGATTAAGCATAACAGGGTAGGGTGGGTGGAATTAAATGGAACCCAACGTTCAGGCATTCAGCTATCAGCGGTCAGCTTTCAGGTCTTTGGTGGGTTGCGCTGCGCTTCACCCACCCTACTCTTCTCATGTGTACGTCAGGAGCGGATGCTCCTGCCTACCGATGATTATCAGAAGAAATTGACTGCGGATATATTGTGGCTGTCTCGCAGGAGGTCTCTTATCGCACGCCTCTCCTCATCATCGATAACCGGCTCGATCTCGGACAGGGCTTCGCCTTCTTCGTTTGTCTCATGTCTCCACCTCCTCACATACCCCTTAACGTTAACGCTCGCCAGATGTGAAGCGTAGCTGCGGTCGCAAAATGTGACCGACGAGGCGTCAACAAGGAGATAGAGCACCTGCCGTCCCCCGTACTCCAACAACCCCTCGTTAACAGTGTATGACCTCTCGTAGAAGCCGATATCCTCGTTTTGAGGCAGATGAGTATAGATGTATCCCACTGATAAACAACCTCAAACTGTGGCGGTTGCTACCCGGCTAACAACCGGCCCAGTATCTCTTTAAGTTCCTCCGGGCTCAGCCCGCGTATTTCCAGTGACTTATTCCTGCTCGTATATCCCCTGACAATTGAAAGGTCGCTTTTTGAGACCCCCAGTTCCCTGGCCATTAGCGCCAGCAGCGCCCGATTGGCCTGGCCCTTACGCGGCGGCGCTGTGACCCGTACGTGGAGAATGCCGTCCCTGATATCTACAATACCGTCGCTCTTAGCGCCGGGCTGTAAATGAATTTCCTGGACCGCTTTATTCTGCGCCGTATTTTTCCCCAACTCAGTCTCAACCTCTGAAAATTATCAAACCTTCAGCGACCGTTTACGCGCAGGCTTATTGAGATTCTTCAATATGATAAAGTCCGGGCAGCTAAAAGAGCACGATGCCGCAGACCGATACTATCGAGGTATCCTGCTGGTCAGCAGGGCACTGGGCATAGCCGGCGACCTCGCCGGTGGCCTCTCCCAGAAGCCTCAGGGCCAGATATATCGGGGACAGGCCGCATATTCTCCTGCGGTCGCCCTCCTTTTTCACCTGCGTGAACATGCCCTCGGCATCACCTCTGGCTATCGTGTCCATCAGCTCGCCATCGGCTATCGACGTATTGGCCTTTTCCACCCCATCTACGGGATAGTGATCACCGAAGGCCGGGCCTATGTGAGCAAGGTCTCCGGCAGCCACTATCAGGGTACGCCGATCAGCCGTTGCATCCCTCACCGCGTCAACAAAGAGAGCCACCTGCTCTTCCTCGCCAGGCTGACCCTCCCCTTGAATGAACTTATGGAAAGAGCCGCAGAGAACAGGCACTAGCTCACAGCCCCTGTCCTTCACCAGATAATGCAGCCAGACCGCGGCTATCTCCACCGAGTGCTCACCCCGGTGGTGAAGCTCCTCAGCGTACACTTCCTCCTCACCCAGTGCGGCAGCCACCCTGTCAACCACATCGCCAGCCGTGGGCAACACGCCCCAGGGCGTGGAATAGCTCTGCTTTGTCATAGTGATCAGCTTCTCGCAGTCCGAGTGGTTAGTGCCCAAGACAACGGCCACCTCGGCTTCGCGTGCCGCCGCCGCTGCGCGGCTCCACACCTCCGCATATACTGCTGCCCCACGGTTGTAGTCGATATGGGGACTAACCAGGCCGCGCACCTGCTTAATACCGGTCACATCTTCAGCCCCCGAAGACGCCATGTCGAAGTATTCCTTGAAAGTGCGGTCAAGCCCCTCGGGGTTTGACGGGTACACCGTTCCGGCAAGGGTAGGGAGACGATACGGATTAGACCTGAATCTATCCAGCGTATCGCTGTAAGCCTGCGCGAAGTGCTCGTTGTCCAGCAGCAGTGCCTCGTCGAGCTCGGCAAGCATCTTCTCCACATAACCCGGCCACAGCCTCAACCCGGTCCTCAATTCCAGGGCGGTTTGCAGAGTAGCGACATCGCGAGTCCCGTCGCACAGCTCAACGAAAGGAGCAACGCTCCTGGGAATAGCGACAGCCCGGTCGATCAGACCCAGGGGGTCACGCAGCACCACCACCTGCTGGCCCTGCCAGTTTCCAGCGCTGGCCTGTATTCTCCTCAGCTTAGGACGCACATCGCTTGTCATATGTAATCACCGCAAACAGGCCGCATAGCTATTCAATTCCACGCCAAGAGAACCGGCCACCGGCCTGCATTTGGCTTTAAAAAGGTGGAACACTCTGCCCTGCGCGGGCAATTCCGAGAGCGTCTCCCAGTAACCCATACCCTTGGCCAGCACAACATCGGCAGCTGCAAACTCAGCCTTGAACTCGGCCGAGGCTATCTCCATGTCCACACCCGGGGTATCGGTGCCGGTGCTGATTATCCTGGTAAACTCCTTAGCCATTCCGAACCTTTCCAGGTCAGGGAGCGTTATATCGTCCTGGACGGGAGAACCTTTCACCACATAAGTGACAGGCGCGCAGCCTTCCAGCCAGCGCACCAGGGGCAGGTCAAAAGGCACCTCCCCGGCGTTATCCGCCAGATAGAGTATACTCTTCGCGCCCTCCAATATCCGCTCCAGCTTCGCCGTATCATCGACCGCAAACCCCACCGTTCCACCCATCGCCTCCATGATCTCCTTCAGGTTTTTAAAGAAATCTATACTGTTTCCCCGAACGGCGTAGACAAGGCACTCCCTGAGATCGCTTTCGGGACGCTCACCAAGACTACGTTGAACCTCTTCAGCCATTTCAAACTCTGCTGCCTTAACCCCGAAGTAAGGGTCAGTATTGCCGGTCCGCGCCCTGACAAGACGGTTCAGCGGTGTGGCAACGGCAATAGAGGTCTTATCCCTGGAAAACTCGCGGTCAAGGAGCAGAAGCCCCTCTTCTATAACCTTCGCCCTTAAGTCCGTATCGTCAGTGGCTAATCCGGCAGACTGACGCAGCAGACCCTCCAGGCAGTAACGGCAATCATCGGCTGCTTTCATCTCTCTCTCCCACCATATTATACAGGACATATCTTCCTCTCGAAAGGTTCATTTAATACAGGATGCGGCCGGGAGAGCTTGACAGACAGAGAGCAGTGGACTAGCATTGCCCCATCGGTTTTTGTGTCTGATTACTTCTCGGGATTTCGTGCTTCGGATTTGGGACCAAACCAGGGTTCATTCCCTGCCATTAATGCGTCTTTTACAGCATCCAGACAAGGAGGTGGGGCATGTCGCAGGAAATAGGGCTCCTCTCGGTTTTCGACAGCGGCAGGCTGAAGGAACCGCCGTCATTCTGGCTGTCTCTTGTAAGGTGGCTGCTTCTTATTCCGCGCTTTGTTGTACTCGCTCTCCTCGGATTCGTATTTCTGGTTGCCGGAGTCCTGTCATACCTCGCCGTATTGTTCGCCGCCAAGTTCCCACAGTACAATTTCGACTGCGGTGCCAGGTTAATGCGCTGGACATGGCGTCTCGGATTTTACAGCCTGGAGGAATTCATTGATCGCAACTGGTCAAATATCGATTGGGGCTCACAGCTCGAACTCTACAAAACCCCCAAGCACGGCGGCAGGCGATTCCCCGCGGGAACATGGACCATCGACTTTATCGCGCGCGATACGGACACAAATGACTTAGTGGTAATCCAACTGAGGCGAGGAGAGACCAGCGATTCCACCGTGGGACAGCTCCTGCGCTACACCAGTTGGGTCAAGGAGAAGGTCGTTGCGGAAAATCAGAACGTCAGGGGAATAATAATCACCAAAAAGGCCGATGCTGCGCTGGAGTACGCTGTCAGGAACCTGGAATTTATCGAAGTAAGAACTTACGATATCGGCTTCCATCTGAAGCTCCAACCCACCGGGGCTTTAATTCCAGCAGAGCCTGCTGAGAAACAGGTGGTCGAAGCCAAGTAATACGTAAGCTCATCCCGCAGCTAACGTTATGTCAACAACATTCCGGGGTCGAGTGCATATCCCTGGGAGTCTTTATTTAGCAGGATGATGCGTTCGCCGTTGAAGACGGGGACGGCGTTATATGAGTCCAATCGAGAGGTAAAATCGAGGTCCGGCGCGAAACCGAGTGACTGCAAGAAACGGCCGTGCTCACTTGATGCGAGAATATCCAGACCCCGCCCTTCGTTGGCCTCTGCAAATCCGGCAGCAACCGTGGCGCTATCCGTCAAATCAGAGGTGATTCCAAACTCACGCAGTCCATTCACCGCCATCCTCACCATCAGGCCCGAGCAGAAGGTGTCCTCTGCCGATGGCTTGCCATATCTGCCGGAGCACAGGACTACTATTCCCGCAGCCTTACCTGTGGACGCAGCCTCCACTATCGCCGATGATGCGGCGGATATGTTTATAAGGGCAGCGATGTACACGGGGCGGCCGCACTCTGTATAAGCCCTTCGAATCGCGCCGGTTCCATTAGATGTGTAGAAGAATACGTCTTTGCCCCCGACAACCTTCGCATCGAGATATTCAAGAGGCGAGTTGCCCAGATCAAACCCGGGTATAAACTGACCCCTATCCTCCCCACCAAGGAGGCTCCGCTCTCGACCGAACGCGGCTGCGCCTCTTTTAGCCTCCTCGACATCCAGGCAAGGATGGAATGCAGCCGCCCCGCTCGCCAGCGCCGTGGTTATTGTACTCGTAGCCCTGAGCACATCGACAACGGCGCACAGGCTTCCCTCCAGGTCTCCCTCTTCAAGAAAGACAGGGGACGCAATCACATCTATCTTCATATTTTCTACGCCTTCGCCGGGAACCAGTATATCACAATGACAACCTGCCGGCGCGGGTCTCGAAGGTATCGGGCGAGATTGAAACCCTTGACACGCTATGGCTAGACGCATAGAATTCGAATGTACAGATAGCATCTTGGATGAATCATCGGAGACGGCACCTACTATAATGGAGGATGCAAATGTTTATGAGCGATGTAATGACCTGTAACGTCATTACCATACCTAGCAGTACGTCCCTTGCCGAGGCCAGAAGGATAATGGATGCGCATCATATGCGCCGCCTGCCCGTGGTAGACAAAGGAGCACTGGTCGGTATAGTTACACGCGATGCCCTCGACAGGGCCGGTCCATCACAGCTCACCAGCTTCAGCATTCACGACATAACCCGTCTATTGAACAAGGTTACAGTCAAGGAGGTTATGGGCAGAGACCTGGTAACAGTCAGCCCCGATGCCACTGTAGAGGAAGCGGTGACCGTAGCTCAGGAAAAGAAAGTAGGAGCCCTGCTCGTGGTTGACAACGACAGGCTCGTGGGCATAGCCACCACTAACGACTTCTTTTACAAAATGCTGAACCCGATTCTGGGGATAGGAAAGCCCGGCTCCCGGCTGGTGATCCGCAACTGCCAGGGAACCAAGGACATCGAGAAAATAGTCGCTGCTATCAACAAGCTCGGCCTGGATGTAATGACGATGTTCATGCTTCCCGTCCCGGAGCGTGAAGCAAATAGCTTCGTCGTCCATCTGAGTTCGGAAGACCCGACAAGCCTGATCGCCGAGCTGCAGCTTCTGGGGTTCACTGTCGAAAGAAGGGCTCGCTGATTTCTTCAAGATCATGGCTGAGGTAATCGAGGAGAAATTCAAGGAATGGACGGCGGGTAAAGATTCTGTCGAGGCACGTGTCAGTATCTTTAAAAAGATAAGAGACATACCCTACGCCGCAATCCCCGAGATCGCCGACTCTGAAAGATACATCGAAATGCTCAGCCTCGGTAAGGGCTCATGCACACCCAAGCATTTGCTTCTCTGCGATATGTATCACAGACTCGGAATACAGGTCTTATATGTCGTATATCCCTTCAGATGGGATGAGGTTGAAATCGAATACCCGCGCCGGCTTCTAAGTCTGGCCAGAGAACTTCCCACAAGTAATCACCTCGCCTGCATGGTAGACATCAACGGTAAGCTCGTTCTCGTTGACGCAACAATCGATCCAGCGCTGAAAAAATTGGGCCTCCCTGTGAACGAAGACTGGGACGGAACCAGCGATACGCTTCTAGCCATAGAGCCCTGTGGTGAAAGGCAGATATATCACCCCCTCGAGGCATCTCTTATGACAGCTCAACGCGACGAGAGAATGCTTGCTTTCTACAGCGAGCTCAATCACTGGTTGGAGGTAGTCAGGGAATCTTAGACGGCACCGGTCAAGCTCACAGAGCCGGAAGGATTCAATACTAAACTAGATAGACGCTGTCGTAGAAGCTCGCCGAGATTTCCTCGAAGTTCTCGCGGTAATATTTCAAGGCGTCGGGCAAATAGTCCACAATGTCCTGCGCCGTAATGCCGTCCTCCCCTTTATCGGCTGCCGCCAGGTCACCGGAGAGCCCGTGCATGAAAACGCCCGCCCTCGCAGCCTCTTCAACAGGCAGTCCCATACCATACATCGCTGCTATTGCACCGGTGAGCGCGTCCCCGCTTCCGGCCGTAGCCATCCCGGGGTTCCCGCTGGTATTGATGTAAACGGTCTCATCCGGGCAACCTATCAGCGAGTGGGCCCCTTTCAGCACGACGATTGCGTTCAACTCCCTGGCGGTCTTCTGAAGAACGTTTATCTTATCCCTGTTTACCTCGCTTACTTCCATCCTAGCGATACGGGACATCTCACCGCTGTGCGGCGTTAATATCGTCGGCGCTTTCCTTCCCCTGACAAGCTCTATCTCCGTAGCGATCGCGGTAAGGCCATCCCCGTCTATAATCAGTGGCACCTCGATCCGTTTCGTGAGTTCCCTTACCAGCTGCTGAGTCTCGGAGTTAAGCGATACGCCGGGGCCGAGGACGACAATGTCCACACTCCTGGAGGACTCCAGAAGCTCCTCCCTGCTTTTAAGAGCCAGACTGCCCGAATCCGTCTCCATCTGAGGTATAAAAACAATCTCGCTTCCCTTGCTCGCCAGGAACGGCGAGATTGATCTGGGCGCAGCGAGGTAAGAGAGACCTCCACCAGCCTTGAGAAAGGAAAGGGCAGAGAAGTAGGGCGCTCCCATGTAGCTTGAAGCGCCCGAGATGAAGAGAGCTTTACCATAGTTTCCCTTATGAGTGTCCCTGGTCCTTTCAGGAAGCTTAACGAGATCGCTCACACAGACTTTTATCGACTCCTCATCATAAAGAGAGGGGGGGAAAGAAATATACGAAACGTAGAGCTTGCCACATAATCCAAAACCCGGATAGAGCATATTCCCTACTTTGGGAAGGCCGTAGCTTATGGTGTAATCGCTCTTCACCGCCGTGCCCAGCACCTCGCCCGTATCGCCATTTACGCCGGAAGGTATATCAAGGCTGAATACCTTCTTATTGCTCTCATTTATTAACCCGATGGCCGCTCCATATACCCCCGATGGCTCCCTCACAAGCCCGGTACCGAATATGGCATCGACTATGGCGTCACAATTGGACACGGCATCACTCGCCTGCTCGACCGGCTCAAAATCACGAATCTCCACTGGCATTCGAGAGATAATGTCAAAATTGGTCTTCGCTGCGCTCTTCAGCTTTTTTTTATCTCCCAGCAGAAAGACCCTCACATCTCCACCCATGGAATGGAGCTTCCTCGCGACCACAAATCCATCGCCCCCGTTATTACCGGCGCCACAGAAAACGACAAATCTCTTCCCCTTTACCCCAAACTCCTTCAAGATGACAAAATACGAGGCCACGCCCGCATTCTCCATCAGAATCTTCTCGGCAATGCCGTACCCCTCGGTGGCCCTGCGGTCCAGGTTCCTCATCTCCTCAACGCGGCTTACCTTCATTTATCAATCCTCCGCCTTAGTTTAAACGCCACACTAAAACTGTTCCAGGCAAACGCCTTATAAATCAGCTCTACAGCCCTATCCTGTCAGCTACCTCCCGCATCCCCATAATCACATCCTCAACCAGTTCCCTCAACTCCACACCCAGCATGTCCGTCCCCTTCTCAATTATCGACCTGTTTACACCCGCGGCGAACGATTTGTCCTTCCACTTCTTCATCACCGACCTTGCCTCAAGGTCAGCTACACTCTTCGATGGCCGGATTATCGCCACCGCCGTAACGAGACCGGTTAACTCATCGACGGCATAAAGCGTCTTCTCCATATCAGTTCGGGGCTCAACATCGCTGCAAATGCCCCAGCCATGAGATACAATCGCCCGTATATACTCCTCAGGCCAGCCGCGCTCCTCCAGTATCTCACGCGACTTCATGCAGTGCTGCTCGGGGTAAAGTTCGTAGTCAAGGTCATGCACCAGCCCGACTATGCCCCACTTCTCCTCATCCTCTCCAAGCTTACGGGCCATGTAGCGCATTACACCCTCGACACAGTAAGCATGCTTCAACAGGCTGTCACTCTTGTTAAACTCTTTGAGAAGAGACAGCGCTTCATCATATGCAGGCGCATGTTCACCCATCTCAGTGCCTCTGTCGCCAATCAGCCGATGCAAAATTATATACCTTCGTGTTGTGAATAGCAAAGCTTGCTTATTTATTGACAACCGGACAGCATATGAATAGTATTGCTACTGCCACCCGACAGTGACACGCAGAGCGGAGGCCGTTAATACCTCTCCCTTGACGGCTTCGGCCGTGAGCTCAGCCGAACGGGAGAGGTCAGGTGAGGATGATAAGTAGGGGCGTTTCGCGAAACGCCCCTACTGAAACAGCTATTTGCGGGAGAAGCTGTCATGCTGATTACAGTCAGCACCACGAAAAATGAAAATATCTTATTAGAACAGCCGCCATTCAAGATGCCGTTCGTGGTGAGCCTGTCGAACCATGAACGGCCCTTCGACAGGCCTGCCATGAGTTTATCGAAGGGCTCCCTTCGACAGGCTCAGGGCGAACGGTCTAGACCCAATTTTCAAAGCAATGACAATGATACTAATCGAAATGACAGGCTGCCATCGTCGATTACGGGAACCGACAAGCCGCCAATCTTTCACAGGAGGCCACTTTGAAAGCGCTGGGCATCATGGGAAGCCCAAGGATAGGGAGCAATACAGATATACTGCTTAATGAGGCTCTCAGGGGCGCTGAGAGCCAGGGAGCGGAGACCGAGACAATTATAGTGGATAGACTCAATATATCCCCGTGCCGCGAATACTATGGCTGCCTCAGGGACGGCAACTGCGTTATACGCGATGATATGGACGATGTATATCCCAAGCTCCTCGAAGCGGACATCGTCGTAGTTGCATCGCCAATGTTCTTCTACAGCCTTTCCGCCCAGGTGAAGGCGCTCATCGACCGGTGCCAGGCTTTGTGGGCGAGAAAATACATCCTCAAACAGAGCCCGCCGGACTCTGAGAGAAAAGGCGCGTTCATCGCCGTGGGAGCTACCAAGGGCAAGCAGCTATTTGACGGGTCTATCCTGATAGTGAAATATTTCTTTCAAGCTATCGGAGTAACGTATGCCGATGAGCTGCTGGTACGGGGTGTTGATAAAAGGGGCGAGATTAAGGAGCACCCTGCTGCGCTGCCGGACGCTTTTGAACTGGGCAAACGGCTGGCCTTCAAATAGAGCCACCTGCTATTATTTTAACTGTCCACCGGCACTAGGGGTAAATCGTCCCGGAAGCGTTTGCGGCGAGCCAGTAGCCACACCCCGGCTCCATGTAATCGCCAAGCAGAACATGCTGACCCTGGCCGTCATACATGACCGTCCACTTACCCACAATAGCAGCCAGGTAATCGCTCGCCGTCCGCGGAGTACAGCTCTTGAAGCCTATCAGGTTCCACCCCTCATATACCGGGTACGTTGGCGGCACCTGCGGCGGCAGAGGTAACTCCACGCCCTCAACGACAAGGGTATCCGCAGCATTCATGTGTATCCAGTAGCCCTTCCCATCCTCCATCTCAAGCAGGTTGCCACCCCAAAACGGAGCCCACGATAACCACGTTGCGGTCCCGGCGTCGTAGTGCCATACGATTATTACGTTGGAGGAAACGTCGGCAAGCACGGTCTCGATATCCGTGTCGTCAGGTATCAGCGGCAGTGATATAAGGCTCCATCCCTCATCCAGAGGTACAGTCCCGCAGGGAGCAGGCGGTTCCGTCGATATCGTCAGGTCGTGAGCGCCCGCAGGAAGAAGTACCGTGTTGTTGACATCTTTCATATCCACCTGAACTCCGGTACCCGTCATCCAGAGCGGCACATCCTCGGGGACAGCTCCGGCATCCCAGACCAACTCTATATCCTCAGGGTTCGAAACCACGTGCAAAGACCACGCTATTGTATCGCCAGGGGCTCGATAGTCCCTGTCCAGTCGCGGGAAGAGCCCATCGCTTATGGAGAAGTAAGCATCAAACACCGTCGGGGGCTGCGGGTGAGGTATATCTATGCCGCTGTCAAAACCGCCCGTGGCAGCTTCATCCGTGCCAAAGAATAGATTGGGATTGCTGCCCTCGGCCGCAGTGTCCGCCATCATCGGCACCGACCACCCCGTGCCACCCGGAGATGGCGTCGGCGTAGGCGTGGGCATTGGCGTGGGCGACGGTGTCGGCATAGGGCTTGGCGATGGCTCAGGTGTCCCGCCCGGTGTAGGGCTGGGCGTCGGCGTCGGCACAGGCGTCCCGCTCGGTGTAGGGCTGGGCGTCGGGCCAGGAGACCATTCCACCCTATCGACCCATCCAGTGTCCTCGCCCAGGCTACGGGTGACGTCTTTAATATACTTCCACTCGAGGGAATGCGCCCCCGAACCATATATCGCAACTCCAACCTGTCTCCAGTCCTTGTTGCCGCTTATACTGGTGGTGGGAGAACCCGCGTCATCCAGGGTGAACTCCAGGAGGTCGTAGTTAGGCTCCGAGGAGACCTTCCACCAGAACGTGAATGTACCGGAACCGCTGACGCTCGTACGCAGCCACGTCTCCTGGTTATGGTTTATATCGCCGCTCTGCGCCGCGTCGCCGCCATAGTAGCAGACTTCCGTCTGCCCGAACCAGTCCGCGTCGCCCCCCGTGGTCCACTCAAGGTCGGTGTTGTCCAGTGCCCCCCCCAGCTCAGTTGAAGGCGGTGGCGGGGTAGGACTCGGCGACGGCGTCGGGGTCGGCACCTCCCCGAAGGTGATATCGATGGTCTGCCAGTAGAAGCTCCAGCGATCATAATAATAGAAATATTGGCAATCGTAGTCCATGTGCATATCGAGGCGGAAGAGGCCGTTGGGGCGATCTGCGGTCGTACCCCAGCTGTTCAGCATGAGCCAGTAGTCGTTCTCCGTCCCCTCTTCGTCATTATAGCCAATACACAGGACGCCATGACCGGCACCCTGCCCCTCTTCCCATGTATGACCGCAGGAGTAATCCGGGTTCCAGATGGCGCTTTCCGTATCGTAGTCCCAGAAATTGTCGAAGTTGGCCCAGTCGCTCCCGGTGGGCAAAAAATAGGAAAAGACTACCGCCTTGTTCTGGTGCAGAACATTCTTGATATTGCTGATGGCGGTTGCCTCATCTGCGAAATGAGTATCTATTGTCCCATCATTGATAGAGGTGATAGGATAGAAAGGCGTGGTGGATATAGTGCCGGCGGGCACGCTGGTAGGCTCGTCTTCGCAAAATAGGTGGTCGTCCTGCCAGTCCGCGTTGGTGTTGGACCAGGGGATTGCTTCCCCCGTGCCGGTGTAGAAATTGGCGAACTTCTCCAGATTGCCGCCGCAGCAGGCCCAGCTACTACCGCTCCCCCCGTTATAGTTGGAATTCAGGTACTGGATGGAGAGCCTGTCTTTGACGCCCTCCTGCACATCAAGGGCAATCTCCATGACGCCGGTGCTGGCCCAGGCCCAGCAGTTACCGCAGTGTCCCTGGTCGCGCTCGGACGGGGTGTACTCAAGGTGGTTCAGGAGATTGACGGAGCCGTTGGGGGACTGCGCAAGCTGGCGCGCGATCTCCTCGTCGATGTAAGCCCCGGGTGCCGCGTTATAGTCCTCTATCCAGGTCAGCAGATCCTCATTAGAGAACCTCATAACGCCGTGCCCGCTCTTTTCTTCACCCTCCCCTGACAGGCCACGCTCGCCCGCCCCGTCCGGGGATAAACCTGCAACGCTGCTGGCACCGGTGTCGGCGTCTGAGAAGGCCGCAGTCGAGGCGATGCCGTCAACCGCCGTGGGAAGCCCGATAACGACGGCCAGCACTATTACAACGAAAAGGAATAATACCGCGTGTGTCCTGCTGAGCTTGTGTTTCATCTCCCTGAACCCCCTGCAACCGTTCTACACATTAATAAACTAAAAAGAGTCTTCTCGTTACGGACTCGACATCGTCAGTGCGCAATCCTGAGTCGCCGCCACCATGTACCCCTTACCCGGCTCGATGTCCGTCGTATAGACAAAGCTCCTGCTGACCGGGTCCCACCAGTAGGCAAAGGCCTCGACGCTGCCATCGGGGTCATCGTCGGGATCGGCGATACCGGCGCCGTTAAATACAGAGCCTATCATGTCCCAGCCCGCCTCAATACCGGTAGCCCACGTAGTCACTGGTTCCCCGCTTATAACAATCGTCCTGTCCCCGGTGACCGCCACCATGTACCCCTTTTGCGGCTCGATCGTGGTTGGAACGGTGTAGCGCTTGTTTACCGGGTCCCAGGAATAGACCACCGCGACTCCGGGGAACACCGCCTCCACAGAATTGTCGGCGGGTATCAGCGGCACCGAGACCATGTTCCACCCCGCCTTCAAGGCTATCTCAATCTCATCCCCGGGCTCAGGAGTGGGCGTAGGTGTCAGGCTGGGCGTTGGCGTCGGGCTGGGTGTGGGTGTCGGCGTCGGCGTGGGCGTCGGGCTCGGCGTGGGCGTCGGGCTGGGCGTGGGCGTCGGACTGGGCGTGGGCGTAACGACTCCGGCAATGTACGTAGCTTCACAGGCCACACGGGCGGAGGTCACTGTGATTCGCATGTATCCGCCTTCACCCCAGTCATCACCCCAGCTGTTGCGCAAGATCCAGTAATCACCCTCTACCGCATCGTGTCCCCAGCCGACCAGGGACACGATATGATTTGTCTGAGTCATCCAACAGGGATATGAATCGCAGGTGGTCATCGAGTCGCTATATATGCCTTCGTTGTAATTTCTAAAGCCGTCGCTTGTCATCACTGCGACATCCACCACCCCGTAGGCCGTAATGGCTGTTTTTATCGCATCGACATCATTGCATGTTATCCTGTGCCATGAAGTGAAGACCGTTCTCGGGTCATCCCAGTGCGTGCACGATCCCGGGTCCCACGTCTGATAGGGAAAATCGGACTCGCTGCAAACCCCCTCATCGGTTAGTGCCGTAAGCTCCATGTAGTAATAATCCGAACCGGTACAACCGTAGAAGTGGGGGTTGTACTCAGGCAGTCCTCCCAGACACCACATGATAAAGGACTCCGAGAAGTCAGTGCAGCTCCCGTCAGTCAACCCGTTGGCGATGTTGTAGACCGATTCAGCGGCCGCGCAGGCACCGAATGCATAGCAGGAACCGCACGAGCCCTGGTTTCGAACAGGACCGATATAGCTGTGCCCCCCGATATCCCGCCAGTCAAACGCTGAAGGCAGGTCTTCCCTTTCGCTTATGTCTACCGTGCTGTAAGATTGCAGGTAATTATCTCGCGATTCTTCACCGGCTTTGCACGATATCGTCTCCATAAGGGGCTCACCATTACGCTGCATCAACTCAAGCACAGGCACCCTTGCTGCATCCGTACCATCTCTGGCCCTGGATACACATACGGCACATTCCGTGATATAGCTTCCCTGATCGACTACCTCCGTTTCGATGTCATAACCGTTTCTCGCGCAGTAGGAATACTCACCTCCGCACTCGCCCCTGAAGAAGTCCCAGGCATTGCACTCCGAACCATCGGGGAAAACACAGACACCGTATTGATTTCCTTCCCCGTCCTCTCTTATTTCATACAGATACCCCAGCTTCTGGCAGTAAAGTGCCGCCGGATTCCCGTAGCCTGTGCTTCCGCTTTCACACTCTGAAGGCGCTGGCTGTTTCAAGGCGGATTTAACTTCAGGGCAGCATTCTTTCAGCCCGTCCACGCCGGACAAGCCGGAAACGGCTTGATTCTCTGCAACCGGCAAAGCAGCCACAGATGACAGGCCGGTTACCAGCAAGAGCAGGACAAATGCGACAGCAAATACCCGGTAATGCAACCTATCCCCTTCTATTAATTACTTCTCATCATGTGTATATATCGGTCATCCACTAACCGGCGGTCTCAATAGCCCAACCTTCAAATCACAAAATATCGCCAACCGTAAGTATAAAACAGAAAGCAGCTTAATGGAAAGACTATCCTACTGCATTGAACCATACATCTTATGTGGTTTGCGCGTCGTTCAGATATCGATTCCAGAGTCATGGAACAGGTCGAAGTAAAAATCTCGCATCAGTGTAATGCTCGCCTTTGCGGGGCGAGCATTGAGGAGATTGAGCTTCACAATTAAATACATGGCTTTTATCGCAGCCGCGTATTATATAAAATGCGCTGCGGATGCTGTCAACGACGACCACGAATCCCGATTCAATACTCACACTAAATACCCGAGTATGCCCGACGAAGATGTGAGTGATAAAAAGTGCTCTTCGCGCAAATTGCCCGAAGAGCACATCAGGTGCACGTTTCCTTTATTATAAACAGTGAATACTATCGCTTGCGGTACTGGCGCGCCTTGCGTGCCCTCTTCAGCCCGTACTTCTTCCGCTCCTTAACACGGGCATCCCTGGTGAGCAGACCGTGACTGCGAAGAAGCGGCTTGAGGTTCTCATCCATTACAACCAGAGCACGGCTTATACCATGACGGATGGCTCCAGCCTGGGACGAGATACCGCCACCTTCTACCTTCACAATGGCATTGAACTTACCCTCGGTATCGGTAACCCTCAGCGGCTGGAGGATTTCGGACTGCCATCGCAGCAGGCCGTAAATATCCTCGAATGGCTTGCCATTTACTATAATCGCCCCGTTGCCCGCCATTAACCTCACCTGAGCCACTGCTGACTTCCTCCGCCCTGTACCGCGAAAATAGGCTTGCTCGCTCAACCTAACTCTCCTTTTCCGTCGTCTTCACCTGAGCCTTATGGGGATGCTCGGCCCCGGGATAGACCTTGAGCTTCTTTAACATCGCAGCACCCAGCCGATTGTGCGGCAACATCCCCTTTACTGCATGCTCGATCACTCTGGTGGGATGAGTCTCCATCATCCTTCCCAGACTGATGCTTTTCAGACCTCCGGGGTATCCAGAATGACGGTAATAGAACTTCTGGGCGAGCTTGTTGCCCGTCACCCTTACTTCGGCCGCATTTACAACTATAACATAGTCGCCAACATCAAGATGCGGAGAATAAATCGGCTTATGTTTGCCTTTAAGGAGTGATGCGACCTCCGACGCCAACCTGCCCAGCGTTTTCCCCGAGGCATCGATAACCCACCACTTCCGCTCGATATCAGAGGCTTTCGTGCTGTAGGTTCCCATCTAACTGCCCTTTATACTGAACTTGCCCTCAGGATAGTTAACCTTCATCAGACAGAGGCCGTAAGGCGGCGCTGCGGGTGCTGCCAGGCCGGGGGCCTTCGCCTGCATTATTTCCTCAAACTCCTCCACCGTCAGCCTGCCCAAACCAACTCTAACCATGGCACCCACCGTGCAACGTACCTGCTTCCTCAAGAAAGAGTTGGCCACTATATCGAAAAGCACTGATTCCCCTTCTTTCGATACCTCTGCTTTGTAGACCTCGCGCACCGTCCTGCGGCTAGTCGGGCCAGTGAACGAGGCGAAATCATGGCCCCCTATCAGACACCGGCATACTTCGTTCATCGCATCAGTATCAAGAGTATGAGGCACGAAATAAGAATATCGCTGCATTAATGGAGAAGGCATAGGCCCGTTAAAGATTTGATAGCGATATTCCCGACTAATTGCGTCCCTCCTGGCATTAAAGCTGTTTTCTACCTCACTCGCAGCCTTGACTGCAATATCCGGCCTAAGATAGAAATTAAGAGCCCCGGTCAAAGCTTCAAGAGACAGCGTTGAGAAGCTGCTGAAGCTAACAACCTGCCCCCTGGCATGAACCCCCGTATCTGTACGTCCGGCACCAACGATTCGAATCCTTTCACCGGTCAGCTTCTCCAGAGCGCGCTCGATGTCCCCCTGAACCGTTGGCACACCAAGTTGAAACTGAAACCCCTTGTAATTAGTTCCCTCGTATTCTACGATCAGCGCCAATTTTCTTGATGGCAGCAACTCCATCTAAACCAGTTCCAGCTGCGCCATGGGAGCTGCGTCTCCCAACCTCGGCCCCAGCTTGACCAGTCTGGTGTAACCGCCTGGCCTCTCAGCGTACCTGGGGCCGATCTCGGTAAACACCTTGTCCACCACTTTCTTGTCCAGCACAAAGGAGAGTGCCTGGCGGCGAGTATGCAAAGTCCCCTGCTTACCCCAGGTGATCACCTTCTCCGCCAAAGGCCGCACTTCCTTAGCCTTAGCCTCAGTAGTAACGATCTTCTCATAGCGCAATAGGTCAGTTACCAAGTTCCTATATAGCGCCTTCCTATGGCCTGTTGACCTGGAAAGTCTGCGACCGGCTACCCTGTGTCTCATCTCTTCCTCACTGGATAATAGCTAACGTCGAACAAACTAGTCCTCCACCTCGTCTACTTCGTCAAAGTTCTCTTTGCCGCCAGCCTCCTCAGAGCCGGCCTCAACTTCGTCCGCAAGGGATTCTATCTCCTCTTCCGAGGGCAGCGGTTTTATATCGAGCACCTCAAGCCGCTCTTTTACCTCGTCCAATGATTTCTGTCCGAAGCTTCTGAGTCCGAGCAAATCAGCATCGCTCTTCTCCAGAAGCTCACCGACTTTAGTTATACCGCTTCGACGCAAGGAGTTAAACGTGCGCGCTGAAAGACCAAGTTGCTCCAATGGCATCTCGTATTGCTCTGGAGGGACAGCCGGTATAGGTAGCTTCTCTCCCTCTACCGGGGCCTTACCCAAATCGTAGAACAGGGCAAAATGATTGACCAGAATCTCAGCACTCTGTGACACTGCTTCGCTCGGTAAGGTGGTGCCATCGGTCCATACTTCAAGGATCAGCCGATCATAGTTGCTTACCTGGCCAACGCGGGTTTTCTCTATACTGTAATTCACGCGGCGCACCGGCGTATAAATAGCATCCACAGGAATAACGCCGAGCGGCAAACCATCCCCACGACCGGCGGGTACATATCCCTTACCCTGTTCAACGTAGAACACAACGTCCAGAAAAGCATCCGGCGAATCAAGCGTAGCCAGATGTAACTCAGGGTTAACCACCTCGAAATCAGCAGATGGTTTAATATCGCCAGCACAAACTGTACCTTCACCCTTGACCTCGAGAAATAATCTGCCCGATCTCTCGGAAAAGGCCTTGAGCCGCAGTTCCTTAACATTGAGCAGAAATTCTATGACGTCTTCCTTTACATGAGAAATAGTGGTGAACTCATGCTGCACTCCCTCGATCTTCACCGCAGTTACCGCTGCCCCGCGAAGTGAACTCAGGAGCACACGGCGCAGACTATTGCCCACTGTGACCCCGAAGCCGGGTTCCAAGGGCTCAATAATAAATTTCCCGTAATTCTCAGAGATGTCTTCGCACTCTATCTTGGGAACCACGTCCTCCAGCAACACGCTACCTCCTCAAAAAAAATGCCTGAAAGTCTATCTTGAATAAAATGCTACGATGAGCCGCTCATCAATGGCAGTCTCGATATCGCTACGCGATGGAGCCGAAATTACCTGTCCCGAGAGGTTGTCCTGATTCAAACTCAACCAGCTCGGGATTAATTTACTCTCTATTTCCTGAGCTGCCACCTTATATAGAACGGTTTTAGTACTTCCTTCCTTCCAGGTGATAACATCCATCTCCTTAACCTGGCAAGACGGTATATTAGTCACTCGCCCATTAACGGTTATATGTCCGTGCTGCACCAGTTGCCTCGCCTGGCGGCGTGATTCCGCAAAGCCCAATCGGTAAACTACGTTATCCAGCCTCATCTCCAATATCTGTAAAAGGTTCTCTCCGCTTTGCCCGGGACGCCGCTCGGCTTCAGCATAATGCTTTCGAAACTGGCGTTCAAGCACGCCGTAAATATGACGCGCTTTTTGCTTCTCCCTTAGCAGGAGGCTATACTCGGAAACCTTGCGACGAGCGCTCCCGTGCTGCCCCGGAGGGGTATGCTTCTGCATTACCGAGCACTTAGGCGTGAAGCATCTAGCGCCCTTCAGCATCAGCTTCTCACCATGACGCCGACAAACACGACAAGCCGGCCCCGTGTAACGGGCCATTTTAAACCTCCTTTAAATCCGTCGCCTCTTCGGGGGACGACAGCCGTTGTGCGGTATAGGTGTCACATCTCTGATGCTGGTAATATCGAGACCTGCAGCCTGAAGCGAACGAATCGCAGCCTCCCGCCCACTTCCGGGACCTCTAACATAGACATCGATCTGTCGCAGCCCGTGGTCCATCCCTCTCTTGGCCGTAGCTTCTGCCGCCCTTTGTGCAGCATAGGCAGTACCTTTGCGTGACCCCTTAAATCCGGCAGTGCCCGAACTGCCCCACGCTATGACATTGCCCTGGGGATCAGTAAGGGTGATTATCGTATTGTTAAAGGTGGACTGGATATAAGCGCACCCCCGCGGAATCGCTTTCCTCTCACGTCTTTTGAGCCTGGTCGGCTTCTTCCTAGCCATCGATCACCTCCACTTACTTCTTGGTCATGCCACGGCGCCTGCCTCTGCCAGCTACCGTCTTACGGGAACCGCGTTTGGTGCGAGCATTCGTCTTGGTACGCTGGCCACGAACCGGCAGTCCCCGACGATGTCTAAAGCCACGATAGGACCCAATATCGATAAACCGTTTGATGTTGAAATTAATTTCTTTCCTGAGGTCACCTTCTACTCTATACCCCTTGTCGATGGCCTCGCGTATGCGGTTTACCTCTTCATCCGTAAGATCCTTGACCTTGACATCGGGGCTTATTCCCGTTTGCTCCAGTATCCTTCTACTCGAGTTAGGGCCAATGCCAAAGATATAGCACAACGATACTTCCACCCTCTTATCCTTGGGTATATCGACACCAGCAATACGCGCCATTACCCCTCCTAAGTAAGACTAGCCCTGTCTTTGCCTATGTCTGGGATTTGAGCAAATAACCCTGATTACGCCTTTACGTTTAACAATCTTGCATTTTTCACAGCGAACTTTGACCGAAGCCCTCACCTTCATCTCACACACCCTTTAGTCTTCTCAGGTTATCATTTAAAACGATAGGTAATCCTTCCTCGTGACAGATCATACGGCGAGAGTTCCACCAGAACCTTGTCGCCGCGTAGAATCCTTATGAAATGCAGCCTCATCTTTCCCGAAGCGTGCGCCAGCACCTGGTGCCCATTGGCCAGTTCCACACGAAACATCGCGTTGGGCAAAGGCTCAACTACCGTACCCTCAACTTCAATAGCTTCCTTTTTCGACACTGCTTCCAGACCATCCCTAAAGTCGAGTCAGTATCTCGGGACCACTCTCACCAATCGCAATTGTATTCTCGAAGTGGGCCGAAAGCTTACCATCAGCGGTAACAACCGTCCACCTATCTTCAGCCACCCTGGTGCGCCACTCTCCAGCATTGAGCATGGGCTCCAGAGCCATAGTCATGCCTTTCTGAAGCACAGGTCCTTCTCCGGGGACACCAAAATTAGGAACTTGAGGGTCTTCGTGCAGTTCCCGACCAATGCCATGACCTACATACTCTCTTACTACAGAGAAGCCTCTGGCCTCAGCATATGACTGGATCGCCGCCGATACGTCTCCCAACCTGGTACCAATTTTAGCAACAGCTATCCCCGCCTCTAATGCGCCCCTTGTAGCATCGATTATCCTCTGAGCCTCGGAGCTTATCCTCCCGACCCCTACCGTTACAGCAGCATCACCATGAAAACTATTCAACAAAGCCCCGAAATCCAATGAAATTATTTCGCCCTCGTTAAGCATTCGCTTTCCCGGTATACCATGCACCACTTCTTCATTCACCGATGTGCAGAGCGACGCCGGGAAACCGCGATATCCTTTAAATGAGGCCTCAGCCCCCCATTTTTTCAGTTCACTGACGGCGATATCATCCAGCTCCGCAGTAGTTATCCCCGGCCTTACCCTCTTGGCCACCTCATCAAGCACAGCCGCCACTACCCGACCTGCATCCCGCATGTAAGCGATTTCCCGTGGCGACTTCAATATTATGCCCATCTCATGTCTGACCTGAGTCATCTCGCAATCCTTGCACCGATAGCATCAATCAGACCTTCGCCGACCTCCTCGACCGACTTATCACCATCGATCTCTACCAACTTCCCCGCTCCCGAATAGTACTCTATAAGAGGCACAGTCTGGGTAAAATAGACGTCGAGCCGCTTCCTCGCCGTCTCTTCAGTGTCATCGGGACGCTGATAAAGCTCACCACCACAATGATCACATTTGCCCGATACTTTCGGCTGCATCTCAACAGTGTTATAAGGCGCCTGGCAGTTTCGGCAAATCCAGCGCCCGCTCAGGCGCTTCAGAAGCTCCTCATTAGAGACCTTAATATATAATACCAGATCAATGCCTTTACCCTGCTCTGCCAGCTCCCTATCCAACGCCTTTGCCTGCTCCAGAGTTCTGGGGAAACCGTCTAACAGAACACCCCTGGCACAATCAGGGTCCGCGATCCTGCCAAGAATCATTTTCACAGTCACCTCGTCGGGAACAAGCAAACCCTTTTCCATATAGGACTTGGCGATTTTCCCCAACTCGCTGCCGCTGTTTTGCTCCTGTCGGAAAAGATCGCCGGAGGCGATATGCGCCAGCCCCAGCCTCCGAGAAATCAGGACCGCCTGAGTTCCTTTACCCGCCCCCGGGGCTCCCAAAAGAATAACGTGCAATTGCTTCACACTGCTCATTTAATAAAACCTTCATATTGCCGCATCAGAAGCTGTGCCTCAATCTGCCTCATGGTATCCAATACTACGCCCACGACGATCAGCAGACCAGCAGCGGAGATAAGCATAAGGTTGGTACTTGCAGCACCGCCGACCAGCCACCGCGATAACAGAGGACACACCGCCACAGTGGCCAGGAATAACGCACCGCCCCAGGTGATGCGAACGACTACCTTATTCAGATATTCAGCAGTGGGACGTCCGGGCCGTATGCCCGGGATAAATCCTCCCTGTCTCTGCAAGGTATCGGCCAGGTTCTGCTGCTGGAAAATCACCATAGTATAGAAGAAAGTGAACCCGACGACAAGGAAAAATAGAAGCACCCAGTAGATATACCCGTCCACACCCAGCAGGTCTTGAATATATGTGGACCCGACGTAGCTGGCTATTACTGATGGAAACATCAGAATCGCATAGGCAAAGATCAGCGGAATCATCCCCGCTGAGTTAACCCTCATGGGGATATGGGTCCCCCCTGATTGCCGATACATCTTGCCGCCGCGGAACAGGCTTCGCGAATACTGGACGGGGATCCGGCGCACCGCCTCATTAACAAACACTATGAAGAAAGCGATCGCCACCAGAAGGATAATCAACGTAAGCAAGCCGCTAGTACCGGCTTGCAGGAAACTCCGCCCGATATTCGCTGGCAGTCCAGCGACAATGCCTCCGAATATTATGATAGATATGCCATTGCCAATTCCGTTCTCGGTTATACGCTCACCCAGCCATACGAGGAAAACCGTGCCTGCCGTTAATGATAAAAGCATGGCCGCTGTGGGTAGTAACGCATCACCCGTTAGCCCAACTCTTACTCCCTCCTGGAAAACGCCCTGGCTCTGGAAATAAATTAACTGCCCGTAGCCCTGGAGCAACGCCATTGGCACCATCAGCCAGTGGGTATACTGGTTAATCTTCCTTCGCCCCTCCTCACCCTCTCGAGAGAGCGCATGCAGTCGGGGTATGACCGGAACTAAGAGCTGCATGATAATCGTAGCGGTAATATAGGGATAAACGCCCATCGCAGCAATGCTCAAGTACCTCATCGCCCCACCGCTGAAAAGGTCAAGCATACCCAGGAGCGCATTTGACTCGAATAAGGCCGCAAGCTCGACGCGGTCAACGCCAGGAACAGGGACATGGGCCACGAAGCGAAAGATGACCAGCATGGCGAGGGTGAAAAGCAGCTTTCGCCTCAAGTCAGGGAGCCTGAAGGCATCTATTGTGGCTTGAAGTAACTTTGGCTTTTGACTAGTCTGTGCTTGTCGCATCTGCCCCGCTATCCCCTAAATCTCCTCCGCTTTACCACCAGAGGCTTCTATCTTCTGCTTAGCGGTCTGACTGAACTTATTAGCTTTTACTACGAGGGGACGTTGAAGTTCGCCATCGCCGAGGACCTTGATCGGTTTCTTAAGCGAAGGCACCAGTCCAGCATCAAGAAGGCTCTGTGGTGTAACTTCGGCGCCTTCTTCAAAGATTCTCAGCCGCCGCAGATTCACTAATGTATAATCAGTCTTGAAAATATTGGTGAAGCCGCGTGTAGAAGGCAAGCGCTTAACCAGGGGGGTCTGACCACCTTCAAACCTTAGCCCCACGCCCCCACCGGAGCGCGACTTCTGTCCCTTGCAACCCCGGCATGAATAAGTGCCATGCCCGCTGCCATCGCCCCGACCGACCCGCTTTCTACCACGTTTTGACCCCACCTTTGGGCCCAGATCGTGTTGCTTCATCTATTACTCCTCAGCGACCTCTTCCACAAGTACCAAGTGCTTCACCTTGTTAAGCATGCCACGGATCGCCATAGAGTCGTTATGGACGATGGTCTGGTTTAGTGAACGAAATCCCAAGGCCCTAAGGGTCATCCGCTGCCCCTTGTTATAGCCAACGGAGCTCTTCTTCCAGGTAATACGCAGTTTAGCCACTATGCTCCTCACCACCTGCAACCATCGCCTTTCTCCTTGCCACCTCTTGCTTCGGATCCTTTAGTTGTCCCAGGGCCAGCATAGTAGCTCTGACTATATTTATCGGGTTGGAACTGCCCATCGATTTTGTCACTATATCCTTGATACCCGCAGCCTCAACGGTAGCTCTCACGCCACCACCGGCAATGACTCCGGTACCTGGTGCCGCTGGTTTCAACATCACCTTAGCCCCTCCAAACTTGCTCACTATTTTATAAGGGATAGTATCTCCTACCATTGGCACCTCGATTAGATTCCTCCTGGCAATGGCGCCGCCCTTGCGTATCGCTGCCGGCACCTCTCTAGCCTTGCCTAAACCAGCTCCAACGTGCCCCTCGCCATCACCAACCACCACCAGTGCGCTGAAGCTGAAACGACGTCCTCTTTTTACAACCTTTGCCACCCGATTAACGTTAATCAGTTTCTCATTCAGGTTTAAATCCCTGGCGTCTATCCTCTCCATCTGTTCCATAATCCTAAAACCTTAATCCCGACTCGCGGGCCCCGTCAGCTAAAGCCTTCATCCGGCCATGATACTTGTATCCCCCGCGGTCGAAGACGACCTGTTCTATTTGCCTGTTCTGGGCCCGCTTGGCAACCAAGTTACCTACCAATGCCGCCTGCTCCGTCTTGGTTTTATCCTCTAAATCTTTTTTTATCTCCGCGTCCAATGTTGACGCATAGACAAGTGTCCTCCCCGTACTATCATCTATCACCTGAGCATAAATATTATTAAGGCTGCGAAAAACACTAAGCCGAGGGCGGTCAGAGGTACCGTTTATCTTACTCCTCACCCGCACATGTCGTCTCTTTCGCGCTTCTCGCCTATCATGAGCCATGTTTTCTATTTCCTTCTGCCCAGCTTACCCGCTTTTCCTGCCTTGCGTCGAATACGTTCGCCCGCATATCTGATCCCCTTCCCCAAATAAGGGTCAGGAGGGCGAACCGCTCGAATTCTGGCTGCAAATTCCCCCACCATATCTTTCTCTATTCCCAGGACACCGATCTGATTTGGAGCATCACTAATAACTTCTATGCCCTCAGGAGGAGTGATCTCCACAGGCTTAGAATACCCCACCTGAATTATAAGACTGTCCCCAGACTTCTGGGCCCGGTAACCTACCCCATGTAGTTCAAGGTTCTTCCTGAACCCCTGGCTCACTCCCTCAACCATATTTGCCAGTATGCTCCTGGTAAAACCATGTAATGAACGATGCATCCGGTTATCCGTCGGCCTCGACACAATGAGGACTCCGTCTTCCAATGAAATACCAATATCCTGATGGAAGGAACGGTGAAGCTCGCCTTTGGGCCCCTTTATCCTGACCTCAACGCCCTCAATATCCACTTCTACCCCGGGAGGTACAGGAATCGGTTTATTTCCTACCCTTGACATTACTATTTCTCGCCTGTCCTACCACACATAACACAGCACCTCACCGCCTAAGCCCTTCTTCCACGCCTGCTGTCCGGTAAGAACCCCTTGAGAAGTTGATACTATGGACACCCCAAGCCCTCCGTAGACCCTGGGAATCTCGCCCTTCTTACAATATATTCTCAGGCTGGGTTTGCTCACACGCTGCAGCCCGTTCAACATAGGTTGCTTTTTGCCTGTGTAGCAAAGGTGAATCTTAATAACCCTCTGCGGGGTATTACTCTTTAGCACCTCATAGTCCTTAATGAAACCTTCCTCCTTCAGCACCTTGGCAATCGATATCTTGACCCTGGAGGCAGGGACAAGAACGAACTCATGCCGAGCAATAACAGCATTGCGTATTCGAGTTAACATATCAGCTATCGGATCGCTGAGATTCATATCAATCCCTCAAGAATAGATCACCAACTTGATTTCCTGACCCCGGGAAGTAAACCCTCAAGAGCCATCTTCCTGAAGCAAATTCGACATAATCCGGCCTGACGGATGTAGGCGCGAGGGCGGCCACACAGCTTACAGCGATTACGGTGCCGCACCGAATACTTTGGAGTACGCTTTGACTTTGCGATTTTAGATACTTTCGCCATCTCTTCTTCCAACCTATTGCCGACTAAAAGGCACTCCCATCAATTCTAGAAGCCTCCTGCCTTCCTCATCAGTGTGTGCAGTAGTGATAACAGAAACCTGGAACCCACGAATCTTGTCTACCTTGTCGTAGTCGATCTCAGGGAAGATAAGCTGCTCCTTTATGCCAAGGGTATAATTACCTCCACCGTCGAAGGCTTTCCGCGGTACGCCTTGAAAGTCGCGCATGCGGGGCAAGGCAGCGTTCACCAGTCGGTCGAAAAACTCATACATGCGCTCCCCGCGGAGAGTAACCATCACTCCGATGGCCATACCAGCCCGCAACTTAAATGATGCGATTGGCCTCTTAGCGCGAGTGATCACCGGGTGCTGCCCGGTAATCAATGCAATATCATTTGCAGCTCCTTCCAGAGCCCTTTGATTTTGAATAGCCTCACCCAAGCTGACGTTAAGCACAATTTTTTCTAACCGAGGTACCTGCATCGGATTCTTATACCCCTGCTCTTTCATCATCGCGGGCACGATCTCACGTCTATATATCTCTCTAAGCCTAGACACTAATCAATAACCTCGCCACATTCCTTACATACACGGACTTTGCTCTTGTCCTCCAAGACACGAACTCCAACGCGAGCAGGTTTATGGCACTTACTGCATACCAGCATCACTTTAGATACATGTATCAGTGCCTCGCGCTCAATGATGCCCGCCTGTTTGATATTAGCCCGGGGTTTCATATGGCGCTTTTCCATATTAACCCCTTCCACAATAATCCGATTCTCCCGCGGAATGCAACTATGCACCTTGCCCTTTTTACCACGATCATCGCCCCTTATCACCAGCACTTCATCATTCTTGCGAATGTTCATCACAGCACCTCAGGAGCCAGAGAAATGATCTTCATGAAATTCTTGTCCCTGAGTTCACGAGCTACAGGGCCAAAGATGCGACTTCCTTTAGGATTGCCTCTCTCGTCAAGAACAACTGCCGCATTTTCATCAAACCTGATATATGTACCATCTGGCCGCCCGTATGTCTTGGCAGTACGGACAACAACAGCGCGGACGACATCACCCTTCTTCACCACCGCTCCCGGAGTTGCCTCCTTCACCGACGCTACGATAATATCACCCACCCCGGCATATCTCCTCCTTGTGCCCCCAAGCACATTGATACACATGATCCTCTTGGCGCCAGAGTTATCCGCTACCTTGAGCCTGCTTTGCGGCTGGATCATCGCTTACTCAATCTCCTCCGGCTTTACCTCAACCATCTCCGCCTTGGTCAAGACCTCAGCCACTCGCCACCTCT
This sequence comes from uncultured Dehalococcoidia bacterium, assembly GCA_964453665.1. Classification (GTDB taxonomy): domain Bacteria; phylum Chloroflexota; class Dehalococcoidia; order SZUA-161; family SZUA-161; genus DAOUTY01. Next base: position 46,311 of record CAYVQT010000005.1, on the reverse strand, counting down.
TATCCTTAGATAAAGGTCGCGTCTCGACTATCCTCACCAGATCACCGATACCACAAGCGTTATCCTCGTCATGAGCTTTAAAATTAGCCTTGTATCTGATAACCTTCTTATATTGAGGATGCTTACGCCGAGTCTCCACTTCCACCACAACCGTCTTATCCATTCTATTGCTCAGCACCCGACCGTAGCGAATCTTCTTCTTTTCCATAGCTATCCCTTACCAAGCTCCCGTTCCCGCATCACTGTCTTAATCCTGGCAATCTTCTTCTTCGCCTTATGGATCTCACTATAATTTGCCAACTGCCTGGTTGAGAGCCGAAACCGAAGATTAAACAACTCTTGATGAGCGTCTTCAAGTTGCTTTGACAGCTCCTTAGGCTTAAGTTCTCTGATTCTATCAATCCTCACCAGTGTCACCATCTACGAAGATACTTCAGCCAATGTCTCTCTACCGACGAACTTGGTGTGTATCGGGAGCTTATGCGATGCCAAACGCATAGCTTCCCGAGCGATGTCCTCCCTGACTCCAGATATCTCGAACAGCATCCTTCCCCGCTTGACCACTGCCACCCAATGATCGAGAGACCCCTTGCCGCTGCCCATCCTTGTCTCCGCTGGCTTCGAAGTTACAGGCTTATCAGGGAAAATTCGAATCCAAACCTTGCCTCCCCTTCGAACACTGTGAACAATTGCACGCCGCGCAGCCTCTATCTGGCGGCTAGTAATCCAGGCCGACTCCTGCGCCTGGAGCCCGAAGTCACCAAAGACCACGCTGTTGCTCACCTGTGCCTTGCCCCTGCGGTGGCCTCTATGGGCTTTTCGATATCGTACGCGCTTTGGCTGCAGCATCACTCTATTCCTGTGCCAGACTCCTCACTTGACTCGAAGATTCCCTTCTCCTCCCCCTCCACTACCTCTTCCTCCACCAACTTGGCTTCAGGAAGAATATCCCCCTTATATATCCACACTTTAACCCCGATAAGCCCCATAGCAGTAAGGGACTCAGCAAAACCGTAGTCTATATCTGCCCTCAACGTGTGCAGCGGAACACTACCTTCATGTCCGACCTCATGACGGGCGATCTCCGCCCCACCAAGCCTTCCCGAGCACTTTATCTTGACACCCTTAGCTCCCCGAAGCATGGTCCTGGAAATAGACTGCTTGATCGCTCTGCGGTAAGATACCCGTCTCCTGAGCTGTTCAGCAATGTTCTGGGCAACCAGCGTTGCATCGAGTTCAGGCTCCCTTATTTCCTGAACATTGAGTCGCACTTTCTTGCCCGTATGATTCTCTAAAAGCAGCCTCAACTCATCTACCCTCTGCCCACCACGGCCAATAACAACGCCAGGCCTCGCAGTATGAACGGTCACCGTAACCTCATTCGCTTTGCGCTCGATTTCAACCTGAGAAACGCCAGCCTCTTTGTAGTTGGAAAGGACAATATGGCGAATATCTATATCCTCGTGCACCAGTTGAGCGTAATGCTTCTCATCGTACCAGCGGGCACGCCAGTCCCGGATTATTCCTATCCTGAAGCCGTAAGGGTGAACCTTATGTCCCAATCAGTCCTCCTCTACAATAACGGTAATATGGCTAAAGCGACGGCAAAAAGGACTTACCCTTCCGCGAGCGCTGGCACGGAATCTCTTCAGGGTTTGCCCTTTGTCGGCATACGTTTTAACGATCCTCAACTGCGCTGGTGACATCTGGAAATTGTTCTCGGCATTTGCAATCGCCGATTTGACCACCTTGGTGACAGTTCTGGCTGCCGGCGTAGGTAAGAAGCTTAGTATAATCAAGGCTTCATCCACCTTTTTGCCTCGCACCGTATCCAGCACTAAGCGTACCTTTCGCGGCGATACCCTTGCCTGCCTTGTGCTTGCCACTACTTCCACTTCGTAGATCCTCGTTTAGCAGAGTCTATCTCTTGCCGGTCGGAGACTTCCTCACCCGTGTTACCCTCTCCGACTTAGCAGAATGCCCTCTATAGGTCCTGGTGGGAGCAAATTCCCCCAGCTTATGGCCCACCATGTTCTCAGTAATGAAGATGGGAACGTGTCTCCTGCCATCGTGCACCCCTATAGTGAGACCGAGCATCTCTGGAACAATGGTCGATGCCCGTGACCAAGTCTTTATCACTGCTTTTAACTCGGTCCGGTTGAGCATCTCCACTTTCTTGAGCAACTTGGCATCAACGAAAGGGCCCTTCTTGGTCGACCTCGACACTACTTCTAACCTCCTAGATGGTTATCTCCTTCGCCTTAAGATCAGCCTGTTGCTGCTCTTATTGCGCCTAGTCCTATAACCCAGCGCCGGCTTGCCCCACGGAGTCTTCGGTCCCGGATGTCCGATGGGCGACCGTCCTTCGCCACCACCGTGCGGATGGTCACGGGGACTCATTGCTGAACCCCGCACTTCAGGCCGCCATCCCATAAGCCTCCTGCGTCCCGCTTTGCCCAGACTGATATTACTGTGGTCGATATTACCTACCTGCCCCACGGTTGCAAGGCATTCCCCGTCAACCCTACGAAGTTCCCCCGAAGGCAACCTCACCAGAGTATAACCAGCCTCCTTAGCCATAACCTGAGCGGATGCGCCGGCGCTACGCACCATCTGCCCACCCCGGCCCCGGTAAAGCTCAATATTGTGGACTGCGGTGCCCAGCGGAATCAACTTCAATGGCAAGGCGTTGCCAGGCTTCACTTCCGCACCCTTTCCCGAAGAGATAGTGGCGCCCACCTTGAGGCCGAGAGGAGCTAAAATGTAACGTTTCTCTCCATCGGCATAATAAATCAGAGCGATATTCGCCGAGCGATTGGGGTCGTACTCAATGGAGGCCACTTTGCCTGGAATACCAAACTTGTCCCGTTTAAAGTCAATAATTCTAAGCCGTCGTTTAGCCCCACCGCCACGATGGCGTACTGTAATCCTCCCCTGATTGCTCCTGCCTGCTTTCTTCTTCAAAGGTAAAAGCAGAGATTTCTCCGGCTTCCTCTTTGTAATTTCGGAGAAATCGGCGCCGACCATGCCCCTCCGCCCTGGGGAGGTAGGGTTATATATCCTAAGTGCCAATGTTGTTCTCCACCAGATAAATTTTATACATCTTCGTCATTACACGCCTTCAAAGAACTCGATCTTATTCCCCGGCTCCAGGGTAACTACCGCCTTCTTCCAGGAGGGGGTCATCCCTCGCTGCCGGCCGGCCCGTCGCATCTTACCCGGTACGTGTATCACGTTCACCGATACTACCTTAACCTTAAACGCCTTCTCCACCGCTTGCTTAATCTGAGGCTTATTAGCTTCTCGGGCCACTTCAAAGGTGTACTTGCTCTGCTCAGTAAGCATCGTGTTCTTCTCAGTGATCACCGGACGACGTAATACATCGTAGCTATGCATCATCTTCACCTAGGAAACTTGAGCCTCGGCGGCAATTTCTTTCCTGCCCCAAACAGCCTCGACTCGATGTACTGCATCCACAGTTATAAGCAACACTTTATGCGAAAGTAAATCAACAACGTTCAACATACTCGCGGGCAGCGTCTTCGTTTTATCAATATTGCGGGCAGACTTGACCACGTTTATATCCGGTTCACCGGTAACAAGCAGAGCCGAAGAATCGACATCTAATGCTTTCAAAATGCCCACCATCTGCTTAGTCGCAGGCTGTTCCAGACCAAATGAATCAATCACCTTAAGCTCACCATCCGCTACCTTGGCTGAAAGGACGCACCTCAGTGCCAGACGTCTCATCTTCTTCGGCATTGCCTGCCGATAACTTCTCGGATGAGGGCCAAAAGCCAGCCCGCCGCCGCGACGTGTCGGTGATCTCCTGCTGCCGGCACGTGCAAACCCTGTGTGCTTCTGGCGAAATAGCTTGCGGCTGCTTCCCGTTACCTCGCTCCGGGTCTTGGTCCCAACAGTGCCCAGATGAGAGTTCGCCCTCTGTCTCACCAGCGCCTGGTGTACTACCGCCTCATTCGCTGGTATGCCGAAGACATACTCATCGAGTTCAATCTGGTCGATTACCTTGCCCTCAGTATTGTATACAGAAACCTGCAAAATTCCCCCAACCTCTAACCACGCACCTTAGATTTTCTTATCTCTAACAGCCCATTCCTGGCCCCAGGCACCGCTCCTTTGACTAAAAGCAGGTTACGATCTGGATCCGATTTAACCACCTTCACTCGCTTCACCGTAACCCTTTGGTTCCCCATATGCCCAGCCATCCTCTGCCCTTTGAGCACCCGTCCCGGGTCGGTGCCAGCCCCAACAGAACCAGGAGCACGATGTCGGTCCGACTGACCGTGGGTCTTGGGACCGCCGGAAAAGTGGTGCCGCTTTATCCCACCGGCAAATCCCCGCCCTTTTGATATCCCGCTGACATCCACAACATCACCAGGCTGGAATAAGCTGACATCTACTCGATGCCCCAGCTCTATATCAGAAACATCCTCGACTCCAAACTCTCTCAAATGCTTGAATGAATCCAGCTTCCCCAGATGACCCCGCTCGGGGGAATTGAGCCGCTTCGCTTCGCTAAAACCAAGCTGAACTGCGCTATAGCCCTCTTTAGCCTCAGTCTTGATTTGCGTTACAGCACAGGGGCCGGCTTCAATGGCAGTCACAGCTTCGACAGTGCCACCTTCAGTAAACACCTGCGTCATGCCTATTTTGCGACCGATAAGTCCACTAATCATCTAATACAACCCGATTAAAGCTTTATCTCGATATCCACGCCCGCAGGGAGATTCAACGTTGTCAGGGCATCGATGGTCTTGGTAGTAGGATCCACGATATCAATCAGCCTCTTATGAGTCCTGATCTCAAACTGCTCACGGGAATCCTTATCCACATGCGGAGAGCGTATAACACAGAATTTTTTTATGTGAGTGGGAAGCGGCACAGGTCCTACCACCGCCGCCCCTGTTCGCTCCGCTGCCTCCACAATCTGCACTGCGGATTGATCCAGAATTCGGTGATCAAATGCTTTTAGCTTGATGCGTATCTTCTGTTTCGGCATCTAGACCCTCATTCTGGCGAGTATCCCCCCCGCCTGCTCCTTGGGAACTTGCTGATAACGATTAAACTCCATAGAATATGTTGCCCTTCCCTGGCTTATTGATCTCAGGTCAGTCGCATAGCCAAAGCTCTCAGCCAACGGCAGATAGCAGCGGACTATATGCGTCCAGGCCCGCAACTCGACAGCCTCAACCCTAGCCCTCCTGGAATTGAGGTCGCCGATTATATCCCCCAAGAACTCTTTAGGCGTTGCCACCTCAAGCTTCATTATCGGCTCAAGGAGTACGGGTTTGGCTCTCCTAACCCCCTCCCTGAAACCTATCGCACCTGCCATTTTGAAGGCCACATCTGAAGAGTCAACCTGATGATAACTTCCGTCGAAAGCAATGACTCGTACATCAATTACCGGGTATCCCGCAAGCACACCGCTTTCCATTGCCTCTTTTACACCCTGCTCCACAGCAGGAATATACTGCCTAGGTATCACCCCACCCGGGATTCTATTAACAAACTCGAACCCACCGCCTTGTTCCATGGGTTCGAGTTCAAGCCATACGTGTCCGTACTGTCCATGTCCACCAGTCTGTCTGATGAAACTGCCCTCGACGCGCACTGACTCAGTGATAGTCTCTCTATAAGAAACTTGCGGTTTACCTATCTTGGCATTTACCCTGTATGCACGTACCAACCTATCAACTATGATATCGAGGTGAAGTTCTCCCATCCCCGATAGAATAGTCTGCCCGGTATCCGGGTCATAGCGCGTTTTAAATGTGGGATCCTCGTCCGCCAATTTACTCAGGGCATCACCAATTCTATCCTGGTCCGCCTTGGTCCTGGGCTCAATGGCAACAGAAATAACGGGCTGCGGAAACTTGATCGTCTCCAGGATAATGGGCTTAGCAGGATCACATATGGTGTCTCCGGTAAAAGTGCTCTTGAGACCAACAGCCGCAACAATACCACCGCAACTTATCTCCTCCACTTCCTCCCGTCGGTTAGCGTGCATTTGGAGTAGACGTCCCAACCGCTCCTTCTTCTCCCTGGCAGAATTAAGAACCTGTGAGCCAGTACGGGCTATACCTGAATAGACCCGCATATAGACCAGACGGCCAACAAAGGGATCAGAGACTATCTTAAAAGCGAGAGCGGAGAAGGGAGCATTATCAGCAGCCTCCCGATAACTATCCTTGCCCGTCCTCGGGTCAATACCTTGTACCGGAGGTACGTCCAACGGGGAGGGCAAGTAATCAACTGCAGCATCCAGAACAGGCTGTATCCCCTTGTTTCTCACAGCGCTTCCGCAGAATACAGGGACCACTCTGATCGACAGGGTTGCCCTTCGCAGCGCGGCTTTAATCTCTGAAACAGTGATAGCTTTACCCTCGACATACGAATCCATCAAGGCCTCATCGTCCTCGGCAATTTGCTCGATCAACTTCTCGCGGTAATGAGCGGTACTCTCCTTGTATTCCTCCGGTATATGTACCTCAACAGGCTCTGCGTCACGACCTTCGGGGAAAATCCAGGCTTTTTCCTCCACAAGGTCAATAATACCCTCAAACGATGCCTCAGCGCCCAACGGTATCTGCAGCGGCACGGAATTTGCCCTGAGGCGGTCCTTTATCATCTGGATTGTTGCAAAATAATCGGCGCCTATGCGGTCCATCTTGTTGACAAAGCATATCCTGGGGACACGATAGCTGTCCGCCTGGTGCCAAACCGTCTCCGATTGCGGCTCAACCCCGGCTAAGGCGTCGAACACAACCACCCCACCATCGAGAACTCTGAGGCTGCGCTCCACTTCAGCCGTAAAGTCCACGTGCCCCGGGGTATCGATAATATTTATCTGATGGCCAGCCCATTCACAGCTAGTGGCAGCCGCAGTAATGGTAATCCCACGTTCACGTTCCTGTTCCATCCAATCCATCACTGCCGTACCTTCATCCACCTGTCCCACTTTATAGGTTTTACCAGTGTGGTATAGCACCATCTCAGTGACAGTCGTCTTTCCCGCATCAATATGAGCGATGATTCCGATATTCCTGACCCGCTCTAGCGGTAGCGCCCGCGCCATAACCTGCTCCCTCTCAGCCAAGCAACTCTTTTGTCCAGCCAAAATTTTCAACCCTCGCTACCACCTATAATGAACAAAGGCCTTGTTTGCCTCAGCCATTCGGTGAGTATCTTCCCGTTTTTTAATCGTGGCTCCCTGCCCTCGGTATGCATCTATAAGCTCCGCTGCAAGCTTCTCAGACATTGGTTTTCCCTTGCGTGCCCTAGCAGTAGCCAGCAGCCAGCGTATTGCCAGGGCAAGACGACGATCCGTCCTTATGTCTACAGGCACCTGATAGGTCGCGCCGCCAACCCTACGAGGTTTGACCTCAATAACCGGAGTAACGTTCCTCAGCGCCTGTTCGAAAATGTCCATAGGGTTCTTCTTTAACTCCTTCTCCACCAAATCCAACGCTTCATAAACTATTCGTTCCGCCTTGCTCTTGTTACCATTCAACATTAACTTATGGATAAACCGAGCGAGATCCGTACTATGATACCTGGCGTCAGGAGTTATCTTTCTCTTAGCCGCCCTGGCTCGTCTTGGCATCTTCCCCTCCGCAAACCATCCTTTCAATCAAAGAGCTTCTATAACTAGAAGCTCCAACAGCCATCTATCAATAAGCTCAAGACTTGCTCACTTAAAGCCCCGCCTTGGGCTTTTTGGTACCATACAAACTCCGGCTCTGCCGGCGCCCTTCGACGCCGCCAGCATCCAGAGCACCACGGATGATGTGATATCTCACACCAGGAAGGTCTTTGACCCTACCCCCTCTAATTAGCACCACCGAATGCTCCTGTAAGCTGTGTCCTTCCCCAGGGATATAGGCCGTCACTTCCATACCATTTGTCAAACGCACCCGCGCGATTTTACGTAGCGCGGAGTTCGGTTTCTTTGGTGTAACCGTCTTCACTTGAAGGCAAACCCCGCGTTTTTGAGGAGAGCCATTTCCCTGCACAGTCGTGCTCTTCAGGGTATTATAGGTAAAGCGAAGGGCAGGCGCTTTGACTTTCTTCTTGATTCTCTTTCGCCCTTTTCTAACCAGCTGATTTGTTGTTGGCAAAGCTCCTCCTCACAAAATGCCACAGGCACTAAATCGTAAGTATACTAGAAGCTTAAAGCTATGTCAAGCGTAAATCAACATGAATTGCGGGGCTTGACACGAGACAGATAATGTGGTACATATGTTCTATAGAACTTAGGTTCGATAATGCAGCATAGAAGGTAAATGCGTGTTTGTACTACAGTCTGAAATCGTATTGGCACCCTCACCAATTCATGGATATAGGAGGGATTTCACATGCTGACTGAACTTTACATCAAGAATCTCGCAGTAATTGAAGAAACCAGAGTCTTTTTTAAGCCAGGGTTGACCATTATGAGCGGTGAAGAGGGCTCGGGCAAGTCGCTACTCGTAGATGCGCTTTGTCTATTGCTGGGCGTAAGGGCTTCCCCAACAGTGATTCGCAGCGGAGCGACTGCCGCTTTCGTCGAAGGCATCTTTTGGATATCACCGGACGACAAGGATAAGACTACAGCGCTCCGGGAAGCCGGTATAGATATTGAGGCCGACGGCACTCTGATCATTTCCCGGGAAGTGCACCAGCAGGGCAGAAGTATCGCTAGATTAAATGGCAAGGCAGTCCCTTTGACTATACTTCGCGAAGTGGGACAGCGTCTGATAGACGTCTACAGCCAGATGGAACATGTCTCCCTGCTCAACCCTCAGCGCCAGCTCGAAATGCTAGATACCTATGCTCACCTTCTCGATGACCGCAGTCATCTGGAGGGCAAGGTAGCAGAATTAAACAAGAAAGCCCAGAAGCTAAACACGCTCACTAATGAAAAAGGCCAAGGCCGACGTGACCTGCTGGAGTACCAGGTCTCGGAGATCGAAAGCGCAAACGTTAGGCCAGATGAGGATGAATCGCTCCAACGAGTGCGACAGGTCCTGCTGCGTGCTCAAACTATCAAGGAGGAATGCTACGCCGCCTATGCGGCGCTTTATGCAAATGACCAGTGTGCTACCAGCCTTGTACATTACGCCGAGAGAGCCATCCAGGGCATAGTCTCTATCGACCCAGCCCTGCAGCAGCAACTCAACACACTCGAGTCCGCAAGGGCTGAACTGGAGCAGACAGCTCGCGAACTCCGGCACTACGCCGATGCCCTAGCCTCCCCTTCCGACCGCCTTGAGCAGATTGAAACGAGGCTAGAGCTACTGCGTCACTTAAAAAGCAAATATGGGCCAACCTTGGAGCATGTTATTGGATTTGCAGGTCAATGCAACGAGGAGTTGGATACTATTCAGGCACAGGAAGAACAACGACAGTGCCTGGAGGAGGAGCGACGAGCGCTGGAAATAGAGGTTGCAGGGCAAGCACTGGCACTATCTAAGGCAAGGGGAGATTCAGCTCGAAGACTGACCGATATTGTGAACAAAGAGCTCGCCGATCTCGGCATACCCTGGGCAAGGTTTGATATACAACTGGTGCAGGAGGAGCACCCTGATGGCTTGCCAACGGCGCAGGGCAAATATTTCTGTAACCAAAATGGTATAGACAGGATAGAATTTCTGGCATCTACTAACCCCGGAGAGCCGTTGAAACCTCTTGCCGAAATCGTCTCAGGAGGCGAGACATGCCGCTTTATGTTAGCCCTTAAAAGCAGCCTGCAGTCTACAGACCCGGTCCCTCTGCTGGTCTTCGATGAGATCGATATCGGAATTGGAGGGCGTAGCGCTCATATCATAGGCAAGAGACTGGCAACCCTGGCGCACACCCGGCAGGTTATTTGCATAACACACTTGCCCCAGATAGCGTGCTTTGGCCAGAACCATTACCGTGTACAAAAGGAGGTAGTCTCCGGACGGGCTATTACCCGCATTGAGCACCTTGGGGAAAGGCACAGATTGGATGAACTGGCAACTATGCTTGGCAGTAAGGAGAATAGTCACATGTTAAAAAGCGCTGAAGAACTCTTTCGCCGTGCAAGAGAAACAGAAGGGGAACTTGTAGCAGTTAACTCATAACGTCCCTTAAATGGCTTTTGATGTTTGCACAGTATTCAGCCTCCGTATTACACTATACAGCGCTGATAGATAACCGCCCACAGTAACTCTCTTTATTACTACTTATGATCTCAACAGGATACCATCTACAGCCCTTCTACCCGCGGGTATTCAACCTTATCTCGTCCAATACGAGATAAATTACAGCCATAAGTGAAACACCAGCAACTAGCACAAATGAACTTGGATCAATTCTCCAAATGAAGTGACCAACCCATGGTATTATCGCACACACAATCATCAACGCTGCATAGAGCACGCCACATACCTCTATTAGAACCCTACCTCTGGGCTTAAGGAAATCCATCTCTAACCCCCTTCTTTAGATAATAGCGACTAAAATTTTAACTGAGTCAGGCCATTTGTCCCATATTAGTTCGGCGCAACTCGAAAACAACGGGATTCGCAGAGTCAGGACAGGCGACAGTGGCCTTGTCCGGATCATCTTCCCAGGGGAAACTGCCACCGAACTGTAACACTGAGGTAAAAGGAAAGACAGCATAAAACGCCCATGAACACATCCCGGCCGGTGTGAAATTCCCTATAAGGAACTCATCTCCCACTTTGTGTCCAGCCTCACAACTTCCTTTCTGACTTATTACTCTTGCTATCACATTCCATTGCTCTGCCATTTTCCCCCCTTTTACTCTTCAGCTTGCTCTATCTCCCTGGGCTCAATTACATGCTTTGCTTCTTCAGCCAGTTCCTGCGGAACCAGTATTCTAACTGCTCCCAGACCATCCACAGTCAGGCCAAATACTCTGCCCGCACTTTCATACTCGAGCAGAACCGGAATCCCCTCGCTTTCCAGATGCGACTTCATCACGCTGGCCTGGAGTTCACCCTGAACTGTGCAGATCACTATAAAATCTGATTTTTCAGTCATGGTATCACCTACTGTCTACCTCTTTCAATGTGTTGATGTTATGTCTATTTAGCATTTCCCGTCAATTCGATAAAATTCACCCACACCCAATTGTTCATTCCCTGCCCCTTTTCTGGTATCATACACAATGGAGGTGAATCCGACAAACGTCATTGAGCTTGACAGGCATATTCCAAAACCTTATAGCAATATAATATCGCACATTGACACATGATTCATCAGGAAACGAGATATGGAATGGAGTAAAATATCAGTCCGCGTTTCGTGGTTTCTTTTTAGCCGGGTTGCTCTGCTCGGTATTTGTGTGGCTATCCCTGTTGGTTTAGGCTGGCTTGTAGGCCGATTTTGTAGCTGATTCCGGGGACTGCCGAAATACCGAACGTCGTGGAGCTTGTTACTGACGGCTTATTTATCGGAATAAGCCGGGTTGTGATCAATGTTCCTTATTCTAAGAACCTTCAATTTTCTGCTTTGCCGCCTGTACAATCTCCTCTGATAGTCTCTGACCGCCGCGCCGAACCAGCGCAGCCAGCAGCCCGGTTACTTCGCCCCCGGCAGTAAGCTTCGTTCCCTGCTCTACCGCCTCGAAATTGTAGTAGCGCACCATTCTGGTACCCCAGATGCTCCCCTCTAATATGCCACGCTGCCCGGGTATAAACTCAGTGAGTGTCATCAACAATTCTATCGTTATGCCAGACCTGGCCGTAACACGAATTTGAGAGCCTTCTCTCAAAGGGCCTTCGGATACTTTCTCTATCTTCTTGATGGACGGTATCCATTGAGGCCAGTCTTCCAGATTGTCGACCAGAGCAAAAACATCATCCGGAGGCGCATTGATTATTATGCTGCTGCTAAACCTCATCCCCTACCTATCCACAAATTTACTGGCAGCATTTAAAAAAACCATCGACCATATATACGAGATACTATAGTTATATTTCCGTGATTATATCTAGCTCCGGAACCTGGCAATGTCCCTGTCTACATCCTCCAGCCCCAATCTGTTAAGCGTTTCCCTTGTAGGTATGCCGTTGCGGTCCCAACCCCTGGCATCATAGTATTCGTCTATGATCGCATCCGGCTTCCTTATTACCTCACCGTCGCGGAGCCCTCCCTTCAGGGGCTCGGTGTAAAATCTCTCAGGCAGGGCATCATCCTTTCGCGTGAATCCCTCCCGGATGTTGAAACAGCGCTCCAGATTGTAGACGCGCTCCGCAGCCTGCCAGAGATAGTCCTCACTCCCGAATTTCTTTTCACCGCATGCCGCAACCAGCATCTTTGACAGAATCTCCAGGCCGAAGCACTCCAGATTATTGCCCGGGAAAGTGCAGGCCAGTGCCAGTTCAAGCGCAGCGACGTAATCCTGGTTGTATTTCACCACATCCCCTTTGTCCTCGTCAGCGGCAGCGTCTAAAATCCTCGGCCTCGGGTTGCCTATCTCCTGCTGCGCATAGCCGTAGCAGTGATTCGCCCCCACGGTACTCAAAGCGTAATTCATACCCAGAGCCTTCATCGCCCTCGGCTCGTACCCGGGCAACTCCTGGCCCTTAACATGCATGGCATATTTCCCCGCGCCTTTACCGATACGTTCGGCCGCCCGCTTAACACCTTCGGCAAGGATATCGCCCAGCCCCTCTCTGTTCCCTATTTTCTCGATGAGCTTGAGCATAGGCTCGGGGTCTCCATAGTTCAGAACCAGCCCATCCGTATCCTTGACCGTTAGAATGCCCTTCTCGAACAGCTCGTAGGCAAAGCCGATGACACCGCCGGTGCTGATCGTATCGATTCCCAGATCACGGCACATACGGTCGGCAACTACCGTTGCTCCGACGTCGGTGCATCCCGTCGGTCCCGAAAATGCCCATATCGTCTCGTAATGCGGCCCTTCACTCGTGGCTCCCGCATACGGACCATCGGCAACCTGACGGACTTTCCCGCACTTGAGCATGCAGGAGTAGCAGCCAGTGTGCTTCTGTGTAATCGCGGCATACTGCATGAATGAGAGCTTCTCCCAGCCCTCCAGGTCTCCGCGCCGGAAGTTAAGCACCGGAAAAGAGCCGGCTCCGAAACCGGGATAATCAACCCCCATGGGAGTCCCATAGTCGCGGAACGGCTCGAATCCCATAGCCTCCTTATAGCCCTTAACCTGCTGCCGTACCAGCTTCTTGAATTCACCCGGATCCGCCAGGTCCTCGGTTCGAGCGGCTTCTATCACCACCGCCTTCAGATTTTTCGATGCCATTACCGTACCTGTACCACCGCGTCCGGCGGCGCGGCTGCCGCTGAATATCCCGGCGAAACGTACCATCCTCTCCGCAGCAGGCCCGACACAGAACATCCTTGCTTTGGTTCCGTGCTTCTTTCGCAGGTAGTCCTGTGTTTGCACGGTGTCTTTGCCCCAGAGGTCAGTCGCATCGAGGATTTCATATTTACCATCTTTAATGTTCAGATAGACCGGTTTATCCGCTTTGCCCTCTATGATTACGAGCTCGAGTCCGGCCCACTTAAGCCATGCCCCGAAATCGCCGCCTCCCGAGCTGCGGGTGTAGGTCCCGGTAAGCGGGCTCCTGGTACAGACCATCCACTTTGAGAGCGACTGGGCACCAGTTCCCGCCAGCGGCCCGGTGCCGATCATGAGCTTGTTCTGCGGCCCCAGCGGATCGGTACCCGCCGGAATCTCATCATAAACATACTTCGTACCGAAACCGCGCCCGCCCACATAGGCGTCCGCTATCTTTTTGGGAATACTCTCTTCCTTTATCTGACCGCTGGAGAGATTGACCCTAAGAAGCTTACGCATCTTTTCCTCCTACTCTTCGTTAGACTAAGCCGGCCTCATTCCACCGATTCCCAACTCAACACTTCAGCCCTATGAGCGAATATAGTTCACAATCCTCTCGCATAACGGGAAGGCTATCTGAAAACACTTATCGGACATCGCGTCGCCCACAGCCCATATTGAATCACCCGCAAAATAGAGCCCCTGAATATTCGGTGACTGTATGTCGAGTTCAGTATCAACAACAGCATAAGCGTACCTCGTGAAATTCAATTGCAGGTTCATCCCTTCGTATTCGATGGCCTTATTAAATCCGGGGAACGCTTTCTCAGCGGACTCCTTCCATCTTCTATGTGCCTCGCGCACTTTATCCATCGTCGGGTGAAGGCCGAATTGGCAAAGAGGTGTAGAGCCTACTGCCAGGGAGGCTACGAGCTGTTTCCCCGGCAGCTCTGTGGCATTGGTAAAAGATCCAAGTGCCATATCGCCCATATAAGTAGGTATGCCGTAATCAGTATCGAAGATATGAATCCAGCCGTATCCATCCGTTGGGATAACCTTCTCACGGAGAAGGAAGAATCCGGCAAGGTCGGGGCCGGACAGGGCTTCGCACCGTCTTATGGACTCAGCCCAATCCTCCGTAATAAATTCGGGCCTGATGATGTTCTTTGCCACCGCTTCGAAGATCGGGATAGCGCATACAACAGCGCGGGCACCGTATTCTTCCAGTAGAAAGCAGTTACCGAGGTCTGATGCAACTACCCCTTTCGTGCCCCCATCATCGATATCTATACTGGTGACCGTCCTGTTCGTGATGATCTCGCCGCCGTGTTCTTTATAGTATTTGGCCATAGGAGCGATAAACGCTCCCTCCAGCGTATCATTCTTTGGGTACCAGATCAGAGTAGCCCCATGACTCTTGAAGGCGCCGAACCCTTTAGCGACATATCCGAAATTTATGTCTTTAGGGGAAGCACCGACAACGGGTTCCATACCGTACATCACCGCCTTAGCAATGGGGTCGGTAACGTTCTGGTCTATCCAGTCGGCGAAGGACATGCTCACTACTTTATGACACTCCTCGTCGGACATATCCGCCGTTATTTCTGCGACTCTCATCAGCTCGCCTTTCGCCGAATCGCTCATATCGACGCCCGTTGCAATTGCAAAAAACTTGAAGAAGTTCGCAGCACCCAGCTTCGGATCCATCGCCATATACTCAACTTCGCCAGGCTTCTCCTGAGTAACCAGTCCCATTGCCCAAGGGACTATCTTATATTCCAGGGGCAGACCCAGAAATTTGAACATCCTGTAAATAGAAGTGTTCTCTACTGGACCAACCATCGATGCCAGAAAGTGAGTTCCACAATCCACCCGGCAGCCGTGGAAATCGACGGAACGATATCTGCCTCCGAGGGCTGGCGCTTTTTCTATTATCGCTGAAGATAGCCCTTCCCTGGATAACAGACACCCTATTGCCAGCCCTCCGGGGCCTCCCCCCACAATTACAACATCGTAATCTTTCTTCATTACTACAATTTCCTCTCATCAGTATTGTTAGACCGTTTTACACGGCTGCGTTTGTCTCAGCAATCCTTGGGCAGAGATAAATTCCCTCTACCGCCGTCCAACCCAAGTTTCAGCATAATAACAGTGCATGTACTAGCCGTAAATTGATTGAGAGTACACACTATCAAACATGGCTATTATTTCAAGCATCCTTGCCATGAATATCCTTCAGTCTCGAGATCGCCTCTTCCCTATCTGTGGTTGCGTAGGGCCATCCCAGCGGGCTCGTGCCGATTATTTCATCATCCGCGAGCTTTTCGATTTCATCCTTATTCATTCCAAGCAACTCGGTAAGAACATATTCATTGTCCTGCCCAAGCGTTGGAGTCGGCCTTCGGATATTAATTGGCGTCTCAGATAATTTAACGGGAAAACCGGGATACGGATGAGTCCCCGTAACCGGACGATTAACCGTCTCAAAGAGACCCCTTTCCTCTATATGGGGATTGTTCATTACCTCTGCGTAATTGAGCACAGGCACGGATGCTACCGCAGCTCGTTGTAGGACCTGCGTTACCTCTGCCTTTTCCCGTTGGCTGGTCCATTCGGTGATCAACCTGTCCAGGTCATCGTGATTCTCGAGGCGGCTTGCGTTGTCATTGAATCTTGATTCGTTCGCCCATGAAGGATTCTCTACTGCATCGCAGAACCGTTTCCATTCCTCTTCCGATGACACCGTAATAGTTACCCACTGATCATCACCTTTACAGCGATACACGCCATGAGGAGCACTTGATGGGTGCCGATTACCTCTACGAGGTTGCATCCTTTTATTCATGGCGTACTCCATGATAGGCCCTCCCATTAAGGCAGTAACAGCCTCCATCTGTGACATATCTATATACTGGCCCTCACCTGTATGGTGGCGGTGCTGTAGTGCGACAACTACTGCGACCGCGCCCATCAGTCCAGCGATGGGGTCTGCTATATACCCTGTCATCATGGGTTCCCCACCAGGATAACCGCTTATTGTAGGCATACCAGACACCATCTCCACATTGGGCCCAAAGGTTACGTAGTTCCGCCAGGGGCCGGTAGTCCCGAATCCAGGCATCGAGAGCATAATCAGATGAGGATTTATCTTCTTCAAAACATCATAGCTAAGGCCCCAGTTCTCCATCACACGCGGGCTGAAGTTCTCAGTAACAACGTCACCGATCTTCACCAGACTCTTGAAGACCTCCCTGCCGCGAGGGTGGTTTAGATTCAGAGTAATCCCATACTTGTTTCTGTTAGTCCCGTTAAATGCAGCCGACCATTCGTATCCATCCGGAGTAGGCCATCCGCCCAGTAGCCTTAAATAATCAGGTCGCTGTACCGATTCGATCTTTATTACCTCGGCTCCCAGATCCGCCAATAGCACCGTAGCCATCGGCCCCGCCCAATAAATGCAGGCATCGATTACCCTTACACCTTGAAGCGGCAATGCTGACACGGTCTACCCCCTGTTGAATGTAGCTCGAACACCTTATACAACTCCTTCATCTTTCAGCTTCAGCAGATGCTCCCGGCTGTAGCCCAGTCGTCCGCAATATATCTCCTCGTTGTGCTCACCCAGCAGGGGGGCACGCCCGGCGTGCCATGGTGTCCGGCTAAGCCTGAACGGTTCACCGGGATAAGTCAGCTTCCCTGCCGAGGGATGGTCGATATCAGTGAAATACTTCCTATCTATATGCTGGGGCATCTCAAAAAGCTGCTGAGGATTTGGCACCATAGTTAACGGCAACCTCAGTTCCTGTGCCGCATGGAAAACCTCCTCCATCCGCTTGTCCTTCAGCCAGTCAACGATGAGTCCCTGTATCTCGTCTCGACGCTCTTCACGGTGTAGAGGGGTCTCATATTCCGGTTTATCCCTTATCTCGGGCATTCCGATAAGGACACACAGCGATTCCCAGTGAGTTTGAGTGGGAAGGAAGAAGCCAACGTACCCATCCAGACACGGCAGAATACCCCATGGAAAATGTATGCCCGCCCTCCTCCTTATAAACTCCATGTAACAGAAAACGAGCGTCATGGAAGGCTGCATAGTATGCAGTGTTTCTCCGATTGAGACATCTATATGTTGACTGATACCGCCCTCATCCCGATAGTAGAGGGCGGAGAGTGAAGTTAGCGCACCGTAAAGGCCAGCCACGTATTCCGAGACGTTGGAACCCATTTTTAAAGGCTCGCGGTCTGGTTCGCCGCACTCGTAAAGTATGCCACTGAATCCCCATATACTTAAATCGGTTGCCCTGTAATCACGATAAGGCCCCGTTTGCCCAAAGTTCGAAATAGAAACCATTACCAGGCCAGGGTTTATCTCCTTCAGGGTCTCGTAATCAAGTCCCAGACCGGGCATCACCCGCGGGCTGAAGTTCTCAATTACGATATCCGCCCCTTTTACAAGTTCCTTCAAAATCGCCACTCCCGAAGCGCTCTTAAGGTTTAGTGTGACGCTCTTCTTATTCGTGTTGAGGTATAGAAACAGGCCGCTGCTCTCCAGATTGACTATATCACCAGGAAATGGGCCGATGCTTCTCGCAGGATCCCCTGCTCCCGGCCTTTCTACCTTCACCACATCAGCGCCATAGTCAGCCAGTATCTTGGTGCAGTAGGGGCCGGCGACATAGTGGGTCAAATCCAGTACCCGGCCGCCCGATAAAGCCTGCTCTGTCATTTACCACTCACCTTATCAACGGAAATCGCTATAAAAGGGTTCTTTTACACGAACAAACTCGCAGTGGGAGCAGAGGGTGAAGTTTGAACATCAGCTTCCCCTGAAGAACAGAAGTCATTGTGAAAGGTAAGGTACTATAATAAAACGCCTTTTTCAAGTATTTCCGACCAACTTTAGATTAGTTTTCCGCTCCCTCGGCAGGAGGGACTGGAGTCGATTAAGACCCCGCCGTAAGATAGGGCCGAATTGCGCATTCTCCTATAATACCGTAAGGCAAACCGAAAGATCAGATAACCGTGTGGGAATAAAGGAACCTGCGGGGAAAATCAATCGTCATGAGGATCCCATGAGTTGTCCGACGTCTGACAAGGGCTGTCCCTGACCGAGCCGTCGTTTCAGCAGTTGGGCTACTTTCTCTATCGTCTCCGGTCCCAAGGAAGCAAGCAGGTCCGCTAATTCATCGAGGGAATACATGTCCTGAGTATCAAAGGCTCCCCGCTTCAGGGCTAAGATGACCGCCTGTGCCCTGTTTCGTGCCCCGAGCTTGCGGCATGAGTGGTGCAGGCACAGCTTGACCGTACTGGTGGATGTAAACAGGCGTTCAGCAATCTCCTGATTGGTCAGCCCGCGGCCAACGAGAGCAAGTACCTCTCGCTCCCTTTGAGTTAGCACATTGTCCTGTTGCTCTACCATAGTCTATCAAGCTACCGAACTGGGACAATCAGACAACGCAAACTTTAATTCGCGGGCTGGCTTTTGTCAAGCAACCGGGATGTGCAATTTTGGATTTTTCTCGCCAGTTATACCGAACTGCTGACTTCCTTGCCGTCCTGATGTTATAATTCATCTCAACAGAATAATTCTAAAAATAGGGGGCGAGTTGAACCTGGTAGATAACTTCTATGCCTATCTTTGGCCGGGCGTTAACATGAGCGAATTGCAGACGTATGGCAACAACTGCAACTCTTACCTCGTGGCGAAAGCCCTTCCTGAAGACAAACACGTCCTAGTAGACCCGGGAATGGTAACTAATGAGGCCAGGCAGAATTGCCTGGACCGGCTGATTTCCGAGATGCGTAAAGATGGAATAGAGATAGAAGACGTAGGTCTAATACTTAATACTCATGCGCATCCAGACCATTACGGAGCATCTGAATCAATCAGGAGAATGAGCGGAGCGCAGGTCGCCATTGGCAGGGGTGATGACGACTTTCTCAAGCTGGCGGGCGGTGAAATGGCAAACGCACTCAAACAAATGGGCTTCGAGTTCCCAGAACTTAACCCGGATTTCTACCTCACGGAGGGCGAGTTGCGTCTCGGGCAAGATTTAATCGCCCAAATAATGCTTACCCCCGGCCACTCGCAAGGTCACATATCCATTTATTGGCCGAAGGCAAAGGTTTTCATGGGCGGAGACCTGATTTTTTACGGCAGTACCGGGCGGGTAGACATTCCGGGCGGCAACGCCCAGTTGCTCAAGGAGAGCATAGAGAGGGTTGCGCAATTGGAAATCGAATATTTACTAACCGGTCATCAATACGGCAGCCCCGGAATCATAGTGGGCGCTGATGAGATAAAGCGCAACTTCGAGCTTATAAGAAAACACATTTTCCCCTATCTCTAATTACTGCCACTGCAGGCTTAGCCAATGTCAGCGCCTGCATGAATGGGAGGCGAGTAGCATGCCGGGCAATGACGACAAGATAAAAAGCGCACTGGAGATCGCTTTGGAGAAAGCCCAAAGGCTGGGTGCGCTATCTGAAGATGAAAAACAGAGATTAAAGAACGAGGAACTTGCGGCAGCGGGAGAAGCATTAGCAGAACGCTACCTGAACGGATTGCCTCTTCGAGATATTGAGATAGAACTGGCCGGACGCGCAGAGCAAGACCGGCACATTACCAGCCACCATCTACTCAATCATCTCTTAGATAGAATTGACGTGGTGCCTGTTGAGAGGAACGACAAGATACTAAACGCCATCCAGCAGCTACCTGGAGACTCCGGAATTGTACAGAGCATCAGAGACCTCATCCAGGAATATGAGAGTGCTATTGAAAAGGCCAGGCATGAGAATCTGAGTGCGCTAGAGACAGCCAAGCGGAATGAATTGGAGTCAAAGGGAATATCCGGCTCCGCGGTTCAGCCGGCCCTTGAGACCTCTCCGGAATGGAAGCAAATCCGACAGAATCTCGATTCCCACTATCAGGAGCGCCTCGAAGAGATGAGGCAGAAACACAAAAATTCCACCGAATCCGCCCACAGCGTTACTCACACCGAAGATAAGGAAAATACATCATAATAATATTGATGAGAAATTGAAAGCCCGGTCCAAAGGTGGTCGAGGGTATTGCACATTATCTTTCAGCCTTCGTAACGTCATGTATACACATTCAAGGTTTTCCAGCAAGATAAATAACAGGCAACCCCACTGCCCTCGCCTCGTCTTCAGTAGACACTCCGAGTCCCGGTAAAGCTGTTCGATTCTGCGACAAGCTGGCCTTCCGTAACCATGGGTATCTCTACCACAAAGGTCGTACCTTTGCCGAGCTTACTCCTGGCATAAATATGGCCATCGTGGTCCTGAACGATACCGTAGCAGATGCTGAGCCCGAGTCCAGTTCCCTGTCCTACATCCTTGGTGGTGAAAAAGGGGTCAAATACCCTTCTGAGATTCTCTTCCGAAATACCAGGGCCATCGTCAATAAAACTTATCCGAACCATTTTGCCCGCCTTTTGCGTTCTGACCCTAAGCTTTCCTTTGCCGTGGGCTTCGGTCATAGCCTGCTCCGCGTTGGTGATGATGTTAACGAAAACCTGATGCATCTGATGAGGGTCAGCCATACTCATCGGCAGGTCAGGGGCAAGCTCTGGCAATATCTCTATGTTACGCAGTTTCATCTGATAATCATGAAGTTCCAGACTTTTACTAAGGGTCTCGTTTATACAGATAGGTTGTGTCTCGGGCTCATGCCTGCAGGCAAAGGAAAGCAAATTGCCGGTGATTCTGGTAGCGCGACACGCCTCCCTGTATATAGTCTCGACATCTTTTTGCACGGCAGCATCCAGGCCTTCCTTTGCTGAGAGAAACTGAGCAAAGGCTTGTATCGCAGTAAGGGGATTGTTCAATTCGTGTGCAACACCTGCTGCCAGCTCACCGACAGCAGCCAGTCTTCCCGCAAGTTGAAGCTGCTGCTCCAGCTTCTGTCTCTCTTCTTCTGCCCGCCTCCGCTCAGTAATATCTTCCATCATTGCGATGATGAACTCAGGCTTGCCTTCAGCATCCCGAACGAGAGAGAGGCTCTGGCGGGCCCAGACTATCCCTCCGTCCTTTCGGGTATAACGCTTCTCAATATCGTATTGGTCTCTCTTACCTGCCACCATTTCCCGGAAAAGCCACGCGTCTGTCATCGCGTCCTCAGGATAGAGGTAATCAGACACAACCATGCTGCCAATCTCTTCCGGGCTGTAACCAAGCATCCGCTCTAATGCAGGATTGATCTCCAGGGGCTTTCCATTAATATCCACGAGCGCTATGCCTATCGCCGCTCCTCTAAAAACTGTCCGGAAGCGCGCCTCGCTCTCGCGGAGTGCTTCCTCTATCCGCTTCCGCTCTGTAATATCTCTGGTAACAAGCGAGATCGCAGGCTTGCCCGCATACTCGATAACCCTTGCCCCAAACTCGACGGGACAAGCTGTTCCATCTTTCCTTATTAACGTCGCCTGATACTGCGGCGGTACACTTTCGCCGCGCCTTCTCTTTATATGTGTTTCTCTTAACCCCTTCACTATGTGCGATGGTAGAAATTCCTGAATGTCCCTGCCAATAACCTCATCCCGTTGGTATCCAAACATCTGAGCGCCTCTTTCGTTGGCGAAGACCACTTTTGACCCCTGGACTACACAGTAGCAGTCATTCATTTCCTCCAAAAAGCGCCCGAAGTTCTCTTCAGATTCTTTATGCATTTTGTCTACCTTCTTATATGTAGTTATGTCAACAAGTGAGGGGGAACACCTTGAACAGTATTTTCCCCCCATCCTCGTTAATTCGACCAGCACCGTTCCCAGTCTGACTTCGCCGAAAAACCCATCTCTGCAATCAAGTCTCTCACCAAGAATGAGATAATCCTTGACTGTCATACAATCGGACACTAGCATACCCACCATATTGCGCACAATGGTCCTTTCGCTCGACTACAGATAGTAAAATGGTACTGCGACCGCCAAGAAAGAGGCAGTTGCACGAACAGTGCTTTCATTGCGCTCTCTTCCGCAACCAAAGCCAGACACAGCAACCATGTTGGTTGAAGTAACAATTTGTTGTACAATCATGTAGAAATCAACCAATTTGAAGGTCATACCCCTGATATACGGAAGTGACAGAAAGGACCTCCAATGACAGAGAAGATAAAGGGAAGTGATAAGCCCTGGCTTAATCATTATAAGCTGGGGCCTTACCCTCTGAAGAAGAGCCTTGAACCGTACCCCAGGGTACCCATGCACAAGTTCCTCGATGACTCAGCCGACGCGTATCCCGGCCAGGTCGCAATCGAGTTCCTGGGAAATAGAATGAAGTACAGCGAGCTGAGGACTCTCGTAGACAAGTTCGCGAATGCCCTCGCCGGATTGGGGGTGAAGAAGGGGGACAAAGTAGTCACCGTCCTGCCAAATTGCCCGCAGTTCATCATCACAGATTACGCTGTATCGAAGACAGGGGCTGCCCTCGTGCCCTGTAGCCATCTGCACAAAGTACACGACCTGGAATATGAGATAGGCGAATCAGGAGCGGAGACAGTAATCTGTTCAACCAAGGCCGCCAGTCGAGTGCTCTCTGCAAAGGATAAAACGAAACTCAAGAATGTAATAGTTACGTCACATATGGACTACTCTACCAGGGAGCCAGAGGTAAAAAAAGTATCAGGTGCCTATCAGTTCAAAGACCTTATAGCAGAGCACGAACCAAAACCCCCTCAAGTTGACATCGATCCTGAGGAGGATCTGGCCTACCTTTCCTTCACCGGCGGGGCCACAGGAGTACCAAAAGGGGTAATGCTGACCCACTTCAACAGGGCCTGCAACGTATATCAGTTTATGTGGATACTTGAACCATTATGGCCGGGGGTCAAAGGGAAGGCCGCCTCGGAGATAGTCATTCCCATATTCCACTCGTGGGGACACATTGGGGTACAAGCCAGCATTGCCTTGGGAATGCGAGTGCTGCTGGTTTCCGACCCCCGGGATATTCGCCAGGCTATAGCCCTTATGAAGGAGCACCGCCCCCTGCTGGTCGATGTTGTTCCCACTCACCTAATGCGGATAGCCGAGGATGAAGTGGGCAGACTGCCTATCATGTTCCTGTCAGGTGCCGCCCCTCTTCCCGAGGAGACCTTCAATGCCATCAAACGGGATACCATGATGCCGGTAACCGAAGGCTATGGTCTCACCGAATGCGGGCCCATCACCCATGCCAATCTCTCGTGCTTCTCCAAGATAACCGGCTTCGTTGCCAAGGAGAAACTGGGTATAGGCCTGCCTATCCCCGATACAGAGGTTAAAATAGTCGACCTGGAGTCAGGCGAGGAGCTTGGTGCGGGCGAAAGCGGCGAGATACTCATTCGCGCTCCCCAGATGATGAAGGGGTACTGGCCAACGCCTGGCAGCGGATTGGACAACGGCTGGCTCCATACCGGTGATATCGGCAGAATGGATGAGGACGGTTACTTTGTTCTTGAGGACCGTGTCAAGGACATGGCAAATATCTCGGGGTATAAGGTCTACACAACAGAGGTCGACGAGGTTTTGTTTAAATGCCCCGGGGTCGCCATGGCTGCTTCGGTGGGCATACCAGACCCCGAGCGCCCGGGCAGCGAGAGGATAAAGGCTTTTATCAGGCCGAGGGAGGACTATAAGGGCAAGCTCACTGCCGATGATATCATCGCCTACTGTAAGGACAGGCTCGACGCCTATGCTGTTCCTAAATACATCGAGTTCGTAGATGAGCTGCCCCTGACCGTAACAGATAAGATATTCAAGAGAGCGCTGAGAGAAGAAGAGATTAAGAAGACGAAGGCGCAGTAAGCGCTCAAATAGGGTAAAAGGCTCCTTGCTACATCTTTAGCATACGCCGCGATACGAGCGACGCATTTCTCACCAAGGGCTTAATAGACTTAGTTGCCTAAAGGATGATTTCGTGAGTTACTCCTTTCTCCCCTCCCGAGTCAGTGCTCACCTGTCAAGAAAACTCCTACGTCCGAAGAGTACATGCAACATTTGGAATAAAACAAAAAGTCCCGAAAGGAAGAATCAGGTTTGCAGTCTGAACATGCTTGATAACCTGTGGGAAAGGTGATACCCTATGGCGACAGAAAACCGCCAGGCATAGGGCATGAACATACGCGGTTGGGAAAAACTCAGTTCTTCGGCACCCCATATTCTGGAAAGCGACCGACGGCAATGACTGTAAAGACCTATCTGTCGCCAAAAGGGGCGGCGCCTCCCGGGTTTATTGAAAAGGTGAAACGCATCGTCGGCGAGGAGAATGTCTCGGAAAAGGAATGCGACCTTATTTCCTACAGCCTCGACTACTGGCTGTACGGGGTGCTCCTCTCACAGCACGGCAGCTTGCCATCTCTTCCCTGCGCAGTCATATCCCCCGGGAACCGTGAGGAGATACAGGGTATCCTGAGATGCGCCAATGAGTACAAGGTGCATATCACGCCATTCGGTGGTGGTTCAGGTGTGCTCGGCGGCGCCATTCCCACGGACGGGAGCGCCATCCTGAACCTCCAGAGAATGAACAGGTTTATCTCACTGGATGAAACATCGCTCGTTGCCGAGCTTGAAGCAGGGATTATCGGAGCAAATCTGGAGCGGGAGCTGAACTACAGGGGCTATTCACCGGGGAATATTCCCCAGTCCCTGTACTGTTCTACCCTTGGGGGATGGATTTCTACACGTGCCGCAGGTCAGTTTTCTACAAAATACGGGAAAATCGAAGACATGGTCCTGGGAATGGAGGTGGTGCTGCCAGATGGGGAGTTCCTCAATATCAGGCCGGTCCCCAGGCGCTCGGTGGGGCCTTCGCTGAAAGACCTGTTCCTGGGCGGTGAAGGCACTCTGGGCATTGTGACAAAGGCGATGGTATCGGTGCATCCCCTGCCGGAGGCGACAGCGAAACAATCGTTTATTTTCCGTTCTGTTGGAGCAGCGCTGGAGGTTGTGCGGAAGATTCTGAGAGGCGATGCCAGGCCCGCAGTGGTAAGAATATTTGACGAAGCTGAAAGCGACAGGTACTTCCCGGAAATAGGAAATAAAGTAACGGTTATCTTCGTCTCCGAAGGCGAGCCGGATTTCGTGGAGCTTGAAAGCAAGGTAATCAAAAGAATCGCTGAGGAAAACGACGGGGTTCCCGTGGGAGAGGACCCTGCTAATATATGGCTCGAAAAACGTTTCGATATCGGCCTGGGCCCTGTCATAATGCAGCAGGGGGCGGTTGTGGACACAATCGAGGTCTCCTGTTTATTTAAAGACGCCGCGAAGCTCTATGAGGATATGCTAGCCTCAATGACCGCAATTGATGGCTCGGTGATGGTTTCAGGTCATTTCTCGCATTTCTATCCCGAAGGAGCCTGCCTGTACATCACGTTCGCCGGTTTCCCCAAAGACCAGTTCCGATACTACGAGGATACATGGACTGCTGCCATGGAAGCCACTCTAAAAAACAACGGCTCTATCAGCCACCATCACGGGATTGGATACTGGAGAAAGCCGTTTATGCGGAAGGAACTGGGCGACAGCGGGGTTGAGCTGCTCCGCAGGATTAAACTTGCCGTTGACCAGAATGGCGTTCTGAACAGAGGAAAACTGGTCGATGATGGAAGATAAGAAGGAACTGGAAAAGGTCACCAGTTGCGCAATGTGCGCAAACATGTGTAAATACAGTTGCCCCACGTATCTCGCCACGGGAAAGGAAACGATCACCCCACAGAAATTAGCACGTCTCATTCTATACAAAGAGAACGAATTACTCGAAGATCAACCGGGCTTCTTTGAGGTGATGTTCCAGAGCGCCATGTGCGGGGCATGCAAAATACACTGTATCTACGATAACTACGACCTGAGGAAATTCATTCAGATAGGGCGGAGCCATGCTTTCCAGGAGGGTATGTTACCGGAAGAGACCAGGAAGCGAGTGGAAACCTTCACGAAGTTTGGCAATCCGCACGGCGAGCGGCAGCTTATTCAAAAGGGAACGGGCGACCTCGGCTATTTCGTTTCCTGCTCCGCATACAATGATCAGGAGCTGTTGAAGGCCATGGACAGGATAGTCTCAACGAGCAGGGAGCAGGTCCACCAGTTCGGCGGCGCCGATATCTGCTGCGGCGCACCGCTCTATTATGCCGGAGACACAGAAGGGTTCAGGAAAGCAGCGGTGAAAATGAAAGGGGAACTCGAAAAAAGAGAGCTGCGGAAGGTTATCGCAGACTGCCCCACCTGTATGAAAATGATGACAGAGATGTACCATGAAGCAGGCGTTGATCTCGATGTAGAATTTATCCACACTACCGAATTTCTTAACGCCCTACTCGAAGAAGGGAAAATAAAGTTAAAGAGGCGAAATGCTACGGCAACCTTCCACGATCCCTGTATCCTTGCCAACGATATGGGCATAACCAAAGCTCCCAGAAAGGTCCTCGACGCGCTGGGGCTTGAGATAAAGGAGCCAATTTACTCAGGCGAGGACACACACTGCTGCGGCGGGCTGGCCGGAGCGAGAATTGGGAATCGTGAAGTCGCCGACAAGGTCAGTATGATGCGAGCCGCTGAACTCAAGATAACCGCTGCCGATATATATCTTTCAGCATGCCCTACCTGCAAAGCTGTCCTATCCGATGTGCATATGAAAGACATAGCCGAACTTGTTTCGGAGCAGATTATCGATGACTAAAGAGAAGCTGGCACGGACCATACGGGGCGAGATAGAAAAGGCGACTGGCGAAAAGGCAGCGGTATCCGTTAAAGACAGCGTTGCCAGATTAAGCGGGCGTTTTCCCTCCAATCAGAGCGTTGTAGATGCCGGGCATATCGCCGCCAGCTTTGAACAGGTAAGAGGAGTACTAAACGAGATCGATTATCCCGGTAAGATACCCCTCGTTACGCCCCCAAAGGTCTCCGATGAACTGACCGGGAAAGAGTTCGACTCCGTCATCGTCGGTGGAGGAGTGATCGGCCTGGCAATCGCCAGGGAACTTTCTCGATTCAACCTTAGCACGGCTGTTATTGAAAGGCATGATGACCTCGGGATAGACCAGACGGCGCACAGCAACGCCATGATACATCCCGCCATCGTTACCGAACACGGTACGCTTAAATGGGAGATGAACTACAAGGGAAACGCAATGTACGATGAGGTTGCCAGTCAACTCGATGTCGATTTCAAACGCGTGGGAACCCTCGTTGTGGCCGAAAACCCTGACGAAGAACAGTTGCTCCCCATAGTAGTGGAAATCGCTGTAAAACAAAAAGATCCGGCCCCAAAGATACTGGGCAGAGCAGAACTGGACACGATTGAGCCGGGACTTGCCCCAAACGTCAGGAAAGGCGTGCTCGTCTGGAATACGGGCATCATCTCTGTATTCGAACTTATCACAGCTTACGCCGAGAACGCAATAGCAAACGGAGTGCAATTCTTTTTAAATACAGGCGTAACAGGAGTCCAAATAGAGGACGAAAGTATCAAGGCAGTAGATACGACGAGGGGAACTATCAAAACGCACATCCTGATCAATGTCGCGGGGTTGTATGCCGACAGGATCGCCGAATTCGCCGGAGACAGGTTTTTCACCATTCACCCCAGAAAGGGAGAAACGATTATCTTCGATAAGTCGTTCCAGCCGGCGCAAACGGTTTTAGCTTCATTTAGCATGGTCGCGGAAAAAAGAAGCCAGTATTCTAAAGGAGGAGGCATCATTCCCACCATCGACGGCAATCTTCAGTTCGGGCCAACGGCAGAGGAGGTTTGTGACAGAGAGGATGTTTCTACCACATTTGCGGGGTTTGATGCGTTATTCAACAGATTTGCGCCAGTTCTCGAGCGACTTAAACCAAGCTATGAGAAACCCGATAAGGGTAAGATCATCACTCATTTCGCCGGATGCAGAGCGGCGACATACAAGGAGGACTTCATTATCGAGCCTTCTAAAAAGGTTAAAGGATTAATCTACGCTGCGGGCATTCAATCACCGGGACTTGCGTCAGCGCCTGCTATCGCCGAAAGGATGAGGGAAATCATCATACAAGAATGGCACCCTTCTGAGAATTCAAACTTCAACCCGAGGAGAAAAAGGAGCAGACATTTTTCCGAACTGGACCAGAAGGAAAGAGCGGAACTTATCCGTATCAACCCTCTCCACGGACATATCGTCTGCCGCTGTGAAAACGCCAGCGAGGGCGAGATTGTAGATGCGCTGCACGAAGGTATTCCCGCAGAGAGCATCGACGCCATCAAGAGGAGGACAAGGGCAGGCATGGGAAGATGCCAGGGCGGCTTCTGCATGCCGAGGGTCCTGGAGATCATCAGCAGGGAGGGCAACATGGAAAAGGAATCGGTGACAAAGAGCGGAGGTAAATCCTTTATCCTGACCGGAAAAACAAAGCAGGTAAAGAAATGAAACACTTTATTGTCATCGATGGCGGAACTCAAAATATAAAGGCGTTCATCTTCAGTGAAAAGGGTGATGAGCTATATGGCGAGGCGCATCCTGTCAGCCCCTATTTTGCCGTTCAACCTGATTTTGCCGAGCAGGATGCGGAGGAGTATCTGAGAATCACCAAGCAGGTAACGAAGAGTGTGGTTGAGAATTCGGGTGTTCCCAGGGACGATCTCGCCGCTGTCGCTATCACCACCCACAGAAGCACAATTGTGCCTGTTGATGAAGATGGCAGGCCTGTTCGTCCCGCTATAACCTGGCTTGACGAGCGTAAAACAGAGGGGCTCAAGCTCCCCGGCGGGCCTTTCCTGTCACTGGTGTTTAAAATCTCCAGAATGACTCCTAAGCTAAAAGAATATCAGAGAAGGTCTAAATTTAACTGGCTCAAGGTACACGAACCGGAAAACTACGACAAAACACACATATTTCTCACCGTCTCGTCTCATATCTTCTACGCACTTACCAACCAGTTCAAAGACTCCACGACCATCGTAGGCCTGCTCCCCCTCGATTTTAAGGGACTGCGGTGGCATCCCTGGAAGGTGGTCTACAAGCTTTTCGGCGTCGAGAGAGACAAGCTGCCTCCACTGATTTCACCTGCTGAGGTCGCTGGCACGGTTTCGGAGGAAGGAGCACAGAGTTTCGGCGTGCCCCAGGGGCTACCGGTAATCATCGGGGCGGGGGACAAGCAATCCGAACTTCTGGGCGCCGGAGCAATAAGTAACGACATCGCCGAGATCAGCTACGGAACAGCCGCAGTCATCGAATCGCCATGCATTAAATACGTTGAGCACCCCAAGATGGATTTCCTCACTTTCGGAGCAGCAATCCCGAATCAATGGGTATTCGAGGGTTTCGTGGGGAGAGGATACTGGATGGTCTCCTGGTTCAGGCGAGAGTTCGCTAAACATGAGGAGGAAGAAGCAGTGAAACTGGGGATAGAACCGGAAGACCTGCTGAACAGGAAAATGGAGGAAATCCCTCCGGGCTCTATGGGCCTGATTCTCCAGCCCTATTGGCATCCTCGAGAAAATGACCCGCCCTCTAAGGGTGCCATTATAGGCTTCTCCGGTGAACACACAAAAATGCATATCTACAGGGCAATTGTTGAAGGTATTGCCTACGAATTGCGCAGACTAGGGGAAATAATGGAGAAATATTCGGGAAGCAAGATAAGAGAGCTCAGGGTCGGCGGCGGTGGCTCAAAAAGCGATGAGATCATGCAGATCACCGCTGATATCTTCGGTCTCCCCACGTGCAGAATGCATACAAGCAATCTGTCAGCGCTGGGCGCTGCAATCGATGCCGCTGTTGCCTTGAATATTTATGACGGTTTCCCCGAAGCAGTGAGCAACATGGTAAGGGTGAAGAAGACCTTCACCCCCCGAGAGGAGAACGCCAGGATATACGACAGGCTGTTTAACGAGGTTTACAGGAAGGTCTATCCTGCACTTTCCCCGCTGCACAATAGAATAGCGGAAATCACAGGATACCCCAGGATAATATGACGGTATAACCCGGGTAATCCGTCGTTCTCAAAAGACCAATTAGAGATGCTGATGAAATCTGATGTGACCGTAATAGGCAGCGGGCCTGCCGGCCTTACCGCCGCACTCAATGCCGATAGAAGCGGAGCTAAAAACGTCCTTCTTCTCGAAAGGGAGGAGGAACTGGGCGGCATTCTGAAACAATGCATACACAATGGCTTCGGCCTGGAGCAGTTCAAGAAAGACTATACCGGTCCCGAGTACGCGGAGCGCCTCATCGAGGAAATAGAGGAATCCAACGTGCGCTGCCTCTTGAACACAATGGTTATTGGCCTCAGCCCTGATAGGACTGTCACGGCGGTAAATCCCGGGAAGGGCGTATTCCGGATAGAATCGAAAAGCGTTGTGCTCGCTATGGGATGCCGGGAGCGCGCCCGGGGGAGCATCAACATCCCCGGCACCCGTCCCGCCGGAGTGTACACCGCGGGGGTAGCACAGAGATTCGTCAACATCGACGGCTATCTTCCCGGAAAAGAGATCGTCATCCTGGGCTCGGGGGACATCGGGCTGATAATGGCAAGAAGGCTTACCCTTGAGGGCGCCCGGGTGAAAGGCGTTTACGAAATTATGGACTATCCCGGAGGTTTGAAGAGGAACATCGTTCAATGCCTCAACGACTTCGATATCCCCCTCCATTTATCTCATACAGTGACGGAGATACGAGGCAATGAGCGTGTAGAAGGCGTTGTGGTATCAAGAGTAAATGGGAAAATGCAGCCGGTCGAAGGTAGTGAAGAATTCATAGCATGCGATACACTGCTTCTTTCCGTGGGACTAATCCCGGAGAATGAGCTGTCAAAGGGAGCCGGAATAGAGCTCAGCACAACCACAAAAGGCCCGGTTACTACTGAGACAATGGAAACACCAGTGCCCGGAATATTTTCCTGCGGTAATGTCTCCACCGTATTTGACCTGGTGGATTACGTCGCCCAAACCGGCATGGCCGCCGGCAGGAACGCCGCAGGCTACGCGGCAGGAGACTGGAAGAAGGCGGGGAATTCAGTCGAGGTAATTCCAGGGGAGGATGTGAGAGTGCTCTTTCCCCAGCGCTATTCTTTTCGGGATGACCTCACTTTGTTCATCCGATCGGAAAGGTCAATCGAGAGCCCTGTAAGCATAGACATCTCCCCGCTTGAAATACACATTAAGAAGCTTTACGCCAGGCCAAACGAAATGATCAGGGTGAAACTGCCCCGGGATAAATTAAAAGGCGTTACTGAATCCATAACGGTCAGTATTACAGAGAGATAACGATGGATGTAGTGAGGAAACACTTCACCTGTGTTACCTGTCCCATCGGCTGCGAGATGGATGTGGAGCTTAAAGACGGCCAAGTAGTTTCCATGGAAGGAAACAAATGTAAAAAAGGGCAGGAATTCGTGTCGCAGGAGTTGGAAGAGCCGATGCGTATTTTAACCACAACGGTCCCTATCAAGGGGGCGAAGTGGGCAATGCTTCCTGTCCGCACCGATAAACCAATCCCGAAGCGATTGTTCTTCAGGGCGATCGAAGAAATGGCAAATATGAAACTGCGGGCGCCTGTTAAGATTTCCAAAGTGATAGCTAGAGATATCGCCGGCACCGGCGCAGATATAGTAGCCACCAGAAGTATGAACCGGGAAAAGAGAGGCAAGTCTTTTTAGATATGCAGGGGCTAACGCCAAGATGCCAAGCGCTATAAAGAGCTCAATCAATGTCGGCTTCCGCAAACGCCTCCAGGAAAAATTTCCGTAGCCCTGCACGCTTTCACCTCAACGGGACATTCGCAGTGCATCATCCGCCTTAGTGCCCACAAGATTGCGGTCCCGAGCTTGAGACCGGATAGCCAACTGAAGCATCCCGATATCACTATTGAGCCGTACTATTGTCACCAATGATGCTGAAGGTCACCGGCGGCTCATTATCTTCTTCAGATAAATATGTTGCATAAACTGTACCGAAAAGTTCCGATCTCTCCAGAGCGAGAACATAGTCAGCAACACTCGATTTCTTATCAGCATCACCCACCAGGGTGATCTGAGATGATGTTTCGTATATCGATGTGAGCTGAACTCCCCTGGGGAGAACGCCAAGCGCAAGCTGCAGGCATTCTGACAGGCTGCTCGGCCCGAGGTCAAGGAGAACGGCAACAGAGGCCAGGATAGCCTCGCGTTCTTGCTCAAGCCTGTTTATTTCCGCCTCTGCATCTTCGACAGCATTAGCCGTTCTTATGACGACCTCCCTCATATCATCGATTTGTCGATTGACACTGACCAGCTCGTTCCGGGTAGCGGCGATCTCAGTCTCGCCGTCAAGACTCCATTGATACATAAAGAACAGCAGCGCTATGAGTCCTAATGCCACCAATGGATAAAGCATGCTGGTTGGCGATATCGGTCGAAGGCCGTGTCTCCAGGGAAGAACATTGGGATTGACAACCGGTAGACGAGTACCACCGGCCACAGCACTTTTCTTCGATGAACACTGTCTGCGAGCAAGACCAATATTGACAGCGTACTTGCCAAGCGGAAAATCAAAAGGAAATTTGCCAGGCGGCGCCAATTTCTCAACCGGGCTGTCTATTGCCGCTTTCACAAGATCGCAAGCACTGGCATCATCGGCCAGCAGTCCAGTCAGATAAACCGGCGTCGTTGACTCCAGAGGACGCTCGGGGAGACCGCTATTATAGAACTCTATAGTACGAGCAAGCTCATCCTTCAGTTGGGGAATTCTATCCTCGAACACCATCCCCGCACTTCTCGATACCACGGTACGCATTATGACAGGGATGCCACCACTGACCACTACTAAATCAAAGGTGTCGAGTTCCATATCTATAATCAACGCTTCTTCTCGATTCACTGCTCTGACCAGCGCCAGGGGTTTGAGATTAACTACAGCGGGTCTGATGTCAGCGTGCGCCAGTGCTTGAATCTCCGTGTCAAGAAGGTCGCGTGGTACCCCGATGACGAAAATTTTTCTTTCCGCACTTTTTGATGAAAGACGCTGGTGGGAGAGATATATCTCATCCAATGGGACCGGCATCTCCCTTTCAGCCTCATATCGTATAGCTTCCTCCATCAAGTTGGGCTTCAATCCGGGTAGACCGAATATCCGGAGGACAGAACGGATGCCCGACAGACTGGCTATTACTCCATTCCTGGGTAGCTTCTTCTCCAGAAATAGAGCGTTGACGGCTGAACTAACCCGCAGGCTGTCATGTATAAAGCCACCTTTAATAAGGCCGAGTGCCAGAGGTATAGTGCCCCAGCTTAAAATACGCCTGCCCCTCATTACGAGGAATCTTATATCACTCGACTCGATATTCAGCGTCACAAAGCTGCCAGCAAACACGTGAGTTCCTCCAACCTAAAATAAATAAGACTTTCAACTCCGCGAATAGTAGACAGAGAAATCCAAGATGGTGTCATAGGACTCCCCACTGCCATCAATGCTTATTTCATTTATGCTCACTATACTGAACTGCCCGTTCTCCACTTGATCGATAAATACTGCCAGGTCTTTAAGCTTGCCTCTCGCCTGCAGATTGATAAGCAAGGTAGAAAATGCAAGACTATCTATCTCTTCATCACCTTCGGGTTGTGTGCTTATCACCACGATCTCTATCTTGCTCTCTTTGGCTAACTGTAGAATCCTGTCCAGAATAGTCCCGCTACTGAGCTCGTCCAGAGGGTTTAACTGCTCTGCCACAAGCCTGGCGTCAGTAAGTGCCTGTTGTTCCTCCAGAAGCCTGGCCTCCACGACTGCCAGTTGTTCTTCGAGGATAGAAGCATTGCCGTTGTACTCCATAAGCGCATCTCCAGCTAAATCAAGCTCAGAAGCCAGCAGTTCCTGCTCGTCCCCCTGCTTGAAATACATCACCCCAAGCACTGCGTTTGCTACGATGGCAACCACGCAGACAACCAGAGCCACGGTGGAGAACTTAATCTTCAAATGTCCCCCTTCATCAGAGTAAGCTCTGTCCGGTAAACGAACTTCAAATCAACCATGCTCATTTCCACGAAAGAATCTCTACCCCACCCTCACCCCCAGCGCCAACCAGATCCTGCAGGTCCTGGCGGTCGCTTAAACCCGTGGGATATTCAAGTTCGCTGTTCCAACCCTGTAGTCGAATGTTGTCTCCTATGGCACACCCATATAGCTTACTATTTGAATCTAACATGATTGCACTGCTAACATCGGTCGGCGCATATGCCAGCGCCGTAACTTCGCTGCTGCCGTAGAGCCTGATGTAGTCTCCAGTGGAAACAAGAAACGGTATGTCTGCGGCATCTACCACAGCGGGGTTGATCTTGCTGCTGTTGTACAAGCGGATCCTATCCTCAGCAACTACGTTCTGCCTGCCCTGCAACTGGGCGGTGTTCTCCATGGTAATCTGGTTGGTGACATAGACGCCGATTCTATCGATGTCATAGCCAGCAGGGCCTACAAGCTGTACCACCTTGCTGTTCTCGATTACGAGATCATCACCATATACAGAGTCTTCGAAATTTACCATGCCCCCGTTGCCTGTAATTTCCAGATTATCCGTAACCTTAACCGGTCCCTCGAATGTTACTGTTCCAGTCCCGGAAATTCTCACGTCATCGTCAACTAACACAGTACCCGCAAAGGTGACATCTACACTCTGTGTGATCTGCAGAATATCGGCGACACTGACCGATCCGTTGAACGTGATATCCCCGTTCCCTGATATTTCAAGGTCTCTGGTCGTTGTACCCGGACCGACGCAAACCGTGTCCTGAAACGTGACCGTGCCGCCCGTCGAAAGCTCCAGATTTCGCCCGGTTCTAACCCGACTTTCGAAAGTTGCGTCCGCGCTATCCTCGATGTTCAAGTAGCTGGTAGTTTTGACCGCACCCTGGAACATTACGGTTCCACTCCCCGAAATATCGAGGTATCTAGTCCCGTCCGGGCCAACACAAACCGTGTCCTGAAATATAACCGTGCCGCTCGTCGAGATTATCAGGTCATGGCCGGTTTTGACGGTGCCCTGGAATGTTACATCTGCGCTTCCCGAAATGGTCAGGTCTCTGCCAGTACAGACCGTATCGGTGAATATCCAGGTACCGCTACCGGATATTGTCATGTGCCTCTTGGTATATACCCTGCCGTATGTGCCTGGTGATGGCTCCCAGGTGGAGTTGTCATTCCATGTGTAGCTGCCACAGGTAATATCACCGCACTCGATATCCACGCACTCAACATCATGGTTTTGCGCGTCTGCCTTCCACAACAGTATCTTGGCATCAAGCAGCGCCATCTGCGTAGCCAGACCAGCTAACGTGTCAGCTCCCGGTGTTTGAGTGCCACCGATACTGGCGCCCGAAGCCACATCTATTGTCCCGGTAGCAGTAGCATCGCCATCTATACTGCTGGAATCGTTCAGGTCAACGTTGCCGCCATTGGCATAAACATCGCCATCGCCTGCCGGATCGGAGTAAATATCCGCTCCTTCATCCATTCTGATATCACCATCAAGACTGACCGCGGCGTAGTCGAACAGGGAAGGGCCGCCGGATGTGCTCTGGACATAGGATTCGGCTGTGGAACTGCTTCCGTCGTCGCTGGTAGCTATGGAAGTAACCTTGTAAATCTGCCCCCCCTCATCCTCTATGGTGACATTCACCGCGTTGCCGTTTATCGTGAACTGCGGCACTTCCGATTCCCTCTGCTGCAAATACCATATTGCATCTTCGACCCCGGCATCGCAGGAGTAGAGTTGTCTCATCGAACTGCTGTAAATCCGTGATGTAGTGCTGTTGACGCTCACGCTTTTCATGAACACTGGTACGACAAGAGCACCCAGGGCTAAAGCGGCCATGGCCAGAGGTAACGCCTGTCCTTTTTCACACTTCATCTTTCGTCCTCATGAACGCTCAAACCGTTGGCCGAGGCCATATCTTGTATACTGCTTCTTCACTTACTTCCCAGCGGCCGCCAGGAGAATAGGCTACAGTCGCTGTTATAAGTTCGTTCGATACAGAGAAATCAATGCTTGATACATATCGAGCGACAATCTTCTCTGTAGTTCCGGTGCCGTCATTGTCATCTCGTTGAAGGTCGGTGCTCCCGGTGCCTGAACGATAGTACGTGACAGTATGATCTACGCCATCGTCAGTCCATCCCAGAGTCAGCGTCATATTCCCGCTTGCGCCACCGACCTCACTCGTTTCCGCCCTCTCTCCATCTCGTGTAAGCCAGTAACCCGCGTTCTGCATATCGTGTAGAGCCCTGAACTGATCATTGCCCCGCTCGGTGGTCCGGTATAAAAGAAATATAGCCGAGCCCAGCACCGCGACAATCATCGCCGCTATACCGGCCGCCATAAGCGTTTCAATCAACGTTACACCTCTCTGATCAGTACCAGTATTCATCGGTTTGCCTTATATGCTTCTATTGTCACAGCACCGTCGTCATAACTGACGGTTACCGTGACCTTCTGTATCTCGCTCATATCCCGACTGTCGATGGCCGAGGCTGATATTGCGATAGAATAGCCATCCGGCGCATCTATGGTGTCATATGCTCCCAAACTGGAATAATCCTGCCCCTTGATATCCTCCACCTGTGACCGGACCAGGTTCTCAGCGGTAACGCGCTCATCGCTTCTCTGTACAGCCATGGAACCTGTGGAAAGGGCTGCCAGAAAAGCAGTAATCGCAATTGCCGCAATCGCTACAGCGATCAGAGATTCTACCAGGCTCATCCCCGCTTCGTTTAAAGAACATATTCTTGTCTTCCCTGTGCACTGCATCAACACTCGTCTCATCCCATCTCACCTCGAACTCCGCGCTATCATATCTCCCCCATAACGGAATACATCGGCAGGATCACCGAAATCGCGATGAAAGCGACAATCAGGCCAACCCCCAGGAGCAGTACGGGCTGCATCAACGACAACAGCATGTCGACCCTTTCATCTACGTCCTGCTCATACATATCGGCAACGGTAGTCAGGTCCTTGCTGAGCGTTCCTACCTGTTCTCCTACCTTTACCATCTGCACCAGCAGTACTGGAAAGAGCTCGTTCGGAGCCATGGACTGAAACAGCCCGCGTCCCTCGAGCATCTGCGTTCGTACATCATCCAGGGCGCTGCGAACCATGCTGTTCTGCGCGCTCTGGATGATTAAATCCATAGTTTCAATTACCGGCAGCCCGGCATCCATCGATATTGCCATCGTGCGGCTGAATCGCGCCATTTCGCGCCGGACAACTATTGCCCCAATCAGGGGGGTTCTAATAAGCAGCCTGTCAAACCTCTCTCGCCCATCAGGAGTCTTCACAAACCAGACAACCAGAGCCACCGTGCCTATTATTACAGGCAGGATATAGAACCAGTACCCGGTGATAAAGCCGACGATGCCTATAAGCAGCTTGGTGGGCAGAGGCAATTCCGCGTTGACTTGATCGAACATATCCAGCAGGGGAGGTAAAGTCACGGTGATCATGATGGTGACCACCCCACAGGCCAGCAACAAGACAAGAGTAGGATAAATCATAGCCTTCCTAACCCTCTTGACCGCCGACTTCTCCTTCTCGATATACTCAGCTACCTGCCTCAGGACCACCTGGAGATTTCCTGTGCTTTCGCCCACACTCACCATGCGTCTATAGATGCGGGGAAACGCCTCGGGATGCCTGCCGATTGCGTCAGCGAAAGAACTGCCCTGCTCCAGGTCCTGAATCATACCGATGACAACTTCCTTGAAAGCGGGGTTTCGAATCTGGTCCTTCAGTATCTGGAGAGCGCTGAACGCATTGATTCCCCGTTCAACGAGGGTGGCTAGTTGACGTGAGAAAGCAGTGACGTCCCGTGACTTTACGCCGAAAAGGGTCGGCATTGACTGACGGATATTGAACTTCGGCTTTGCAGCTTTCAGCCTGACTATTCTGTAGCCCAACTGCCTGAGCCGCTCTTTCGCCAGATCTTCCGTACGGACATCAATAGTGCCCTCTACCATTTTGCTGTCCGCCGTATAGGCTACATACTTGTAAGGCATGACCAGCTCCACCAAGTAAACTACCGTCTTTGCTTAGCCGATAGAAAAGAAATTGCGCCGCGCTTCCTGCAGGGTGGTAACCTCCTCTTTAACCTTCATCATTCCGGCGCGTTTTAAGTTAACCATCCCCTCCGACAACGCCTGTACCATGATGTCGCCCGCACTGGCACCTTTGAGTAACAACCGCCTGATCTCCTCGCTCAAAGGTAAAACCTCAAACACCCCTGTTCTCATCAGATAACCGGTACCTCCACAGAAGTTACATCCGGCACCGCGATAGAACCTCACTTTTTCCTGCCCCATCTCATCCTCATATGCTGCCAGTTCCTCCGGGGAGGGCTGATATTCCTCGCGGCAGTAATGGCAGATCCGGCGAACCATCCGCTGGGCAACGACTCCAACCAGTGCAGAGCAGATCAGATACGGCTCGACTCCCAGGTCCATCAACCTGAACAGCACGCCGACAGCATCGTTCGCGTGGATAGAAGAGAGCATCAGATGCCCCGTTAGCGCGGCCTGCACAGCAATCTTCGCTGTGTCGCTATCGCGTATCTCTCCCACAAGGATGATATCCGGGTCGAGGCGCATCAGAGCCCGCAGACCGTTAGCGAAGGTTATCCCCGCCTTGGGGTTAACCTGAGTCTGCTTAATATCAGTAAAACGATACTCTACAGGGTCTTCGATAGTAATAATATTGCGTTCAATCCGATCAAGCTGGTTTATAGATGCATAAAGTGTAGTGGTCTTGCCCGACCCCGTAGGTCCGGCGACCAGAATCATCCCGTAGGGACTGCTAAGCATATCCTGGTATTTCTTGAGCGTATCCGGCTGCAGACCGAGTTCAGGCAGGGTAAAGAGCGGCAAGGCCTTATCCAAGATGCGCAAAACGACGGTTTCGCCGTATTCCGTCTCGTATGTAGCGGCGCGAATATCCGCTTCCCTGCCCTCGGCTACAAACGAAAACTGTCCGTCCTGCGCGCGTCTCCGCTCGGCAATATCCATTTCAGCCAGGATCTTCACTCTGGAAAGAAGCGGTTCCATTGTACTCAATGGCAAGGACATCGCATCGTGGAGAACGCCGTCGACCCGGTATCGAATTCGGACCCTGCTCTCCTGGGGTTCGATATGAATGTCAGATGCTCGCGCCTTGAGTGCCTGGACTATGATCAAGTCCACTGTCCGCACCACAGGTGTCTGGGCAACAGCATCTGCGGAGACCCCGGTCTCTGCTTCTTCCCGCGGCGCAGGCGTGCCGGGAAATTGCTTGACCTGCTGCTCGATCTCGGCCTGCGCTTTGTAATTGAGGTCGATAGCCTCCTGTATTTGAGCCGGAATGCCAACCGCTGCCTGGACTCTCATCTTCGCCTGAGCGGCAACACCCTCGACAGCACGAATATCTCCGGGGTCAGCCATAACCACCACCAGGGAATCATCAATTACATCGAGCGGTATCAGTGTATACTTCCTGGCCAGCTTTTCTGAGACCAAACGCAAGGCATGCGGCTGAACCACGTGCAGCTTAAGGTCGATTATAGGCATGTTTAGCTGTAAGCTGAGCGCTGCCGCTATCTCCTCGGGATTCACTATGCCCTGATCGACCAGAATCTCGCCAAGCTTACGATTCTGCTTCCTCTGTATCTGGAGTGCTTGCTCTAGCTGTTCGGCGCTAATCTGGCCTGTTTCGATAAGCGTCTCGCCCAGACCCTTCCTCAGCCTCGTCCTCGTAGATGCGTTGTTGTTATCCATAGTCATAAGTCATACATCCCATCATTTTCTGACAGCCCGGTCAAATGCCCCTGTACCAATTCGTCTGTAATCCAGCGAACCCTGTTGGCCTCCGCCTTGATTTTACTTATGTCACTCTCTGTGAACAGTCTCCAACCTCTCCTGTCCTTATGCGGAACGTCTTCAAGGATGCCTGTCTTCAGCCAGCGAAAGAAAGTGCTCCTGCTAACACCGGCGATCTGACAGGCCTCGAGTGTTCTATAATAAGTTCGTTCGCCGATTACCGTAGGCACGTACCAAAACCTCCCGAGACGTCTCAACACGTCTGGCTATTAGAACCAAACATCGCGCTGCTCTCAATAATCTGCCGACTCAAGAAATGCAACCCTAAGATTAAATACCCTTCTATAAAACGGGCCGCCGGATGTGTACTAATACCAGCGGCCCGTTATTTTAACAGCTCCAGCTAAGCTGTTGCTGTCCTTCTGCAGGCTATATACTCATCTTCCACCAGAGCCAGCAACTAGTATCCCGTGCTGGCTTGATGTACCGTGCCATCCGTGTCCACATAGTACGTGCCCTGCGTAGTACTGGACCGCAGGTACTTGGTGCCGCTGGAGGGGCAAAGCGCCCAGTCACCATCGCTATACGGGAATGCGCTCATAGTGCCGGTGGCTTCTCCCGACGTGTCACAGAGCGCAGCGGCTGTTCCCGTAACCGGGCTGGTCGTCGCAAAGCTGCTTACCTCTTTATCCACCATCAGGGCATCTATCGCCGCCTGGACATTTGACAGTTCGGCCGTCCCTGCATCCGTCTCAGCCCCACCGCGCAGGTGCACCACCACCGGTACGGCGATCGCGGCCAGTATCGCCAGGATGGCTACAGCTATGAGAACCTCGAACAATGTAAATCCGCGCTGTCCCCGTAAAAATCTTCTCATCCCGTCACTCCTTTTACTGATAGCATCTTCAGACCCTTTCTTTATGCTCATTATCACAGTCCTTCCTCCTTAGGTTGTTTCGGTATATCTACCATGCACAAACCTTATCATGCCTCCAATTTCTTACACAATGACCCATATGGGTAATCATAGGTATGATAATGGTACTATAATCATCGAATAACACTCCCTCTATGATTGATAGCGGATACGGCGTGGGCTCAGGTAGCTCAAACGCAGGTGACGAACACTCGCTTGACAAGCATGTAACGTAAAGATAGACTCGCCAGCAACAGTCAAAACAAGGGAAGGGAGACTTAAGATGCCGGAACTGACAGACTACAGTGGCCCGTACAGGCACAATCTGAGGTTTGAAGATTTTTCCAAGGAGTTCCTCATCAAGCTGATGTATGCGTGGCAAAGGGC
The DNA here is from genome assembly GCA_964453665.1 of uncultured Dehalococcoidia bacterium. Classification (GTDB taxonomy): domain Bacteria; phylum Chloroflexota; class Dehalococcoidia; order SZUA-161; family SZUA-161; genus DAOUTY01. The sequence goes on along the minus strand of CAYVQT010000005.1, from coordinate 4,924 downwards.
GTATCTGCGCCTGAATGCCTTCTGGTACCAGGCGGTTATGGAGCGACACGGCGAAGATGAGGCCGACGGTTTCAACCTGGAAATCTGGTCAAAGGTAGGCGAGAAAATAGTATCGAAGTTCGCTAAGATAGGCAATTTCGAGCTAAATACTGTCCTCGATTCTCTCAAGCTCTGCCAGTTGACCCCTGACAGCCACGTGGGCTCTGAATTCTTCGGTGGAGACGTCGACATCAAGAACGAGAATCACGTCATAGCCACCACCACCAAATGCGCCGTGCTTGAATTTTTCGAAAAGGCCGCACCGGAAAGGATCAACTTCTTTTGCCATGTAATGGAGCAGCAGGTCATGGAGAAGTACTTCAACAATCCCGGGATAAAGGTCACGCCACTTAAGCTGCCTCCCCGCGAAAGCCCGGATGACATCTGCTGCCAGTTCGATATCAAGCTCGAAGAATAGGGCACTAATGCCGTGCTTATTTCACTCAGCGAAGAGAGGGCGACCACATCGGGTCGCCCCTGCGTGGCGCCGTTCCTGGTAGGCCGGTCGAACCATAAACGGCCCTTCGACAGGCTCAGCGAGGCAACCGCCCAGTGGATTCCTGCTTCCGCAGGAATGACAGGGGTAGGTTGGACGACGTCGTCCAACCTACCCCACGACATACCCTCCCATTCTCCATTGAGTGGGTAGCCCGGAGCATCCGCTCCGGCTAAGATTGGAGCCGATGCTCCAATCTACCCCGTAATAGGGAGTTATGAGTCCACACACCGAGGTAGGGGCGTTTCGCGAAACGCCCCTACGTTATGCCACTCATTGTTCGACGGGCTCAGCGAGGCGGTCACCCAATAGATTCCTGCTTCCGCAGGAATGACAGAACCGGTAATTACCCTCACCCGGCTAATTATCGATTATTTCTGTCATTATGGTCGACTGTCCCCGTGTCAACCAGCCATATGTAAACTCATCACCGGCATAGTCAATCTTTACCAGCCCCTCCTCGCCCGACCGTCCCCTGAAGGTCCACGTAACCCTGTCGCCCGCTACTGTATACAGGTCAAAACTGTAAATGCGCCTTCCATTCACCCATATGACCGGGTACCCCTCAGGTGTAGGCTGCTCAAACCGTAAGCTGAAGTACGGCCTGGTATCGCAGTCTCCAGGGTAGACGAAATTCGACCACATATTCAGCGCATCCGAAACCCCGCTCTGGAGAAATATCTCTATACTCTCGAAGACAAAGTCATCACTTTTGTTATCGTCCTCCGGCTCGAGGTCGATTTCCTTGATGCTGCTATGAGTCCCCGGAACAACTGTGAAATACGTGTTCTCAAGATCATACGTAACATTTCCATCACCGCTGCACTGTACCATGCTGGCTGAACTGTATCTCACGACACCCTCAAGGGGAGAGGTCTGAGGCTCATCCTCGGAAGCTGCGATCGACGCGAGCTGATACTCGCCGTGTTGAAAGCTTGTATTAAGCTCTCGCAGAAAGTCGCTGCCTGCTTCCATCTGAGCTGTACCGGGGTAATCGAGCAACGCAGTTGCCAGCCATGTATATTCAAACCCGAAGTGCCCCGTCGCCAGTGTGAGTATCCTTTCAACACCCCCCAGATGTTGAGCAGCGTATCTGGATACCAGGCCGCCCATTGAGTGCGCCACAATACTCAAGCCTCCGTCGGAAAGGCTTCGAATAAGGCCTATCGCTGTTCCCAGGCGGTCTCCGTAATCAATTATGCTGCCGTGAGTCCAATACCTTCCAAAGCTCTCCACGTCCGCATACTCGAACTCCCAAACATCGAACTGCCCGTGTTCCCTGCGCTGCAGCAGCTGAGCGAGTTGCCCAAATTCATAGTCGGGCATACCCCTGACCTTTCCATCGCCCAATTCGAGTATCAGAGGGATGACACTTATCTGGGCACCGTGAACCAGGACTACATCGGGCTGTCCGAGAACCGGCCCCGCATGCCACAGCTCCCACGAATAGTCTTCCGGGCCGTAGTTCAGCATCCGATACGTAACGTTGATTTCCACACCCTCAGCAGGAAACCCAACATCATCTATCCGTCCCTCTATTGTGTCCCAGAAGCCCCACGCCTTGAACTCAGGGTCATAGCAGTTCACTGCTGCGAGCAAGGAAACCACAAGGGTATATCCCATGCCAGAAGGAGCGTATAGTGTAAATTCCCCCCTGGCATCGGTATCATCCACCGCTATCAACTCACTTCCCAGATATGCGCCAACGGTCACCCCGGGGATGACAACGTCCGCACCGGCATTATAGACCCCATCGCCGTTTTCATCTTTATAAACCGTTCCCGAAACTGCCGACGTCTCTACAGGCGTGGTTGCCGGGGAAGGAGCGCCGTCAGTTCCACCACAGCCGGCCACCAGCGCAACTAAAACAAGCAAACAGATTAAAGAAGCAACGCTCCGCGTATGCTCCATCCTGTAACCCCCCGATCGATACAATCCCTGTCCGGTATTTACTTATATCTGGTATACCTGCGAGCAGTCTAGCACCCGGCACAAACTCAGTCAACGGCTGGCCTTAGTTAGTGCAGCCATATCCGTTATGTCAACTTAATCTCGTTCCTCAAACCATGTGTTACACTATTATCAGCGGCTATCCGGAGTTATAAGTAATTGACAGAACAATACGGTTATACCGGAAAAATCCTGAGAATAGACCTGTCGTCAGGAGCAATAACTCATGTGCCGACAATGGATTACGCCGATAGATTTCTCGGCGGAAGAGGTATCGCCGCCAGGGTTCATTGGGACGAGGTACAGCCCGAAGTAAAGGCCTTCGATCCCGAAAACCGGCTCTCAATCTTTACCGGCCCCCTGGCCGGGTTTAACGGGCTGGGCAGCTCCAGATGGACAGTCTGCGGCAAGTCCCCTCTAACCATCCACGAGCAGTTCTCTTACTCCAATCTAGGCGGCAGTTGGGGTGTCCGGCTCAAATTCGCCGGTTACGACGGAATAATAATCCAGGGCGTATCGGATAAACCCGTTTACCTCTTCCTACAGGATGGCTCCGCCGAGATAAGGGATGCTTCATCTCTCTGGGGCAGAAGCACCGTCGAGACGCGCGATATTCTTAAAAATGAACTGGGAAGCCCGGCAGCGGTCGTAGCTTGCGGCCCCGCCGGTGAGAACCTGGTTGCCTTCGCCAGCCTCCTCGCCGATAACGATGCCAGCGGTTCATGCGGCTTCGGCGCCGTTATGGGCTCGAAGAACTTAAAGGCGATCGCGGTGAGAGGCAGCGGAAAGGTCACTGCGGCTAACCCCGACAGGCTTCAAGAACTAACCAGCTATGTCCGCGAACTTAAAAGGGGCTCGGTAGGGGAAGGGCAGGTGGACCTGATAGCAGGCCCCAAAATGAAAAAGGATGTATGCTACGGCTGTATAGGCGCCTGCATCAGGCAGACCTTCGAAGCAAGTGATGGCACCATCGGTAAGTTCGCCTGCGGGTCTGCATATTTTTATCAGGAACGGGCCATGAGATACTACAGCCAGTGGAACGAGGTGCCTTTCTTCGCCACCAGGCTATGCGATGGCTACGGACTCGACACAGAGTCGATTCAGACCTTGATTATGTGGCTATCGAGGTGTCACAAGGCGGGGATTCTTACTGACGAGAACACGGGTATCCCTCTGTCAAAAATGGGGAGCCTGGAGTTCATTGAAACCCTGACGGAGAAGGTCTCGCTCAGGGAGGGTTTCGGCGACATCCTGGCCCGGGGGCTGGTCAGGGCAGCCGACGCAGTAGGAAAAGGCTCGCAGGAGCTAATTACAGACTACACCTCGAAGGCAGGATACGGCTCGGAATACTGCCCCAGGATGTATATCGTATCAGGGCTGCTCTACGCCATGGAGCCAAGGCTCCCCATCAACCAGGTGCACGAAATAGGCGTGCCTCTGTTCTCCTGGCTGGCCTGGGTCAACAAGGCTGAGGGAGCATATCTCTCCAGCGACGTATTTCGCAGGGTCGCCGGAAGGTTCTGGGGGAGCGAGCTCGCCGCCGATTTTTCCACCTATGATGGTAAAGCCCTGGCAGCAGCGATAATCCAGGATCGCGAGTGCGTCAAAGAAAGCCTGATACTCTGCGACTGGATGTGGCCCATTACCCATGTCAAGCACTCGGATGACCACATTGGCGACCCAAGTCTTGAAAGCAAGCTGCTTTCCGCTGTTACCGGAAACGAAGTAAGCGAGAGCGAACTCTACCGGGCTGGCGAGAGGATATTCAATCTGCAAAGGGCAATTCACACCAGGGAAGGACACAGGGGAAGGGTGAGCGACATACTCCCCGAGCCTTTCTACAGCAGGCCCCTCAAATGGGCGGTCCAGGACCCTGAATGCCTGGCTCCGGGTAAGGACGGAGAGGTAATCTCCAGGAAGGGTGCGGTGGTAGACAGGAACGAGTTCGAGCGGATGAAAGACGAGTACTACGAAATCAGGGGATGGGATGTTGCCACGGGCCTTCAGACAAAGGCAAAGCTTGAGGGACTCGGCCTCAAGGACGTAGCGGATTATTTGGAGCAAAGAAAGTAGGGACACGGCATGCCGTGCCCCTACATCCGCAGGGCGAACGTAAGTACATCTCATTAACCGTTCGTGGTGATTATGGGCAGCCCGGAGCATGCACTGCGGGGTAGGTTGGACGACGTTGTCCAACCTACCCTTTAGCAAATTCGAAATTCTAATCCCTAATTCCTAAACAAATACAAATTTTAAATTGCAAAATGCAAAGTGAAAATTTATGAGGGTAGCCCGGAGCAATTAATCATATCATCACAAACGCACCGAGGTAGCAACTGTGTTAAAAGTCAAGAGCATGGGACAATGACGTAAGAATCGACATGCCTCCAGGAAGTGCGTTGTTTAAGCATTGCGTTAAGGATAGTGAGCAACTTACGC
>CAYVQT010000004.1:0-85191 GCA_964453665.1 uncultured Dehalococcoidia bacterium | reverse complement strand
GACAGGGTGGCCGGTTTGCTCCGTGAAGGCGGCCGATTTGGTCCGAAATACGCACGGATCTAAAATCCAAGGGAATGTTTTTAGAAAGCCGTGTACTGTTGGGACTTCCAAGGCATTTTGCTTTATATGTTTTTCGAACGTCTTTATTGCTTCTATCCGGACAAGAGATAGTTTATAGAATTCTTTAGCTTCAATAAGTTCCCATTCCTTCAGCAGTTTGAGCACAGCTTCTGCACTTACTCCCGCCAAAGCATCCAACTCTGTCGCAAACTCTTTAAACGATTCGAACTTGAATGAGTCCTGAACATAGGTAATCAAGTCACCAGCCTTTTCATCATCAAGCTCTTCACTATTGACTATGGCATTTACCATGTTCCTCGCCAGTTTTTGTTCGTGTTTCGGCAAATTTCCTATCCATTCACCAATATCAGAACCTACAATTCTTTCTATTCTCTTTTTCTTCTTTTCTCCTCTTAGCTCTCTCTGTGTATTGTAAATAGCAGTGATAACATCACGTAAATAAGCTGCCAATTTCATGGTATCTTCGTTTTCCCAAGTAAGAGATCTCCTTGCAGTTGAAATAACATCCTCATCCCATTTGTCGATAAAGCTAACATCAAGGTCTCCAGTCAGATATTCGTATCCATGACTTGTCGCTTTATTGCCATAGAAACCGTGGTCATTCACCAATTTCCCGTTCGAAAATAAAGCAATGCCCTTCATGTCTGCTGGAACAGTCTTTTCAGACGAAATAACCCTTCCAGTAATTTGTGACGAATACTCATACTCTGGCAATTTGTCCACCAATTCTACATCAGTTATCGGTAATTGCCATTCAAACTCAATCGGCATACCTTCATATTTCATATCATTCGTTAGTTCTACAACTTCTTCATTGTTGTGTATTATCTTGACATCAAAATCCTTCTCATCGAAAACCCTAAAAGCTCTTGCCAATGACCTTGCAATATCGTTAGGTGAAAACTTTGACTTCCGCTTCAAGTCATACAACTTTATTGTTGTGCCGTGCTCTTTATCGACTTTCTTATTCATATGTATTATCTTCGGTTTGTATAGGTCTCTTTCCTGTAGTATGTCAACTAGGCTCATGGAAAACGCGTTAAGCAAATGACCCTGGATTGTCTCCACTATTATAAGTTTTGCTATGCCAAAGAATGACAGTTTCCCTATCCCCTTTTTACCTATTACAGGTCTAAGTCCTGGACTCAACATGCCACCGTCTTCTTCTCTCCGATTCCTTCCTATTTTCAGGAATTTAGGGTTTAATTCCGCGTAAGTCATTCCATGACCGTCATCCTCAATGATGATTTCGAGACTATCAGAGTCATTAAGACACACTTTCACCTTTTTAGCATCGGCATCGTACGAATTGGCTACAATTTCAGCTATCACAGGTGGCAGAGTTGAATACATCTTAATCCCTAGATGCTGAATGGTATTGGTGTCAAATTCCATGACCAATTCTTTTTCTGCTGCCATCTCAGGACTTCCTTCAACCATGAATGTAAGCCTCCTCAACGTTCTCCATAACCCGGCTACAAATTGCAGCTCCAACTCTTCTTGCCAATTCAGGTGGAACTGCGTTACCAATCTGCCTCGCTATTGACCCAATTCCACTACCCTTAAATACATACGTTTTGGGGAAAGTCTGCAGAGTTGCTCCCTCTCTCAAGGAAATACCTCTATTCTCATTTGGGTGTGCAAACCTACCATTTGAAATGCTGTGGAATTTTGTCGTTATTGTGGGAGCTGGTTTGCCCCAAAACATCCTACCATACGTGTCCCTATAAGTCTTATCCTTATCCTTATATGCATTAATCTGTAGTTCTGGGTTGTCTTTCCAAGCTAATCGTGTGCCACCATCATGAGGAGTGAGTCCTAGCCGTTTTATGTTCTTCTCTGATAGCTTGGCAGTTGTATGCAAGAAATTTGATTTGTCTACGTGTCCGGCACCAATATCGGGAAAGCCATTATCAACGCCGATAAAGTCTTTCACGTTCAAGATATTGTCCTTATCAGCTTCCGGCAATTTGATTCCTTTGTCTACTCTGGAAGCTATTAATAAGAAGCGTTTTCGTTTTTGCGGGACTCCGTAGTACATTGCATCAATTACGTCATAATCCACACCATAATTGTTGCTCTGAAGGAAATCTAAGAATCCACTCAGTTTACTTTCATCTTTACTAGTAAGTATTCCCCTGACGTTCTCAGCCACGACAAATCCAGGCATGAAATAGCTGACAAATTTTTGAAAATCCTCCAATAGATGCTTTGTTTCTAGTGCCCCCTCTTTTTCTGTCTGTATTTGTGTCCAGTATTGGCAAGGGCTGCAACCCGTAAAAATCATGGAGTCGTCATTACGTTCTACGTCTAACTTTTCCAACTGCTCAATTGTCAGTTGCTTAATATCGGAATGAATGAATCTTGATTTCGGATTGTTTGTCTCGTAAGTATCTTTACATTCCTCCTCTATATCGGTGCCAGCTACTACTTTGATTCCAGCAAGTGATAAACCATAACTCATACCCCCGGCACCACAAAAAAAGTCTACTGCTTTCAATTGCCGCATATTGCTCATAACAAATATTTTTATGCAATTCTAACACCATTGGTATGGACAGACAATCTTAGATGATGCTTAATGAATGCGGAAGCAAAGCAAATAAATGATAAGCGCTTTCCCTTGCTCTAAACTATTTGTTGCTCCAGAAATATATAGAAAATATTAGAGTACAGTCCGCTAGCTGATCTCAAATAGACCATGGATTCGTCAAGCCCCTGGTCACAGGTTCGAATCCTGTCGCTGCCACTACTGCTCTTTTAGGCATGGTTTTGCCTTATACGGTAAGCCCGGCAAACAAAAAAACCAGCAGCATATAGGGAATCCAACCGGCAACGCATGTGGCAACGGCTCGATTGTGCGTAAGGGGCAGGGTCGCACTCACAGCCTGTATCCCGGCAATCAAAGTCCATACGGAGGCAATAAGAGCAATTATCCATCCTATGTACGGTATGAAGTAGAAGAAAGTCAGGACCCTGGGTGAGTTTGAGAAACCCAGGGTGATTATCAGACCTCTGTGTATAATTCCTCCGTAACCGGCTTTAGAATCGGGCTCCTTGAATATGGTATCCCCGAACCATTGTACACACACATACCATATGAGCCAGCCGCCCAGCGCCGTTAACAGACCAACCAGGAGTCCGCCGAAGAAACCGAGACCGCCTTCGATAATAACCGCCGCAAATCCAACGCCAAAGCCGTTAGCCAGACTGGCGATTGCTACGGCTGTAAGAGCCTGGCTGTTAAGGGCTGTTGTGTCCGATATAACCTCTTTATAGAGATCAGGGTCCAGTATTAAAGCGCGTTTCATCCTGTCTAACAGAGAGCCTTTATCAACGACATTTTTTTCCTTCATGCTTCCTTTTCGGTCTCCTGTTCCTTTTATGGCCCGGTTCAGGCCTAATCAGGCCTGTTGATGTTAGTAACTTTCGCAGTGCGTTTATACCCTTAGATATATCTAATGTCAAGGTTGTGCTTCATGCCATCTCCAAATTCGGGAGATATTGTGTATCTCTGTTCCATTCCCGGCACCTGACTGATGAGTGGCGCTTCAACGGTCATAAAGAAAGAACGAGCAAATAGTTGTAGTACAAGAAATGTGAGAACAGCGTGTGGAATTTGTATCCGCAATATAAAGAGAAACGGGCACTAAAGGACCAAATCTCTTCTGACTACCGGAAAGAAGCTCTCCAATAGAGGGGCTCATTGCTGATTAGAGCAGAATCTGTTTGCGAAGTACAAAGTGCAGGCTCAGGCTATTGACAAGCTGCCGTAAATCGATTAATTAAGTAGCATATCGGGTCGGCAGGCTGAAGCATTGCCAGAACTAACGCAACGGTGGTATGTAAAATAAGCGGGCAGGAGGGACGCAGTGCCTAATGCCAGAGTGAATGGAATCAATCTGTACTATAAGGTCGAGGGACAGGGGGACCCGCTGGTTATGATTCAGGGCTTCGGAGGAGGGCACGACGCCTGGTTCTTCCAGACCCGTGCTTTCAGAAAATATTACAGGGTGATTACTTTCGACAACAGGGGTATCGGCAAAACTGACAGGTCCCCCGAACCTTATACGATCAGGACGATGGCGGACGATACCGTAGGTCTGATGGACCATCTGGGAGTAGAAAATGCCCACGTGCTGGGAATGTCGCTGGGAGGCATGGTTGCTCAGGAAGTCGCCATAAACTATGCCGAAAGAGTGGGGAAGCTGGTGCTGGTATGCACCTCAACCGGCGAGGGCGAGATAAGCGATGTACATCCGGAAATGCTGCGGGCTATGGGTGTTAAAGAAGGCTCCGAAGCGCCTGATCTGAGAAGCGTGGACTTCAACAAATCGATGAGCACTATTGTTTCTCTGGCCTTCAACAGGAGGCTCTACAGGATGATACTTGTGCCCCTGTCCAGGATTCAGATGAAGCGTATCGGAGTCGAGGCGCATATCCAGCAAATGGAGGCCGTTGTAGGCCACAGCACGGTTGACCGGCTGCACCTGATAAAAGCCCCTACCCTGGTGATAACCGGAACGGAGGATAGAATTATATCGCCCCGTTCCTCGGATGAGATAGCAGGCAGGATACCCGATGCAAGGCTGGTGAAGATTGAGGGCGGGTCGCACGCATTCAGTATGGAAATGAGGGGCAGGTTCAATAAAGAGGTCCTGGATTACCTGAGAGGTTGATGACAGCGCTGGCTATTGTACTATCGATATGACAATGCAGCCGACGACATACGCCAGTCCTATGGCGAAAAGGCCGGTGCCTATGGTCCTTACCCGCCTTCCCAGAGTCTGCTGCTGTTCAGGATGTTCCAGGATAGTGCCCTGAAGGAAGATAATGAAGCCAATCATCATCACCACGAGACCCATACCCGCATATGTCAGTATCAGCGTGGACTCTTCCATATCGTTCTCCCTTTTAGTTCCGATTATTTAGCTTGTAAATATGGACTAACGGACTGCTGTAAACTAATATTTACATTTAACAGATAGTTTAAGTCCGATAAAGTCCTTAGAATATTACGGACTGTCGACTTTTTAACACTTTTATTCGAGTTTGTCAAGCCTTGATTGAATGCGTTTGAATAAATTATCAAAAAAATGATCTGCTTACATCTTTAAGATGGTTTATTCATGTGCTACAATCTGTGATAAGATATGGTAAGATAAGGCAAGAGATACGCACAGGTAATGAATTATTCAATAGGGCTGGATATAGGCTCCGTTACTGTCAAAGTAGCGCTTGTGTCTGGAGAGGGCAAGGCGGACTATTTTGACGCTGAGAAAATAACCGCCAGCCCCAAGGCGGCCGTAGCCTCAATCCTTTCGAGACTCTCCCAAAAGTTCCCCCTTGAAGAAATCAACAAAGCCGGCGTGTCTGGCTCCGGCAGCATCGCGATACCCGGGGAACTCGACTGGGCTGGATACAGCAGTTCGCTGGCGATAGCCTCCGGGCTTTTACATGGCCACCCCGACGTGAAGACAATAATACAAATCGGTGGGCAGAGCTCTTTCGTCATGGCGCTTGTAGACGGGCTCAGAAAGCCGTGGCATGTTGAATCGAATCCGCTATGTGCAGCGGGGACGGGAAGGTTCCTGGAGCAGCAGGCATACCGAATAGGGATAAGCCTTGAAGACTTCGCCCGTACAGCGCTGGAATGCGAGGAAAGCCCGCCGAGGATAGCCGCCAGGTGCAGCGTATTTGCCAAGACTGACCTTATCCATCTGCAGCAGAAGGGCGTGCCCATGTCGGCGATGCTCTATGCCCTGTGTGAGAGCATTGCCAGAATGGTTACCTCGCTGAAGAAGGGGACGTTCGAGGAGCCGGTATATTTTGTAGGCGGCGTTGCTGCAAACAGCGCTATATTGAGGACGCTCAATGAGACGGTATCGGCGCGAAACGGGGCCACGGTGGATATCGTAGTCCCTGAAAATTACCTTTATGTTGAAGCAATGGGCTCCGCACTGCTTGCCAGGGAATCCGGGAAGCGTTCAAGGGTGGTTATTCCGGAGGAGGTGGACAGCAAACAGCGATATTACCAAACGCCGAAGCTGGAGAAGGTGGTCCAGCATGATGGATGGGCCGCTCCGAAGATAGAGGGGCCGTTTACGGGGTATCTGGGCGTGGACATCGGCTCGACCAGCACCAAGGCGGTTATAATCGGCGAATCCGGCGCGGAGGTGGTGGCGAAGAACTACCTTATGACTGCGGGAAGACCTGTTGAGGCGATAAAGGATGTATTTCGCAACCTGCTGCGCGATATCGGGGATAATGCCAGAATAGCGGGGGTGGGAATAACGGGTTCGGGGAGATATCTGGTCGGGAGCTTTATCGGCGCGGATGTAATAAGAAATGAGATCACCGCTCAGACACGGGCTGCTGCTGAGATAGAGCCTGATGCGGATATTATCGAGATCGGTGGACAGGACTCCAAGCTGGTTATCAAGCGTAATGGTGTGGTCGTTGATTATCAGATGAATAAGGCGTGTGCTGCGGGAACAGGAAGCTTTATCGATGAGCTGGCAGAGCAGCTTGGTATTCATGTCCAAAACGGTGAGTTCGCCGATTTGGCGTTTAGAGCTTCACATACCATTGACCTGGGGTCGAGATGTGCCGCGTTCATGGGGCAGTCGGTGGCCCTGGCTCAGCAGGAAGGCGTGCCGCTGGAGGTGATAACGGCCAGCCTCGCCAACTCTATTGCCGGCAACTATCTATCGAAGGTGCTGGGTACGAGGAAACTGGGTGAAAAGGTGATATTGACCGGGGCCGTTTTCTATAACGATGCCGTTGTCTCTGCGTTCAAGGGGGCACTTGAAGAGAAGAAGACGCTTGTGCCGGAGCATAAAGAGGTCAGCGGGGCTATAGGAGTAGCACTTCTTGCCAAGGAGTTGATGGAGGGCAGGGCCTCAAAGTTTAAAGGTTTTCAGGAGATCGTAGATAGCGACTACAAGCTTTCCACCTTTACCTGCAAGAAGTGTGATAACAACTGCACCATAAGCCGGATGGAGATACCCGGTGAGAAACCGACATACTACGGCAGCAGGTGTGATTTATTTGACAGCACTGTAGGCCACGACCGGATACAGACGGCTTTTGATGAACGCGAGAGGCTGATGTTTAAGGAATATAAGGAGGGCGTGGGGACAGGTCCTTCGGTGGGGATTCCCCGGGCCCTTATGGTGTATGATTACGCCCCGCTTCTTATAGGGTTTTTAAATGCCCTTGGCGCGAAAGTTGTGTTCTCCAGCAAAACGAACAACCAAATCATCGGACAGTCTGTGGAGTTGAGCTATACCGACAGTTGTTTCCCCGTTAAGTTGCTTCATGGGCATGCGGCAAGCCTGAAAAACGTGGACTATATTCTGGCACCGAGCGTTATACGGATGGGGCTGAAGGAGGGGGATGAGAACCAGAAATACGCTTGCCCGTTGGTGCAGGCATCTCCGTTTATTATTCGCGAGGTGCTCGGTATAGGGAAACGACTGTTGATACCCATATTTGATTTCAGCAGTGGCGATGCTGATGTGATAAAGAACCTTGCAGACGTCGCTGCAAAAATGGGCTTCAGCAGGAAGAAGGGCAAGGAGGCCGCGCGCGCAGGTATTCAGGCACAGCGTGACTTCGAAACGGCGCAGGGTGAGCTTGGTAAGGAGTTGATGGAGGAGCTTCACCGGAGCGGCCAGTTGGGCGTCGTGATTTTCGCCAGGCCATACATGTCGCAGGACTCAGGGGCAAACCTGGGGATAGCTGAAAAGCTGGCGCAGCTCGGTGCGGTGCCGATACCTCTTGACTTTTTACCGCTTGAGTCGGTAGATATCAGAGAATATTCGGACCGTCCGTACTGGTTCAACGAAAGCAAGCACATCGCTGGCGCTGCCTTGACTGTGGCCGATCCACAGCTATACGGGTTGGTGCTGACAAACTTCGGCTGCGGCCCGAATTCATTCATGCTCAATATTGTTGAAGATATCATGGGGGGCAAACCACTGGGGCAGTTGGAGATCGACGAGCATGCCGCCGAGGCCGGGATTGTTACCCGCCTTGAGGCTTATGTGGATACGATTAATGGCTTTGCCCGCTCAAGCAGAGCACAGGAAGACCTTGCCCATGATAGAGATATCCGCCGTTACGCATATACCAGATTTAATCAAAGCAAGCTTGTTCTCCTGCCGAGAATGTGCGAACACGCTGAGATACTGGCAGCCGCGATGCAGGCCTTTGGGGTTGATGCGCGTGTGCTGCCTGAGCCGGACGAAAGAAACATGCTCTACAGCAACAGGGTCACATCCGGTAAAGAGTGTCTTCCATACAGGGTAACACTGGGCAGCTTTCTCAGGTATCTAGATGAAGACGGTAATGGCGGTAACCTGGTGGATATAGAGGGGTTCATGGCGGGGGCATACGGCCCGTGCCGTTTTGGTAAATACGCTGTGGAGCAAATCAAGATATTTCGGGAGTTGGGCTTTGATTTCCCGATAAGGACTACCGTATCAAACAATGGTTATCATGATTGGGATCTGGGCGCGGGATTTGAGCGCCTGGCCTGGCGGGGTATTGTGGCTGTTGATTATCTGGAGAAACTACTCTGGCGCACCAGGCCTTACGAGAAAGATACGGGGGCAGCGGAGGCGCTTTTCAATGAGTACCTGTACAGGGTGGCCGATATCACACGTAATAAGGGGACCCTTGAACAGGTTCTCAAAGAGGCAACTGATAGGTTTAAGCCGTTGATTGACCGCAGGGAACCAAGAAGACCACTTGTGGGGATAAACGGTGAGATTTTCCTGCGCTCCAATAGATTCAGCAATAGCGATCTGGTAAGGGAGTGTGAGAAAGTGGGGTTGGAGGCCATTGTCTCACCTATAGCGGAGTGGTTCAAGTATATAACACTGAGGAATATAGAGGATGGCTTAAGGGACAGGGACCTTGGAAGGATAATTAAAGGCTATATCAGGAGCTTTATACTTGCTAAGGATGAGCGCACTGTAGCCGCCAGCTTTGATACGTTTGTCGATGGCAAAGACCCGACGCCACAAGAGTTACTCAAGTTATCGGGGCAATATCTCTCCTCCAAATGTGGTGGTGAGGCGGTTCTAAGCATAGGTGCGGGGATTGAGTGGCTGGAGGACCCCAAGTTTGCCGGTGTGATTTCAGTGATGCCACACGGGTGTATGCCAGGGGGGACGGTGGCTGCCGTGGCGGAGAGTATCAGTGCAAAATATGGTAAACCCTGGATTAGCCTCACGTATGATGGAATCCTTGAGACTAACAATCAGACGAGAATCAGCAATTTCGCCGAGGTCATAAGATTCTGCCAAAAAAGCAGGTCCTCGTAACCATGCTAGTGCGTAAAGGGCTCGATGTGGCCCTGTCTCACCCCGAGCAGCGCAGCCTGCCCCAGGAAATCAGGATCGAAGTGGACCAGGTCTGTCGCTGTCATCAGCACCTGGCGATATTCGGCAACTGACCGCAGCATGTGAATTCGCCTGTGCGAATCGAGCTCAGAGAGAACATCATCAAGTAGCAGAATCGGGTGCTCACCGGTTTTGCTTAACATAAACTTGGCCTCTGCAAGCTTTAACGAGAGAGCGATAGTCCTTTGCTGCCCCCTGGAGCCGAAAATTCCCATATCAACATCTTCACTGAAGAAGCGCAGGTCGTCACGGTGTGGGCCCACCAGCGATATCCCCTGGGCAATCTCCCTGCTGCGTGCTGAACGTAGGGCCCGTGCAAATATCTCAGCGGTCTCCTCCACTTGAGAGTCTCCCTTTCCTATCTCCTTATCGATACTTCTGAGATAAGCCAATCTTAGCCTTCCCTGGTTTCCGCTGAGTTCGGTGTGAGGTGGCTGAGACAACTGTTCTATCGCAGATACCATTTGATATCGCTGTGCAATAAGATATGATCCGTTCTTTACTAATTCTTCATCCCAGAATGAGAGTTCATCAGGGCAGGCATGGTTTTCCGCTATCTGATGCAGGAGACGGTTGCGCTGCCAGAGTACCCGTTGGTATCGCTGTAAATGACGCAAGTAGCGGTTATCAACCTGCGAGTTTAGAATGTCCAGATAGCGGCGTCGGAGCGCCGGTTCGCCTCCAATTATACCGATGTCGTGGACACTGAATAGAACAACGTTGATATGGCCAATGAGGTCAATAGCCCTGCGTACTACCCCGTTCACCCGTATACGTTTGTGGATGGATGTAGACCTCGTTGCACTCTGGCGTGAGGCCGGTGAATTATCAGCTTGACCGCTGCTTTGTGCTTTGCCACTGAGGGCGAGCTCCACGCTGAGGTTACCTTTGTCCTTTTCGACATCAGCCGTAATACGGCAGACAGGGGGCTCCTCTTTTAGTGCGGACCAGTTGATAAGCTCTTTCTCGCTGTTAGTACGAGGCGACCTGCTGGTAGCGAGGAGGTAAACCGCCTCCAGAAGATTACTCTTGCCCTGAGCATTATCGCCGCATAACACCGTTATGTGCGGTGGAAGTACCAGGTCGAGGCTGGCGTAGTTACGAAAATTAGTCAGGCTCAAATGCGTAATATGCAAAGATGCTTCTCCTGGTCCCGATTCTCAGTCGATTTCCTCCCTTGTGCTGTGTCTCTCCCGGTACAGGCGTTGTTTGAAGTTTTTGTGATCCGGGACTATGCTTCTATAGTCGGAAGTGCCTAAGCGTTCTGAAGATAGTTTACCAGGTCCGCTTCGTCTTTAGGAACAAAGGCCCTGTACTTTTTAGCGTATATTTCTTTCAACTCATCCGGAGCTAATAAGGCTAGAACGGGGTGCCCTACGATTTCAAAGCAGCCCTCGTCGTCTTCGCTATCGCCAAGATATGCGACACTGTTTGCATCTATACCTCGATCACGTAGCAATTTCAGCAACTGGTTGGCCTTTCTGTTATAAATGTCAAGACGAAACTTAATGGCTTTTCCATCAGCTTCCTCAAGAATATCGGCCTCGTAAAAATCAAAGAATTTGTAATAACCGGCCACTGTCAGTATCCTTTCGATTCCATATTTATATCCAGCGGAGAGGATACCCGTGGGCTTTCCGGAAGTATGACATTCCCTGATTGAACGTAGAATTCTATGATCGAGTGCGGTCTGGACATGTTGTCGGGTTGCATAGTCGTCAACGGAGCGGCGAATTATCGAAACTGGCGTGCCGTTTACTATCTTCATATTGTAGATTTTAAATAACTCTGGAACGGAATTAACCCCGGAATTTTGTTGCCACTTCCTGTACAATGACTCCAGCTCTATTCGCGCCTTAAAAATCCGGGCCATTCTGAGGGGATGAAAGGGAATAGAAGCCTTAAATACATCTACGGCCACGTTTTCCAGTATAGGCCTTTCATTCCGGTACTCTATTATTGTCCCGTTCCAATCGCTTATTACTGCATCAACGGGCATAACCATTGCTCCAATTGTCGTTTGCCCTATGTCAGGTATTATACTCCAACGACTTACCGGTTATGTCTCAGGAGAAAGACAGGTTAGTTGATTTAACATATTTCATCGTTGTAGATTCGTGAAGGTTAAGAGACTATACCCTTTTTGATAAACGCATAGACCGTTTTATTCCGTATCAGCGTGGAGATAAACCAAATGAGTATTGTTGCCCCTATAATTTCAATCACATAAACCTGCGGGAGGGAGACCAAATTGCGGAGTATATCGAGCGTCCAATCCGTAAGATCCTCACGTTCGAAGGTAAGACCATAAAGCGGCCATAGTAGGGTCCGGGGTTGAAGCCACATTTGGTCCAGTATTAGATGGATAAAAGTCCCGAATGAAAGCACTAATAACCATAACTTTTTACGGCTTGTATACAGGTAAAGCCCGGCTAGAAGAAGAATAACGGCGAACAAGAGCGTGTGGCAATATATCCTGCCCGTGCTGAAGGTATCTCTGAAGAAATAATGACCTACGGGCTTATCTATGATGTCTGGAAGGAGTGCACCAATGAGCAGAATCCTTATATCTATGTGGTTTGCCAGAGATGCGAACGCTGAAGAAGTGGTGCCGGGATTACCGGCCTGTGCCGCAACTGATTCGGAGGATGACCGGTTATGCTTAACTTCTTTGTCCCGTATAGCGAAATAAGGGGGGCTCTTAGAGATAACGCGATCAAGCAGCACCGCCGCACCGAGTGTAAATCCAACGTGTCCCAGTATTAGCATCTGTTAATTATAGATTAATTGAGAAATATGTAGCCCTTTTAAGTTGAAGCCTATCTGGTACAGGTTTGGCAGGTATATAAAGCTATTAGACTGCCCTGCTATAAGTACATTATATACCCTTACTGCTCCTTGTCACTCTGCTTTGGGGCATATACGCTATTTGGGTACCAATATACGCGTTGGTGGTGAGGTGTCTCGAATAGGGCCAGCCCGTATTGAGCGCTGAGTCGATTAGGTATCAACGGTTATTCTCGTTGACACCCCGTAGGTATTCGATTAAGCTATCATTAGCTAGGAGGTTGGGTAAAGCATTGGCGAGAGTGCTCTCTTTAGAGGAACTGCGGTTGAAAATCATCGAGCTCAAGAAGGAGCTCGATGCTGTCATATTGGCACATAACTATCAGCGACCGGAGGTTCAAGACATTGCTGATATTACAGGGGATTCCCTGGAATTGGCGCGCGAGGCAACTCAGCTTGATGCCAAAGTGGTGGTTCTATGCGGAGTGCTTTTTATGGCAGAGAGCGTTGCTATACTGAATCCCTCCCGTACAGTTCTTCTTTCGGAAGGGACTGCGGGCTGCCCGATGGCGGATATGATAGGTGTCGGTGACCTGAGGGCATGGAAGGGTAAGTATCCTCAAGCTACAGTTGTCTGCTATGTGAATTCTTCAGCGGAGGTCAAAGCCGAGAGCGACTACTGCTGTACCTCAGCCAATGCGCTGAAGGTAGTTGAGGCAGTGCCAAACGATGAGATATTGTTCATACCCGATATGAATTTGGGCCACTATGTATCTACCAAAACCAGTAAAAAAATAATCGTATATCCTGGCTACTGTAACACCCATCATCGTCTTACAACGAAGCATGTCGTGCGGGCTAAGAAGGATTACCCTGATGCTGTTGTCCTGGTACATCCTGAGTGCAGGGCGGAGGTTATAGAACTTGCTGATGCTGCACTAAGCACCTCGCAGATGGCACGGTACGTTAAGGATAGCTCTGCCAAGACCTTTCTCATCGGAACAGAGGAAGGGCTGGTTTACAGGCTGCAGAAAGACAATCCGGATAAGACCTTCCATGTTATATCGAAGGTGCTCGTATGTCCCGACATGAAAAAAACTACCCTGGAAAAGGTCGCTGAAACCATGGAATTCAGGAAAAACGTGGTTGTTATTCCAGAGGATATCAGGCTCAGGGCGAAAAGTACTCTAGACAGAATGCTGGCCATAGCCTGATTTGATTATGTGGAATTATGAGAGAATATGACTACATCATTATAGGAAGCGGTATAGCGGGTCTTTACGATGCTCTGCTGGCGCAGGAGTTGGGCAGCGTTCTCATAATCACCAAAGGTGGAATAGACGAATGCAACACCAGGTATGCTCAGGGAGGTATCGCTGCAGCCATAAGCAGTCTTGACTCTCCTGAGCTTCACATGCAGGATACCATAGCTGCTGGCGCTGGCCTTTGTGACCCGGAGGCGGTGCGGATGCTTACGGAAGAAGCTGCCGATCGTATTGCTGACCTTGTAAAATTTGGTGTTCCCTTTGATACGGTTGAAGGGGAAATTGCGCTGACCAAAGAAGCTGCTCACAGTGTTCCGCGTATATTGCACGCCGGCGGCGATGCCACCGGTGAGCGTATCGAGGTTACTTTGAGCAACTTGGCCCGTTCATCGAAGAGAATAACTATTCTCGAGTACTGTCTTGCTATCGAAATTCTTGTCCTCGAAGGTGGAGTGTACGGAGTTACGGCATTGGATTTGCATACGGGATCTTTAGAGAAGTTCGGTTGCAGGTTTGTTATCCTGGCTACAGGGGGGGTAGGACGTCTGTTTAAGATTACCACTAACCCCGATATAGCTACCGGTGACGGGATAGCTCTGGCGTATGAGGCTGGCGCGGAGATAGCAGACATGGAATTTTTCCAGTTCCATCCTACAGCGCTACGTTTGCCCGGGGTGCCGTTGTTTCTTATCTCTGAGGCTGTTAGAGGCGAGGGCGGTATACTGCGTAACACAGAAGGAGAGCCGTTCATGCTCAAATACAGTGGCGAAGGTGATCTGGCTCCAAGGGATGTAGTAGCGCGAAGCATTGTCGGTGAAATGAAGAGGGAGGGGACTGGCCGTGTTTATTTGGACGTTACTCATATGCCGGCGCGCATTGTTTCTGCTCGATTTCCTCAGATATACCGGTTTTGCCTGGACCATGGCCTGGATATTACGTCTTCTATGATTCCGGTGGCTCCTGCGGCTCATTACATGATGGGTGGTGTGAGGACGAACTACTGGGGAGAAACAAACATTAACGGTTTGTTTGCGAGTGGTGAGGTGGCCTGTACGGGAGTACATGGTGCAAACAGGTTAGCATCGAATTCACTGCTTGAAGTCCTGGTATTTGGCAAGAGAATTGTGGAAAGATCGAAAATAGCCACAGACACGGCTACCAGCGTGGGAAAGGAAGTATTTAGTCTTGGAGCAAGGGAAGAAGGGTCCCGTAGCCCCTCGGGACTGAGTTTAACTGCTCTGCAGGCTCTGCTGTGGGAAAATGCAGGGATAGTACGCTCAGGGGAAGGATTGCAGGAAGCAGCTACTACCATTGCCGATTGGGAGAAGGGAATTAAAAAGCCTACGGATCGCCCGTCATACGAACTGGCTAATATGGTGCTGGTGGGTCGGCTGATGACAGAAGCAGCTTTAATGCGTGAGGAGAGCCGTGGGGCTCATTTCCGCTCCGATTTTCCTCAGCAGTCAGACTCCTGGTTAAGACATATTGTGTTTCGAAAAGCACCTTGAGCTGTCGGAAGAGGGAAGGTACAGGTGGACGCTTTGCGGGGAGAACAGATTAGTCGAGTGGTAGACATGGCCCTTGATGAGGACCTGGCCTTCAGGGATGTTACTACTCAGGCTCTGATATCACCAGATGAGGATGGTGTGGCGTACATGGTGGCTAAAAGCGACGGCGTGCTGGCGGGGATGAGTGTGGCCACCGCTGTGTTCAGCAGGGTGGATTCAGCGCTGCGTATTAAGGAGCTGGTTGGTGATGGTAGCAAGGTGCATCAAGGAGATAGGCTGGCTATTATCGAGGGGCCGGTGGCGAGCATTCTCAGGGCGGAGAGAGTGGCCTTAAATTTTCTTCAGAGAATGAGCGGTATTGCTACTGAGACAGCTAAGTATGTAGAAGCTGTCTCAGGGACAAAAGCGATCATTACAGATACACGCAAGACGACCCCTGGACTGAGAGTTTTAGAAAAGTATGCAGTGCGTGCCGGTGGGGGACATAATCACCGTGAGAATCTAGGCGATGGCATTATAGTAAAGGATAATCACCTGGAAGTGCTTCGGTCTCGGGGTATGGGAATCGGGGAGGCAGTAAAAAAAGCTCGCAAGTATACGTCAAATAATATGAAGGTCGAGGTAGAGGTGGAATCTGTGGAGCAGGCACGGGAGGCACTTTCAGCGGAAGCGGACATAATTATGCTGGACAACATGAATTGTGATGATATGGTACGGATCGTGGGATTAGCGGAGGGGAAAGCATTAATCGAAGCATCAGGTGGAATTACCCTGGACAACGTTCGTGCTGTCGCTGAAACGGGTGTAGACATTATATCTATTGGTGCGCTGACCCATTCGGTAAAAGCGATGGATATAAGCCTCGATATTGAAATGAGATGAAGAGGTTAAAAACATTTGCCGGTACAGTATGGGCGGTGTGCAGAAATCGGTATGTTATATTTGTCTGCCGACTTGCCGTAGGTACTACCTTTGTGGTATCCGGTGCGGGGAAGTTATCTAAAGGGGCAGCATTCGTTGATGAGGTGATTGATTATAACCTCCTGCCTGATACTCTAGCCAATATTTATGGCACCGCGCTTCCCTGGGTGGAGGTTATCTTAGGAGCTTTACTGATACTAGGACTGGTATCGAGACTGGCTGCCGGTATCGGCGTGCTGACAGCTCTAAGTCTGGTCATTGCAAATAGCGTTGTACTCTACCGCGGAATGAATCTGGCATGCTGCTGCTTTGGTGACCTGGCTGCGCTCCAAACCCGACAGGCGATTGTGATAGATTCCATTCTTCTGGTACTGGCGTTTTTGATATTGTTTCGCAAAGAAGATTTCTTGAGTATGGATTCGATTATCTTTCGAAAAAAAACATCTGAACTTGGACCGGACTAGTTTCAGGTTTGTCTGGCCTTGCCTCATTTTTCACTACTTACTGTGGTATTCCTGATCGAAGCCCCCTGACCTGTATCCATCCAGGTCGATTGTGACGTAAGTATACCCGAGTTGCCTGAGGCTTTGTGAGATGTAGCGCATTAGCGCTGAGTTAGACAGCAGATCGCTTTCTACTTCTCCCAACTCGATGCGTGCCAGGTTGCCATGGTCTCTAACACGTAGCACCTTTACACCCGTTGAATTGCGGATCAACTCTTCGGCTTGCTCAATCCTCTTTAGCTTTGACAGTTCGATAGGTTGGCCGTAAGGTATTCTTGTCGCCAGGCAGGGACTTGACGGTTTGAAGGATACTGGAAGTTTCATCATATCGGCTATCATACGTGTATCATCTTTGGATAGCCCTGCCTTTAATAACGGGCTGTAGATTTGCAGCTCATCCAATGCTTTGAGTCCAGGCCTGTATTCCTTCAGGTCGGAAACGTTAGTGCCATCGGCAACTGTGTCAAAGCCGTTCTCGATTGCGATTGCCTTTAACCGTTCGAATCTGAATCTCTTACAAAAATAACACCGGTTGGGCGGGTTGGCCCTGAAACCCGGAATATCAAGTTCATTAAGCTCCAAAGTCGTAAGTTTTATACCGATTTCGCCAGCTATACTTATAGCGCTTTCCAGGTCTTTTGATGACACCAGGGGCGAATCAATAGTGACGGCATGCGCTTTTTGCCCTAGAGCCCTGTGTGCTAGAGCCGCCACAAGCGTGCTGTCAACACCACCCGAGAGAGCCACTATGGCAGAGTGCCTTTGCCCGAGGGCTTCTATTATCCCGTCTATTTTGTCTGAATAAGGTTTGTTATCGGTATTGTTCATGGGTTCAGTATTGGTCTAAAGCTTCCCCGGCTTTTCTTTTTATGGATTCCTCGATTTCCCTCAGAGGCTTGCCTGTTTCATCAGCAAGGCTTTTAACATCATCGTATTCCGGTTTTATTTGAACGACCTGGCCGCCACTGCTTTTAGCCACTTTGACCCTGATGACCCTTTTCACGTCTCCAACGGTTACCTCGATAGGGATAGAATGTCTGGCGAGGACACGCCTCTCACAGCTATGAATTCTTACGCCCAGTGTTCCTGTCTCCTCTATCAAGACTCTGCATACGCTCTCCAGGATAGGCCTGTCTACGATTATTTCGATGAGGTGTCCGGGCCTGCCTTTCTTGGTCAATGTGGGGATTGCTGTTACATCCTTGACGCCTTCCTGAAGCAGCTTCTGCATGACATGACCGATCAATTCCCCGGTGACGTCATCGAGGTTCGTCTCAATCACGTATACCTCATCTTTTAATAGCCCGAAATCGGACGGTTCTCCAAGAACAACCCTGAGAACGTTTGGCATCTCAGCTAATTCTTTTGCTCCGGCACCGTAGCCGATGCGTGTTGGAATCATCGGCGGGTAGAATCTGACGGATTCTGATGCCAGATTGGTGAGGAGCGAGACCCCGGTGGGAGTTGCCAGCTCGGCTTCGGACGGGCCACCGATTGTGAGGAAGCTTTTAGAGCGCAATATCTCCAGAGTGGCCGGTGCGGGCGATGAAATTGTGCCATGTGAGGACTGAAAGAGAGCGCCGCCGAGCGCGATGGGGGTTGAGTAGATGGAAGTATCAGTGAGAAGCCCTAGATCGTCCAGAGCTGTGGCGGTGCCGAGTACATCAGCCAGGGTATCTGCTGATGCGGTTTCGTGAAGGACAACCTCCTGGATATTTTGGCTATGAATTACCGCCTCGGCAGATACAAGCGTGTTGATAGAATTTAAAGCGAACTCCTTGGCGTTTTCTGAAAGCTTCAGCCTTTGAAGGCATGAGGACGCCGCGTCCAGAAGCTCGGCGGCTGTTCTGTGGATAGCATCCTCGTCAATTCTGACGTCGATTTGCTTGGCTCTAATATCCTGCCTGACGGTGTCCTTTACTGTTATCTCAAGGTCGTTGCATCCTCGTAAGATGTGCCCGGGGGTTTTCATAGCATCTATTACCTTCGTATGGTCTGCGCCGAGATCAAGCAGGGCGGCAACCATCATGTCCCCTGATACCCCTGCTATCTGTGGGTCGACAATCAGGATGCGTTTGGAATCGGTCGGCATTTGGCCCCTCTTTTATTAACGAATTTAGCCTAGTATACTACTTGTATATATTATATGCTATGTATTTGCGTGTAGAGGGAGGAATCCTTTGTTAAGAGAGGTGCTGGAGAGGCTGGCGAGAGGCGATATATCGCTTGATGAGGCTGAGAGGGCTCTTAAGATGCTGACTGTGGAGGAAGTGGGAGAATTAGCGAGGCTGGACATAGGAAGAGAGATAAGACATGGCATACCGGAGGTGGTTATTGCGGAAGGGAAGATACCGTCGGATGTAGCTAAAATAGCCTCGAAGGTGCTTGCTAAAAAGGGGCGGGTGATAATAAGCCGGGGTAGTGAGAAACATATCAGGGCTATTAAGACGGTAATAACCGGGGGTGAATTTATTCACAAGAGCTGGCCCGGTGGAACAGTAGTGATAAAGAGCAGGGATTTCTCGCCGAGTGCTACAGGAGGGAGAGTAGGGATTATCACTGCTGGAACTTCTGATATTCCAATCGCTGAAGAGGCCAAGGTGATGGCGTCGGAGATGGGGTGCGAGGTAACAACTGCCTATGACGTAGGGGCAGCAGGCATCCACAGGCTGTTTCCTGCTCTAAGTGAGATGATGACAGCGGACATAGATGTGATTATTGTGGTGGCTGGAAGGGAGGGGGCACTACCCACCTTGCTGGCTGGTATGGTGGATGTTCCCTTGATAGCGGTCCCAACTTCTTATGGATACGGGTTAGGCGGAAAGGGAGTCGGCGCTCTGATGGCCATGTTGCAGTCCTGTTCTCTGGGATTGGCGGTGGTAAATATAGATGGTGGGATACCGGCGGGAGCCATAGCGGCCTTGATTGCAAATCGTGCAGCAAGATTCAGAGCGAGCACTGTAGATAACCGTGGTAAGTAGAGAAAGAGGTTTGCAACTAATGCCTTGGTTTCAGACGTTCCGAGCTATCTATGAAAATAGTGACCGGTCCGTCATTATGAATCTCGACCTGCATATATTGTTGGAAGCGACCTGTCTCAACCCTTAGACCGGTAGCGCGAACGAGTTGAACGAATGTGTTTACGAGAGGCTCGGCAACCTCGGGCGGGGCAGCGTCAGTAAAACCGGGGCGGCGTCCTTTGCGGGTGCTGGCAAAAAGAGTGAACTGGCTGACTACCAATGCCTCACCAGCGATATCCAGTATGGAGAGGTTGAATTTTCCTGAATCGTCAGCGAAAACACGCAGGTTAGATATCTTCTCTGTTAGATAGCGCGCGTCGTCTTCTGAGTCACCTTTACCTACACCAATAAAAATTACAAAGCCTTGTTTAATGGCAGCGACGCTCTGCCCTTCGATACTGACCGACGCTTGAGAGACTCGTTGGATAAGAGCCCTCAACTACTTTTCCCGGCTGTAGTCTCTTTTTTAGTTTCGGACTTGTTGTCAGGCTTGACCTCTGATTTAGTCTCAGCTTTAGTCTCAGCTTTAGTCTCTTCTTTTATCTCTGCCTCTTCTTTTTTCTGGCCGGCGTTGTATCTCGTACCTCTGCCGTGATCAGTACAATAGAATCCGCTCCCCTTGAAAAGAACAGGCACGGAGTGAATGACGCGACGCGCCTTGCTTGCGCACTCGGGACAGATAGCTGTGGGTTCTTCATCGAACTTCTGCCTCCTGTCAAACCTGATACCGCAAGCACTACATTCATATTCGTAAATAGGCAATTTGCACCTCACACAATAAACGGCTCATGATAGTAGCCGCTGTCTTTACCGCCCAATATTAGCACTCTATGTAATCGAGTGCTAACCAAACGTAATTTAGCACCTTGGACTGGTATTTGTCAAGTGTGTGCTCACTCTTGCCTTTTGTATCTGCCTATGGTAAACTCATCCAGTCGGCCAATTTTGGTAATTGGTAAATTATTGCTGGTCTGCATAATACTGAGGCAGGCTGGGTAGACTGGAGAGGGTTAGGGTCTTTAGAAGATGGCAGAACCTGTTTCGATGAAATTGCTTTTAGAGGCTGGGGTTCACTTCGGGCATCAAGTAGCACGCTGGAATCCCAAGATGAAGCCTTATATATTTAGCCAGCGTAATGGCATTCACATAATTGATTTAGAGCAAACTGTTGTCTTACTTGGCAAAGCTTGTGAATTCCTGAAAGAAGTGATCGAGAGGGGCGAAGATATTATTTTCGTTGGTAGCAAGAAGCAAGCGCAAGAAGCTTTAGAAAAAGAGGCAAAGCGGTGCGGGGTCTTTTACGTAAATCAACGATGGCTTGGGGGAATGCTAACGAATTTCACGACTATTCAGTCACGTATTGATTACTTAGTTCGTTTGGAGGATCGTAAAGTCAGGGGAGAATTGGAACGATTGCCCAAGAAGGAAGCAATGAAGTTGGAAAAGGAGATAGCGCATCTAAACAGGTTGCTTGGTGGTGTTAAGGAGATGGAGAGGATTCCAGGAGCATTATTTATAGTCGATCCTACCAAGGAAAGGAATGCTATTGCTGAGGCCAAGCGAGTCGGCGTTCCCATTGTTGCTATTGTAGATACGAATTGTGACCCTGATGAAATTGACTATCCCATTCCGGGAAATGACGATGCGATCAGGGCTGTAGCTCTTTTCTGTAGTGTTATCGCTGACGCTATTTTGGAAAGCAGGCAAGCTATTGAGGCTCTGGCCGAGAAGGAAGAGGTGGAAGAAGAGGAAGAGATGGAGTTGCCAGCTCACTATGAGGCCGTTTTCGAACCTGACGAGGTTCAACAGACTTCTGTTGAGCATGAAAATTAGGGAGGCTAAATGCAGGTTACTACTGAAGCTATAAAGGCACTGAAAGAAAAGACCAGTGCTGGGATAATGGAGTGCAAAAGGGCCTTGCAAGAAACAAGCGGCGATATTGAAGCTGCTGAGGCAAAGCTGATAGAGCGTGGATATGCCATCGCTAGGAAGAAGGAGAATCGTGCTACTGAGCAGGGGCTGGTGGAGTCCTATGTGCATACCGGGGGGAGGATTGGAGCCCTGGTGGAAGTCAACTGTGAAAGCGATTTCGTGGCACGTACTCCGGAGTTCAAGGATCTGGCACACAATCTGGCAATGCAGGTAGTGGCTACCTGCCCCTGCTACCTCAGTCCTGAGAACGTACCCGAAGGGCAGGAATTCGATGATGAAGAGTGCCTTCTGCTCCAGCCTTTCATAAAGGACCCGAATAAAAATGTGCAGGATATTATTGCTGAAACAGTGGCCAAGTTCAGGGAGAATGTAAAGGTAAGAAGGTTCATCCGATTTGAGCTGGGATTAGATGGACGGGATGAGTGATTCAGTTTATAAGCGAGTCCTTCTGAAGCTTAGTGGCGAAGCCCTTATGGGCAGTAGCGAATATGGCATTGATACTTCAACAGTTGAGACTATCGCTAAGCAGTTAAAGAGCGTGGTGGAAAGTGGGGTACAGGTCGCTGTGGTTGTCGGTGGGGGCAATATTTGGAGGGGAGATGCTGCCGCGGCAAAGGGTATGGACCGGGCTACCGCTGACTATGCGGGTATGCTGGCGACCATAATTAACGCACTCGCTCTTCAGGATGCTCTGGAAAAAAATGGAATCGTTACAAGAAGCCAGAGCGCAATAGCGGTACAGGCGGTTGCGGAATCCTATATACGTCGACGTGCCATACGGCATCTTGAAAAAGGCCGGGTGGTTATCTTTGCCGCAGGGACAGGAAATCCATATATGACGACAGATACGGCGGCAGCTTTACGGGCTGTGGAGATCAACGCTGATATTCTGCTTATGGCCAAGAATAAGGTTGATGGTGTTTATGACTCGGATCCTTTAACCAATGCCGGGGCGAAGAAATATGATCAGATTAGCTATTTGGATGCGCTGAGAATGAGGCTTGAGGTGATGGACTCTACTGCTCTCTCTCTATGTATGGACAATAATTTACCTATAAAGGTGTTCGATCTTCAAGCTCCGGACAGCATTGAGAGGGTTATCGCTGGAGAGCTTGTAGGCACACTTGTGCATAGCGGTGAATAGCCGGCTGAAAGCCGGTCCTCTAAATAAAATCTATGGTTCGGTGAATTACCACACGGGAGATTGATGATGGGCGCAGAGGATATTCTGCTGAATGTAGAGGGGAAGATGCGCAAGGCAATAGATGTTTTGAAAGAGGATTTGGCTGCCATTCGCACTGGCAGAGCCAGCCCCGGCCTTGTGAGTAACGTACGAGTTGATTATCATGGAGTCCCTGTGCCAGTTAACCAAATTGCGAGTGTCTCGGTGCCTGAGGCCAGGATGCTTGTGATTCAACCGTGGGAGAGGGATGTTCTGTCAAGCATAGAGAAAGCTATACTTAAATCGGACCTTGGCCTAACACCGACAAACGATGGAAATGTGATCAGGTTAGTTATTCCACAGCTTACGGAAGAGCGGCGTAACCAGTTGGTAAAGATGGTGGGGAAGAGGGTCGAAGAGGGTAAAGTAGCAGTTCGTAACGTAAGGCGAGAGGGTCTTGAAAAATTCAGAGAACTGAAAGATAGCAAAGAGATATCCGAGGATGAGCAGAAGCGAGCTTTAGGACGACTGCAGCAGATCACCGATAGATACGTTGAGGAAATCGATCAGGTAGCTCAGAGTAAAGAGTCTGAGTTAATGGAATTCTGATCTGGTGAGGAGTGGCTTGTGGTAGGGACAAAGGTAGCGACAGCACCCGTGAAGAAAATATTCCCGCTACCGGGTCATGTTGCGATTATTATGGACGGGAATGGCAGGTGGGCTGCGAAGCGAGGCATGCCGCGTCTTTATGGGCATCGTGCGGGAACAGATAATGTTCGCCGCGTTGTTGATTCTTTAGACCGATATAAGGTGAGATATCTGACGCTTTTCGCTTTTTCTACGGAAAACTGGAGACGTCCTGGGGTGGAGGTTAGCGGGTTGCTGCGCATATTGGCGGAAATGATCGACCGTGAGACGAGTGCTCTGCATAAAAAGGGTGTCAGGCTGGCTCATTTAGGAAGAGTTGATGAGTTGGCACCTGAATTGCAGGATAAGGTACATGAAGCGATAGAACTGACCAAGAGCAATAAAGGTATAACACTTAGTATAGCTTTTGACTATGGTGGCAGAGCTGAGATATTGGAGGCAGTCCGCCGAATTATCCATAATGGGCTCCCCGCTGAGGATATAACTGAATCGCTGTTCAGCAATTATCTTTATACTGCGGATGTGCCAGACCCGGACCTTATCATCCGCACTGCCGGGGAGATGAGGCTAAGCAATTTCCTCATCTGGCAGGCAGCATATAGTGAGTTCTACGCCACGCCTACCTTATGGCCGGATTTCAACGAGAAAGAAGTCGAAAAGGCTTTGATTGCATACAGTCGGAGAGAGAGACGTTTCGGTGGATTGAAAGCAGAAGGAGAGACGAGAGAGGACTGAGACGACTTGGTCCCCAGTCTCTTTGCGGCGAATGCTCCGGCACAGAGTACTAAGTTCGGTAATCCTCCTGCCCATCCTCTTTGTAACCATATGGTTTGGTGACCCCTGGTTTTCTCTAATAGTAGCTGTTGCTGCACTTTTGGGAGTGGTAGAGTTCTATACTTTATATGCTCAAGAGAGGTGGCAGCCCCTGACCTTTTTTGGCACGTTATGGACGCTGTTTTTCATCTGTAATGCGTATTATGCGCATTCATACGGCTCAGAGACTACACAAATACTGGTAACCTCAGCACTGGTGACCACCGCAGTGGTTTTATCTCTGCTGCTGGCGCTATTTCTACACTCACCGAGAGAAAGAGTTTTTATCAATTGGTCATGGAGCCTGGCTGGCATATTCTACATGGGTTGGCTGTTGAGCTACTGGGTTCTGTTGATGAACTCGCCTGACTGGGATGGCAGGGACTGGGTGCTGCTCGCCATTTTCTCCACTTTTGCTGTTGACACAACTGCATATTTTGTAGGGCGCGCCATTGGAAAGCGTAAATTAGCGCCGACAATATCTCCGGGGAAGACATGGGAGGGGGCCATTGGTGGTCTGATAGGGGGAATGGCGGCTGTTCTTATTTTGGCATTTGCATTGGATATAAATATGGGTTATGGGAAACTGGTATTGATTGGACTGCTGGTCGGTCTCTTTGCACAGATAGGCGATCTTGCGGAGTCAAAGTTGAAGAGAAGCACCGGGGTTAAGGAGTCCGGGAAGCTCATACCCGGGCATGGCGGCATTCTTGATCGTCTTGATAGCGTTGTCTTCACTGGGGTAGTAGTGTACTATTGTCTCAGATGGTTCATAGGATGAAAAGGCTGGCAATCCTCGGTTCAACAGGATCGATAGGTCGGCAGACACTGGAGGTTGTGCGTTCTTTCCCCGACAGATTTGAAGTGGTAGCCCTGGCATGCGGCAGGAATGTTTCTTTATTGAAGGAACAGGTTGCAGAGTTCAAGTCAAGATTAGTATGCACTGAAACAGCAGGTGTCGATGAGATTCCTGGAGCTGCATTGCTTCCTCTAGAGGAGATAGCGGCGCATCCCGATGTCGACCTTGTCGTCATAGCCACATCGGGGAAAGCAGGACTGGGCGCTACGCTAGCCGCAATTCGCACCGGAAAGAAAATAGCTTTAGCTAACAAAGAGGTGTTGGTGATGGCCGGGCGGATCGTGGTAGAAGAGGCTAAACGGTATAATGCCGCAATCATCCCCGTTGATAGCGAGCATAGCGCTATCTGGCAGTGTATGAGTGGCGAAGAAAGAGGGGCTGTTTCGAGGCTCATCCTGACTGCTTCGGGCGGTCCTTTTAGGCAGAGCACACAGTCTCAGCTGGCCGCAGTTACATCTGAAGATGCACTGAATCATCCTACCTGGCGAATGGGGACAAAGGTAACTATTGATTCTGCTACACTGATGAACAAAGGGATGGAGGTTATAGAGGCTCACTGGTTGTTTGATATACCTTATTCGAAGATCGAGGTAGTGATTCATCGCCAGAGTATAGTTCACTCCGTAGTGGAGTTTATTGATGGCTCATCGAAGGCACAGCTGAGTATGCCAGATATGAGGTTGCCTATCCAATATGCGCTGACTAACCCTGAAAGGTGGGAGAGCCCTTTTCGGCAGCAGCTAGATTTTAGAAGTATAGGTACGTTTAACTTTGAGCCGGTAGATATGGATAGGTTTCCCTGTTTGGGAATGGCCAGAGAGGCCGGGGAGAAGGGAGGTACTTATCCCACAGTATTATGTGCCGCAGATGAAGTGGCTGTGGAACTTTTCCTGGCAAAGAAGATCAGCTTTACAGATATAGCTGCGGTGGTGGCTAAAACCCTTGACCGCCATGTGGGGATAAAACGTCCCTCTATAGAAGACATTTTTACCGCGGATACCTGGGCCAGGGAAACGGCACGGAAGGTGTTTGAGGAAGCGGAGTGATTATAGTAACCATAATAGTGTTTATCCTTATCCTGGGACTCTTGATCTTCGTCCATGAACTGGGGCATTACGTAGCTGCCAGATTGACAGGCGTTAAGGTTGAGGAGTTCGCCATGGGATACCCGCCCAGACTTTTCGCTGTCAAGCGTGGTGAGACAGAATATTCGATCAACCTTCTTCCACTGGGTGGGTTTTGCAAGCTCCTTGGAGAGGAGGACCCCAGCGAGCCGAGAAGTCTTGCCAGTAAAAGGCCTTTGGTTAGATTGTTTGTCCTTGGCGCAGGCTCGTTCATGAATGCGGTGCTCCCTATTGTTCTTCTGTCTATTGCCTTTATGATACCGCGACAGGTTGTTCTAGGGGATGTCAGAATAGAGGAGGTTGCTCCGAACTCACCGGCAGCGGAGGCGGGAATAGAGAAGGGTGATACAATCTTGAGTATAAACGGCCAATCGGTGGGGAATATAGGAGATTTGATATATGATACCCATCTTAGCCTTGGAGAGGAGACTACTCTGGAGATCGAAGGGGTTGATGGAAGCCAGAAAACTGTAACGCTGGTGCCAAGATGGGATCCTCCGGAGGGGGAGGGGGCGATGGGTGTGTCGCTCAAATTGGTGAATACTTATGAGATTAGCGAGTCCGACCCTTTTTGGGAAGCTGTACCGAAGAGTGCGACAACGTTATGGGATACTTTTGAATTGCTGAGGAACGAGGTAAGGAGCTGGTTCGCGAAAGGCACCGCACCGCAGGTTGGTGGCCCCGTTGCTATATTTCAGCTCACTGGCGAAGCGAGTGAAGCCGGACCTTCATACCTGCTTCAGTTTGCCGCGTTTCTCAGTTTAAATTTGGCTATTATAAATATGTTTCCACTGCCGGCACTGGATGGGGGAAGGATTGTTTTCGTTCTATTGGAAGTTGCAAGGCGCGGCAAACGCGTCTCGGCAAGAACTGAGGGGTTTGTTCATCTGATCGGCTTTGCGATGTTAATAGGCCTGATGATAGTAATAACTTATGTCGATATATTGCGTGTGATAAGGGGAGAGAGTTTAGTGGAATGATCAAACGCAGGGCATCAAGGGTTATAAGGGTTGGCCAGGTGGAGATAGGAGGCGCTGGGCCTGTAGTGGTTCAATCGATGACTAAAACGGATACCCGTGATGTGCCAGCTACGATAACTCAGATAAAGAGATTGGAAGAATGCGGCTGTGAGATTGTCAGGGTTGCGGTACCCGATATGGAAGCGGCACAGGCTCTTGTGGAAATAAAGAAGGCGGTATCGGTTCCCCTGATAGCTGACATTCACTTCGACTACCAACTCGCACTGGAAGCGCTGAATGCCGGTCTCGATGGCCTGAGATTAAACCCGGGCAACATCAGCGATAGACAACAGATTGCTGCTGTGGTAAGTGCGGCCAAAGAGAGGGAGGTACCGATACGTGTCGGGGTTAATGCCGGCAGCTTGCCCGGGGCGCCTACCCGCGATGTTTCTGTGGTGGAGCGCATGGTAGAAGCTGCGCTTGAGGAAGTTCACTTGCTGGAAAGTCTTGACTTCGAACTGATTAAGGTGTCGGTGAAAGCTTTCGATGTGCCGACGACTGTTGAAGCGTATGAAGCGATCGCAGCGAAGATGCCGTATCCCCTGCATCTGGGTATAACGGAGGCCGGTTTGCCCTGGAGGGGGGCAATCCGGAGCGCAGTGGGGCTGGGAGTCCTGCTTTACGAGGGCATCGGCGATACCATAAGGGTATCTCTAACCGGTAAAGATGCCTGTAAGGAAGTCGAGTGCGCGTACGAGATACTGAAGGCGCTGAAGCTCAGGGAGAGAGGCCCGATACTGGTCAGCTGTCCTTCATGCGGGCGCTCTGAGACTGAAATCGTGAAACTGGCCGAAGATGTTGAGAAAAGGCTGAAAAACGTCGAGAAAGCGATTAAGGTGGCGGTGATGGGATGTGTGGTAAACGGCCCGGGTGAAGCCAGGGATGCCGATATAGGCATCGCCTGCGGCAGGGGCAGGGGAGTGCTTTTTAAGAAGGGGGAGAAGGTGCGGACGGTGGAGGAGGCCGATTTTCTGGAGGATTTGATGGCGGAGGTGGAAGCTTGGTAAGACAACAGTCTGTTGGCTGCGACATATGATCATTAAATTATCATCTAAACAATTATGAGAGGTATGTAGAAAGTGCGCCTGTCTAAGATGTTTGGCAAGACCCTGCGTGATGTACCCGCTGAGGCTGAGACGGTAAGTCACCGGCTATTGATGAAGGCAGGGATGATACAGCAGGTGGCTGCCGGTGTATATTCCTACCTTCCACTGGCGTGGCGGGTGACGCGCAAGATAGAGCGGATAATTCGCGAGGAGATGAATGCTGCCGGGGGACAGGAGCTAAGCATGCCCGTCCTGCAGCCATTCGAGATTTGGGAGGGAAGCGGACGAGACCTTGCTTTCGGCAAAGGGCTGTTTACATTGCAGGACCGACGTGAGCGGAAGCTCGTGCTCGGTCCTACCCACGAGGAGGTGATTACCGACCTCGTCCGCCGCAATGTAAAAAGCTACAGGGACTTACCGTTGATGCTTTACCAGCTACAGACCAAATTCCGCGATGAGCCGCGTCCCCGGGGTGGACTGGTGAGGGTTCGTGAGTTCACCATGAAAGACCTCTATAGCTTTGACATTGATGAGAAAGCCCTTGATGTAAGCTACAAGAAAATGCTGCAGGCCTATAAGAATATCTATGAGCGTTGCGGTCTGAATACTGTGGTAGTAGAAGCTGATAGCGGCGCTATAGGAGGTAAGGACTCGCATGAGTTCATGGTGATAGCGGAAACGGGAGAAGATGAGATTATATACTGCAATGGCTGTGACTATTCAGCCAATGTGGAGAAGGCAGTTATTGCCAAGATGAGCGCAGGGCAAGAACCGCAAATGCCGCTTGATGAGGTGGCAACGCCAGGTGCAAGGACTATCGAGCAGGTAGCTGGATTCCTTAACGTTACTGAAGACCGCACGCTGAAGGCTGTTTTTTACATGGTGGACGGTGACCTGGTCTTTGTCACAATCAGGGGAGACCTGGGGGTGAACGAGATTAAGCTCAGGAATGCTCTCAAATGCTCTGAGCTGAGACTGGCTAATGACGATGAGGTGAGGGTTGCAGGGGTGATAGCGGGATCAGCATCCGCGATAGGCTTGAGTGGAGTAAAGGTAGTCGCTGATGACTCCATAACTATGGGGCAGAACTTTGTTGTTGGCGCAAACAAACCGGATACTCATCTCAGGAACGCCAATTATCCACGAGATTTCAAGGTGGATCTGATGACGGATATCACGCTGGCTTCAGCAGGACATCGATGTGCTAAATGCGGTAGCGAGTTGTTGTCGACAAGGGGGATTGAGGTTGGTCATATCTTTAAGCTGGGGACCGTATTCAGCGAGAAGCAGGGAGCGTTTTACCTCGACAGGGATGGAAGTCAAAAACCTATAGTTATGGGGTGTTACGGAATCGGGGTAGGTAGGCTTTTAGCAGCAGCTATAGAGCAGAACCACGATGAGAAGGGCATCATCTGGCCTGTCCCTATTGCGCCATATCATGTTTATCTGTGTGGCCTGGATATGGTGAATGAAGTGGTTGCTGCCAGTGCGGAGAAGCTTTACATTGAACTTGAGAAGGAGGGGTTTGAGGTGCTCTTTGATGATCGCAACGAATCGGCAGGGATCAAGTTCAATGACGCTGATCTTCTGGGAATGCCGGTAAGAATAATTGTGAGTCAGCGTGCCCTTAAGTCGGACAGTGCTGAAGTAAAACTGCGAAGAGAGAAGGAAACCGAAATAGTGCCTTTGAATGAAGTGGGGGGCAGGCTTACAAATTTATTACAAAAACGCTGATGAGCTATTATGCCTCGCGTCCGATCATTGACAAATGAAGCTGTTGGTGATAATATCTGTATACGGAGCCACGAGGCGCCGAGTCTGACCAGAGGAGGTGCACAATGAGGCTTCACGGGCTGTATGGAGTGTGGCAAGTTGACAAGTGATGCCCTGCCTCTTGGCAGGGCGGGATAAAGTTTCGGGTTCGGCTTTGTTTAGTATAAAAGGAGGCCAGTGAATTTAAGGTAAAAGGCCCGTTCGGTGATAGACATCGAAAGGAAGCGAACTCGAAAAAGATTACATTTGAAAAGACCAATTAGTGGAGGGCACTTTACAGAGTGCCCTCCACCTTATTAACTTATTAAGTGGGATAACCGAAATAGAGATAAAAAAGGACTTTTATGGGGATGTAACAGCCTGGATCGGGTTGGTATATAAGTAGAGTTGAAAATTAAAAAGTTGCCACGGTGGGATGGCTGCTCGTAAGCCAAATTCAGGCTTGACAGAGCATTCCTGCGTGATTATCATCTTTGACGATAAATTGGCTTGGTATAGGTTAACTTCTAATATTAAAAGACGAAACACCGGCGTGACAGTAACAGCACTGGAATAGTCCAGGTACGAAGGGGGATAGATGACTATAGATGTTTCACCATCGTCTTCGCTGTGGAACAAGATGGTTCGTGCGGCACAGTTAGATGTGAACCTGTACGAAGAAGTAGAAGCAGATGAGAAAGCCACCGGTCAGGCTTTTACAGTTGTGCTGATCGCGGGTTTAGCCACGGGCATCGGGTCGGGCATAGGCGGTATTATCGTAAACGACGCCATCTGGTTTTTATGGGGACTTATCATAGGTCTGGTGACCACTGTTGTGGGATGGCTTTTATGGGCACTGTTTACGTACTGGATAGGGACAACGATATTCGCAGGGCCTGAGACGGAGGCGACCTACGGACAATTACTACGGACCCTTGGGTTTGCTCATTCGCCCGGAACTCTCAGGATATTTTCCTTCATACCTTTCGTAGGGGGACTGATCTCTTTTGCAGCTTCGATATGGTTCCTGGTAGCGGGTATTATAGCCGTAAGACAAGCGCTGGACTTTACTACTTTACGCGCCATTGGTACCTGTATAATTGGCTGGGTGCTATATATGCTGCTGGTATTCCTGGTAATAGGATTGGTGATTGGAGCAGGCGCTCTGTTTTAAAAAAGTACGGTTCATAGACT
This sequence comes from uncultured Dehalococcoidia bacterium, assembly GCA_964453665.1. Taxonomy (GTDB): domain Bacteria; phylum Chloroflexota; class Dehalococcoidia; order SZUA-161; family SZUA-161; genus DAOUTY01. Next base: position 54,147 of record CAYVQT010000004.1, on the reverse strand, counting down.
ACTTCGGTTAACGTGTAGTTATTGAAGAAAGGCATTGCTCACATTATTCATTTGCTATTTGATTTAGGTCGAGTGTAGAGCCAATAATGAGTCAGGTGTAAAGAATGTAAAATTACGGTACGGGACAGAGTTATAATTTTTTGGCTTCGGATGCGATTGTGATGGGCGAGTGAAGGGGGTTGCATTAAAGCCAAAAAAGTGCTATACTGCGCAAATAAGGATTCGGAGCAAAGTGGGTTTCACCCACTTTTTTGTTGGTCGGAGGAAAGCGGTGTTCGAAAAGGAGGCGGGGCAAGATGAAAACTGATTTTCTACTTGCCATTACGCAGCTGGCTGCTGAGAGGAATTTGCCCAAAGATGTGGTCTTCTCAGCGGTTGAAGCGGCGCTGGCCACTGCTTTTAAGAAGGATGAGATCGGAGCACGCCAGAATATCTCAGTAAAGATACACCCGGCTAGCGGTGATGTTAAGGTTTACACTACAAAGGTAGTTGTAGAAGAACCAGCCGACACCTACCAGGAGATATCACTGAAGGAAGCTCAAAAGTTTAAGAAAGATGCGCAGTTAGACGATTTGATTACTCTTGAGACCGCAGAGTTCCATTCAGGGAGAATTGCGGCGCAAACTGCCAAGCAGGTTGTGTTACAACGTCTTAGAGAGGCAGAACGCGAGTTTATATTCGGTGAGTATGCCGACCGTGAAGGGGATATTATCAGCGGGGCGGTACAGCGAATAGAGCCGAGGCAGGTTGTCATCGATCTGGGTAAAACTGAGGGTATACTTCCGGGCAGCGAGCAGGTAAGGAATGAGCGCTATCGTGTAGGACAAAGGCTTAAATTGTTCCTGCTGGAGGTTAATCGAACAAACAGAGGACCAAGGCTGATAATGTCGCGAACGCACCCCAATTTAGTGCGTCGCCTGTTCGAATTGGAAGTCCCTGAAATTTTTAACGGGAATGTAGAACTCAAGGCGGTTGCCAGGGAGGCCGGATATCGCAGTAAAGTAGCGGTTGCAGCGATGCAGGAGGGGTTAGACCCCGTGGGATCCTGCGTTGGTCTGAGGGGCGTGCGCATACAGAACGTGGTTAATGAACTCAACGGTGAACGCATAGATGTTATCGAGTGGAGTGATGATCCTAAGGTATTCATAGCTAATGCACTGAGCCCGGCGCAGGTGGTTAGCGTGGATATTAATCAGGACGAAAACACCGCTGTAGTTATTGTGCCAGATAATCAGCTTTCCCTGGCAATAGGTAAAGAGGGCCAGAATGCTAGACTCGCAGCGAGGATAAGCGGCTGGAGAATTGACATAAAGAGTTTGAGTGCTGCGGAGGCGGAGAAGGAAGAGGTAGTAAGAAAAGAGGTTGAAGTAGCACCGGAGGTATCTGCAGAGGCTGTTCTGGCTGAGGAAGCGATTACGGCAGGGGAAAGGGCTAAGGAGCTGCTTGTTGCAATACCACCGGAGTTGTATGAAATGCCGTTAGAACAGGTTGGTATATCAGCACGTACCTTTAACTTGCTGATCGGAAGTGGCATAACTAAGCTGGGAGAGATTGTTGAAAAGAGCGATAAGGAATTGCTTGAGCTGAAGGGATTTGGTAAGAAATCTTTAGATGAAGTAAAAAAACGACTTGAGGGTCTTAAGAAGCGTCCCGGGCCATTGGAGGAAGTGCCGGTATTACCGGGATTTGAGATAGAGATAGGTGTTGAGGAAATACTGGAGACGACTAAGGAATTAGAAGAAGAGGTAGAGTTAGTCCCTTATGAAGCTCCAACTGAAGAAATAGTGCCAGAAAAACCTCAGATTCGCTTTGCGGAGGACATTTTTGGTGCCAAGACCACTGTAAGCGCAATTGAAGGGGGTAAGAAAGGCAGGAAAAAGAAGAAGTCTAGTCGCGAAGAGAAGTTGGAGGATAGAAGGACGAGGAAAGGGCGAAAGATAAGTGTGGTGGAAACAGGCAGTGAGTACGATGATTTATCGGAGGAGTAGAATTTAATTGGTTGCAATATCACAGAGGCGTATTAAGCATATACCTGAGCGTACATGCATAGCTTGTGGGGAAAAAAGGCCAAAATGGGAGCTGATAAGGATTGTACGCACCTTTCCGGGAGACCTGGAGATTGACCTGAGAGGAAAGAAAGCGGGAAGGGGCGCCTATATTTGTAAAATGCAAGAATGCTGGGAGATCGGATTGAAAAGGAAAAAGCTTGAACATGCTTTAAAATCTGAGATCAGCGGGGAGCAGCGTGCGAACCTTATAGCGTACAGCAAGACTCTGCCTTTAAATACTGAATGAAATGAATTATATACCTGAAGTCTGTAGGCTAGGAGTTTGTGGATGAGCCAGAGAGTCAGCCGAGGTAAGGTAAGGGGCAGAAAGGACGATGCGCGGGCCGAGGCATCTGCAGCTGGCAAGTCAGAAACAAGGCCATGTGTAGTGATTTCACGTGCGCTAACGGTTAAGCAGTTGGCGGATATTCTAGGTATTAGCGGCATTGAGGTGATCAAGCATTTGATGCGAAACGGCATCATGGCTAACATCAACCAGGTTATCGACTTCGATAGCGCGGCGGCTGTGGCAACCGAGCTTGGCTATGAAGTTAAAGAGGAAGCGCAGTCTGCTGAAGGAGACGTTGAGAAGTACGATATAAAAGAGGATAAAAAAGCTCAGAAACCGCGTCCTCCCGTAGTAACTATTATGGGACACGTTGACCATGGTAAAACTAAACTACTTGATACAATACGACAAACTAACGTTATGGATACAGAAGCTGGAAGCATCACCCAACACATCGGTGCCTATCAGGTCGAAGTCCATGGTCAGAAAATTACCTTCATTGATACTCCTGGCCACGAGGCTTTTACAGCGATGCGTGCTCGCGGAGCGAAAGTTACTGATATTGCAATACTGGTTGTCGCAGCTGATGACGGTGTTATGCCACAAACGGTGGAAGCTATTGACCACGCGCGTGCAGCGGATGTGCCTATAGTGGTAGCTATTAACAAGATCGATAAGCCGGATGCTAATGTGGACCGTGTAAAGCAGCAGCTTGCTGATAACAACCTTCTTATCGAGGAGTGGGGTGGTGATATTGTCTGTGTTCCAGTCTCGGCAAAACGGGGAGATGCTATATCTGATCTTCTGGATAATTTGCTTATTGTAGCTGAGGTTCAAGAGCTCAAGGCTAATCCCGCACGGCCGGCAATAGGAGTGATTATTGAAGCAAGCCTGGATAGCAGCAGGGGCTCTCTGGCTACCGTGTTAGTACAAACCGGGACATTAAGCATAGGTAATAATGTAGTGGTGGGTGGTACGTGGGGAAGGATTAAGGCGATGTTCGATGACAATGGCAGGCGGGTGAGGAAGGCGGGGCCTTCTATGCCTGTTGAGATATTAGGTCTGAACAGTGTTGCACAAGCAGGCGATCTTTTAACCGTGTTCGGCAGCGAGAGAGAAGCACGGGTCGAGGCACAACGACGCCAGACTGAGAGGGATAGAATAGGAGAATCACAGGCTCCTAGATTAAGCAATCTCTTCGCTCAGATTCAGGAAGGGCAGGTAAAAGAGCTGGATATCGTGCTGAAAACTGATGTCCAGGGAAGTCTGGAACCTATAAAAAGTTCTCTGGAACGACTGGGAAGCGATAAGGTCAAAGTGAGGCTCGTCCATTCGGGCAGCGGTAATATCACCGAGAACGATGTCATGCTAGCTGTTGCCTCTAAGGGGATAATTATTGGGTTTAATACCCGTCCGGAACCAGGGGCAAAACTACTGGCTGACCAGGAGGACGTTGATATTCGTTGCTATGACGTGATATACAAGCTGGTTGAGGATATTGAGAAGGCAATGACGGGTCTGCTGGAACCGACATACGTGGATGTTATTGAGGGCCATGCTGAGGTGAGGGCTATTTTCAACGTTAGGAAGGGGAAGATAGCCGGTGCATATATAACTGACGGGAAGTTAAGTCGTGGTGCAATGGCCAGAGTTATTCGTGGTGGCGAAGTTATTCATGAGTCATCCATTTCCAGCTTGAAGCACTTCAAAGAAAACGTTCGTGAAATGACAGCCGGATTTGAGTGCGGAATAGGCATCGAGGGCCTAGCATCATGCGAGGTTGGCGATGTTATAGAGTCCTATAGAAAAGAGAAAAAGGGCTGAAAGCCAGATGGCTGGGGCTTAAATGAGTACACGGCGCATAGCTAGGGTAAACGATGTTATACGCAGGGAAATAAGTGGGCTGCTGATGCGTGAGATAAGGGATCCCAGGCTAAGTGGCTTATTGAGCGTAACGGAGGTGGATACTTCTCCCGATCTAAGGTATGCCAAGGTATTTGTGAGCGTTATGGGTTCTGAAGAAGAGAAGAGGCAGGTGGAAGAAGGGCTCGCTGCTGCCTCCGGTTTCTTGCGTCGAGGATTGGGCGAACGTCTAACAATACGCTATACACCGGAGTTAACCTTCCTAAGAGATGAATCTATCGAGCGAGGGAGTCGCTTACTTGAATTGATTAATGAGGTGGCTCCAGATGACAGTCCTGGTGAAGTGGACTAGAGGTGGCAATTGACGGGATCCTGAATCTGGATAAGCCAAAGGGAAGAACGTCATTTGAGGTTGTGGCCCTCGTCAGGAGGGTAAGCGGAGAGCGGAGGGTGGGGCATGGTGGGACCCTGGACCCTGAAGCTACTGGCGTTCTGCCGATTTGTCTTGGACAAGGTACAAGGCTGGTAGAATTCTTGTTCAATACCAGGAAGGTTTACCAGGCTGAGATCGAACTGGGAGTATCAACAGATACCTATGATGCCGCTGGAAAGATTGTTAGGACAGGCGATACTTCAGAGCTGAACAGACAAGATTTAGAGACCGCAACATCCTCTTTTAAAGGTCAAATAGAGCAGATTCCTCCTATGTACAGTGCTATCAAGCATAAAGGTGTGCCGCTGTACCGCTGGGCCAGAGCCGGGATTGAACTTCCTAGAAAAACCAGAAAGGTGGAGTTCTACCGCATAGATGTGTTGGAATGGCGTCCGCCTGTGCTCAAGTTAGAGGTAGAGAGTGGGAAGGGGGCTTATATACGGTCGCTGGCACATGATTTAGGGGAAAAACTGGGATGTGGCGCTCATCTTAAGGATCTGGTCCGCATAAGTAGCGGGCCTTTTCATGTTAAAGACGCGATAAAAATTAACGAGGTCGAAAGTGCCTTTCGGGACAATCGCTGGCATGATTTCATACATTCAATCGATATCGCTGTTAAACATTTACCGGCTGTGACAGTTGGAGATGAGGATGAGTTGTCAATAATTAACGGACGCCCGCTCATATTAGATGTACAAGGCTGCCCATATGAGGGGCAATGCAGAGTTTATTCTAGTAATGGACGCTTTATCGCTGTCCTTTCGCGCGGCAAGGAGGATGAGTACTGGAAGCCGAAGAAAGTTATTATGAATGCACATGCCTAAACTTGACATTTCCTATCGCAGGTGTGTATATTCTTACCAAACCAGAGAGGGGGTGAAAGAGTGCAGGCGTATTGCTTTAAGTGCAGAAAAAAGGTTGATATCCAGAACGCGGCGAATGTCACACTGAAGAATGGTAAGCCCGCAACCAAGGGGAAATGTGGAAAGTGTGGGACTACGGTATTTAGGATCGGCAAAGGATAATTTCTGATTAAAGATCCAAAGAAGCTTATCTCGCGAGCAGCTTACTAATGAGGTTCAAAGGATTATTGTGTAGAACATCAGCAATTTCGTTTTGAGTTAGTGCGGCAGCAGTAGCGATGGAGTTGGCTAGCTCGGGGGTAAGAAGGTCTAGTTCGGTGTGAGCGTCTGAGTTAATAAGGAGTTTTGCTCCAGCAAGGCGAGCAACCTGGGCCACGTGTTGATTAGTCGATGAGTGGAGGCGCCGTGCAGTGATTTCGAGGTAGATATCATTGGCAGCTGCGAGTTGGGCTTCTTCGAGAGTTATTAATCCAGGATGTGCTAAGATATCAACGTATGGTGACTTTACCGCAGCCAGGTTTGTACCCTGTTCAACGGGTTCTGCAGTGGTTTCACCGTGAACCACCACAATTTTAGCACCGATTTGCTTGGCTTTTTTTGCAGTTTCTGCGATCGCTGCTGCCGGGAGGTGGGTAAGTTCGACACCGGGGATAGCGTCTATGTCCCAATGCTGTTCTGCCAGGACACAATCTGCGGCAATCTCGGTAATAAGCCGTTCTAGATATCCGGTACCGACATGGTCAGTGATTGCAATTGCGCGGTAATTATTAACGAGCGCCCTTCGTACTAGTTCTAGTGGCGAGAGGGCGCCGTCGCTTATACAAGTATGGGTATGGAAATCGTAAACCATCTTTACAGTATCGAGAATAGCAGAAGATTCTATATTAGGCAAATTTAACGCCTTAATGTCAAAGGAAAGGAGTGCTGTAAATTGGGTAAGATAAATGTGGCTATAGTCGGGGTTGGGAATTGTGCTTCGTCACTAGTTCAGGGGGTTTATTACTATCAAGACGCATCTGAAGATGATTTCGTGCCCGGGCTTATGCACGTTAATTTAGGCGGCTATCACATAAGTGATATTAACTTTGTGGCTGCCTTTGACATAGACCGCAACAAAGTAGGCAAGGATATAGCAGAAGCTATATCGACCCACCCGAACAATACAATCAAGTTCTGTGAGACTCCTTTAACTGGCGTAACGGTTGATAGAGGTATGACTCACGACGGTCTGGGGAAATACCTCTCTCAGGTTGTTACAAAAGCGCCGGGTTCGACCGCAGATATAGTCAAGATACTTAAAGAAAGGGAGACCCACGTAGTAATTAACTATCTACCTGTGGGTAGTGAAGAAGCAACCAAGTGGTATGTGGAGCAGGTACTTACTGCCGGTTGTGCCTTTATAAATTGCATCCCGGTGTTTATAGCCCGTGAGAAATACTGGCAAAGCAGATTCGAGGCCGCGGGTTTGCCGGTCATAGGTGATGATATCAAGTCTCAGGTAGGTGCAACTATCACACATCGCGTACTCACCAGGCTTTTCCGTGACCGTGGTGTTAGGCTGGAGAGGACATACCAGTTGAACTTTGGCGGCAACACGGATTTCCTCAACATGCTCGAGCGGGAGAGATTAGAGTCGAAGAAAATATCAAAGACCACGTCTGTAACTTCTCAGTTGGATTACGACCTGGGGGAGGGTAATATCCATGTAGGCCCCAGTGACCATGTGCCCTGGCTGGAAGACCGTAAATGGTGCTATCTACGGATGGAAGGGCGCACATTTGGTGATGTGCCGCTGAATGTGGAACTTAAGATGGAGGTGTGGGACAGCCCTAACTCAGCGGGAGTAGTGATCGACGCGATAAGGTGTTGCAAACTGGCTATGGACAGAGGCATGGCTGGAGCACTGGTAAGTCCATCTGCCTACTTTATGAAATCACCCCCGGTCCAATATACAGATGATGAAGCTAGAAATTTGACTGAGGATTTCATTGCAGGGCGTCCCACTAGAAAAAATTCACCATCTGACGGAAGCAAAGCGGTAAAACGGCGGAAGCGAAAATAAATAACTATGAAGATAGCTCTGGTTTCACCTTACGATTACGCATACCCCGGCGGGGTGAATATTCATATTTCACGTCTCTATGAGAATTTTACCCGAATGGGACACCAGGTAAAGATTATTGCTCCTTCATCTAAACCCAGTGATACGCAGAAAAATGGAGATATTATGTTCTTTGGCCGGCCAATACCAATTCGTGCCAGTGGCTCGGTTGTAAGGAGTCCGGTATCGCCGAGATTGGTTTTCTCAAGCCGCATTAAGGATATGCTCAGACAAGAGAGGTTCGATGTCATCCATATACATGAGCCATTGATGCCAACGCTAGCCACCGCCGTATTGCACCATGCATCGCAGGAACTCACAGTGGGAACTTTCCATGCCAGTCGGAACCGTAGCTGGGGCTATCCATTCTGGAAACCGATATGCCTTAACAGATGGTTCGATAAACTAGATGGCAGAATAGCTGTATCTAAAGCTGCACTAGAGTTTGTTAGAAGGTATTTCCCTGCCGATTACAAGATAATTCCCAATGGTATAGACCTCAGGCACTTTACAACTGGCGTGACTCCTTTTCCGCAGTACTGCGATGGCAAGTTAAACATATTGTTTGTGGGACGGATGGAGAAAAGGAAAGGTTTCAAATATTTACTCGGTGCCTATGAAAGAGTGAAGAGGGAATTCTCTGAATGCCGGCTTATCGTGGTGGGCCCTGAGGGCCGCTCCTGGCAGAAATACCGGAGAATAGCAGAGAAGCGCAAGCTGAAGGATATTATCTTCGCTGGTTATGTATCTTATGAGGATTTGCCTCGCTATTATAAAAGCGCTGACATATTCTGTTCCCCAGCTACGGACAAAGAGAGCTTTGGCATAGTTTTACTGGAGGCGATGGCTGTTGGTACGCCAACTGTTGCCTCGGATATCGCAGGTTATGCCGCTGTTGTAGACCACGGAGTTAATGGACTGTTAGTTCGCCCCAGGGATGAGAAAGCTCTTGCCGACTCTCTCCTTCAGTTACTTCAGGACAGTCACCTGCGTGAGAGTATGGGTAACATGGCTGAGTTGGAGGCCAGGGACTACAACTGGGAGACCGTAGCTGAGCAGGTGATGTCATATTACAAAGATTTGTTACAGGGCTACCCCGGTAAGGTAAGTGAGGAGATGACCTGTGCTCAACAAGGCTCGACGCACCTTGGCACAGAGTGTCAATAAAATACCAGCGGAGCTGGTTGCAAAAACGGGGATAAGTCCAAATATTATAACTGCTGTTGGCTTATTAATAGCGCTTGTTACGGCCTGGGTGTTATACACGGGCCACTTTTTTTTAGGTGGTTTCCTGGTATTGGTCTCCGGAGCTTTCGATATGCTTGACGGAGCGGTTGCTAGAATTAGCGGGGGGGGTACTCGATTTGGAGCTGTACTCGATTCAACGTTCGACAGACTCTCCGAGGCGGCTCTGTTTTTGGGCTTATTGGCCTTTTACGCCGAGCAAAGCTCATTTCAGGAGGTAGTGCTGGTCGGCGCGGCGCTGGTGGGCTCGATGATGACCAGCTATGTGAGAGCAAGGGCTGAAGGACTGGGACTTAAGTGCGAGGTGGGACTATTCACCCGTCCCGAGAGGGTTATCTTATTGGCAATAGGCCTTTTCTCTGACCAAATGCTGGTTATATTGTGGGTAATAGCAGTGCTCTCCAATCTGGTTGCGTGGCAGCGATTGTTATATGTATGGCAACAGACAAGGAAAGCGCATAAGGAAGAAGACTAGTGAGGTTCGATAGTGACGTACTTAAGGCTGGGTATCCACAGGGGGACTAGAGGAAGGTCTTTAACGTAGGGTTTGATAAGTACATAGGCGACATCGAAATAAATAGGGAGACAGGCAGCATTGTCGACAATAATTTGCTCCGCTTGCTGGTAAAGATATATACGAGCGTTGAAATCTTTTTCCTCCCGTGCCTCTTCAAGTAAAGAATCTACGTCGGAGCTAGTATACTCACCGATGTTGTCCGACGTGTCACTGTGAAACAATACGTCCAGGAAATTCTGAGGGTCAGGGTAGTCGGCTCCCCAGCCAAGAGTAAACATCTCGTCTTTTTCTTCCATTAGAAGGAATGGGTATTTCTCCGGCTCCAACTGTCTGATCTCTACTTCTACCCCCAAATTTTGCAGCCACATGTCAACAAGGGCTGCCTCTATATTTGAAGCAGTCCCTCTGCCATATGAGGTCAGTGTGATAGGGGGCAAATTAGCGGCACTGCCATATTCTGATTCGGCGAGCAAACGCTTTGCCAAGTCCACATCGAAATCCAGTCCCTGAACATCTTCATTATAGCCGGGCATGCCCGGAGGAAGTATGCCATGAGCAGTGATTACCAGGTCTTTGAGTACCAGTTTAACCAGCTTATCCTTGTCGATAGCATGGCAGAACGCCTGGCGCACATTAGCATCATCAAAGGGTGGTTTGGCCGAGTTGAAGCCAATAAAAGAGATGCTTAGTTGAGGTATGACCGAAAGCTCCTTATTCAGGGGGTTATCAGGATCGAGCACCCTCTCGATGTCTCCCAGATAGACATCAGTGATATCTATTTCATCTGTCTCATACATACTCATTGGCACTCCACCCCAGAGAAGGAAGGCGACCTGTTCCACTTTGGGCGGTTCAAGGTAGTAGAAGCTATTTCTCTCCAGAATTATAAAGTCATCTATTTGCCATTCTTTGAGCTGGAATGGCCCTGTACCGTTGGGGTCGTACCACCAATTTGTTCCCGATTCTACATTGGATCGGTCGACGACATAAGCTACAGGATGGGCTAGCTTCGATGGGAAGTATTCCTTGGGGGCGTCGATGGTAATCTGGAGGGTATAGTCGTCAATAACCTGGATACCGCTGACCTCTCCAGCCTCGTTGGACAGTTTCTCTGTAGCGCCGACTATATCGCCGAGGTAAGTCTCAGCGGTCTGTGATCCGGTTGCCGGGTTACAGGCGCGTTCCATAGAATACTTAAAATCGCTTGCGGTGACTTCACTGCCGTCGTGGAACGTTACGTCCCGGCGCAGGTAAAAGGTATAGGTTTTGCCGTCGCTGCTTACCTCCCACCTCTCAGCGATGTCAGGTATCAGGTTGAGTTCCGGGTCGAAGCTGACCAGTCCGCTGAAGATTTCGACAATATAGGTTAGTGATGTACCGGAACGTGCTAGCGCCGGATCGAGAGTTAGTGGGCTAACATCGAAGAGTGTCAGCATCCCGTTGGGCGTGGTGGCATCAGGGCTTTGGGTCCCTGAAGGACAAGCGATGGCGGACAGTGACAGAATTATTAAGATACAAGAGATTTGTATCAGCAACCGTAATTTCATTAGCGCTTTCTGATCCTCCATGCACTTAGGCGAATGATCTCGGTTGTACAGGGGATAAAAAGGAAACCTATAACAACGAAAAATGTTGAACTGCTATGGCTTGTTGTTCCGGATGCGGACTGACAACCGAATAGCCCGGTATCGGGCTCAGGTGTCGCCGTATATTGTGGGGTTGTGCCCGGAGGTGATTGTCGGGGTTCAAGCCCCAGGCTTAGACGCCAGAGGTTATCCAAGCCGGATGTATCAAAGCCGTATACTTCCAGGAGTGCATCCTCATAGCTTGACCCTTGTTTGAAGACGTTCAATAGTTGCAGCATTTTTTCCCTGTCATATTGTTGAAGTAGAAACTCGACTATACTGAAACTCTCAGCGTAAGAGAGCATTGCTTCATAGGTGTCTGATGGGAAACTGCTGGATATACTTTGCACCGATATAAGGCTGTCTTCAGATATTGCCTTATCGAGTGTGGACTGGAGATCGAATCGCAGATCGCCTTCAGCATATAGGGAAATGCCTTCATCAAGCCAAGTTGGTATATCGTTGTAGGGATTTGAGGTCATCTGGTGTGTAACCAGGTGTGCCAATTCGTGTGCAATAGCCCGTTTCCCCCATGATAAATTGTTAGTACTCACTCCTATCGCTACAATGCCGTACTGGGTAAAAGCGATTCCACCAATCCACTCCGGGGGATATAGTAATGCGTCACGCAGATCGTCAGAGTTGGCATAAATATACACAACAACCGCTTGCTCAAGATAAACGCCCGCGTCGCGTGCCAAAATTTCCAGTGCATCATCGGCGGAATCCAGCAGGGCCTGCGCAAAGGACATTTCCCCCTCATACCAAAACAGGGTTATATCGCCCGCTGTCAGGCTATCCCAGAGGTAGCGATGATCATCGTATTTGACAGTTGCCCATGCAGTCTCAATTTCATAGCCCGTGGCGTCCTGAATTCTCCAGCTGTATTGAACCTCAGCGCCCGGTGGCAGGCTGCCGAGCGTCTTCTTCATATTCCAGGTCCAGCTTGTTTCAACTGTGGGAGCGGGTTCGAAATCGGGTTGGACAACAGTTGTCACTTTTACGTTGGTTACTTTGCCTATCCGGTAGCGGAGGAAGATCTGGGTAATATCGGCAGAGCTTTCGGCTACCAGGTTGAAGGTCAATTCTGTAGGATATTGAACGCTGGCGGTGGAAAACGCGGATATCTCATTTTGAGCGCGAATCGGCTCAATGGCGGCAGTGATGAGAAGAATAAGTACCAGCGTGATTGGTATTAGCTTTTTCATTATCCTTGTATGTTAGATCTAAGGTAGGCTTTGAGCAAATCATCAAGATCACCATCGAGCACGGCTGAAGTATCGCTGGTCTCGTGTCCCGTTCGATGGTCTTTAACTAGCTTGTATGGATGGATCACGTAGCTCCTAATCTGATTGCCCCACTCTGCTGTGATATGTTCCCCCTTCAACTTTGCTTGTTTCTCGGCTTTCTTTTCTAACTCCATTTCCAGGAGTCGTGAGCGCAGGACTTTCATTGCTACTTCCTTGTTTCGGTATTGTGAGCGCTCATTTTGACAAACAACAGCTATACCTGTTGGCAAATGTGTCAGACGAACCGCACTGCTGGTTTTCTGCATGTGCTGGCCACCGGGACCACTGGAGCGAAAAGCTTCCACTTTGAGGTCGTCCGGGTTGATGGTAACATCCACCTCGCTCTCCACCACCGGCATGACCTCTACCAGGGCAAAGGAAGTATGACGGCTATGGGAGGCATCGAAAGGAGATATTCGAACTAATCTATGTACTCCCCGCTCTCCCTTGAGGTAGCCGTAAGCATAATCACCGCCAATTTCAACGAGAACGCTTTTTATTCCCGCTTCCTCTCCCGGAGAGACCTCAATAACTTCACTATGCCTGCTGTGCTGTTCAGCCCACCGGAGGTACATTCGAAGCAACATCTGGGCCCAGTCCTGGGATTCAGTACCCCCCGCTCCAGCATGTATCGCCAGTATAGCGCCTCTCTGGTCATACCTGCCACCGAGCTGTAATTGGAACTCCAAATCTTCGAGAGAAAGCTCGATGCTGTGCATTTCCTGGGAGAATTCATTTTCCAGAGAACTGTCGTCTTCGGCAAGGGATACGTCGATCAAGGTGGATAGGTCTGAAACCTTTTTCTCCAGATTGCGCCAGGTGTCTACAATTTCCTTTAGATAGGAAAGCTGGCGCATAGACTGCTGTGCCTTCTCCTGATCTTTCCAGAAATCAGGATGAGATGTCTCTCGCTCGTGCCTGGCTATCTGTTTTTCTTTCGTAGCGATGTCAAAGATGCACCATTACATTAGTGATGCGTCTATGCAGGTCGTCCAATCTTTGTTTGTATTCTTCCATAATGCCCCCAGCGTTCTATATCAGATTTACAGTAGAGGTAGTTATATGCTGCTCTTGATTTCGTTACTCAACACGGCTTCAGGTTGTTTCCCCGCAGCTAGATGTGCGAGCCTCGTAGGTTCCGGTATGCGGAAACCGCAGCAGCATCGAAGTGCCCAGGCTATTGCAGCTTGCAGGTCTACTTTGTGCCCTATGGACACATATATTGGAGATACTCCGTGCTTTGTGCGAAGCGCTGCTCCTATAACCTCACCATTATCAGTAATCTCGGCATAAGAGCCTTTTTCTAATGGCACCAAGTCATGTTTTCCGCAGAGCCTGGATTTGGCACAGCCTATGGTTGGTTTATCCCAGATTATACCCAGATGTGAGGCAAGACCTAGCCTTCTGGGATGAGCAATACCCTGTCCATCGACCAGTATTAGGTCGGGCTCGGAGTCCAGCTCATCGCAGGCCGCCAGAATAAGTGGCGCCTCTCTGAAAGAGAGAAGCCCTGGAACATAGGGGAAAGTGACCTGATGTTTTATAACTTTAACTTCCGATGTTTCAAGCTCAGGATAGCTGATGACGACAACCGCTGCTCGCGCGATCCCCGTAGTATCGGGTGCGGAAATATCAACTCCTGCAATTAAGTGGACATCGTTTACTTCGTTCCGTTTGGAGACCATAGCAGCCATCTCTAATTGTTTCTGCCTGGCTTCACGGGGTGTAATCTGCCAGTTATGAAAATGTTTGGCTTTCATGGATTATCTGGAGCTTTCAACTGAAAAACTGGCGTACGGCATCGAACTCTTTGGGGAGAAGATAGAGCACAAAGGGAAATTTATCCAGTAAGAAGGCGGCAAGAACGGAATCTGAAACAGTAGCCCCAACACTTGAGGAGAAGAACTTACTGACTATGGATAGGAGGGCTCCTGCGGTTATTCCGCCCATCACCAGACCGAAAACGAGCCCGCCTATGGTATCAACCCAGCCCAGGAGCAGCAGACTGAGAAACCCACGCACAAATTTTGTTACTAATGTTACTGCTATCATAAACAGAATGAAGATTAGGACAAAGGCAACTATCTTAGCTTGCGCGGGGCTGTGCAGCCAATTAGACAGCCAATTGGCTATAGAGTCGTAGTATAGTCCCGCGATGATGATACCCAGGATAATTCCTACAAGAGGCACCAGGGTCCCGATAAGGCCCCTTCTGAAGCCCAAGTACATGGGAATAATAAGTATGATAATTATTACTATGTCAAGCCAATTCATGCTTAATCATTGATGCAATTTGTGATATCGGGATTATTTTAACACACAACAGTGTTTTACCAAACATTTAGTATGATTTTAAGCTTGCTTTGAGATCAGACTGAGTGTGTTGGATTGTGTTAGAAGAATTCCAGATGTTTCAGCCAAAGAACTCGCGTACCGTATCGAACTCGTCGGGCAGGAGATGGAGCACAAAAGGAAAATGATCGAGGAAAAAGGAGGCAAGGCCTGAATCCCTTATAGTTGTTTCCATTTCTGGCGAGTAGTACTTGGCGATCAGAGTCAGGATAGCACCTGAGATTATCCCTCCGATGGCCAATCCAAATGCCACTCCACCGAGTTTGTCGGTCCAGCCAAATAGAGGCATCTTTGAGGGCTTACCTGCTATGGAGGATAGTATTAAAAAAAGTTCGATAGATGCTGCCATTACAAGGACAAAGATGATAAGGAAAGCAACTACCGTAGCCTGGTTGCGGCTTTCAAGCCATGAGGAAAGCCAGTCGGCAACCGAGTTGTAGAAGAGACCTGCCAGTGCTATACCAAGTATAATACCCGCCAGTGGCAGAATGGTTCTCGTCATTCCCCCCCAACCGAAGCTGAATACACGTGTGAATCTACGCAGCAGTGAAAGTAATATAATGCCTGCCGTTATGGATACTACGAAAATAATGATAAATCCGGCTATCTTGGCCTGAGCGTCGCTTTCGAGCCATGAAGATAACCAATCGGCCACTGCGTTGTAAAATACCCCTGCCAGAACAACACTGGCGATAATACCGACCAGAGGAATAACCGTTTTAGCCAGCCCTCTTTTAAAGCCGATAAATGTGGGTATAACCAGAATAAGGATTACTACAGCATCAAGCCAGTTCATACTTAGACCGCCATTTAAGTCGGAATTTGAGGCCTATCTTAACATACGGAAACTGCGATGCCAAGTAAAAGCCACTATTCGGGGGGGCAGTTTGCTTGACACTCTATGTGCACTATGCTAAATTTGTATACGGCTCTAAGAGAGCTTTAATTATGTGTAGATGAAGGCACGTGGTGCCGAAGGAGGTATGATTGTGAATTTGATCGTCTGTGTGAAGGAGATTCCCGACCCTGAGACCCCGGCTTCGGCCTTCGCTATCGACGCAGAGGCCAAGAAGGCTATCCCTGCCAAGGATACGCCTCCGGTAATCAGTCCCTTCGACGAGCAAGCGGTTGAAGCTGCTCTTCGTCTGAAGGATGAGCTTGGTGGAAAAGTGACCGTATTAAGCATGGGCGCGCCTTCTGCGGAGAAGGTGTTAAAGCACACGCTATCGATGGGTGCTGATGAAGCGTTCTTGCTTAATGACAGTGCATTCGAGAACTCGGATAGCACATCCAGTGCATATGCACTGGCCCAGGCCATAAAGAAGGTGGGTGAATACGATATTGTCTTCTGTGGCAGGCAGGCAGGCGACTTCGACGCAGGCCAAGTAGGCTCGGGTATCGCTGAATATTTAGGTATCCCTAATGTGACGGTTGCTAAGAAGATCGATATAAGTGACGGCAAAGCCAGGGTGGAGCGTATCCTGCCCGACGGCTATGAAGTCGTTGAGGTGTCGCTTCCCGTGCTTATAACTATAAGCAGTGAACTGGGTGAGCCAAGATATGCTACACTCAAGGGAATTATGGCTGCGGCCAAGAAAACGGTTCCCGTCTGGAACGCGCAGGAAATCAGCGCCGACACGTCCAAAGTAGGAGCCGCCGGGACACGCACCAAGATGACGAAATTGTTTATCCCGGTTCGGGAAGCCAAATGCGAGATGATCGAGGGGGAAAATGAGGAGGATGCTGCGATTAAACTGGCTCTTAAACTAAGAGAGGTAAAGCTAATATAGGGCAATGCCTGAAGGACAATTAGGAGGTAAATTAGATGGCTGACGATAAAGGGGTTCTGGTCTACGGTGAGTGCATAAATGATAGTCTGGCAGCAATAACGTTAGAACTGCTTGGAGTCGGCAGGAAACTTGCTGACGATCTCGGTGAAGAACTGGCGGCAGTTCTGATCGGTGAGAAAGTCGGCAATATGGCTGAGGAGGCTATACGCTTCGGAGCGGATAAGGTATACGTTATAGAGAGCCCATTGCTCAAGGACTATGTAACTGATTCATATGTGGCTGCGATGGAAAAGCTTTGCCAGCAGGTTAAGCCTAATATATTGTTAATGGGACAGAATGCAGTAGGCCGCGATTTGGGACCGAGGCTGGCATTCAGGTTGGATACGGGCTTGACCACAGACTGCCTGGAACTGAAGATCGATAGTGATACAAAACTGATGGTACAGACGAAACCGGTATACGGTGGGAATGCTCTGGCGGAAATAGTCTGTGAGCAGACTAAACCTCAGATGGCAACGGTCAGGCCAAAATGTATGGAGCCGTTGGAGAAGGATGACTCCCGGAAAGGCGAGGTAATTGCATTTGATGCCGGGTTAGATGCTTCCGCGATAAGGGTGAAATGGTTGGAGAAGGTAAAGGAAGAAGTAGAAGGGGTGAAGCTTGAGGATGCCGAGGTAGTGGTGTGTGGCGGAAGGGGGATGGGTGGCCCTGAACCTTTCGACCAGCTTATTACATTGGCTAAGCTTCTGGGTGGAGCTGTCGGAGCGACCCGTCCGCCGTGTGATTCGGGTTGGGTGCCCGCGACTACCCAGGTAGGACTTACGGGAAAGCTTGTTACTCCTACACTCTATATCGGGATAGCGCTGTCGGGAGCAAGCCAGCATCTGGCTGGATGTTCGGGGTCGAAAAACATGATTGCAATCAATAAAGACCCGGAAGCCAATATCTTCGGTGTATGTCAGTATGGTGTGGTTGGAGATTACAAGAAGATACTACCTCCATTTATCGATAAGGTTAAAGAGCTGCTTGCCGGCTGATTGAAGGCGACTTACCAGTATTGATGAGCTCCTGCGCGTCAGGTGCCAGTATCGTTAGACCGTAAATTGAACTCTGCGAGGCTTTATTGAGTTGTAGATAATGGCTAGCCTTGCAGAGTTTTTATTTTGTGTCGAGTGCGTGTTCCATGTCTTTTGGAGATGATTTCCGAAATAGTAACACTGGTGACATCGGATGATGTAGTCAGGTATCTCTGGGCCAGTTTGCCCAACGGTTGAGCTAATGCAATCGATACGAGGGAGGCGAGAATCATATTGGGCAGCTGGTTATTTTGCCGCTTACCCCTAAAAATAAGCGTAGATGCCAATCCGGCAAGCAGCACTGCCACGGAAATATTTGTTCCACATTGAGGCGATACGGCAAGGTCGTGTTCGCCGTGCTTCAGTCTCGCAAGTCCCTCCTCAGCGGCTTGTGATACTGCTTCGGCTGAGACGTCTCCATAGATATAGAATCCGTCCGTAGTTGCTCTGCCGACCAATCTTGGTTTTGCCTTCATCTTGGTTGTCAACACGGTGGCAGTGGCGTGCTCTATAGCGTGGTTTCGGCGCAAGGCCCTTAGAAGATTAATCCCCATGTTTCAACTCCATGCAAAACCGAATGATACGCGTATTAGTGTCTGATGTAAAGCCGGGTAACAGCACTTATTACTCTACTGCCGATACTTTCGCAAGCTGAGGATCGCTAGTGCGAATAGCCCAATTCCGGCAATTATGGCTCCCCACCAGCCGATGACAGTCAGAGTGGTGACTATCACCCCGGCAATAATTACCCCAAGAACAATCGCAGGAAAGGCATGCCAGAAACTCAGTCCGAGCAGAAATGCAACGATGGAGCCCGTCCAGGCTCCTGTAACCGGCAGCGGGATGGCAACGAAGAGCACCAACCCCATCGTACCATATCGTTCTACGAGTCCTCCGCGACGCCTCGACAGCCTGAATATAAAGTTGAGTATGCGCTCAAATAGCCCTATCTTGCTTAGAAACCTGGATACAGGGCCCAGGAATAGCAAAAGGAATGGTACAGGCAGCAGGTTGCCCGCGAAGGCAACCAGGAAGGCAAGCTGCCAGGATATTTCCAGGTCAACTATGGCGAGCGGTATTGCCCCCCTGAGTTCGGAGATAGGGGCGGCTGCGGTAAAGAACACCTTGAGAAAATCGGCAAGGGTCATGTGATCGTTTTAGGGGAATCCAACTCTGGGAAGTCTACCAACATAGCAATGTGCTGTCAAGTGCATCAGCTAAAGCGGTTGAACTTGAGGGGAAGGATAACTATGCTATAATAGCGCGGTAAGGCGTACCTATGCTCCTTCGCTATTTCAGATTGCTAGTAGATGATCCTGCGCTGTTCTTCTATCTCGTAGGTATTGTCATTGTAGGTTTGCTGGTTGCGATTACAATACATGAATTTGGCCATGCTTTAGTAGCTTACTTGCTGGGAGACCACACAGCGAAGAGGATGGGGAGGCTATCATTAAACCCTATCAAGCACCTCGATCCAATGGGCACCTTGATGATATTCCTGGTTGGATTCGGATGGGGCAAGCCCGTTCCTATAGATTATCAACGACTGGGTCGAAACCCGCGGCGAGGAATGGCGATGGTGGCTATCGCGGGAGCAATGTCCAATATTGTGTTGGCTGCGTTGTTCGGAGCGCTGGTAAGAGCGGGGGTTGTAGACTGGCATTCGCCACGATATCTATACGTGGATGGCTGGGAATTGGGTTCTGTTGCTGCCGATTTAGTGGGGTATATAATCTTCTTTAACTTGATACTGGCGGTCTTTAATCTAATTCCAATTTCACCGTTGGACGGGTTCAAGGTTGCTGTTGGACTACTGCCCTCACGTCAGGCTTACGCCTTCGCAAAAATGGAGCGTTGGGGGCCTTTGTTCTTATTATTGCTTCTCTTTTTAGGATACTTCACTGGAATATTATGGGATATACTGATACGGCCGGTCGATGGGTTTATGCGTCTTTTTACGGGGCAGGGATTCTAGTTTGGGGGGATAGATTGGAAAGGATTGCCATAATAGGACTTGGCCTGATGGGAGGATCACTCGCGTTGGCTTTGAAGGAGTCAGGAGAAATCGAGGCGGAGATTATTGGATTCAGCAGGCGCTCGGAGATAGTTGCCAGGGCAAAGAAGGAAAATATTATAGATAGTGCAGCAGACGACATGGCATCGGCGGTAAAAGACACGAGTTTGGTAATAATAGCAACGCCAGTCATGACCATCAGAGGGGTGCTTGAGGAGATATCCGCCCACCTTTTATCAGGGTGTATAGTGTCCGATGTCGGCAGCACCAAGGTAAAGGTTATGCAGTGGGCGGATGAATATTTACCGCGTGATGCTGATTTCATTGGAGGGCATCCTATGGCAGGGAAAGAAACTTCCGGCATCGACGAAGCTGATCCAGATATCTTTCGTGGTTGTGTGTACTGCCTGACTCCCACTTCTAGAACGAGTCCTGAAGCGGTGCGAAAGCTTGAGGGTATCGTGCGGTCTATAGGAGCCAAACCCCTTACTATTGATGCCGGCGAGCACGATAATTTAGTGGCTGGTATCAGTCATTTGCCCATACTTCTTTCAGCGGCATTCGTTTCCAGTACGATGAATAGTCCATCGTGGCCGGAGATGTCCAGGCTCGCGGCCAGGGGTTATAGGGATCTATCGCGGTTGGCTTCGGGGAACCCTGATATGAACCGCGATATATGCCTGAGCAATCGTGAGGAGATCATACACTGGATTGACCGTTATATCGAAGAGTTAAAGAAGCTCCGTTCTCTTGTTGATAAGCGTGGTGAAGGTCTTGGAGATGCGCTTGCTCGTGCTCAGGAGGCAAGGGAAAGCTGGCTCAAAGAGGGGGGTCTGTGAAACGGAAGGTGACGGGAGCACGTACCCTGGAAGGCGAGATGCGTCCTCCCAGTGATAAGTCGATATCCCACCGTGCTGTAATTCTGAACAGCGTTGCTGAAGGAAATTCAAGGATCAGCAATTTCTCGCAAGCCGACGATTGCTCGGCTACGGTAAATTGTCTGCGTGCGCTGGGTGCGGAGATAGAGCAAAGCGATGATGGGAGGCTCCTTGTACACGGATGTGGTAGAAAGGGCTTGAGAGAGCCCGAGGACGTGCTTAATGCTCAAAACAGCGCAACTACGATGCGCCTGCTCGCAGGCCTTCTGGCAGCACAACCGTTCTTATCGATCATAACCGGAGACAGCTCATTGCGCTCACGTCCTATGGACCGTGTGATTATACCTCTCAGGCTGATGGGTGCCCGCATTTGGGGCCGGCAGGATGATAGCAGGGCACCATTGGTTATCCACGGAGGGAAGCTTCACGGGATTCACTATAAGCTTCCGGTTGCCAGCGCTCAGATAAAGTCGGCTCTTTTACTCGCAGGTCTTTTCTCTGAAGGAGATACGATAATAACGGAGCCTGTGCACTCGCGCGACCATACTGAAAGACTGCTTAAGGAAATGGGAGCCAGGATAAATGTTTCGGAGAATTCGATAACTCTGTCTCCAGGTTCGTTAAAGGCTGTTGATTTAAACACACCCGGGGACATCAGCGCTGCCGCTTTCTGGCTTGTTGCCGGTGCTATCCATCATCAGGCTAGAATTAGATTGCTGGATACGGGTATTAATATAACCAGGAGCGGCATTATCGATGTTCTACGCATGATGGGAGGCGATCTGACGGTCAGCAATGAGCATGTATTGAGCGGGGAACCTGTCGCTGACCTGGAGATACGGTCGAGTCCGCTCAAGGGAGTAGAGATTGGAGGAGAATTAATCCCTCGGATTATCGATGAAATTCCGCTGGTAGCTCTGGCTGCTTCTGTGGCGCAGGGTAAAACAGTAATAAGGAATGCCGAGGAACTCCGTGTGAAGGAAATTGACAGAATAAGTGCGACTGTAAGGGAACTTTCGAAGATGGGTGCGGATGTTGAGGAATATCCCGACGGCATGATAGTCCGTGGGGGTCAGAGGCTACATAGTGCCAGTTGCACCAGCCACGGAGACCATCGATTGGCTATGATGCTCGGTGTGGCTGCTCTTATTGCTGACGGTGAAACAGAGATTGACAAATCGGAAGCAGCAGATATATCATATCCCACATTCTGGGAGGACCTGAAGCGGGTCAGTGCGGAGAAATAGATAATACAGACAAAGGAGAAGGGATTGAACACGGAGTTAATTCACGTTGGTTTTGGTAACATCTTGGCTATTAATAAGGTTGTCGCTATTGTGTCGCCAGGTTCAGCACCTATTAAGCGCTTGGTCGAGCATGCGGGAGGACAGGGGATGCTGATTGATATGACGAATGGTAAAAGGACAAAGACAATCATTATTATGGACAGCGGGCATATCGCTCTAACTGCTATTGGTTCCAAGACGATTGCTACGAGGGTAGAGGCCAGCCGTAATGGCTCGTTTCTGGGACAGACAAAGCGTTACAGGGAGTAGATGAGTGGAGCTTAACATAGTTGGAAGACCGTTGCTAATTGTAATCTCAGGCCCTTCAGGAGTGGGCAAGGATGCCCTGCTGCATGAGATGAGAAAATCGAGGCTACCATTGCATTTCGTTGTGACGGTGACAACCCGTACCCGGAGGCGAGGGGAGACAGATGGAAGCGACTATCATTTCATATCCAGGTCCGAGTTTGAGCGTATGATTGACGAAGGTGAGCTGCTGGAATGGGCCAATGTCTATGGTAATTACTACGGTGTTCCGAAAAAAGATTTACAGCAGGCTCTGGGTAAAGGATTAGATGCAGTGGTAAAAGTTGACGTTCAGGGGTCTGCTAATATTAAGAGAATACTTCCAGAGGCTGTATTCATCTTCGTGGCTGCTCCTTCAATTAGTGAGTTGAAAGAGAGATTGAAGCAGCGCAAGACCGAGTCCAGCATTGATTTAGAGCTGAGAATAAAAGCTGCAGAGGAAGAAATGGGAAGCTTGCCTATGTTTGACTACGTGATTGTTAATTATGAAGGCGAGCTGGAAAAAGCTGTTTCTGAGATCGAGGCTATTATTACTGCTGAGAAATGCAGGGTAAGGGCGAGATCGATTGAAATTTAAAAAGAATTCGCAGCATGATCAACTGCGTGAGCTTCCGCACAGGAAACCAGGAGATAGAATTATTCGTCGCCCCAGGGGGGCAACGCAAAGACTCCGTCGAGTGTTGGGCGTTGCAGCCCTCTATAGCGCGGGCTATGGTAATGTAGGCTCATCTATCTATTATGCCTTAGGCATAGTTGCCTTAGTGGCTATGGGGGCTACCCCGATAGCACTGGTTGCCGCAGGTATCCTATTTGTATTTACTGCGCTTACCTATTCGGAAGGGGCGACTATGTTCCCCGAAGCAGGGGGCTCGGCTAGCTTTGCCCGTCATGGATTTAACGAGCACGTTGGCTTTGCGGCTGGATGGGCTCTTCTATTAAGCTATATCGTAACTATCTCGATTTCAGCATTCACCATCTCGCCATACCTGGGGTACTTCTGGGAACCTTTGAAGACTGACCCGTGGATAGGTACGCTTTTCTCGGTAGGGATTGTACTGTTTCTAACGGTGATTAATGTTATTGGGGTTAAGGAGACCGCATTTGTAAACATAGGAGCGGCGATACTGGATGTGAGCGTACAGGCTCTGCTGGTAATAATAGGACTTGTACTTCTTTTAAGCCCGGGGGTTATCGCGTTCAGCGTCTCACAGCTGGTCGATAATATGTTTGGCAACGGGAACTGGCCGACTGCAACCAACCTGATATTTGGGATTGCTCTTGCTGCTTTAGCATACACAGGGGTTGAAACTGTATCGCAGATGTCTGAGGAAACCCGCTTGCCGCAAATACGTGTGCCCCGGGCTATGATTATGATGATGTTTACGGTCCTGGTAATGTTCTCAGGCGTATCTGTTGTTGCCCTCTCTGCGATAACGCCAGATAGTCTGGCCACAGAGTGGGCTCGGGACCCTGTAGCGGGTATCGCTAACGCCTTTCCATACCCTTGGTTGAGCGCAATATTCGAACCACTGGTGGCAATACTTGCAGCTACCATTCTACTTATTGCTACCAACGCCGGGCTCATGGGCATATCCCGGCTGGCATTCTCTATGGGTACATATCGACAGCTACCATCCGCGTTCCAACGAGTGCATCCCCGTTTCAGGACACCCTACGTATCAATCATCGTCTTTAGCGTTGTGGCGATTCTTATTCTAATCCCGGGTCTTTTCCGTGGTGATATTACGGAGATATTCAGTAATATGGGCGGTTTATATACTTTCGGCTCGCTTCTTGCATTTGGCTTTGCACATGCCTCAATTATAGCTCTGAGGATCAGAAAGCCTGATTTAGCCCGACCGTTCAAGCTTAGAGGGAACATTATGATAAGAGGACATGAGATACCGGTAACTGCTGTAATCGGACTTGCTGCTACGATTGCCATATGGCTGGTGATAATAGTTGTTCAAGATTACAGTCGCTGGGTGGGATTTGGCTGGATGGGTATTGGATTGGGCGGATATCTAATATACCGTTGGCGTGAGCGCATGAAAGAGGATAAAATGGTGAACATGCCCAAATGAACGCTTTCCCTCGGGCATAAAATCCATCGTTAAATATTGCCCTCTTTTAAAATACAGCATTGATTGATTGTCGCGGGAGTAGGAGATGGAGAGACAAATTCCCGAGGTAGTTGTATCGAGACTGCCGATGTATGTCCGCGGGCTTACGGAATTGCACAAGGACGGTATCGACTTCATTAATTCCAAGGATTTGGGATATCGTTTCGGTATGTCATCGGATCAGATCAGGAAGGACCTGAGTTACTTCGGGAAGTTTGGCCGGCAGGGCAGGGGTTATAATGTAGCTCTTCTGCTTGATGAATTGAGGCAGATTTTAGGCTTGGACCGGCAATGGCTGATGGCAATTGTCGGTGTCGGAAGACTGGGGAGGGCGATTCTTGATTACAGAGGTTTTATCCCCCGTGGATTCAAGATAGTTGCCGCGTTTGACAAAGACAGCGATGTGATTGGAGAAAGGGTAAGTGGTGTGGTAATTCAGGATATGGCGGAACTTGAGATAGGTGTAATAGAGAAAAAAGTGGATATCGCAATTGTTGCGGTGCCTTCCACTGAGGCGCAGGAAGTTATCAATAAGTTAGTTCGGAGCGGGATTAAGTCTATCCTGAACTACGCTCCAATCTGTGCGAACGCCCCTGAGGGCGTGCGTCTGGAATCGATTGACCCGGTACTGGCCCTGCAAAGCATGACATACTATCTGGCCAAAAACCGGGATTACAGGTGAAGGCGCTTGGCCTATTCGTAAGAAAGATTGGCAGGGATGTTCGGCATACGTTTGTGCTCGATGATTAAATGTCAGTGGCCTAAGGCCTGGGACGCCTCTTTCGACTCTTCTCAGCCACCTTAAGCCTCATCAGGGAGCGAAGCATCGCTGCCTGGGCGCGAGCATGGTCAGCCTCTGAAGGTGATTGTGTAACCCTCCGTTCGGCGCGCCGCTTGGCTTCTTCAGCACGAGCGATATCGATCTCCTCAGCTCTCTCAGCGGTGTCAGCCAGCACTGTTACTTTATCACCCTGCACCTCGAGGAATCCACCGCTGACAAAGATCGATTGCTCTTCGCCATCTCGTCTAACCATGAGCTCACCGGGCTGAAGCATAGTCATAAGTGCGGCATGCTGTAGCAATATACCGAGTTGTCCCTCAATGCCCGGTGCTACCACCACATCGACAGACTCGGAGTAAACAACCCGCTCGGCAGTTACGATATCAAGACTCAGCTTTGCCATTATTCCTGCATGCTCCTTGCTTTCTCCACGGCTTCGTCTATTGTGCCTACCATAAAGAATGATTGCTCCGGCAGGCCGTCGTGATTGCCCTCGAGGATTTCCTTGAAACCGCGCACTGTTTCCTTCACCGGAACATATTTACCCGGGATGTTGGTGAATGCCTCGGCAACGAACATGGGTTGCGAGAGAAAGCGCTGTATCTTGCGGGCGCGGGCCACGGTTAGCTTGTCCTCGTCGCTGAGTTCCTCGATGCCCAGAATAGCGATGATATCTTGCAGATCACGATATCGCTGCAGGACACGTTGAACGCCTCGTGCTACCTGGTAGTGCTCTTCGCCAACAATAAGGGGATCGAGTATTCGAGAGGTAGACGTCAGGGGATCAACCGCCGGGTAGAGCCCCTGCTCAGAAATTGAGCGTTCAAGAGCGACGACGGCGTCCAGGTGCCCGAACGTAGTAACAATGCCCGGGTCGGTATAGTCATCGGCGGGTACATAGATCGCCTGGAAAGAGGTGATTGAGCCCTTTTTAGTTGAAGTGATTCTTTCCTCAAGTTCTCCCATCTCCGTGCCCAGAGTAGGCTGGTAGCCTACCGCGGAGGGCATCCTTCCGAGTAACGCAGAGACTTCCATTCCCGCAAGGATGTAGCGGTATATGTTGTCGATAAAGAGAAGAACGTCCTGTCCCTCGACATCGCGGAAATACTCCGCCATGGTCAATCCGGTGAGCGCAATACGGAGCCTTACGCCCGGGGGCTCATTCATTTGTCCGAAGACGAGCGTGGTCTTTTCGATAACACCCGAGGCCTTCATCTCGTTCCATAGATCGTTTCCTTCACGTGACCTTTCTCCAACGCCGGCGAAGACAGAGAAGCCGCCGTGCTCGGTGGCTATGTTGCGTATCAGCTCCTGGATGACAACGGTCTTGCCTACACCAGCCCCGCCGTATGCTCCGATTTTGCCCCCTTTGGTAAACGGGGTGATGAGGTCCATCACCTTGAGGCCGGTCTCCAGCATTTCGGTGGAGGTCTCCTGCTCAGTAAACGGAGGCGGAAGGCGATGTATGGGCCAATGCTCCTTGGCGTTTACAGGGCCGAGTTCATCCAGCGGCTGACCCTCGATATTGAACAGGCGTCCCAGAGTTTCCTTGCCAACCGGTACTGAGATAGAGTCGCCGGTATCGATTGCCTCATCGCCGCGTGCTATACCATCAGTGGGCGACAGGGCGAGGCAGCGTGCCCAATTATTACCGATATGGTGTTGTGTTTCCAGAACGACCTTGCTTTCACCCAGCGGAATTTCGATAGCATTATTAAGCGCCGGCAATTCATCCGGGGGAAACTCAACATCGATGACGGTGCCTATTACCTGAGCTACTCTGCCTTTACCCATGCTAACCTCCTGGTCATTATCATTATATGAAGTTATTGCTGGACAACACCACCAGCGATATCGAGGAGTTCCTTGGTTATTAGCTCCTGACGTGCCTTATTAAGAGTAAGCGTAAGCTCCTCAATCATATCATTGGCGTTGTCGGTAGCATTACGCATCGCCACCATCCTCGCCGACTGCTCGCTGGCGATGGATTCCAGAATAGCATGATAAACCTGCATCTCAACGTAGCGCGGTAGCAGATGCTCGAGAACTACTCTTGCTGAGGGCTCATATATATACTCTACGGTTTCAATATGTTCCATCTCATACGGCTCGATGGGCAAAACTTCCTGCATCACTGGTTGCTGATTGGCCGTGGTTATGAATTTGGTATAAGCCAGGTAAACCTGATCGATAGTTCCGCCTGTGTACCCGTCTATAACGACACGTGAAATGGGTAAGGTATCGAGCAGGGACGGTTGGTCTCCAAGATGTGTGAACTCAGCGAGCGTTTCCTCGCAATATCTTGACATAAAAATCGCGCCTTTCCTCCCCACGCTTACTGCAGTAACTGGCACACGCTGCCCGGTGATGAAACCGGCTGTCATACGATTGACATTGGCATTAAGGCCGCCGCACAAGCCACGGTCGGCGGTGATATGAATGACCGCAATGCGTTTCGGTTCCCTGCGTCGAAGGAGCGGGTGAATTTCCTCACCTGCTCTGGTCTGCGCAGCGAGGTGGGCAACAACCTCGTGCATCTTTTCAGCGTAGGGGCGTGCGGCCAGCACACGGTTTTGAGCCTGCCTCATCTTGGAAGCGGCAATCATCTCCATAGCCTTGGTTATTTTAGCAGTGCTCTGGATGGAGCGTATGCGGCGGCGAATAACGCGAATGGGAATCATTGTGCCGTCTTTTCATCCGGTAGAATACAGCTCTGGTCATCAGTGAACGATAAAGTCTGTTTGAAATCGGAAACAGCTTTCTTTAGCATCTCTTCAGTAGCGTCACTCAATGCTTTCTCAGAGGCAATAGACTTACCGATATCGGGATGATTTGTGTCCAGAAATCTATAGAAGGATTCTTCTACCGCGCCAATACTGTTCACAGGGACATCATCCAGGTAGCCGTTTATCACCGCGTAGAGAATCATAACCTGCTTTTCGATAGGCAAGGGCACATACTGTGGCTGCTTAAGTATCTCGGTGATACGTTGACCGAGATCAAGCTGCGCTCTGGTAGCTTTATCGAGGTCAGCGGTGCCGAACTGGGCGAATGTCGACATTTCACGGTATTGAGCGAGATCGATGCGGAGCCTGCCAGTCACTTTCTTCATGGCCTTGGTCTGGGCTGAGCCACCTACCCGTGATACTGAGAGCCCAACGTTCATCGCGGGCCTGATTCCAGCATTGAAAAGGTCGGTTTCAAGATAAATCTGGCCGTCGGTGATGGATATTACGTTAGTCGGAATATAGGCCGATATGTCGGCAGCCTGGGTTTCGATAATTGGCAGAGCGGTAAGAGAGCCGCCGCCGTGCTCGGTATTGTACTTCGCAGCTCTTTCCAGCAGCCTTGAATGGAGGTAAAAGACATCTCCGGGATATGCTTCACGCCCCGCGGGGCGGCGCAGCAGCAGAGATATCTGCCGATAGGCCCACGCGTGTTTTGACAAATCATCATAGATTACAAGGGCATCGCGCCCCTGCTCCATGAACTCTTCGCCGAAGGTACAGCCGGAGTAAGGCGCCAGATACTGCAGAGCTGCGGATTCCGAGGCATTGGCGGAAACTATGATGGTGTGCTCCATAGCACCGTATTTCTCAAGTATAGCGACTATTTGTGCCACCTTCGAGGATTTCTGCCCTATGGCTACGTATATACAGACAAGATCGCCACCCTTTTGGTTGATAATGGTATCGATGGCGATTGCCGTTTTCCCTGTGGAACGATCGCCGATTATCAGCTCGCGCTGCCCTCTGCCAATAGGTATCATGCTGTCAATGGCCTTGATGCCGGTCTGAACTGGCGTATCCACCGGCATTCGGGTGACTACGTTAGGCGCTACCCGTTCAACGGGACGCGTTGTCTGATGGCTGATCGGCCCTTTGCCGTCGATGGGCTCGCCCAGCGGGTTCACTACACGACCTATGAGCCCATCGCCTACCGGTACCTCAACGATTCTGCCGGTGCATCTTACCTCATCACCCTCTTTGATCTCTGAGTATTCGCCAAGCAGGATAGCCCCGACGCTGTCCTCTTCCAGGTTAAGTGCAAGCCCTGTTATATCGTGGGGGAATTCAAGCAACTCGTTATACTTGACTCCAGAGAGCCCGTGGATATGAGCGATACCGTCGCCCACTTCGACCACAGTGCCCACATCAACCTCGGTAACAGCGGCACCGAACTTCTCTATTTGCTGCTTGATAACGTAAGCGATATCCTGAGCCCGTGCCATGGGTATTACTCCTTTACTAGTGTTATCCGGGTACCAGTCCTACGCTGCTTCGATCAATTTCTTCCTCAGTAACTCGAGCCTTGCCTTCGTGCTGCCATCTATCAACCTGTCGCCAATTCTGGCAACGAAGCCACCTATTATGGATGGGTCTACTTCAGTGTCGAGTGATACCTGTTTGCCGGTTATCGTGGCCAGATGAGCGGCAAGACTTTCCTTATCCGCATCACCGAGGGCTATAGCTGTAACCACGTTAGCATGATCCAGTCCCTCGTGGCTGTCAGCCATGCTGTTGTATTCGACTGCGATCTGGCTCAGTATACCGAGCACCTGCTTTGCAGCGATGAGGTAGGCGAAGTTTAAGGCAAGCTGGCTTATCCCCGGAAGGCATTCATTGATTAGTTGAATTTTATTGTTGAGATGCACTTTCGGGTCCTCAAGAATTGCTGTCAATTGGGGGTCTCCCAGGGTAGCGGCAATGGTCTCCAGTTCAGACCGCCATTTACCAACCTCATTGTTTTCCAGGGCGATTTGAAATACTGCCTGAGCATATCGCTTAGCGGAGCCGACTGCTGCCACTAGCCTTCCTCCTTCAGGTCCCTGCTCTCTCTCAATGTCTCTTCAATGAGCTGTCGATGGGCTTCCTTATCCAGCGCCCTGTTAATCACCTTCTCCGCAGCCTGAATGGCTACATCGACGAACTCCTTACGCAGTTGGGCAATGGCCTCTTCGTTCTCGGCCTTGATTTCGCTCCGTGCTCTGGCAACAATGGCCTCGGCATCAAGCCTGGCTTGCTGTCTGGCTTCTTCTTTGAGCCTCTCGCCGATCTGCTCCGCCTGGGCCACGAGGTCCTGCCCCTGCTTGCGTGCTTGCGCGAGTTGCTCCTGTACCATCTGCTCGGTTTTGGCGGTTTCCTGCTTTATGAAATCGGCTTGATCCATGCTTTCCTTGATACGCTGGGATCGTTCATCGAGCATCTTCGTTATTGGCTTGTATCCGATAATAAAGAGAAGTGCTAATAGAATGCCGAAGCTTATAAATTGCCCAAGCAGACCATGCCAGTTTATGCCGAGTTCTCCCATCGCGTCACAGCCGCTCAGCAGCAGCGAAAGCGAGATAATGGCAAAGGCAAGGCCGATAAGATACATCATTGCGCGACTCCCTTTGTTTAGCCTGGGTAACAACTGCCTGCTCCTCGAATAGCCAGGCCGCGATGTCTATAAAAATATAGATTGCGGTTAGCTGCCTGCTATGATGAGGACAGCGCCCAGGATAATCCCTGCGACAATAACCCCAATAATGAGTGCAGTTGAAGCTAGAACTGCGATGAACGGAGGTAGGCCTTCGTCCTGCATAACTGTGCCTCCTTCTGTCTCCCGGCCTAAAGCATACCGAGAATGATAGCTACAATCAGGGCGTAAATGCCAATGGCTTCAGCGAAAGCGATGGCCAGGATCATGTTGGTCATAATCGGCCCTCTGGCCTCGGGGTTTCGGCCCAGCGCCTGCATAGCTCCATAGCCCAGAATGCCGATTCCGATCCCCGGCCCCAGGGCACCCAGCCCCATAGCCAGCCCTGCGCCCAGCATTTTCATTGCTTCAGCGTCCATTTCTCACAACCCCTTTCCTTGAGATTCTAATGTTCTGATTCGTGCGGGGTGACCGCCATGGTCGCAAATACCAGCGTCAATGCACAGAATATGAGTGCCTGTATAGCCCCGAGGAGTATCTCCAGACCGTAGAACGGTATAGCAACAATCCAGGGGATTAGGAAAGCCATCATCAACAGCAATACCTCGCCAGCGGTCATATTACCGAAGAGACGGAAGGTGAAGCTGATGATACGTACAAACTCGCTGAGCAGTTCAAGGGCACCTACGAAGATGTCGATAGCGCCGAACAATATGGCACTCAAGGCGGACTTGACACGGCCCTTTAAAAGATAGCCAATACCCTGGATAAACTGCCGAAATCTCAGAAATTTGCCCGCATAGTGGCGGACGCCGAGTGAGGTAAATCCCCAGTACTCAACGCTGATGAATGATACCAGCGCCAGCATAAGCGGGACATTGATGTCGGTGTTGGCGGCGCGAAAGAGCGCGGTATGAACTATAAAACCGCTGTAATCGCCGAAGAATGCGCCGGATGCCGTACCCGTCTCACCGGTTCCGATAAAATTAAAGATGGGAAGCAGCCCCAACCAGGCGTTAAAGAGCACATATAGAAAGATTGTTGCTAACACAGGAAAGAACCTGCGCCCGTTCTCCTTGCCTGCTACCCCCTCGACGAAACCGAGCAATACCTCAATTGCTGTCTCCACCATGTTCTGCAGTCCTCTGGGGACAAGCTTCATCCTGCGGGTAGCCAGGTAAAAGAGACCGACCAGGACAACGATGGTTAACCACGTGGTGATGAGTGTATTGGTAATATAGATGGGACCCAGTTTGTAAAATGGATCGGGCGCAGTGCCGCCGTAATTAGAGGAAAGATGGACTCCAGGCTGATGGACGGGGAAAAAGAGCCCGCCAATTACGATCAATAGAAGAGCAAGAACAAGCCCGATTGCCACTTTGCTCTTCAGACCGAGTTTAGGCACTAGCTATTTTCCTCACCCTTATTTTCCTTATTGGATACAATCGCCTTGACCATGCGGTAGATGCCCAAGAAGGCCACTATCAGGCCTAAGAACAATCCCAGGATGGTGAATATGACATCGCTGCTGCTGAAATCAAGCTGCTGCCCTATCCAACGTCCGCCCAGTGCTCCTAAGAGTATGCAGACAGCTATATACCATCCGATTCCTACGAATCTGAATACATCAGCCCATCTTTTCCCCATCACCAGACAGCCTTAGAGATTATAGCATATGAGACAGCCAGCGCTCAACGCCCAAATGATATATATCTACTGGTCATTTTTGGAGATAACCGGACTCATTCCGAAAAGCGGTTTATGACTCTCGGGATGCAGTATCGGGCTATGTCACGCCTGCTGCCGCCGCAGAGAATGGCAACCGCCCTTCCACGGCATACGCTATCAGCTGCCCGACGCACAATTCCGGCTATCTGCGGGTGACAGTCAATGGACAGCCCTTTGCTCCCGTAATCACCGCTGGTGGCGTCATAGCCGAACTCCCAGAATATTATCTCCGGCCTGAAATCAGCAATCCGGGGGGTAAACTCGGCTTCCAGTATGCCCAGATATCGCTCGTCGGTGATGGAGTAAGGGACAGCAACATCCACGTTGGTGCCATCGTCGTGGTCATAGCCGCAGAGGCAGATGTGGAGAACGTCTTTATCATCCTTGAATATGTCCCTGGTGCCGTCTCCGTGATGAGAGTCGGTATCGAGTATGGCGAATCTCCTCGCCCCGAACTCTCCCCTCAGTTTAGCTATAGCCAGCGCTGCTCCGTTGAAGTGACAGCCGCCGCCGAAGTAATCCCTCCCGGCGTGGTGGTCGCCGGTACCCGTAAAAACGAAGGCGTTGTCTATCTCGCTGCGCCATATTCGCTCCGCAGCCTGTACTGTGCCGCCCGTTGAGTAAAGGGCTGTCTCGTAGTAGATGGTCTGTTTAACACTCTCTATCATTTGAGGCGTGTGGACTTTCAGGAGCAGCTCCTCGGGCGTCGGCGTGAGCTCGTAGAAGGCTTCATAGAAGCTGATATTGGGTCTGTCCAGTATACCCGCAAGCTCTTCGGGGAAGTCATTAAGACGCTCTCCGATCAGGTAGAGAAAAAAGATACCAGTTCTCTTCAAATGCTCTCCTTACCCCTGTGTCATTCTGAGCGTAGCGAAGAATCTCATTTCAAACGCTATGCCTTTTTATTTCCTTTCCCGATTCGTTTGAGTATGGCGTCCTTATACACACGGACGAGGCCCCGTCCGTGCTTAAGCATCTTATATCTGCTCTTACGCTGCCGCTCCTCGCGTCTCTCCTGTCTGGTCTTATCCTCTTCCAATGACCTTCCCCCTCCCTCTAACTCCCTCCCGCCAAGGGAGGGAGGACAGTAAGACTCTCTATCTACCGCTCCCTCTAACTCCCTTCTGCAAGAGTAGGTAGGAAAGCGAAAAATATTTACAAGCCTCTTTCTATTTAAGGCTCTTTAATAATACCTTTATCGGTAATCTATGTTTGATATTAATGCTTGGCGAAAATCCTATCGCATATTCCTCTCCCTTGACGGCTTCGGCCGTGAGCTCAGCCGAACGGGAGAGGTTAGGTAAGGGTGAAACTTCATCCTAGAACTTCACCTATCCTTTCCAGAACACCCTCGATATTCGTAAGAATATCGTTATTCCAGAACCTCAGTACATGATAGCCTCTATTCTCAAGCCAGGTTGTCCTATCATGATCCCTTTCCCGAGATTCCTTCTCATTATGCTGACCGCCGTCGATTTCAATTACAAGCTTTCGCTCAAAGCTTATAAAATCAACGATGTATGAACCTATAGGTTGTTGTCGTCTGAACTTAGCGCCTTCTAGCTGATTGTTCCTCATCCTCATCCAAAGTAGACCCTCAGCGTCAGTTTGATTCTGACGTAGCTTTCGGGCGATAAAAGTTGGCCTCTGTCCTTTCATAATTTTCTACTCTAAATGTACCTCTCCCTTGACGGGAGAGGTTAGGTGAGGGTGAACTGCCCCCTCCCTCTAACTCCCTCCCCTTGCGGGAGGGAGAACCGCATAAATTCTTATGTTTGCCTTATCTCTAAACCAGCTCTCTCCTCAGGTCTACGATCTGGTCTCTAAGAAGGGCCGCCTTCTCGTATTCAAGGTTCTTGGCCGCCGCTTTCATCTGGTGTTCGAGGTTCTTAATCAGGCGTGCTATCTCATCTTTAGGGATGGCGGCGTCCACGGTGTACGGGGCGCGCGTCTCGGCGACTGCCTTAAGCTGGTCGGTGATGCCCCTTATCGCTTTCCTGATGCCCTGCGGGGTTATGCCGTGCTCGAGGTTATAAGCCTCCTGAATTTTGCGGCGGCGGTCGGTCTCGTCTATCGCGCGCCTCATGGAGTCGGTAACCGTGTCGGCGTACATTATGACATGCCCTTCGATGTGGCGGGCGGCGCGGCCCATTGTCTGGATGAGAGCCCCCCATGACCTGAGGTAACCCTGCTTGTCGGCGTCGAGGATGGCGACAAGGCTCACCTCGGGCAGGTCGAGCCCCTCGCGCAGCAGGTTGATGCCCACCACAACGTCGTAGACGCCCAGGCGCAGGTCGCGCAGAATCTCCACCCGCTCCAGCGTATCTATCTCCGAGTGGAGGTAGTGGGTCTTTATGCCCATCTCGATAAGGTAATCGGCAAGCTGCTCAGCCATCCTCTTGGTCAGGGTGGTGACCAGGCAGCGCTCGCCGCGGTCGGTTCTGGTCTTTATCTGGTCGAGGAGGTCATCGACCTGTCCTTTTGTGGGCTTGACCTCGACCGTGGGGTCGAGGAGTCCGGTGGGTCGCACAACCTGCTCCACCACCTGAACGCTGTGCTCGTACTCATAGGGCCCCGGAGTGGCCGAGACGTATATAACCTGGTTGATGAGGTCCTCGAACTCGCCGAAGTTCAGCGGCCTGTTATCCAGCGCCGAGGGCAGGCGGAAGCCGTACTCAACAAGGGTCTCCTTGCGGGAGCGGTCGCCGTGGTACATGCCCCTGACCTGGGGCAGCGCCATGTGTGATTCGTCGACGAAGAGCAGGAAATCGTCGGGGAAGTAGTCCAGGAGCGTCCACGGCCTGCTTTCCGGGGCTCTGCGGGCGAGGTGGCGTGAGTAGTTCTCCACCGCCGTGCAGTAGCCCACCTCGCGCAGCATCTCGATATCGTAGTTGGTGCGCGCCTCCAGCCTCTGCGCCTCGAGCAGCTTGCCCTGGCCCTTGAGCTCGGCGACCCTCTCCCCCATCTCGACCTGTATGTCGGCGATAGCGGCCATCAGCTTGTCGTATGAGGTAACGAAGTGCTTGGCGGGGTATATCTCTAATTGCTCGCGATCGGCGAGGAGCTCTCCCGTGAGCGGGTCTATCTCCAGGATGCGCTCGACCTCGTCGCCAAAGAACTGGACTCGTACCGCCAGCTCCTCGTAAGCGGGCTGTATCTCCAAGGTATCCCCTCTTATGCGGAAGCGTCCCCGCGTAAAGTCGATGTCGTTGCGCTCGTACTGCATGTCAACCAGTTGACGGGCGAGCCGGTC
This sequence comes from uncultured Dehalococcoidia bacterium, assembly GCA_964453665.1. Classification (GTDB taxonomy): domain Bacteria; phylum Chloroflexota; class Dehalococcoidia; order SZUA-161; family SZUA-161; genus DAOUTY01. Next base: position 18,869 of record CAYVQT010000004.1, on the reverse strand, counting down.
CCGGTTCCGTTTCTCTCCCTTTGAGAGGCTCACCACGAAGCCGTAGTACTCGTCAGGGTCTCCTAAACCGTAAATGCAGGACACCGACGCTACGATGACCACGTCGCGTCTGGTAAAGAGGGAGCGGGTGGCGGCGTGGCGCAGCTTGTCTATCTCGTCGTTGATATCTATCTCCTTCTCGATGTAGGTGTCGGTGCGTGGTATATAGGCCTCCGGCTGGTAGTAGTCGTAGTAGCTGACGAAGTACTCCACGGCGTTATCGGGGAAGAAGTCGCGGAACTCGGAGCATAGCTGGGCGGCGAGAGTCTTGTTGTGGGCAATGACCAGCGTGGGGCGCTGGACGCGCTCGATGACGTTGGCCATAGTGAAGGTCTTGCCGCTTCCGGTCACGCCGAGAAGCGTCTGCTGCCCGTGGCCCTGTTTTAGCCCATCGACGAGCTTGTCCACCGCCTGGGGCTGGTCGCCCGTAAGCCCGAAATCGGAGACGATTTTAAATGGTGGCATAGCTAGTCTTCTTCAATTAAATTTTGAAATCTGGGGTCATTGCGAATTTTGTCGAAGTCGCTGTCTGTTTTCGCCATTTCGAGGTACTTCTGACCCAGCCGTATGGCCTTCACTAAATTAGAAATAGCATCATCCGGCCTGTCAGTCAGTGAGAAAAAGCACGCTAAATTGTATAGCGCACCGGAGAAATCGGGCCTTAGCTCGAGGGCCCTGTTGAAGTCAGCGAGGGCCTCATCGTAACGCTCCATTTTAGTGTAAGTAGTACCCCTGTTCTTGAGTTTTACGGGGTCATCGGGCCTTAGCTCGATGGCGCGGTTGTAGTCAGCGATGGCTTCATCGTAGCGTTCCAGTTCATGATAGGTGTTGCCCCTGTTGTTTAGTGCTTCGGGGTAATCGGGCCTTAGCTCGATGGCGCGGTTGTAGTCAGCGATGGCTTCATCGTAGCGTTCCAGTTCATGATAGGTGTTGCCCCTGTTGTTTAGTGCTGATGTATAATGAGGATTCAGTGTAAAAGCCCAATCGTATTGCTCGATAGCAGCCTCGTATTCTTGCCTGTCATAGTAGAAATTACCCCTGTAAAAAGCGGTCGTTGCGTCCGATGCAAATCCCAGCCTCTCGTACTTCTTTAGCGACTCTTCAAGCTTAGCCAGTCTTTCTTCTAGCTTCGGTGTAATTTGAATCCGCTCCTTCTCAGAAACAGTGGTGTCCAGTTTGGCTTCTTTGATGACCTTCTCGAATTCTGCAACCAGTGTAATTTTGTGTTCGTCTAACGCCTTTTTTATATCTTTAGCAAGTTGAGGGTTAAACTCTTGTAAAACCTTCTCTGTTTCCTCAAAAGGTAACAGCGGCGTTACTGATGGTGGAAGTGATGAAGCAATTTGTCTGACATCATCTATTATGTCGATATAGTCTTCGAAGGGAACTACTTCTATTGCATTCAGATTCGAAGGCAGTTGCAATAGCCATTCTTCTCCCTTTTTACACAGTATTATTGTGGGCTTACCAAGTGCGAACATCATCCCTAATTCCAGTAGCACGTTAGGTTTTTGTCCTGTAATGTCAGCTATGCCATAGGCACAAGATTGTATCATTTCACAAATCTTGCAATTAAACGCAATTGGCTGCTTCTCGAGAAGCGCGCTTCTTATCTGATATTTCTTTCCTAGCGCTTCTTTTATGGCTTTACGCCGCCGATCTGTCGCATCGCGGGGTTCATCAGCTTCTGAAAGAAAGAAGGTCTTTTCTTGAATAGCGATAGGTTTGCCGCAAGTCAATCCAGTAAGTGGGCACCTTATCATTAGTACCATTTCCCACCTCCTAAGCCTAATTAGAACCCTACTCCCCCGTCTCGACCTCTTCGGCGATGCCGATGCGCTGAACGGTCAGCGGCACGTAGCATACCCGCCCGGTCTCGATAAGCTCCCTCAGCTTTCTCTCGTCCTCGGTGAGGCGAAACCTCCCTGTCTTGACCTCGATAAAGTCGATGCTCTCGTCGTACTTGATGCCGACGAAGTCGATGGGGTCGCCCAGGTAGAACAGCCTGTCGTACTGGGTCAGCTCGAAGGTGGCCATCAGCTCGTTGAGCTTGCCCGTCCTCTTGCCCAGGCTCCTGGTAATCGACTGCAGAAGGTCGCTGGGCAGGTCCTCCAGGATTTCCTGAATCTGCTTTACCGAGTCCGCGGAGGCGAGGGCGAAGCGGAGCTTGTTCTCCATTTCCTCTATAGCGGGCACCTCAACCCTCCTCGGCCTCAGCAGCAGCGCCAGCACCACTATCAATAGCAGCAACAATATAGAAACGAGCGCGATGAGAAGTGTTTCCATTATATTATCCTCTTGGGGGAGATGTTGAGGTGATTTTAACGCAACAGCGTTTCAGGGGCAAATGCTACGGGTGTTGAGGAGATGGCTGGAAGGTATATAACGCAGTCGAACGTTGTAATGGAAAGTATACTAAAAGACGCGCTCGATAAGAGCCTTGATCCCGTCGAAAAGACCGGCGCCTGCAAAGGCGAAAGCCAGTGACTTGACTGTCTTGCCCGCCCAGCAGAAAATGAAGAACCTCCACAGAGGATAGCAGAGGGCGCCGGCGGCTACGGTTGCCAGCTTTATAAAAAAGTTTGGTATTGCGGATATGAAGAATATGGTGATACCGCCGTGCCGCCTCATCCAGTTCTCTATTTTCTCATATCTCTTCCATTTGTTGATGGCTATCTGTCCGCCGTAGCCCGCCGTGTAGCCGGTAAGCTCTCCTATAGGCTCACCGAATCCCGCAGCCAGTCCCAGTAGAAACGGGTTCAGTCCCAGGCCTCCGGCGATGAAGGCTGCCCACGAACCGGGGAGAGGCCAGACCGGGGATGCACTGCCGATGACCGCCATAAGAAATACGCCTCCGTAACCAGAGGCGGTGATGTACTCTTCGAAGTTGGTCGGCTTCTTAATAAGGATGCTCACCAGTATCATCGCCAGGGCGCCCGCTGCCAGCAGAAGTATGTATTTCCAACGCCCTTTGCCCGGTATTCTTACCTCTGGTTTTACGATTTTCCCCTCATCCAAACCTGTTTCTTCCTGCACTTGTTCGAGGGGCTGGTCCAGTTCGCGGAAGCTCATTGCGGTTTTAGACTAAGGCCAAAAGCGGTATAAGTCAAGAATGTTCGGTCTCCAATTTGCGCCGTTAACACCATGAAGCTATAATGACTGCTTGAGGCGAAAATGGTAAATCTAGATAGTATTCTTTCCAGAGTAAAAAGGCCTGCCCGCTACACAGGTGGAGAATGGAACAGCGTCTCAAAGGACTGGGAATCGACAGCGATAAAGGTAGTTATTTCATATCCCGACCTCTACGAGATCGGCATGTCCAATTTCGGACTGGCTATCATATATGATCTGCTGAACAGGCAGACCGATGTGCTCGCAGAGCGGGTCTTTTCCCCCTGGGTCGATATGGAAGCTGAGATGCGCAGCGATGGCTACCCCCTTTTCAGCCTGGAATCGAAACGGCCTGTAAAAGACTTCGATATTATCGGGTTCTCACTGGGATATGAGCTGACCTACAGCAACGTGCTCAACCTACTGGACCTGGCAGGGCTGCCGATAAATGCTGCGGAAAGAGATGACTCTATGCCACTGGTTATCGCGGGTGGTAGCTGCGCTCTTAACCCGGAGCCAGTGGCAGAATTTATAGACCTGTTTGTTGTAGGTGAGGGCGAAGAGGTGGTCCTGGAGCTGCTTGATATATACCGAGAATGGAAGAGAGAGGGGACGGGGCGGAGGGAGGAACTGCTTCGTGAAGCAGCGCAGATACAGGGTATTTATGTGCCCCGTTTTTACAGCGTTGACTATCATGACGATGGGACCGTGGCAGCAATAACACCTATGGTTGCTGAAGCGAAACCGGCCATTGAGCGGCGTATTGTGTCTAATTTACCCCCCGCGCTGACAAATACCCTGGTGCCTTACCTTCAGGTGGTACATGACCGGGCCGCAGTCGAGATACAGCGCGGTTGTTATCAGGGTTGTCGTTTCTGTCAGGCGGGCATAATCTACCGACCTGTAAGGGAGCGTTCCCGGGAGGAGATTGTCAGGGCAGTAGGTGACCTGGCGAGAAACTGCGGTTATGACGAAATTTCTCTCCTTTCTCTGAGTACCAGCGATTATCCGGATATTGCGAATCTGGTAAACGTTATATCAGAGCGGTACAGGGGAAACAATATTATCCTGTCGCTGCCCAGCCTGCGCCTTGATACCTTTTCCGTGGCATTAGCCGATTCCTTACGGGATGGAAAGAAGTCCAGTTTTACCTTCGCTCCTGAAGCAGGGACAGAACGGCTGCGCCGGGCGATTAATAAGGGTATTTCTGAGGAAGACATACTGCAGACTATTGAGACTGCCTGGGAGAGAGGTTGGAAAAGCGTAAAACTTTACTTTATGATCGGGCTGCCAACCGAGACGCTGAGCGACATAGAGGGCATAGTATATCTGGTACGCAGGATAAAGAGTGTGGGCAAGGGCAGAATTAATGTCAGGGTTAATGCCTCTACCTTCGTTCCCAAACCTCATACCGCATTTCAGTGGGTGGCTCAAGTGTCCGAGGATGAGCTGGCTGCGAAACAGCAGATTCTCAGAAACGGTCTGAAAAAGTCGGGGGTTCAATTGTCATGGCATGACCCTGATGCGAGCCTGTTAGAGGGAGTGCTGTCGCGTGGTGACAGGCGACTGGCCGGGGCAATCGAACACGCGTGGCGACTGGGGAGCAGGTTCGATGCCTGGAGCGAACACTTTGTCTATGAGAAGTGGCAAACGGCTTTCGGTAGATGCGGCCTTGATCCCTGCTTCTATGCATGCCGGGAGCGCTCACTGGATGAGATATTACCCTGGACACATATAGACACCGGCATCAGTCACGGTTTCCTCAGGAAAGAATACGAACGAACTATGCTAGGAGAAGAAACCCCTAATTGTAGTTCGGGGCCGTGCAATGCCTGTGGACTTCAGGGGAAAATGAGTAGCTGCCAGAGTAAGTATAGTGCGTTGAAAACGGCATCCGGGCGCAGTCGTAGGGTTACTGCCGGAGAATAGCCACCGTCACGCCAAGTACAAGAACCTTCCTAACTTGAGAGCCCATGTTGGTACGGGCTCGGTTCTGGGCATAAATACCTTGGAAATCATGGTGCTTGTGACGATACCTATCATGACACCACCGGCGAGGTCTACAGCGAAGTGTATACCGGCATAGAATCGTGCGAAAACCCAGAGGAAGGCGATGAAGTAAAGAACAGCGCCTGCTGTACGATGACTGAACCAGATGCCGGTAGCGGCAGCGAACGATATTGTAGCTGCGTTGCTGGGAAAGGAAGGGTCGTGGGGCAGATAGAAGACGGTTTGAGCAGCGTACGTAGCACTCTCGCGAATAACAATGTCATCAACAAGAAAAGGCCGGGGCCAAAAATCAAACACGTTCAGGGTACGTACGACCAGTGTGGATATTCCAATGGCAACGGAGGCGTTCATAATGGCTTTCTGGAGCTGCCCTCTTCGGGTTAGGTCAGGGTGCCCTATCCAGAGGCCCAGCATGATAAGCGCTATGGCAACGGGAACGAAGAAATCATTGGCCAGAAATCCCATCACGTGATCCAGGGCGGGCGCTTTGCCCACGAATCCCGTTATCCACAAAGTCCATCCGGAGAGCGGCGGCATCAATCCTCAATCCCCTTTTTCTTTCTCCAACTGCTGAGGATGCCATCTAATAGAGTCATAGTCTTTAACGTCTCCATTCCCCGGTCCTGTTGCTTTCCCCTGATAGGGCTGTCACCACGCTTACTGACGGCGGCCTGGATGACTGATGCCAGGATGGCGTTTATGAAATACGCAAAAACGATTGCGCCGAGGAACAACCATAGCTGTTGGGCCCCCTCCACTGTGTGCTGGATATTTCGTTCCTCACTGGTATAGAACCATCCGAAAACGCCCAGAATTGCCAGGATGCCGAAGAAATACTGAACTTTGTGTTGCCTGAAGAACCACAGCCCCCTGAGACCGGCGGGTATTGAAGCTATCTGGTAGACGCCTATAGCAGCTATAAAGACCAGCACGAAATAATCTAAAGCCATGTCACTATTGCTCCTATTTCAGTTTCCATCAGCCAGAGCTTCACCCGGCCTTTTTCTCCATGTCCATATTACATTAGAGAAGAAATTCCACAGTGTGGCAACCGCTATCGCTATTATCTGGGAAACGATGTAGTATATTCCGGCGATATTCAAAGCAAGGTAATACACGCTGATATTTATGCCCCAGCCAACCTGGCTGATTAGGTTGAATTTAATTGCTCGTATCAGAAATGATTTCAGACCTGGAGTTCGGCGATCGCTGAATGTCCAGAATTCATTAAACGCAAAATTAGTCAGTATGGAGATCTGGTAACTTGGTATTTGAGCCCAGACTTTATGCATATGAACGACTTCAACAAAAAGAGCCAGCAGCCCTAAATTAACGCAGAATCCGCTAGCTCCCACTATGCAGAATTTAATAAAACGTTTTATCTCGCCTTCAAACCACGCCAAACGGGAAATATGTTTGAGGAAATTTAGCTGCTCTTTCATGGTGAGATTGCTTTTTCCTCTTTCCCTCTCTTTAAATATATAAGGTACTTCTACCACCTGTTTGGCGCTTCCTCTTACCAGCACCTCCAGCAGTATTTTGTATCCGGTGGGAGTAAGCACTGTACCTTCTATGACCTCTCTCCTGAACAGGAAAAAGCCGGCGAGGGGGTCATTGATTTTCCTGACCGAGGCCAGGAGTATCCGTGCTATAGTTTTGGCCCCGATGGAAATAATCTCTCTCTTTGTGCTCCAGCCCTCGATACCGCCACCTTCAACATAACGGCTCCCGATGGCTACATCTGCCCCCCCTCTTATTGCGTCCAGAAGGGCGGGTATAGCTTCAGGAGGGTGCTGCAAATCGGCATCTATGGCCCCTAAAACCTGTCCGCGAGCCTGGTCGAAGCCAGCGACAACTGCTGAAGCCAGACCACGCTCGTTCTTGCGCACAATTACCTTGAGAGGGTATCTTGCGGTGAGGCTGTCAGCATGCTCTGCGGTCCCGTCCGGGCTGTCGTCGTCGACTATGATTAGCTCATAGTTATATTGAGAGAGTGCTTTGTGGACTCTCTCTACCAGAGGAACTATGTTTTCCTTCTCGTTGTAGGTGGGCGCAATCAGTGAGAGTTCAACGGTTGACGCAATCTGAGATCCCATTCGTGAATTCCTAAGGCAGATCCCCAATCATTCGGGACTGGCAGGCATTTCTTACAGACGATGGCAATAATGCTGCGCTGTGATATTCGAAATTTTCAGGAATTACCTTTGTCTGAATAGACTGGCGTACACCAGTGGAGATATTTCTTGTTCTTTCCGCACTCGATATCGAAATATAGCTTCTGTAGCTTTTTCGTTAAGCTTCCAATGGTGCCTTCCCCTATCTTGCGGTGGTCGACCTCTACCACCGGGGTTATGTGGGCTGCTGTACCAGTTAGAAAGCACTCATCGGCCAGATACATTTCGCTGCGGTCAATATGCCTCTCTATGGTGGCTATGCCCAACTCTTTCTTCGCGAGTTCCATAACGGTATTCCGGGTGATCCCTATAAGGATTCTGTCATAGCAGGCAGGGGTAACCAGTTGCCCGTCAATCACCAGAAAGATATTCTCTCCGCTGCCTTCGGAAACATAACCATCCGAAGTGAGCATTATAGCCTCGGCATACCCGTTTTCTATGGCATTGGTTTTGGCAAAAGCATTGTTTACATAAATTCCCGAAATCTTGCCCCGGGGCGGTATCATATTGTCGTCTATCCTTATCCAGGGCGAAGTTGAACATCTAATGCCTTTGGTAATGTCAAGGTAAGGCCCGAATGTCGTGACGATTATAAGAAAGTCGTCTTCAAGGTCATGCAGTCTGACCCCGAAGACCTCCGAACTCTTGTATGCCAGAGGCCGTATGTAGACATCCTCTCGATACTCTGATTTCTGAACCAGGTCTATCGTCAATTGACAGAGCTCATCAATGGTATATGGAAGGCTGATTTTTAAAAGCTTACAACTGTTGAGCAACCTTTTGTAGTGCTCTTTACAACGGAATATATAAAGCTGGTTGTCATCAGAATTCCAGTTGCCGCGAATCCCTTCGAAGCAAGCAGTGCCATAATGGAGGGCATGGGTCATGACACCTATCTTAGCTTCCGAAAGGGGAACGAATTTTTTCTGAAAAAAAGCGTATGACGGCATTATTCAGCTCCCTCTTGTAACTTCTGCTAAGTATAACCAGCGCATTCAAGGAAGGCAAGCCCTGGGCTACTTCCCCTTGAGTGGTGTGCTATTTGATGTTAGCATTAACCTGGATATGCGCCTGAACGTAGGAGGATTATCAGAAGTTGGCCGAGTTATATGACGCAGTGGTAGTAGGAGCAGGGCCCGCTGGCAGCTACTTCGCTTATAAGCTGGCTAAGCTTGGAAATCAGGTGATTGTTTTCGAGCGACAGCCGGAGATAGGCAGTTCGGTTTGCTGCACGGGTATTGTAGGTAAAGAATGCTTTGATAAATTCCCCGTTGCACTCAATGCTGTATTAGCCGAGACGACTTCGGCCAGCTTATTTTCACCGTCAGGAAAGGTGCTCAACCTGCACAAAGAAACAGTACAGGCCTATATAGTCGATCGCACTGCTTTCGATAACGCGCTGGCACAGAGAGCACAGGATGAAGGTGCTGAATACCGTTTGTCTGCCAGGGTGGACAATATCGAAATAGTTAATCGTTGTGTCAGGTTAAGCGTCGAGCATGCTGGAACAATGACAGATTTCGACAGCAAAGTGGTGGCAATCTGCAATGGTTTTGGCGGCTCTCTCACTAAAGCACTTGGGCTGGGGAAAATCGATGACTACGTTGCCGGGGCGCAGACAGAAGTGCCTACTGATACCGTGGGCGAAGTCGAGGTCTATTTCGGCCAAAGTATAGCGCCGGGATTTTTTGCCTGGCTTGTCCCTACTTCAGAAGGGAAGGCGCTGGTGGGACTACTTACACGGCGCAACGCGGGAGCGTATTTAAAGAAGTTGATTACGACGCTTAACGCTCAGGGTAAGATAGATTGCGTCGAAACGGATTTCACTTACGGTGTTATTCCCTTGATGCCATTGCGTAAGACCTATGCTGAGAGAACGGTTGTTATAGGGGATGCGGCCGGGCATGTTAAGCCAACAACAGGCGGTGGAATATATTACGGGTTACTGTGTGCCGATATCGCTGCTGATACTATCCATGAGGCATTACGCTCAGATGACCTGTCAGCGAAAAGGATAGCTCGATATGAACGCCGGTGGAGAAAAATGCTTGCCAAAGAGCTTCAAATAGGCTACTGGGGACGAAAGCTATATGAGAATTTAAGCGATAATCAAATCGATCGTATATTCGACCTTATCATATCTAATAACATTCACGAGGAGTTACTCCAGTCTCCTGATTTCTCTTTCGATTGGCACGGGAGCTCTATACTGAGAGTTCTGAAACATAAGGCCCTGGGCAAGGCTATTCGTTCAATGACAAGATAAATCAACTCTTCATGAGATTCCATTAAGTCGTTGGGTGGTTTGACAGAACATCCTAACCCAGTTAGAATTTTGACAGTGGGGCGTAGAGCCCCTTTCATTATTTAGGAGTAAAAACTATGTATCAAAGGACAGTTCTAGGTAATGGCCTTAGGGTAGTGTCTAGCGATATGCCTAATACACGCTCTGTGTGTATTTGTATCTTTATCGGGGCCGGGTCAAGGTACGAGACGCCGCAGCAAGCTGGCCTATCTCACTTTATAGAGCACCTTTGCTTTAAAGGAACGGAGCGACGTCCTACTGGCAAGGAGGTTTCGGAGACAATAGACGGTATCGGTGGTGTACTGAACGGCGGGACAGATAAGGAATTGACAGTATACTGGGCCAAGGTTGCACGGCCGCATTTCCTGCTGGCTTTGGACTTGCTTGTTGACATGCTCAGAAACTCGAAGTACGACCCCGTTGATATAGAAAACGAGCGAAAGGTAATTATTGAAGAGCTGAATATGTGCATGGATTCCCCACAGAACCGTGTTGATATGCTGATTGATGAAGTAATGTGGCCGGCGCAAGCTCTGGGGCGCGACATTGCCGGGAGTAAGGAAACTGTAACCGCTATTGATCGTAACATGATGCTGGATTACTTGCCTAACACCTATCTCTCCAGTAATACGGTGGTCGGGGTAGCTGGAGACATCAACCACCGGGAAGTGGTCGACTCAGTTGCGGAAGTTCTCGGTGATTGGACAGATGGAACCCCCGGTAATTGGTTTCCTGCGGATAACGGGCAGGATGAGTCTCGTTTTGTGGCCGAGAGAAGAAAGACGGAGCAAACTCACGTGTGCCTGGCAGTAAGAGGAATAGCTCACTCACATCCCGACCGGTTTACACTCGATCTACTGAACTTGATACTGGGTGAGGGGATGAGCAGCCGCCTCTTCCTGGAAATCCGTGAGCGGCGTGGACTGGCTTATGAGGTTAATAGCCATGTCAGCCATTTCCATGATTCGGGCTCCGTAAATATCTGCGCGGGTGTAGACCCCAGCAGGGTTGAAGAAGTCGTCGAAGCTATTCTGCTGGAGTTAGTGAAGCTTAGAGATAACCGGGTTTCAGAGGCTGAAATAGTTAAAGCTAAGGAGCTGGGGAAAGGACGGCTAATGCTGCGCATGGAAGATACGCGTAGCGTAGCCGGCTGGACAGGTGGACAGGAGCTACTTCTGGGACATATACGCACAGTGGACGAAGTGGTTTCGATACTGGATGCTATAACTGCCAGCGACTTACAGCAGCTGGCAAAAAAATTGTTCCTGACTGAGAAGCTTAGTATGGCTCTGGTTGGGCCTTCTTTCAAAGAAGGGCGTCTGCAAAAGTTGCTTAAGCTCTAAAGATAGTGGCCAGGTAGTTGTTAGTTGGGCGGTTGTTCGCCGAACTCAGCGCGGCGGAATTACAACCTCGACTCCGGCATCGTTGTCGCTTATCTCGAATCGTGTTTCCTCATCTGGCATTTGACGCTCAAAATAAAGACTTACTGTCTTTCTTCCTACGCGCAGATTTTGCACTGATGCGTACCGAAGCCAACCGGGCAGCCTGGGGCTCAGATAGACCCGTTTAGCAACGGCATCTACTTGAAGGCCAAGCATAGACTGAAAGAGCAAGAAAATACTGCCTGCTGCCCAGGCTTGTGGACTACAACTGGCGGGGTATTCTGCAGGTACAGAGTATGCCTCCCTGTTGCGATGGAATCCTCCAAATAGCTCAGGCAGGCGGTTGTAGGTAAAGAACGCACCCGCTTCGAAGACCTGTGACGTTGTCTCCTCGACCTCCCAATGGTAACCGTAGCGTTGCATACCTGCGACAATGAATGCGTTGTCATGCGGCCATATACTACCCTGGCGGTAGCTCATAGGGTTATATCTTGGGGCCCTGCTGCTCAGGGTTCGAATACCCCACCCCGAAGTCATATCAGAACTGGTAAGCCGATTAACAACATAATTTGCCTTTTCCTCATCTATAATATCGCAAAAAAGGCAGTGGCCAATGCTTGAGGTAACGTTCTTAACCGGTTCTTTATTAGAATCGAGGGCTTGAGCAAAATAGAGTTGCTCTTCCAGCCAGAAGTCCCGGTTGAAGTTGTCCTTCAGTGTTTTTGCTTTAAGGTCTAACTCACGAGCGAGCTTGGATTCCCCTTTCATTTCTAATAAAGACGCCATCTCCTTCATGGCCATGTAGGCGTATCCTTGAACCTCAGCCAGCGCTATGGGGGATGAAACCGGAGTCCCATCAGGATAGGATATTAATCCCCGGCTATCCTTCCAGCCTTGCTCCTGAATTCCTCCTGTTGAGCGGCTGAGATACTCCAGATAGCCATCTCCATCGAGGTCCCCATAACGCTGCATCCACTCCAAGGCGAGCTTCGCTGCGGGGAGTATCTCCTGAAATAGATTGTCGTCATCAAGCCACTTCATAGCCTCGGTAAAAAGAATCAGGAATAGGGGGGTTGCGTCAATACTTCCATAATAGGCAGTATGGGGTATCTCTTCTGTCCTTGCCATCTCTCCCTTACGCATCTCATGGACAATCTTGCCCGGCTCCTCATCTCGCCATGGGTTTACTTTGGTGCCCCGGTGTCTTGCCAGATAGCGCAGAGTGTTGACTGCCACTTGGGGGTTAAGCATTAGAATCTGTAGTGAGGTGATCAAACTATTAGGCCCAGATATACAGCAGAACCAGGGTATACCGGCATCTGGAACCAGACCATCGGTAGTCTGCTCCAGGAGCAGCCTAAGATCGACGATGCTACGCTGCAGGAGTTGGTTGAATAACTCATTATCGGTCTCGATCTTAGTACATTCGTCATGCCAATCCTCAAAACGGCAGCATGAGCACGAGAGCCCGTAATCGAATGAGGTAACTTCAGCTTGGGACTGGTCTTCAATAGGTAAGATACTGAAGGTCAAGGACATTGACTTCATTGGTTCAATGGTCAAGTTCCAGATTGCCCTGGCACTCGGGGGACGCACCATTGTGCTGCTGATAATATCAGTGGACTCTGGCAAAAAGGTGCTTGGTCTCTGCATCAATAGACGAGTATCCTTTTCTATATCCACCTTTGAGGGGGATATGTCAAAGGTAAATTCCGTGCTGCGCTTTATTCCATCCAGCCCGGTATACTCAAGGGTCAGCTTAGAATCTTGGAATCGAGGTTCGGAAACAATACCTGCCTTCTCTCTCTGAAAACCCCTTACCTCAAAGATGTCAGAGAAATCACTGCCTAAGTATAAGGTAAGGTCTATACACGCAGGGAACTGGTTGTAGTTGTACAAGGTGATGCGCTCATTAAATGCTTTGCTCAGGAAGCGTGTCCGTTGAATACCGATTGTACGTGCGAGTATAGTTGTATCGTCCCTGGCGTTAATGGTGGGATTGGCCAGTTGTGACTCGCAGATACAACCCCTCTGGCATGATGAAGACAGATGTCGCAGCCTGTGTCCATTGATAGTCAATTCAAAGGTGGATAGGTAACGGGTATCGCGGTAATAAAGGCCGAGGCGACGTCTTCCCTCAGGTATATCACCCAGCTCGTCGCAGACAAACACGAGTTCATCATCTTTAAGAACGCGCTGTTCCAACTGACCCCCTTTATGGCAGTCCTCATTGTACAATGGATTTGCATTTAAAAAAAGGTGCAGCTGCGGTAAAAGCCGCAGCTGCACACTTATAGACTGGACTCAATCGTATCTAATTTTGCCTTAGTACATTCCCTCCATCCCACCACCGGGCGGCATTGGAGGCATCTTCTCTTTCTCAGGGATATCAGTAATCAGCGCCTCTGTTGTCAGAACCATTGCAGCGATACTGGCGGCGTTCTCTAAACCTGCACGCGTAACTTTGGCAGGGTCAATGATCCCGCGCTGCACTAAGTCGCCATATTCATCCTTCTCGGCATCATATCCGATTAACTTTTTGCTCTTCTTGACGAAGTCCACTGCCACGGAGCCCTCTTTGCCTGCGTTTGACGCAATCTGGCGCAGTGGCTCTTCAAGAGCTAATTTAACGATTTTAACGCCCGTTGCTTCGTCGCCGGCTGCCTTGATCTTCTCTAGGGCGGGTATGATACTCAGCAGAGCGCTGCCGCCGCCGGGGACTATTCCCTCTTCCACGGCAGCCCTGGTTGCGGAAAGAGCATCCTCCACCCTGTGCTTCTTCTCCTTGAGTTCGACCTCTGTAGCTGCGCCGACTTTGATAACTGCTACCCCGCCCGCCAGTCGAGCTAATCTCTCCTGGAGCTTCTCACGGTCGAAGTCTGAGGTAGTCTCATCAACTTGAGCCTTGATTTGCTTAATTCGACCCTGGATCTGATCGTCAGAGCCCTTGCCCTCAATGATTACGGTATCGTCTTTGTTCGAGGTCACCTTTCGGGCACGACCCAGGTCTTCTATAGTAGCTGAATCAAGCTTTCTGCCTACCTCCTCACTAATCACGGTTCCGCCGGTGAGTATGGCAATATCTTCAAGCATAGCCTTGCGCCTGTCTCCAAACCCAGGTGCCTTAACGGCCAGGCAGCTTATTGTCCCCCTGAGCTTGTTGACTACCAAAGTGGCTAGAGCTTCACCATCTACATCCTCAGCGATAATAACGAGGGTCTTTGAGACCTGTAGCAGCTTCTCCAGTAAGGGCAGAATATCAGAAACTGCTGATATCTTCTTATCGGTTATCAGTATGTACGGGTCTTCGAGGACGGTCTCCATACGATCAGCGTTGGTAATGAAGTAAGCGCTTACGTAACCGCGATCGAACTGCATTCCTTCAACATACTCGGTCTCGAACTTTATTCCCTTGGACTCCTCTACTGTGATAACGCCGTCCTTGCCGACTTTTTCCATGACATCAGCGATTAGGTCTCCGATCTCCTTATCAGCCGCCGAGATTGCGGCGACCTGGGATATCTGCTCCTTCCCCGCGACTGGAGTTGATAGTCTGCCGATTTCTTTAACCGCTGTAGAGACAGCCTTTTCTATGCCCCTTTTAAGGGCCATAGGATTCGCCCCCGCGGCTACATTTTTCATGCCCTCATGCAGCATGGCTTGAGCTAGTACCACAGCGGTTGTAGTACCGTCTCCTGCTATGTCGTTGGTTTTTGTAGCAACCTCTTTTATCAACTGAGCACCGATGTTTTCGAAGGGCTCCTCAAGTTCAATCTCCTTGGCAATGGTAACCCCATCATTAGTAATTGTTGGAGGCCCCCATTTTTTATCGAGTACTACATTACGACCTTTGGGACCGAGGGTTATCTTTACCGCTTCCGCCAGAGAATCAATGCCCTTCTTCAAAGACTTCCTGGCATCTTCATCATAAGATATTTGCTTGGCCATTTATCATCGCCTCCTCTATTTTGTGTTGAACAGTCCCCGCCTATTTGCTCGTCTTGGCGAGTATGTCTGCTTCCCTTAGGATCAGGTATTCCTCGCCTTTATACTTCCATTCGGTACCAGCGTACTTGGCATAGATAACCTTGTCGCCCTTCTTAACTTCCATTTCGACTCGCTTCCCGTCGTCTCCCAGCTTACCCGGGCCAACAGCTACAATCTCTCCCTCCTGGGGCTTCTCCTTGGCAGTATCAGGCAGGACGATACCGCCCTTCGTTACTTCCTCTTTGACTATGGGTCTAACGATAACCCGATCAGCAAGAGGTTTCAGGTTTATTGCCATCACCAGTCTCCTTCCCTAGTATTTAATCCCCTTTGAAACCTGCAGTTAGCACTCTCTAGTGGAGAGTGCTAACTAGGATTAAGATAACGTAAGAGAAGCCAAAGCGCAAGTCCAATTACAGGACTTAATAGAAAGTTACATTAATACACAACTAATTACACATATTTAGCGGTGTATTTCATGTAGGATTAGTAAAGGTAAAAGAATCCAGGCATTCAGTTATATTGTGGAAATCTGTATGTAGTTGTTCTTACGCAAGTGTTATATGTTGATGCGCTTACTTCTCTTTAGAGACGATCCCGTTATCAATGAGGAATTGTATGATTTCAGATGCGGCTGCGTCCGGCGTTTTTTCAACAGCCTTTGAACTCTTTTGCTGGACGCCACCTGATATGATAAGCTTCATTCTTTCCGCTGGAGATAAACTGCTGTCGATTGTGGCAGTTTTCTTAAGCCGCGGCTTCGGCTGAGAAACACGCAGGAGCGCCAGTGCCGGTTCAATACCTTCAACATCTATACCCAGAGAAAGGGGGGCAACCATGATTATATCCTTTTTAAGGCCATCCAGTATAGTTCGCAGTCGGGGATATACAGGGCCAGTCAACACGCTATCGCAGGCAAATACTGCGGGCAATGGCGTCTCGATAACCTCACGGTCTCCGCCTTTAAGTCTCCGGTGAACAACAGCAGTGTTTGTATCCGCGAAGATGTCTATTCTGGTAACACCAGTCACCAGAGGCAAGTGTAAGGTTTCCGCTATACCTGCACCAACGAAGCCATTACCTTCATCCATAGACTGATTACCGCATAAAATAAGGTCGTATTGAAGCTTGGCAATCTGCTTTGACAGTATAATGGAGGTTGTGCAAGCATCAAGGCTGTCGAATGTATCATCACATATATGTATTGCTTTATCGATACCCATTTTCAGGCAGCTTCTCAGCACCTCCTCTGCACGGGGCGGCCCCAGGGTAATCGCGGTGACGTTTCCCCCTGTCTTATCCCTAATTCTAATTGCTTCGCTTATAGTTACCTCATCTATGGGGTCCATAATATAGTGAACGTTCTGAATGCTATCTGTCCGTATGTCGAACTTTACTATTGTGGAGTCCGGGACTTGTTTTGCGCAGACAACAGTCCTCATTTTACTGCTCGAGTCTAAGTCCCTCTTCACCTCTTTTAAAAAAGTGGGAAGCGGGTACTATAGCAATCCTATGTAGTAGGCCTTATTATTTCACGCAACTGCTTCGTCATCTCCGGTATCACCTTCTGCATATCACCGACAATCATCAAATCAGCCATCTTGGCTATAGGTGCATTCGGGTCTGTATTGACCACAACCATCAGTTGTGAACCTTTTATACTAAGGGTATGGTGAAAAGCCCCCGATATACCACAGATAAGGTAAAGTCTGGGTGATATAGTCTTACCGGTCATGCCGATTCGCCGTTCATCGTCTATCCAGTGCTCATCAGTCGCACGCCTGCTGCCACCGATTGATGCACCAAGAACATGGGCCAGTTCCTCTACCGCAGCGAGGTTTTCAACACTACTCAACCCTTTACCAACACCGATAACTATCTCCGCTTCACTTACACAGACAGCGCAGGGATCAGCTTTCAGATAATCGGTGACCCTGGTTATGCCAGTCTTGGGGTCGATTCTTATGCTGGCTTCGACGATCCGGGTTTCTTTTATCTCTTTGGCCTTTATCAGACCTAACAACTGGGTATCGATAGTGGCTATTAGCGGCTTCCTGAGAATCCTGACCGAGGCATGTGCATTCCCCCCATGTATGGCTCTGCGTGCGGTTAACTCCCCCTCCCTGTCAACCTCAATCTCGGTATAGCGAGCAACCAGACTGGCTTTAAGCCTTGCTGCGAGCCGAGGCGCCAGGTCATTGCCTATAGTCGACGCTGATATTAGAAGGATTGATGGCTTATGTAACTCGACCAGTTGTGCCAGAACATCAACATAAGACTCACCGGTGTAAACTTCCAAATGTTGATCCTCGACAACAACAGCCTTATCTGTTCCATAAGCACCTAAATTTTCAGGAAGGTGTTTGACCTGGTTGCCGATTATTACGGCAACAGCCGCTCCATCAAGCTTATTGGCGAGGTTACTGGCCTCCATTGCAAGCTTAAGACAGGCATCTTCCAGATTGCCTTCCCTGTGTTCCACAAAGAACCAAACATCCCTGATATCGCTTTTTTGCCCGGGGAGAGGATTGGCCGATTCCTCTGTTATTTCACGTTCGTTTTCTGCCATGTTATAGCCGTATATACAATGGTGTACCAATGCTGGTCGAGGAGGCTAGGGACTAGTGTCCCTGACGAAATAATTACAGGGACAGCCAGTTGAACAACTCTCCAGCGTCCCGATAATGCGATAATATCGATTGTTATTCAAGGCTGTCCCTGTCTGCAATACGCTTGCTTTATCCTATATAAGCATTCCTATAAAGTGACCGTCGCGATTGGCACTGCCCATATTGTGGGGATTTCGGGCCTCCCCTATCTTATAAAGCTCCGTCACCTTACCTTCAAGTTCGTTATAGAGGTTGTCAACAGAATCTTTACCGGTTACAAGCACCACTGTATCAACATCCGTAATTTCACGCGTCGCCATGGTATGGATGTTGAGCGCAGTAACCGTCTTTTCCACTAACATTACGATAAACGTCTCCGGACTGACCACAACCCCTTTATTGAGGAGCCTGGGCATTATGTGCATGTAGGTACAGTCCATTAACAGGTTTAGGGAACCTAAATTAGGGTAGGGCGTCGCAAGCTCTACCTCGCAGCCTTTGTCTGCCAGTATTTCTGCGATGCCGCTGGCTATAACGTCTCCTCTGCTGTCCCAGACAAAAGCTTTCTTCCCGATATTGGCAGTCCCGCTTACTATTTCATCGACGGAAAACACATTATCCTGCTGCCATCCCGGAACCTCCAAAAAGCTCCCGCCATTGAAGCCGTTGCGCATCCAGGTAGCCCCCGTCGCTATTACTACTGCATCGGGTTTCATGTCCAGAACCATCTGGGAAGTCGCCTCTGTGCCTGTAACGACCTTCACACCAGCCTGGGGTAGCTGTAGCTTTTGCCACCTGATAAGGCCCCCCAACTCCTCCCTGCCCGGCAGCTTCTCTGCCAGTAAAGCCTGTCCTCCCAGCTCATCAGCTTTCTCATAGAGAGTAACGTCGTGACCCTTTAGTCCCGCAACCCGTGCACACTCCATACCAGCCGGTCCTCCACCGATTACCACTACCTTCTTTTTTGCGGGTGCATTCTTGATACTCCCGATCCCCCATCCCAACTCTTCCATGCCTACGGTTGGGTTTGCCTGGCACCTTATTGGCTGTCCTTGATACATATAGAATATGCAGAAGTTGCATCCCATGCAGGGACGGATGTCATCCAGCCTACCCTCCCGTGCTTTGTTGGGCAGCTCGGGATCGGCGATGAGTGGCCTGGCCATTGAAACTATGTCGGCCTTGCCCTCGGCGATAGCGCTCTCCGCTATCATGGGGTCATTGAACCTGCCCACTGCGATTATGGGGATGT
>CAYVQT010000003.1:0-90353 GCA_964453665.1 uncultured Dehalococcoidia bacterium | reverse complement strand
AGAAGATGGCCGGTTTGGAGCGAAACCGGTGTCCGATTTCACCGAAATACGCACCCACCTCGAAGAACTTCAAGCCGGTGATTCAGAGCAGGTTTGACTATGTTCCCGGTGATACCGACAGGAAGATAGATACAGGCGAGAAAAAGGTGGTCATTGTAACCGATTCCGAAGATGATCAGACGAACTTGGGGAAAATGATTGGGAGATTCAGGGCCTCCTTTTTCCGTGAGATTGATGTGATCAATCTCCATGATGTGGATATCAAGGGAGGCTGCCTGGGTTGTCTTCAATGCGCATATGATAACGAATGTTCATATGGAGACAAGGATGAATATATGGGGTTTTACAATACGAAGATAAAGACTGCTGATTTGCTGGTTTTTGCCGGCACCATTCAAGACAGGTACTTGTCTTCAAGATGGAAGATGTACTTTGACAGGAGTTTCTTCAACGGACACATCCCCACATTAACCGGAAAACAGGTTGGATTTATTTTATCTGGTCCTTTTAGCCAGATACCTAATCTCAGGCAGATCTTCGAAGCTTATGTTGAGTTACAGGGGGCGAATCTCGTGGATTTTGTGACGGATGAGTCTGAGAATTCGTCGGAGATCGACGCTTTATTGCACAGTCTTACCGAGCGTCTTAATCGGTTTGCCAATGAAGGGTATGTCAGGCCGTTTACCTTTCTTGCTGTGGGTGGATCAAAGCTCTTCAGGGATGCTGTCTGGGGCATAATCCGATTTCCTTTTCGGGCTGACCATAAATTTTACAGCAGACAAGGGTTATACGATTTCCCGCAGAAAGACTACAGAACGCGAATTACTAATAGCGTTATGATGCTTTTAACCAGGATACCATCGATGAGGCGGGAAATTTACCTGAAGAGAATGAAAGCTGAGATGATCAAGCCGCTTGAAAAAGCAATTGAGAAGGAGTAAAGGGTCTGGCAAACGGCATTGGACAACGCAATTGCTGCTTGCCCTTTGGACTCACCATAGTGCCCCGGTACGTCGCAAACACGGTGAACATCGGATGAAATTGGCTTTCGCAAGACTAAAAAGGTAGCTTAGCCCCTTTCTAAGAATTCTGCTTGGTCAGGTTTTTACACCCCAGACTTCTAATAGCCATTGTTACTATTATTTCACCGCATCATGTTGTGTGGGCTGGGTAAGTGAAGAGAATGGCGCTGAGTATTAATACTAAATTCCTATAGGTAGCGGGGACGAATTTCCTATTGTAGCTTAGCAGTAGTGCTCCTACAATCTTACACGAACGCTATTTATATACAGAGGGTTATATCCGTTATGTCCGAGATAGATGACAGTATGATAGAGATCGGGGGGCGGCAATTCAGGATAGTAAAGAATGGCTTGGATGTAGCTGAAGCGGCCGCTTTTATCCACAGCCTGATAGACCGGAACGAAGAGCTTGCCAGTAAACTGGGCCACCTGCATTCTCTGACGAAACTTGCGGAAAAGGTCGTGGTCAATGCTGAGGATCAGGCAAGAGGGATCGTAATAGAAACGGAGAAGAAGGCAAACGCAGAGGCTACAATAATTATCGCGAGAGCTGAAGAAGGGGCCAGAGCGAAAGCTGAAGAGATCACAGCCAGGGCTGAAAAGGAAGCTAAAGAGAGAGCCGAGAGAATAATTGCTGAGGCTCAGCAAGGGGCTGCGACGAACGCGCATGAGAAGATTTCACTGGCTGAGCAGCAGGCCCGAAACATCATACAGGCGGTGAAGGAAGAGTTGAAGGCGATAAAATTTTTGGGAACCGATGGGTTTACCCAAACCCGGGATGATAGTAGTTCAACTGAGGAAGGTTGTGATTAGCATGTTTGCCACAAAAGTCGAGGTAAAGGAGATATGCGGACGGAAATTCAGGGTAGTCGAAAATGGCCTGGATGAAGCGGAAGTGTCCGCATTTATTGGCAGTCTGATAGAGCGGAGTAACGGGCTTGCAAGCAAGCAGGAGCACCTTCAATCTCTCACAAAGCTTCTGGAGAAGGTTGTGCTCAAGGCTCAGGAAGAAGCGGATAGTATCACGGCAGAGGCGGAAAAGAGGGCAAACGCTAAGGCTAATGTCTTTGTGACTAAGGTTGAGGAAGAGGCCAGGGCGAGAGCGGCGATGGTTATCACAAAGGCAGAAGAGAAAGCCAGGGGAAAAGCTGAAGAGTTGCTTGCTGAGGCTCAGCAAAGGGCCGGGAAGAGCGCGCGTGAGAAGATTTCACTGGCTGAGCGGCAGGCTAGGGAAATCATAAAAGAAGCCGAAGAGAAGGCGCAAGCGATCAGTTTGCCAGCTGAAAAGGAAGCCAGCAGGATTGTTGCTGAAGCGGAGCAAAAGGCTGAGGCGGCCGAGCAGCGAGCGCAGGATGCCATAAAGGCGGTGGAAGAGAAAACGAAGTCAATCGAGACGGCTACCGAGAAGGAAGCCAGCAGGATTGTTGCTGAAGCGGAGCAAAAGGCTGAAGCGGCCGAGCAGCGAGCGCATAATGCCGTAAAGGCAGCGGAAGAGAAAGCGAAGTCAATCGAGACGGCTGCTGAGAAAGAGGCTAATAGAATTGTCCTCGAAGCGAAAGAGAGGGCTGATGGTGAGGCAGCGCTTGTTAAGCAAGAGGCCGAGCAGTTGCTGATGGAAAGCAGGAGGATTGTAGAGGGCGAAGTAAGTGCGATAAGGGAGAGGTTTAAAAAGGCCTGTCAAGGACTTCTTGAAGAAGCAACCGCCTTATCATCAGGGGGAGAGAGCAATTGCTCTGAACCCGAGGTAATCGCACCGGCCGCAACGGTGAAAACAGACGAAATGCCAGAAAAACCAGGTGGGGGTTTAACGTACCAGCTGGGAGAATTGGATACGAAGGAGGACACTGCGTTTTACAACGGCGCTGTAGAATTGGAGATTATGCCTCCTATATCTCTGGCTGGAATATTACAGTTGCACAGGCACCTGGCGAGTACTCCTGAGATCAAGACCCTGTATATGAAGGGCACGGCGAATAAAGGTATTACGCTCAGACTCTATCTACAGACCCCGGTTCGGCTGCTTGATATCCTTGAAAACCTGCCTGAAGTAGGTAGGGCCGCGGATAAGCGGAAAGTGGGTGACAGAATAAAGTCTGCTTTCTGGAAGGGAAGCGATGGGTCTGCGAGGATAGTCCTGGTTACGACAACAAAATAAAAGGCCGGCCCAGAGCCTTTCCACTATCTAGGGCGGAGACCAATTTCGTCTCACGCCCTTTTCGATGGGTTGGTCGCTAATTGTGCTCCTTTTAAATAAGATTCAACTTCACGCTATAACAGCATTTTCCTCTCGGCCTGATGGATTTCCGGGAATCCCGGCAGCTACGGCAATCTCGTGTAACCACATACTGTATCGAAACAACAGTGGTCATCGTGATATTGTCGTTGGCTGCTTGACGGGACCTGGCATATTTCTACTCCGGTGAACAGCCATCCATAGACCCCTTATTGACGTTAAAGCAAGCTGTAGCCCGTCAATAGTCATCGGCCCTTCTGGACCTTTGGAAATAACCTGTACTAATTTCCTATATGTGACAGGTACCATAATACTATTGCTGAGCATCGGTGGTTTGCCTAGAATCCAATACGTACATAGTTCGACCATTGGGAGGAGTTGCAGCGGTCATGTTCAAATCAAAAGGCAAAGCCGGGGAAGCTCGAGGGCGGAAATTCAGGGTTGTCGATAACGGCCTGGATCAAGCCGAAGTGGCTGCCCTGGTTAGCAGTCTGATAGATCAGAACAGCGATCTTCTGAACAAGCAGGATAATCTGCGGTCTCTCACGAAACTCCTGGAGAAGGCGGTTCTCGAGGCCAGGGAAGAAGCGAGCAGTATCAGGGAGGAGGCGGAGCGAGAGGCGGATGCCAGGGCAACTGCCATTATCGCCAGGGCAGAGGAGGACGCAAAAGAAGAAATCTCGCGGGCTGAACAACAGGCTAGGGATATCATAAAAGAAGCGAAAAAAGAGGTAGAAACTATCAAAGAGCTAGCCAGAAAGGAAGCGATCGACATTGTCGATGAAGCTAGACAAAAGAGCGAAGCGGCCGAGAGGCAGGCCCAGGAACTACTGATAGAGGCAGCCGATAAAGTTGAGGCCGTCAGGGGTCTTGCCGAGGAGGAAGCCAGCAGGCTGATTGCTGATGTGAAGCAGAGGGCTGAGTGTTCGGCAGATGCGAAGATAGTAAAAGCCGAGGAGGAAGGGCAGAAGATCATTGAGGAGGCGATGAAAACGGCTGAGATAGAGACACGGCATATCAGGCAGAGGGCTGAGCAGATACTGCTTGTGAGCAAGAAGCTGGGAGAAGACGAGGTGAGAGATAATTTCGAGAAGTTCTGTGAAGGATTGCTTTCCAGTCAGCCGGGTGCGGGAGAAAGTACGGATGTGTCGAGCGGCCGTGGCCATTTAGACAAAAAGCAAAACTTAGCGCTCTACGATGGTACCGTAGAACTAACCATCCCACCGCCCATAGCTCTGGATAGAATAGTGAGGTTGCACAGGCACCTGAGAAGTACACCTGATATAAAGATAGTGAAAGTAAGGGGCACGGAGGATAAAGGTTTAAAAATTCAACTCCACTTGCGTTCCCGTACCCCTCTTCTTAAAATCCTTGAAGCATTACCAGAGGTAAAGAAAGTTTCGGACCCGCTGCAACGGGCTGGGGGTATTGCACAAAACCAAGCAGCGCCTGGGAAACGCCCGATCAGAAGAATCGTTGTAACAACGAGAAAATGAGTTGGCGACTTCATTTACTTCTTGTTATATTTGAAATCGTGTTTATATCCCCACTGTTTTAATACTCAATCCTCGCTTCGTCACCACGGCATTTATCTCATTCCGGGTTGCCTACCAGACAGATCATTAGGAGTAGTCAGTTGACTGACTATGACCTTACGCTGTTTGTGGAGGTTGGGAAACAGGGTTTTGTTATCGGGCATAAGTCGCGAGTCCTGGCGGCATCCGTGTGTCCTGATTCAGCGGGTATCGCGCGTTAATTACGAAGAATTGGTGAGGATATTGTAATTGATGGACCTGTTGTACCTTAACAGGCAAGCTTTACAAGATACTAGGATGCAAGACTTAGTTTCTTTTACCCAGGCGATCACAGGACTGCTGGGCCTGCATTGGGAGGGTTGTCTCGAGGACGGACTGGTCTTCGGAGACGATTGGTAGCTCAACAACAATGCTGGCTCCTTTGCCGGACTTGCTCTTGGCATACATATGCCCCCCGTGATCCTGGACAATACCGTAGCAGATGCTTAGACCCAGTCCTGTTCCCTTTCCCACATCCTTGGTGGTGAAGAACGGGTCGAATATGCTCTTAAGGTTATCTTCCGAGATGCCGGGTCCGCTGTCGGTGAAAGTTATCTGGATCATCGCCCCGACACATCGGGTATTAACATAGAGCGTCCCTCTTCCGTGGGCCTCCGTCATAGACTGTTCTGCGTTGGTGATGATGTTCACAAATACCTGATGCATCTGATCGGAGTCAGCCATGGTCATGGGGGGGTCCGGTTCTAATTCCGTGACAACCTTTATATTGTTAACGTTCATCCGATAGGCGTGCAACTCCAGGCTTTTTTCAACGACCTCGTTTAGGGAGATTAATTGTTTCTCAGGTTTGTTCCTGCGGGCGAAGCGAAGCAGGTTAGTCGTTATTCTGGTTGCGCGTTGCGCTTCCTTATAGATAGTATCGACATCGCTCTTTACACTTTCCTCGAGGTCATCCTTTTCGCTCAGGAGCTGGGCGAACGCCTGGACTGCGGCCAGGGGGTTGTTCAACTCATGGGCGACGCCCGCTGCCAGTTCACCGACGGCGGCCAGGCGTCCCGCGAGTTGAAGCTGATGTTCAAGTTGCTTCTTATCATCCTCGGCTCGTTTGCGCTCGCTGATGTCGCGCGCCACTGCCAGAATGCCAATGGCCTGTCCATCCGGGTCACGCAGAAAGGTTGCCTCTGCCTCGGTCCAGAATGTGGAACCGTCTTTGCGCTTTAGCTCTAGCTCTAGCGTTCGTGACCTGGCCAAGTCCTTTTGCTCTATGCTTTCCATGGCTTTTTCTTCCGCAAGAGCCTTCAGGACAGCTTCAAAAGAGTCAGGGGTTATGACCTCTTCCAGTCTGCGTGCCATCGATTCCTCAACGCTGAAGCCTGTTTGCCGTATGATAGATGGACTGATGTAGGTCAACTGCAAGTTCATGTCTATGGTGCAGATAATATCTGTCACGTTCTCCGCGAGCAGACGGTATTGTGCCTCGCTCTCTTGCAGGGCCTCCTCGGCCATCTTCTGCTCGGTGACATCACGAAAATTGGCAACGATACCCGATACTGCCGGATTGTCGAGTAGATTTTGGCCAACGATTTCAAGGGTGCGCCATGCCCCGTCTTTGTTCTTAGCCCGGACCTTTGCATGTACGGTAGCGCCTTTATTCTGCATTAGTTGAGCGAGGGTCTGAGTTGCCTCTGTCATATCTTCGGGATGAACAAGCTCTATGGGATTCGATTCTGCCTGATCCTTAGACTTGAATCCCAACACGCGTTCGAAAGACGGACTTTCGTAGCGTATTGAACCATCTCTGTTTAGAATCACGATCGCGTCTTGAGCATTTTCGATGAGAGCTCGAAAGCTCTCTTCACTCTGTCGCAGTGCCTCCTCAGCCTTTTTACGCTCAGTTATGTCTCTGGCGACAGCTATTAACTCGACAGGGTCTTTTCCCTGTATCTGAGACAGTGAATATTCTATATATGCAGAGCTTCCGTCCTTCTTCCGGAACTTGATCGTACTGCGGAAAAGGCCGTGTTTACTTATCGCAGTGGAAACATCCCTGATTAATTCTGATGAGCCAGCGTCGCTCGGGTAGAAGAAATCCCCACTCTTACCGAGCAATTCTTCTTTGGGGTAGCCGTATATTTCCTCGACTCTGTCATTGCACCAGGCGATCGTGTCCCCTTTGAACACGAATACAGCATCGGTTAGATTCCCCACCAGTGCGGAGTATAGTTCTTCCGAGTCCCGCAGTGCCTGCTGCATCAGCTTACGTTCATGCCGCACCTCTGCATCGCGCAGCTCTCGTTCAACAACTGGTATGAGGTGTGCCAGATTCCCTTTCATTACGTAGTCGTGGGCGCCGTCTCGCATGGCCGCTACCGCGGCCTCTTCTCCGATGGCGCCTGAAACGATTATGAAAGGCAAGTCGAGCCCTTTCTCCTTAACCATTGCCAGCGCCGCAGGCATGCTGAAGCACGGCATGGCGTAGTCCGAGAGGACTATATCCCATGTCTGCTGGTCGAGTGCGGCCTGCATAGCTTCGGGTGTATCGACCCGTTCAAAGGATGGGTCGTAGCCACCGCGCCGTAACTCGCGCAACACTAGAATGGCATCATCTTCCGAGTCCTCGACTATAAGTACGCGAAGCGTTGTGCTCATTTGAGCGTCCTTACTTATGAATTATCCTGTGAACCCTGGGCGGCGCGGCGTTCAATACCAGCCAGTACAGGCCTAGTTGCTGTACCGCATCGCCGAATTGGATGAAGTCGACGGGCTTGCGGATGTAGCTGTTGGCGCCCAGGCTGTAGCTCTCAATCATGTCTCGCTCTTCTTTCGAGGAGGTGAGGATTACGACGGGGAGGAGTCTGGTGCTTTCACCGGTGCGGACTTGGCGTAATACTTCCAGGCCGTCGATTCTGGGCAGCTTCAAATCCAGCAAGATGACCTCCGGCATAACAGCGGTGTCACGGTCGGCATAGCTGCCCCTGGCGAACAGATAATCGAGTGCTTCGACTCCGTCATGTGCCACAACTACCTCGTTTAGAATATTGTTTTTTTTAAGTGCGCGTAGGGTCAGCGCCTCGTCGTCTGGATTGTCTTCCACCAACAGTATGATTTTGTTATTCATTTAGCACCCCTTTCGTCGTTAAGTGTGAAGTAGAAAGTAGTTCCCTGGTCCACCACGCTCTCGGCCCAGATTCTACCGCCGTGGCGGTGAATAATGCGCTGTACAGTAGCGAGGCCGATTCCGGTGCCTTCGAATTCGCTGGGTGAGTGCAAGCGCTGGAAGGCGCCAAATAGTTTATCGGCATAGGCCATATCGAAGCCAACGCCGTTGTCGCGAATGAAATAAACGAGCTGATCGTTGTTTTCAATCGTACCGAATTCCAGCCTGGCAGGTGTACGCATTTTAGTGAATTTCCACGCATTGCCAAGCAGGTTGTCCAATGCCGCCCGTAGTAGGTGTGAATCACCTTCGGTAACTATCTCAGGGGTAATGATGAACTCCGCCTGGCGCTCCGTCTGGCTTTGCTGAAGCTCTGCACAGATTGTCTCCGCCAGAGCGCTGAGATCCACTGCTTCGTAACGCATCTCGCCGCGGGTTACACGTGAGAGACTTAGAATGTCGTCAATGAGTTCTCCCATGCGCTGGCTGGCCGAGCGCACACGATGGAGATGGTCTTTGCCTTCATCGTCCAGTTTATCGGTGTAGTCCTCCATCAGTATCTGGCTGAAGCCGTCGATGCTGCGTAGAGGAGCGCGCAGGTCGTGCGATACGGAATAGGCGAAAGCCTCCAGTTCCTTATTGACAGCTTCAAGTTGAGTAGTGCGTTCGATAACCCGCTGCTCGAGCTCTTCGTTTAAGCGGTGGACCTCCTGCTCAGCCAGCTTGCGCTCGGTGATGTCGCGGAAATTGGCAACGATGCCCGCCACTGCGGGATCATCGAGAAGGTTCTTGCCTATCACCTCAAAGGTGTGCCACGAGCTATCTCTATGCTCACCACGTATCTCAGTGTGTACAGTGGCACCCGGATTTTGCGTCAGTTGAGCAAAGGTCTCAGTTGCATTCGTTATATCGTCTGGGTGAACAAACTCAAATGGTTCTTTGCCGGCTCGATCTTTCCCTACCATCTGTTCGAAGGATGGGCTCTTGTAGCGTACGCTTGCGTCACGATTAAGAACCACGATAACGTCCAGGACGTTCTCGGTAAGTGCCCGAAAATACTCTTCGCTGTGTCGTAAAGCTTCCTCAGCCTGCTTACGCTTGGTGACGTCTCTGATAACCACGGATAGAGCAGGCTTTCCTGCATACTCTATTACCCTGGTTCCCAGTTCGACTATTAGTGGCATTCCGTCTTTGCTTATCAGGGTTGTTTCATATTGTTCAGGCATAGTGCCACCTGACTGTCTCATTAAACGCATCTTTAATAGCTCATCCACTATTTCTGGTGGTAGAAGCTCTTGGACAGTCTTGTCAGTTACATCTTCCGGAATATACCCAAACATTTCGGCGCTTCGGGCGTTAGCAAAGACTACCCTGGACCCCTGAAGCACGCAGTAGCCATCGTTCATTTCTTCGACCAGGCGCCTGAATTTCTTTTCCGACTCAAGTAACGCCTTTTCAGCTGTCTTGCGCTCAGTGATGTCTCTTAAATTGCCAACTACTAGTATCGGTTTATCTGCGTCCTCACGAATTACCGAAATGTTATCGGCCACCCAGCGATACCCCAATTCTTTATGTTTGATCTGATACTCGATAATTGAAGCCCTTTCATCCTTTTTTATAGACGCCATCAATTTGACGATGTTTTCGGATAGCCTTTCAGCATCGTCGGGATGTATCAGAGAGGCCGCGTGTTCAGGCCCCAATGCTATAAACTCCTCTGGACTGTATCCCAGCAGTTGTTTTGATGAAGGACTCAAATATTCATACGTGCCGGTATCTAGATTAAGTCGGTATACCATGTCTAGGGAGCTGTCGAGCACATTGCGTAATTTCTCCTCCGACTCCCGCAGTGCTTCTTCTGCTGTCTTGCGCTCAGTGATATCAGTGAAAGAGGAAATCGTTTGTACAGGATTTCCGAGATTGTCATTCACTATCGCACTAAACACGTGAACAAGAACCTCTTTGCCATCTCTTCTTCGCGCAACCAGTTCTCCCTCCCATGCTTGACGCTTGATCATTGCCCCTGCTATGTCTTTAACAACCTCATCCGATTTAAAGAACATCCAATAGGGTTTCCCCAATAGTTCCTCTTTCTTATCCCACCCCCATAATTTCATAAAAGCTTGGTTTGCATATGTTATCTTGCCTTCCACATCATACATGGCTACAGCGCTAAGAGAATTATCGATGGCGTTTTCTTTAATGCGCAGCTCCTCTTCCATCCACTTGCGCTCGGTAAGGTCTGCTACTGAAAGCAAGACCGCTAGTCTCCCCTGAAATTCGATTCTTGTTGCAAGGGCGCTTACCCATATATCTCTACCGTCATTCGTCTTCGCTCGAACCTCGTATCTCTTACGCCGATCTGTTTGATAGAAATCTTCTGCAAACCCCTTGATAACTATGTCTTTGTCCTCAGGGTGCACAAATTCAAGTAGGTTGATCCCGACTCCATCCTTGAGTATTTGATCGAATCCAAACATTTTCGCGGCACGGCGATTGCCAAAGACTATGTTCAACGTCTCGACATCAACAACAGCGATACCATCATATATACTCTCGACCAGGACACTATAGTCTTGCTCTCTTTGCTGCAGCGCCTCCTCCACTATCTTCTGCTCGGTTATATCCCTTAGATTACCGACTACAGCCACTGGTACATTCATTTCGTCATATACGACTGAACGGTTATCGCTCATCCAGCGATAGCCCAATTTTCTGTGTTTAAGCCGGTACTCAACGGTTGAAGCCGTATCTTTTTGTTCTGGCGACGTTATCAGTTTAATAATATTCTCCATTAGCTTGTCTACGTCGTCGGGATGAACCAGAGGAGTTGCTTTTTCAATTCCAAGGGATTTGAACTCTTCCGGAGTATATCCGAGCATTTTTTTTGAGGAAGGGCTAATATAATCATATCTACCGGTTTGGAGGTCCAGCCGGTATACCATATCAATGGAGTTATCCAGCACTTTGCGGAATCTCTCCTCACTCTCCCTCAGGGCCTCCTCTGACTGCTTGCGTTCGGTGATATCGCGAGCGATCCCTATTGTCTCGGTTCCCTTTCCTTCTCCTACCGGATAGGTAGATATCTCAGCGAGTACGCGGCTCCCGTCTTTCCTGATCAGTTCAACCTCATCCGGGCCGGTGGGTCTTCCACCAGCATTAAGCTCTCGAATCCGGGCTGCTTTCGGTAAATACTCCGGCGGAAGGAGACCAGCTTCCAGGAAGTTGTTGCCCACGAGTTCTTCCCGTGCGTACCCTGTCATTCTTTCTGCTGCCTTATTTCCATACAAGAAGGTTCCGTTCACATCATTGATGTAGATTGCATCGGGAATGCCTTCAAAGTATTGCTTTAACTGGTCCCTCGATTCACGCAATGCCTCCTGCGCTTGCTTACGCTCGCTGATTTCCCGTTGAAGCTCTCTATTGGCCCTTGTTAGTTCTGCTGTGCGTGCTTTCACCAATTCATCAAGGTGATCACGCTGTGCCCTCAATTCCTCCTCAATAGTTATACGCCTGGTGATGTCCGCCATTATTCCTATCGAACCGGTCACATTACCATCTGGCCCTTTGAGGACGCTCAGAGAGAGGTCTACATCGATGATTTCCTGATTCTTTTTAATGATTTGCGTCTCGATATGATGCTGCATACCCTTTTGTCTGACATTCTGTGATCTTATTCTCCTCCACTCTGCCTCCGGGTAGAGTGAGCTAACCGGTTTCATATATAGTTCGTTTGCATTCATACCCAGGAGAGACTCAGCGAACCTGTTCCAGTAAATTATGTTCTCATTCTCGTCAGCCAGAGTTATGGCTACGGATGAATTCTCAAAAATGGTTATATAGTCCGTCTCGGTCAACTGGGGCTGTGTTTGATGCTGTTTACGCTTGCTAATAGCGCCGGTTCTCACGTAGGATTTGTCTACCACTGTCTTACTCTTGGCTGCCATGTGTTACTCCCTTATTCAAGCTATATGTGCTGGAAGGCACGGAGTCGCCACATGCTGGGCGTCCGTATGCCTTTTCCGACTGAATTTCCGCTATAAATTGGTCTCTTCTAATAAAAACGTATAAGAAGATTCGGTCGCCATCGACTGACGTAAACGACATTATCACATGCTTTGTATTGTATACAATGGTCATTTAGCATGATGGCAGATGGTAA
Organism: uncultured Dehalococcoidia bacterium; assembly: GCA_964453665.1. Classification (GTDB taxonomy): domain Bacteria; phylum Chloroflexota; class Dehalococcoidia; order SZUA-161; family SZUA-161; genus DAOUTY01. The sequence goes on along the minus strand of CAYVQT010000003.1, from coordinate 78,244 downwards.
AATAGTACTGTCAGCTTTGGACTACACTGCGTCAGGTCGTAAAACGCTCGCTGTTGCCGTCTGATATGGGAACCTGTAAGACCGTAATCTAAAAAATGATGTTGCGACTGTTGCTGTATAGCTATAGACTATAGATATAAGGTCGTGAAAGGACAGCCTGTGGTGGCAGAGACGAACCACGTCAGCCAGATCATTAAAGTTACCATATGGGGATTATGCCTCAACGTATTGCTTGTGGCGTTAAAGCTGGCTGTTGGTCTGGTTGTGGGTTCAGCGGCGCTTGTTGCGGATGCGGTTCATTCCATGTCCGATTTGTCCAGTGATCTGGTTGTTATATTGGGCGTTAGGCTGTCATCGCGGCCGGCCGATGAAAGCCATGCCTATGGACATGGAAAATTCGAGACGTTCGCCACTTCCATTGTTGGGGCGATGCTTGTCGGGGTTGGTTTTTTCCTTGCCTGGAAGGCTGGTTTTTCCTTCTACCGGGGGGAAATCAATATTCCGGGGTATGCTGTCCTTGTCGTTGCCGCAGTATCGATCATGTCTAAGGAGTGGATTTATAGGGTCACGTGGCGAGTTGCCCGGCAGGCTCGGAGTTCTGTGTTGTACGTTAATGCCTGGCATCATCGCACCGACGCTCTTTCATCGGTGGCGGTACTGTTTGGAGGCATCGCCGGGCAGGCGGGTTGGGGACATGGCGACCAGTTGGCGGCTATAGTTGTTGGCATTATGGTTGTTATGGTAGGATTGAAGGCACTCTGGAGGGTCTTTTGCGAGCTCAGCGAGGGTTCGATTTCGGCTGAAGAGCGAAAGGCGATAGTTGATACTATCGAGACAGTGTCAGGGGTTAGGAGTTGGCATCGATTGCGTACACGCCTGGTGGGCAGGGAGGTCTTCATGGATGTCCATGTGCTTGTCGATTCAGAGCTTTCGGTGGCTGAGGGACATGCAATCTGCAGCAATGTTGAAGAAGCTATCACGCAGTCGATGGAACGGCCGGTCAATGTAGTGGTGCACTGTGAGCCGTATAGAGATACTGTATAAAGTACGGACAGGCCCTGGGTCAAGAGCAAAGACGAAGGATTATCTCATAGACTGTGCATAGTTCTCATGGGCCAACCCTGTTCACGCTACAGGTAATGTGAAGGAGAACTTACTCCCCTTCCCGACTATGCTCTCAACCCAGATTCTCCCTCCATGTAGCTCGACCATCTGTTTGGCGATAGCGAGTCCGAGCCCCGCTCCACCCCTCTCCCTCGAACGGGCGTCGTCAACCCGGTACAAACGCTCGAATACATAGGGCAGGTGCTCGGAGGGGATTCCCCCACCGGTGTCGGCAACGGTTATCAATACATTTCCTCGGCTTGTCAGGTATCCAGTCTTACCGTCCTCTCCAGCCACTGTGACTGTAATCACGCCGCCGGAAGGGGTATGGTTCAAAGCGTTATCGAGCAATATTGCAGTAACCTGATATATTCGCCTGCTGTCGACCTCGACTTTAGGAATATCCTCAGCAATATCAGTCGTGATAATAATGCCCTTTTCCTTTGCAATAACCTCTGAGCGAGCGACCATTCTCTTAACCAGGTCGGCCAGGGCCGTAGGCTCAACCTGTAACTTGAGCTGACCTGACTCTGCCAGCGTTAGATCACGTAAATCCTCCACCAGCCCGGTTAAAGCGGCGGTTTCCTCTTTTATCGAACCAAGGTTATCAGCATTAGGCTCATATACCCCGTCGAGCATAGCATCAACAGTCCCTTCGATTACAGACAGAGGAGTGCGCAGTTCATGGGCGATGTCCGCCAATAACCGCTGGCGGGCCTGCTCGCTGGCATCAAGGTTCGAAGCCATGGAATTGAATGATTTCGCCAGATCACCGAGTTCGTCTCTGGAGTTGACTCTTACTCTGTGTGACAGGTCACCGCTGGCGATGCGGGCTGCACCATTCTTCAAGGTCTGGATGGGTTTGGTTAGCTGTCGCGTTAACAGCAGGCCGAGCAGGATCGCTACTACCGCTCCTACAATGCCGGCAATGATAAGAGAGTTATTGGTACGGTTGAGATAGTCTTCCTCAGAGGGAAAAGGCACCAACTCCTTTATCGGTTGCGGCCGACTTGGTATCGGAAAGTCACCCGGGACTGGCTTATTACCTATAAAACCCTGCCAGTGTCCTGTCTGGGAAGTGAATAAATATAATTCCCCCACTTCCTCTCCGGATACAGTGACAACACTTGTCGGACTGTTCAGGCTGACGCTGGCTGTCGTCTCCCCGATCCACTCTCCGGATGTGTCGGCAATGATGGTGCCGGAACTGTCTACCAGAACCAGCCTGTTTCTGCCGAATGTTGCAAGCCCATCAAATAAGTTCTGTACATCGGACCAATCGCCTTGTTCCTCGTAAAACCAGGCAAGGCCCTCACCTGCCAGTTCCACGTAGTTCTGTCTGCTCTGTTCCATATAGCTGGCGAATTCACTCGTGGTGCTTCTGTTGGTTAAAAACGCCGTAAGGCCTACGGAGATGGCCACAACCAGAAGCAGAGCAAGCCCCAGCTTCCATCGCAAGCTACGCATCCGCTGCCCCCCCGAATTTATAGCCGATTCCACGTACAGTTAAAATATACTTCGGATTATCAGGGTCGACCTCCACTTTCTTACGCAGGTTTTTAATATGACTGTCTATGGTGCGTTCGTAACCTTCATACGCTTCACCCTGGACTTTATCCAATAACTGAAGGCGACTATAAACGCGGCCCGGGTATTCGGCCAGTACCCTGAGAAGCTCGAATTCAGTGGGTGTAAGTGCTACCGGACTGCCACCCCGCCTGACTTCATATTTCTCAAGATCAATGTTTAAATCGCCCACATCAATTGCTCCCCTCGTTTCACCAGTCCTATCAACACGACGGAGTACTGCTCTTATCCTGGCAATCAGCTCCTTCGGATTGAAAGGCTTAACAATGTAGTCATCTGCACCCAATTCCAGCCCTACTATCTTGTCTGTGTCCTCATCCCTTGCTGTGAGCATAATTATGGGCACATTGGATTCAGCTCTCAAGATACGGCACACATCCCAACCTGATATCTCGGGAAGCATTAAATCAAGCACTATAATATCAGGCGTCCTGCTCCTGGCCATGTCAAGGGCTGCTTCACCGTCGTAGGCCGGAATGACCTTGTAACCGTCCTTTTCGAGATAGGCGGTTACGATATCGACGATCTTCTTTTCGTCATCAACAACCAGCACCTTTTTATTCGCCATATCTACCTTGTTATTTTGCTTAGCCTCTAGAGCTATTCTCTCTTCCCGAAGAATAATTGTCAAACGACAGGCCAGGGGGGCAGCTCAGGAACTGGCCTCTGGAAAAAGAGGGGGGGATTCACTGCCCTCTCTTGATAGGAGGGCTCGGCCCAACTGGCCTCTCCCTTATCCGCTTTACTTGCCAGTTGGGACCGAGCGCATCATGTATACCCGAGCGGAATACCTCCAGGTCAGGATACAAACCGTCCTATCAGTTGAAGCCCTGGCCGAAATGCATCCCGCCTCCGAAACCACCGGGCCCGAAGCCTCGTCCCCCGGGACCCGGCATTACTGTATCAGGTTTGGCCTGGAGCCAATCAATGTACTCATCGGCTTCTTCCTGCGTTATCGTCCCCTCATCCGCCATTGCCTGAAGGCGGTTCTGCAAGGCCTCACCTGCCAGTTCGCCTCGCGCCTCTGCGAAGGCATTCCGGAGTTGTTCTTGGTCAAGTACAACGCCAGTATTTTCCTCGTATATCTGGCAGACCCTGACCATCAGCGCCCCGTTTCGGGCTTCAAATGTGTTCTCGTCCCCGGTTTCGTCCTGAGCGAAGGCTATACCTACCGTGCTCCCTACAAGCAGAGCAACTGCCAGCAGACCTGTGAGAATCACTTTCTTACTCTTCCACATTTCAGTCTCACCCCCTCTCTATTTATTATTTGATCGGTTTTTCAACCTCTCAAATTGATAGTACAAATAGATTGTGCAGAGATTATGGAGAAAGGTTGTGGTTTCCGTGTGATAATTGTATTCAATAAAGTTGAGGCGCATGGACATGGGTTCGGCTTCCCATCTAAAGATGCACCAAACGCAGTCTCTTGATTGCCTGTAAAGCCGTTCAACAAGCTGAACAGCAGCGATCGTTAATCTGGCAAATAAATCTCCTTTCATCTTCTTGCCTCCTCACTCATATCGCAACGCCTCTACGGGGCTCAGCCGTGATGCCCTGTAGGCGGGATACAGGCCGAAAAGAATCCCAACCGCTGCCGAGACCGAGACCGCCAGTATGATTATGTTTGTAGAAACCACCGCCTCCATCGTTACGGTGCCGAGGTCGAGACCCGTGATAAGGCTCGATATGCCCACGCCTGCCCCCACCCCGATCGCCCCACCGATAAGGCTCATCGAGGCAGCCTCAACAAGGAATTGTAAAAGGATGTCCCGCCGCTTGGCCCCCACCGCCTTGCGGATGCCTATCTCCCTGGTCCGCTCGGTAACGGAGACCAGCATGATGTTCATGACGCCGATGCCGCCGACAGCGAGGGAGATACCGGCGATTGCCGCCAGCAGGATGACAAAGACCTCGGTCGATTCCTCCATGGTTTCTATCATCTCCTCCTGGCTCGACATGCTGAAATCGGCCTCTTCACCAAGTCCGATATCGTGCCGGTCGTTCAAGATCGCTGTAATCTCCGACATGGCGGCGTCGGTTTTATCGGTGCTCACCACCTGCACGCTGATACTCGAGACGCTCATTTCTCCAGTTGAAGTCCGCTGGGCAGATATGCGATACAGTACGGTGGTGATGGGAGCATAGAGTCCGTAGTCTTCACTCATGACCCCGGTACCGCCCTTGCTTTCCAGCACACCTATTACAGTGAATTGACGTCCGTTTATTTTAATGGTCTGACCTACGGGGCTCGTTTCACCGAACAGAGTCTCCGCCAGGCTGCTGCCCAGAACCGCCACCATGGTTCTTCGTTCTATATCGTAGTCGTCGATGAACTCTCCCTCGGCCAATGTCAAGTTTCGCACGTATTCGTATTCCGGTGTGACGCCTGTAATTTGCGCCCTTGTGTTCTCCCCTCCAGCCACTATCTGGGCGTTTGTCGAGGTCGAAGGCGCTACCGCCGAGACAGCGGAGGCCGCTGTTAGCGCTTCGGCATCAGCCAGACTCAGGGTGTTGGCACTTCCCATCATCCCCCTTATTCCACTTTCGGAGCTTGCTCCCGGACTGACAAAGAGCAGGTCGGTGCCCAGCGACTCGATATTCTGGGCAATAGTTACCTGGGTGCCTTCACCGAGAGCCATCAGCGCTATGACCGCAGCCACCCCGATGACCACGCCCAGTATCGTCAGGGATGACCGGAGCTTGTTTACAGTCAGCGCCGTCAGAGCTGTGCGCACTATCTGCTTGGCGTTCATTGGCTCCCTCCCTGCGACAGCCCTAGATCTGGCACAGCCGTCTCCATCACCTGCTGCCCGTCAACTACCTGGCCGTCCCTGAGCGCGATAATCCGCCGTGCCTGGCCTGCTATCTCCTGCTCGTGGGTCACTACCACGACAGTAATGCCTTCCACGCTGTTGAGCTCGCAGAGAATGTTCAGGATGTCCTGGCTCGACTGACTGTCTAGGTTGCCGGTTGGCTCGTCTGCAAGGATAATAGCGGGTTTGTTGACCAGGGCGCGGGCGATGGCCACCCGCTGACGCTCGCCTCCCGAAAGCTCCGCAGGGCTGTGGGTCGCACGGGAACCCATCCCCACCCTTTCAAGAGCCTCTCTTGCCCGCTCTCCGCTGTCGCGCCCGTCCCCCCCGTACAGCATAGGTAATCGCACGTTTTCCAGCGCGGAGGTACGTGCAAGCAGGTTAAAAGTCTGAAAGACAAAGCCGATTTTCTTATTCCTTATACCGGCAAGCTGCGAGTCCGAAAGATTGCTTACCTCGACGCTGTCGAGGTAGTAGCTCCCGGAGGTAGGGGTATCAAGGCAACCCATGATGCTTAAAAGGGTTGTCTTCCCACAGCCGGATGGCCCCATTACAGCCACCAGCTCCCCTTCTTCAATACTGAAGCTCACACCGCGCAGCGCCTGAACCTCAACCTGCTCCATCTGATATGTCTTCACAATGTCTTTAAGCTGCATCATACTTGTCCACCTCTAAAGCCGTCTGTTACCTGGGCATGAATCCTCCGCCACCACCGTCAGGGACGACGAAACCACCCCCATCATCCGGCATCGTGAATCCTCCGGGGCCCATAAACTCTTCCTGCATCTCTTGCGATGATGAATCCCCGGTAGCAGTCCCAACTTCAACTATCACCTCGTCTCCCTCCCCCAGGCCTGTGACCACCTCGGTCTGGACACCGTCGGTTGCTCCCAGGGTTACCATCCTCGGCTGCGGCTGCCCGTCCACCATTACCATGACTATTGACCTGTCGCCTGTACCAGTGATAGCCGAGCTTGGCACGAGCAGTGCGTCGCTGGCCAGCTCAATCTCTATCGTCGCCGTTGCGCTCATTCCCTCCAGAAGCTGGATACCCTCAGGAACATCCAGGCTGATAGTGATCGGGTACGATACGACCCCGGACTGAGATTGGGCAAAGGCAGATAGGCTGGATACATTACCTGATAGCTCAGTGTCCGAAATAGCGTCAAGAGTCACGGTTGCCCCCTGCCCCAGCCTCAACTGCGCAACATCGATCTCATCGACGCTGGCGCTCATTTCAAAAGCGGAGGAATCTACCAGCTCAATGACGACCGTATTGGCATTTACCTCGTCACCCGGGGCAACATTTATATCGGCCACGACTCCGTCAAAGGGAGCTACGATAGGGTAGCCCTCTCTGGCCGATTCCAGTTGCTCCAGCGCATTATCTAAGGTAACCCTTGCGCTGTCTAACTGGCTTTGTTTCAGTGCTACTTCCAGAGGATCAGCCCCGGCCAACATCTCTTCCAGCGTCTCCTCTGCGTTCTCCAGCGCATCCTCGGCACTGGACACCGACTTATCCGCATTAATCCTGGCCATCTCCAGGTCGAGTTCCGCTATCGCCAGGTCCCTCACTGCCTGCTGGTGTTCATCGAAGCTAATTTGTCCGGTAAAATACTGCAATAAGCTGTCGCTATATTTTTGAAACGCCTTGTCCGCCGCATACTCTGCATTGGCGACTTTGATTTCACCCCGTTCCTGAGCATCCAGGAGCTGTAACTGAGCCTGCTCTACGGCTTCTCTGGCATCCTCAATATCCGATTCACTGTACGGATCCTGGGCATCCTCAAGCGCCTCTTCGGCATCTCTAACGCTGATCCTGGCCCGGGCCACTGACTCTTCAAGTGATTCGATCGATTCGCTATCAAGCCTGGCCAGCACATCCCCCGCTTTGACGGCATCATCCTTCTCTACATACACGGCCTCCACAGTCCCTGCACTACCAAAAGTGAGCTGTTCGCTGGTAGAGTAATCCAGGCTGCCGCTGGCATAGATAGTGCTAGTCAAGTCACCGTATTGCACCAAATAGATTTCTGTATTGCTTTCACCGCTCGCTCCGGCAGCAGAACCACCATCACTACCCCCATATGCGACGGGAAGCCCGACCACCAGACCAATGAGCAGGACAATCAGCAACGTCTTTTGCCACAGCTTCAGCCTTCTGATTCCTAAGAAAATTCTTCTTAATCGATATAGCATTCTCTTCCTCCTCTAGCTCAGGGTAGCCTACGGCCTACGAACGACTAAGTAGACCGCGAACGCTGTGCCGAATAATGAAGCAAACAGCAATGCAACCCGCCGCGGCTTTAGCGCTTTCAATCTATTAATCATTTTTACCTCCCTGATATCAGGTAAACAGTCTTAGCCATACCTCTCTGTTATTAATGCTGGTGGGCCAATAAAACCCGAGAGTGCGCTTACCATCAGTGGCTCCCTGGTGAGGACGACCGTGTACGCGGCTTTTCTTCGAGTACCGCGAGGACATCATCCAACTTGAACCGCCGGTGATTAGAAGGACCGATGCGGTATGCCCTGATAATTCCCTGCTCACACCAGCGCCTTAAGGTATTACCGTGTATATTCAATATGCGGCAGGCTTCTCTCATCGGAAGTAAAGACTCTGTCGTATTGTTATTTGCAGCCCTGACACCCACTTTTTCAGGCATGGTCGACTCGAACATAACGTGCACGATTAATGAATGTGAAATAAGTCTATAGGGGAATTGTGGAGAAATTATGGAGAAAGGCTGCTTTTTCTGTGTAAGCTTACGAATTTTTTAGGGCAGGTTGGGGAATACAGCGCCAGGCAGGTTGGTACTCAGGGGCATCTCACTAATTTTCGTCCCACTGGCCGTAGACCGTTACCGACGGGCTGTTTAGCTCAATTGTTTACAGCTGTCGGATTAGAAGGTAATTATAAGCTCGATTACAATTAGTAAATCAGGGAGCGTTGCAGATTCTCTATCCGCGTTATACAGGTTTTTTACAGATACTTGGAATAAGTGGCAGGATACTAAGGCCCCTGGAGCCGGTAATTTCGCAACCCTTTACCCCTTCATTTTATGACCTATTAATGCTAAGCTTGCTGTACAGGTCAAGCACTCGAAGTAAGAGAATGGGGAGGTGTCGGTATGAGTGCAGGAAAGGTCGTTCTGCTGGTATTCGGAATCATCGTATTGCTGGTGTCGGTTGGTTTGGTCTTCGGGGGTGGGGCTTTGCTCTGGGCTAACGGTGCACTTACAGATGATGAGGGTTTCTTTACTACGCGGTTCGTTCGGCTTGAAAAGGGTTCCAGTGCCATCATCACCGAGCCCGCTGATATAGATTTATCCGCGGCATGGATATGGGATTGGAGCGATCTGGTCACTTTTAAGGTGGAGGGCTATAGCGGCGATCCATCGAAACAGATTTTCATGGGAATAGCGGAGGAATCGGACTTGGACTCCTACCTGCACAACGTCGGGTATGATGAAATCACTGAGTTCAGCATTTATCCTTATGAAATAGATTACAAATATCACCCGGGCGGTTTCAGCGCCGCACCCCCTGCTTCCCAAACATTCTGGTCGGTGTCGGCACATGGTTCCGGTACCCAGAGCCTGGAGTGGTCGCTGGAGTCGGGTACCTATTCGCTGGTGCTGATGAACGATGACGGTTCCGCTGGGCTTGATCTGAAGGTATCGGTGGGAGCGAAGGTTCCTCTGGTATTTGGCACCGGTTTGGGTTTTCTAATTGGAGGGGTAGTGGGTCTTGTAATAGGCTTCTTTATGATCTTCATGGCTGTGCGCAGGACATAGGTCGACAGCAGAAGACATCGCTGGAGAACCATATCTTGGCACCTTTTGGCCGTTTCCGCTTGGAAATGTGAGTAGCTGTACGCGGATATGGTAAATCCAGCGGTTTGAGGATAAAAAAGTGGGGATGGGGGTAGCATGAAATGAAGAATTACGATGTCATTGTTATCGGATCTGGGTCCGGGATGGCAATTGTGGATGGGGCATTAGCGGAAGGGCTCAAGGTAGCTCTGGTTGACAGAGGGCCTTATGGGGGCACTTGTCTTAATCTGGGGTGTATACCTTCGAAGATGCTGATCTACCCGGCAGATAGAATAGCCGAAATCCAGGAAGCCGGGAAACTGGGCATAGATACGCAAATCAGGGGTATAGACTTCGCTTCGATAATGGGGCGGATGAGGAAAAGCAGGCAGGAAACTCAAACCCGCATTAAAAGAGGGGTAGGGCAACTGAAAGGCCTGGATTTCTATGAAGGCGAGGGACATTTTGTCGCCGGTTACACCATGGAGGTTAATAGCGAGAGAATAAAGGGGGAAAAGGTCTTCATCGCTTCCGGTTCACGTATTCTAATTCCTCCTATCAGGGGTGTAGACAGCATTGACTATCTTACAAACGAGACGGTACTGGAACTAAAGGAGAGACCACGCAGCATCTTGATAATCGGGGGCGGATACGTCGCAGTTGAATACGCCCACTTCTTTGCTGCGATGGGCACCGAGGTCACGATTTTGGAGATGCTCGACAGGCTTGCCCAATCTGAGGAGCGTGAGATATCCGAGTTGCTTGAGCGCCAGATGGCGAAGCGTATGCGCATCTATACCAATACCCAGGCGCAGGAAATAAGGAAAACGGGGAGTGGTTGTACGGTCGTGGCAAAGGACGGTAAGACTGGCAGGGAGGCGGAGTACTTTGCCGAGAGAGTCATGATTGCAGTGGGGAGGAGGTCCAATGCCGATTTGCTCAAGGTTGAGAACACGGGTGTGGAAGTTGATAAAAGGGGTTTCATAAAAGTAGATGATTATCTTGAGACAGGCAAGAAAAACATATTTGCCGTGGGGGACGCCAACGGACAACAGATGTTTTTACATGTGGCGAACAGGGAGGCGGCAGTAGCCTGGCATAATTCGATTAGCCGGGAGAGGATGATAATGGACTACAACGCGGTGCCACACGCTGTTTATTCACATCCCCAAATTGCCTCTGTGGGGCTGACCGAGGAGAGCGCGAGAAGGGATTATCGCGTGCAGGTGGGACGGGCAATGTATTCGGATACCGCGAAGGGAGAGGCTATGATGGAGGAGGAGGGCTTTGCCAAGGCGATAGTTGACGAGAACAGCGGAAGGATACTGGGCTTTCACATTATAGGTCCTTATGCCCCCATACTTATCCAGGAAGTTATAAATGCCATGGCGACGGGAGGAAGCCTGCAGGGTATCTACGGTGGCTTACATATACACCCCGCTCTACCCGAGTTGATACAGCGGACATTTGACAATCTTGAGTAACACCGATCATATAAGACTCTCCGGTTAGCTTCTTTGCGGGCGGCGGCCCTGTTTTATATGCCTCGCCTGATATAGCCATAGCTCTTCCGCCTTTAATCAACTGCTCTTTCCCGAACGCTTCGACGTGCTGCCTGCGGCTAAAATCGCTGCTGGGATTTGCCCTGACTCGGCGCTTTCAGTTTGACATAGACCGGCAGCATCGAGGCGTAATCCCCGGAAATCGGTAGGAAAGGTGAAGAGTAGTGAAGTTGAAAGTACCGGACAATCGCATATAATGTCTACAACGACATCCTTACGGAGATCGGAGGTTCAGCAGCACTTACCCCGTGTTATAAAAGAGCCAGGATGCATGATATGTACTCTTGGACTTGGATTACAGCGGTGCCCACTGAATGGCGACCACGATCAGCAGCTCGGTCGACAGGAGCCTTTCGAAGGACACCGCTTCTATATGTAAAGCCTGTAAAGGGTTTGCCACGCTTCCTAAATCTGTCTCACTGCCGCCCTTAGACTTGTGGACTTTTTCTTAAATAATCCCCTTCCTCACCATCTGAGGCTGTCGAACAGCTTGTAACAAATTTCCTCGGTGGTTTTCAACGAGCGGGCTTAGAGAAGCTCGAATAAACACAGAACCCTCCATTTGGAGGGTTCTGTGCAGTCAAAAGAGATTTGATTGTCTACGCGGTGCCGGGGATTACCATGAGTGCACCCAAAAGTTCAGCCCCTAGCTGTACGCCCGAGTATACTAACTGGGCGAGCTGGTCCACCAGTGAATCACCGCAGCCGGTCAAGAGAGCGTTGTATTGAACAATGCCGCAGTTATCGGCCGATAAAGTCGTCTTATCTACGGTGACGAATTCCTGCATCAACTGACGTACAATTTCCATTGCGCCTGCTACTATTTCTGCTAACGCTGGCATTCTATGATCACCTCCTTTCTTTCTATACTGAAGTCTGTGTAGATTCCCTGTGTTAGATGGCCGATGATGTTGAGAACCTCACACTGTGTTGCCGGTGGCGTCCGGCACCCCTTGCTAAACGCTTTCTGTTAAAAAAGGCATCGATGTAAAGAGGAAGATCCAAAACGTCGTCCCTGTACGTTACGATCCTGGCGAAGATGCACTTTATCACCTTTGAAGCGCTCATTTTACGCACGCACCTTTCTTAAAATGTCAATATCTAGAATGATTGTCTGCGATGCCCCTCTGGTACGATAACACCAGTAAAAAAATGAAAACTAACAAAATGTTATTTTACTTGACAAAAGCTATCACAAATAATATACAATGTCAAGAGGTAAACTTGACAATTTTTAACTTTTTGTTATATTATCTCATCAGATTAAGGATCGGTGCATCCTATGAGGAAACCGGGAAGTGAGTTCGGCAGGGAGCTCAGGAGGCTCCGTCGTGAAGGAGAGGTAACGTATTCGCAGGCCCGGCTCGCCGGGCTGGCCGGTATAACCGCCAGCTATCTAAGTCAACTGGAGACCGGCGAGAGAAATCCGACCCCTCGTGTCATCCGAAGGTTGAGTCCTCATCTGGGGGTCAGCCCGAACCACCTGTTGAGAACAATCGGCATGCTCGAAATGGACCTGGCCGGCACTCTGGCCAGCAAGCGTGAATATGTGGGTGGTATCGTCCCCGATCTTGCTGAGGAGCAACTGGAGGAACTGGCAAACTATCTGACATATCTGGAATTCAAGGAAAAGGCTCTCAGGAAGGGACTCCATCCGGCCGATGGCAGCTGATTTTGAACCTGCTTCAGCAATTGCCTCTGGATGAGATCGCTATGGGCATTGAAGGAGGATGAGCTAAATGGCAAATAATATTATCAAGGACAGCGCAACAAGGATTCTCCAGGTGAATCCTTCTCTGAGCTACGCCGAGGTAGCGCGACTTCTGGGGGTATCAAGGGAGAGGATCAGGCAGGTAGCTAATGGCCGCAGACGCCATCCCAGATTCTGCAACACGTGCGGGAGGCAGATCCGTTTGCTTGAAAACGGAATAACGCAGACCGCCTATTATCAGGGGTATTGCCATGAATGCTGGACAGCGGAGAAGGAGAGGAGAAGGAAAGCCCACCACCAGACCTTTGTTTGCGAGTGGTGTGGTGCGCTCTTCACCCGTAAAGCGGGCACGGTCAAGCGTCAGGAGGAGCTGGGACTGAAGATAAGATGGTGCAGCAAGCGCTGCCAGGGCAAATGGCTGGCAGCTAATTACAGGTCCATGGGGCCGGACCGTAACTAGTTGCTCATCCAGTAACAGGCCCCGGTCTACTGATGGTTTTTTTAATCAGGGTGATATTACGCAGGGTTAAGTTGATAAAAATAAGAGGGATGTGAACCACTAACTTCAGGTTATGAACGCTCTTATAGAATACAGGACCCTCGGCTAAATGTTAAACTATTGACTTACCGTCTTAGTGCCGCTGCCAGCCCCGTTCCCCCCGGCAATTCCGCTTTCCCCGTTATCTTCACTCTCACCCTCGCTCCCCGCTCCTCTTAATCTCCCCGCCACGGCGAGGGCTACGAGGGCTGCCAGTACAATCGATCCGAGCACCACGCCCAGAGGCGGTTCGTACCAATCGACGAAGTCAATGAAGCCCGAGCGTAAGGCAGAGCCCTCTATCAGATTGTAGTAGCTGCTGGCGGCGCCTGTTCCTTCAACAGTGAAGCCGGACGTTCGTGTCACCGCTACCGCGATCTCCCAGAGAACCCGCCAGGCCAGCCCGCAGTAGATTGCAGTTATGCACGCGCTCAGCAGCGCGCTCCCCAGCATGTCCATCGACCTCTGAGGTCGCCACTTAATACTGTTCAGTATCATCACCGGTATTCCCGACCAGTATATGATGGCCTGGATGATGATCAGGATGATGAAAAACGCCAGCAGGGGATACCAGTGATAGTCGCCGAACGTGGAGCCGAGCTGGTCCTCGAAGTTGACCGCCAGAGCGATGCTTGTAATCCATATTGCGAAGATGATGAGAAGGGGCAGTAATCGCCCCGTTAATAACCCCCTCAAACCGCCGAGTACCAGGACAATGATGCATACCGCGTCCAACCAGTTCATCCTTCTCCTTTTCGAGCGTGATTCATGGAGATGCAGTAAGAAATGGCAATATATGTGCCGGGAGTTACACGCCGTCGTTGTGCGAGTATCCTATCGAATCGGGCTCGATCTGTCAAGGAATCGTTGTGATGGACTTCAATATTTACGACAGGGATTAGTTTGGCATCTGCTTTCAACATGGCTACAATAGGTCTGTGGTGACAACCCCAAACGACGATAAATACTTACGGCCTAGCGAGCTCTGTGACTTCGACATCTGCCCGGAAATCGAGGCCAGGGCCCTGGAGCTGACGCGGGGCTGTAAAAGCCGCGAGGAGATGTTCCGGAGCTTATTCAATTTCGTCAAGGAGCTACCCTACGGCCTTGAGGACTGGGACGTTACGGCCTCGGAGACGCTGGCCAAAGGCTGGGGGATGTGCGCGGGCAAGACCAACCTCCTGGTCGCCATGCTCAGGTCTCTGGGTATTCGAGCGAGGTACCGCGCCTATCGTATCAGGTCTGAGGTGAGCCTCTGGGGGGCGATAACCGGTGACGAAGAGATGGCGCAGCGCATGGGTGACGCACCTGTCGAGCAGGACCACGTTGACTGTGAGGTCTGGCTGGGTGGGTGGGTCGCCTGCGACCCGAGTCGGGATACGCCGATGGAGCGCGGGATGATTGCGCGGGGCATACCCCTGGAGCGTGAGCAAATCATAGACGACTCGGGCCATGCCCCCTGCCTGTTTCTCTCTGATTTCGACGGTTGGGCGCGGGAAAGGCAGAGCAGGAGGAGGTTTCGGAAGAACAGAGGTGAGATTTTTGCTAAAGTCAATGAGCTGCTCTCACGGATGAGGGTTTTCGCCTGAAGTTGTAGTGACCGCTTGGCTAGCTATTTTTGGATATATCTAGGCGCGAGATGAATATAGCTGCCATTACCATGACGAGCGCCGCAACCAAAAAAGCTGTGCTGTAGCTGCTGCTGATGTCGAAGACGAGCCCGCCGAGGTACGGCCCCAGGGCTGCTCCCAGTCCCCAGCCAACTATCAAACTCCCCATAATCACACCTACCCGGCGCAGTCCAAAGGCATCGCCGATCAGGGCAACTATCGGAGGGTCCAGCCCTCCGTAGCCTATGCCGTAGATCACGGCAAAGAGGTAGAACATCCACATCTCGGTGGAGCCGATGAGCCAGAGCATGGCCACAGTGTGTATCAGGGCGCAAACGATGCCTGTTGTCTTCCTGCCAACCCTGTCGGAGAGTATGCCGATGAGTATTCGAGAGGGAATGGTGACCGCACCCATCACGCTTACTATAGCGGCAGCCTGCACCGGCGCTATGCCAACGTCTTGAGCCCGCGGCACCACGTGTGTCAACACCAGATGGAGGCAGAAGGAATAGCTGAACCAGATGAGGAAAAAGAGCCAGAAGCTTCGTGTCTTCAGGGCCTCCGTCAGGGAGAAGTGCCTGGACCAGTCGGCTGATTCGCCGATATCCGTTTGCGACATGTGTTCCCGTTCGCCATCGGGCGGGGCACCGATTCCCCCGGGTTCCTTTTTCAGAAACCAGGCTGCGGGTATTACTGTTATCCAGACGATAATAGCCAGGGCCACAAAGCAGGTTCGCCAGTCATAGGCGGCGATAAGCTGGGCGGAGACGGGCGCCATGATGAGGGTGCCCAGACCGGCACCTGACCCGATGATGGCCAGTGCGGTGGCTCGCCGTTTGAGAAACCAGCGGGAGCCGGTCGACATTACGATAGCATAGGTGCCGCCTGTCCCCATGGCCAGCAGGATACTGTATGTGAGATAAAGCTGCCACAGGGATTCCACCCGGCCTGTGAGAATCAAACTGATGCCGGTGATTACCCCCATGCCGATGACCACCATCCTGGGCCCGTACCGATCGATGGCCCAACCGCTGATGATGGCGAATAGCGACGACAGAATCATATAGGTGGCAAATACGCCGGAGGTCGTGGCCCGGGGCCAGCCGAATGCTTCCTCGAGAGGGGTGAAGAAGACACCGAAGGAGTAACGGATGCCAAAGATTACCAGGGATACGAGCAGGCAGGATACGACTATCACCCAGCCATAGAAGAAGCGCCCCTGGCCGGGGGCTGGATTGGATTTCATACCGCTATCGTGCCGGCGAGGTTGATTCGATGATCCATATTGCCTCGTATCTATGAGCTACACCGAATTATACCATCTGGCCGATGACACAGCTATCGTGCATTTTTGCTTGCCTCGGGGACATGTGTTAGGATTCAAACACATGTATATCTTGACCTACGCAAGGGTGATTGACCCCATATTGCATGACATCAGGGTCTATACTCCTGATTTTGCCGGGATGAAACAAGGTGACAGAGTACTGGATGTCTGCTGTGCCACGGGAGATCAGGTGTTTCACTACGCCAGAAAAGGCGTTAACGCGGCCGGAATCGACTTCGATCCCCGCATGGTAAGAATAGCTGACAAGAGCAGAAGAAAACGCGGCCTAACCGATGTCTCTTTCCAGGTAGCGGATGCCGGGAACCTGCCTTTCCGGGACAGCACCTTTGACTGTGCTTCCATATCGCTGGCGCTGCATGAAAAGGAAAGGCCGGCGAGGGACAGGGTGATATCCGAGATGAAAAGGGTGGTGAGAAGTGAAGGCGTCCTGGTTTTCATTGATTTCAGGGCCCCTTTACCACGAAATGCATATGCCTTTTTAATAAGGATTGTGGAGTTCTTCGCAGGCTGGTCCCATTTCAGATGCTCCAGGGATTACATTGAGCAGGGAGGTCTGGGTGAACTATTGAATAAGCACCGGCTTCACGTGGAGAAAAGGGATTACCTTAAGTACGGGACCATAATGATAGTGAAGGCGAAAATCCGTCATACTGATTGTAATAAGCACCACGAAGAATGAGAATATATTTTGGAACAGTTAGCATTTGAGACTCCGTTCGTGGTGAGCTTGTCGAACCATGAACGGCCCTTCGACAGGCCTGTCCTGAGTTTATCGAAGGGCTCAGGGCGAACGGTATAGATCCCATTTTCAAAGAAATGTCCAGTGCTGTTCGCGTTCCCTAACACGAGATCGTATCTGGGTATGCAGCCGGCGGGAGGTAAAAAATGAGTGACAGACCACAGTGTGCCAGGTGTCCGAGGATGCTATGTTACCCCAATATCGCGGCGGATGAGCAGCCGAGCTTTGAGGAAGCGCCGCGCTTTTGCCCTAGCAGGTTAAAGCAGGACATTATAGAGAAGTCGGTGCGCGAGTATGATAAGGATGACGTAAGGGAGTTCGCTCGACTGGCCTCGGTGCAGGAATTCGAATGTTACGAAAGGACCCCGGATGGTTTCAGGACGAAAATCCCCCGGATAGAGGAGACGGTACAATTCGCGCACAAGAATGGCTACAAGAGACTGGGGCTCGCTTTCTGCGTCGGCGTAGCCAGCGAGGCACGGGCGATCACCGCAATACTGGAAGCGAAGGGCTTCGAGGTGGTATCGGTGTGCTGCAAAGCGGGGGCTATTCCCAAGGAGAGGATAGGCATCAAGCCCGAGGAGAAAATACCCGGGCCGGAACGCTATGAGTCCATGTGCAGCCCCATAACCCAGGCGGAGATACTGAACTCCGAGAGGGTAGATTTCGCCATACTCATGGGCCTGTGCGTGGGGCATGATACCCTTTTTATGAAGTATTGTAAGGCTCCGATGACGGTGCTGGCGGTGAAGGACAGGGTAACGGGGCACAATCCACTGGCCGCAGTTTACCTCACCAGCAGCTATTATGTCAGGCTCCTGCTGCCGGCGGTCAAATGAGCACGTGAAAGCTATGAGACTGTACGCCTGCTCCTTGTGTGATGTTATCATCCACAGCGAGCGTGGGGGATCTGCTTCGGGTGTCACGAACTCAGGTACATGCATATGGCGCCGCAGGCGGCTACGTTCAGTGACTCGGCCTTTTCGCGGGCGATGGGGACCTTGAATCGATAATCAGACATATAAAGCAGGTGTTGCGAGAGACCGGATGCCTCACTGCCCAGCGCAAGCAGGAGACTGTCGCCTTAAACTAAGAGGTGCATCTATCGTGCGTTGTTGTGCCTAATGAAACCCTCAAATACTGGGTAGTTTAGTACCCTTTCGCCTTGGCGCTGCCGGTGCAAGATCTGTTTGACTGGTTTGGTAAGGTACGTTCTTGTCTTTATTTCCTTTTCATTCATCGGACCGTATTGCTGAAGTATATAATCAATCTTCTGTTTTACTTCGATGGGCAAATGCATATCCGAACGCACATTAGCACCCAGAAAATACGTGGGTAATCTATTATGGAATCGAAAAGATATCTCGTAACCTTCCATCTCTTCAAGAACATGTGAGAGTCCTGTCGCCAAAGGGCCGTCCTTCTGGAAAATATAGTAGCAACCGGTCAGAACGTTTCCATTAGTCTGAACTTCCTTCCAATCAAGCATGTATAGAAGTTTCGTCAACTTAAATTTTGATACTGAACCTAGATGTTCGATAAAGCGGAAAACTACCTTATGTAGTAGATTCGGCTCATACATATCAAAAAGACGAAGCTCTTTTCCAATTCGTCTTCGTTGTGTGAATGTTTTTCGATCTAGAATTTCACCTATAATATAGAAATCTTTGATCTGATTGCCAAAGCTCCTATGAACTAACGCTCGTGGGCCTGGATGATAGAGAGGTAGCACAACATAGTTATACCACATCACAGCTTTGCCGACATGTTGGCGTAGTTCTAACGAATGGGGCACTATTTCGTTGAGAGCAGCCAGCGCTTGGTGGCCAAGAGTTACGACCATCTCTGGATGTACGATGTCTAGTACGAAACTAAGGTAAAAAGAACAGTTACGTATTTCTTCCCGCAAAGGGGCAGCATTGTTACCATTGCGATTCCTTGGATTGCATAATACAGCATTGGTTATGAATACTTCATCCCTCTTTAGCCCAGCAGTTGCGAGCAAGCGCTGAAAATTTCGTCCCGTTTGATCACCATATAATGGCACTAATGTTCGATCAGCACCAAGGCGCCCAGGAGCCTCACCTATAAACAATACCTTCGCATTAATATCACCGTTCCTGTGACTTAATACCTTTTGACGCCCGTTCATACGTTTGCACAGTTTGCACTGCGTTACATTCTCAACAAGTAGGTCGAATTTTTGCCTCTTATCAACTTGTAGCATTTAGACCTCCAATTAGTCTCTTGAGGCAAAGAGGATCGGGTTGTTTTGCAATGTTCCCGTCCAATATGGATTCTTGTTGGATCACCTTCTGAGCCAGACATCCTGATTTGCAGCGCTCTAGGTGGACACAGGAGTTACACGGCTCTGCAAATGGCGTTGAAAGATATTGACGAATTGCATTCAAGTACGAAGACTTATACCAACAATCCTTCAATAACTTATGCTCCACATTATTGTACACATCATCAAGCCCAATGTCCATTGGCTCAATATTCTTGAAGGCGTCACATGGATAAATGTTGCAATTAGGCCCGATTACAAGGGTATGCCATGCTGCGTCGCAATAAACATCTGTCTCGAGAAGCAAAATATTGAATGGTGAGCCTGTACGAATTTTAACGTCGTAATTACGTCTACAGTCAAGAATAGCATCGCGAAGCTCTAAACATTCCTGTCGAGATAGCATTTCCTGAGTGTCCTTGAATATTGCCCCACGACCGTGGGGCACAAAACGTAAAATACTAACTTTAGATATCTTGTTCACGGCGGCAAATTTTACTACCTCCTCAAGCTGATTATAGTTGCGCTTAAAAGGGACAAAGTGGATCTCTCTCTCGATATTAATGCCTGTAGTGTTGGCGATTTCCGAAGCTGTCATGTCAAAACTGTTTGCTGTTCTAGTGACTTGTTCATGTAACTCTTTGTGTGGAGAATACAGGCTGAATACTACGCGTTTCAAACCATGTTCTGCTAGAAATTCTATTGAATGATGTCGATCCTTCTGGCCGATGCCAGTTGAATATATTGAGCAACGCATACCATGATTTACGCATTCGTTAACAGCCTCGTAAAGCCAAGGCCATACCAGAGGCTCGCCCCCTGAAAAAATGATCGACTCGACTCCCATTTCCCCGGCTTGTGCAATCAACGACAGAACTACCTCCAGCGAAAGTTGTGAGGTATTACCGACTCCTGCGTTACTAGAACAGTGTATGCAAGCTAGTGGACAATCCCTAGTGACTTCAATTTTAATCTCCTTTAGGTCCCCATCACAAGGCAGTTTATATATTTTCATGATTGGTTAAAGCTTCGCACCAATTTGCGGAGTTCTGCCTTCCCAGGCCAACTACTGGCACCTGCCATGTTGTTTATATCAGCATGCGATGACAGACAGTTGAGCGTTCCTAATGTATAGCCAGTTTGTTCGCATAGAAACTGCATGAGGTAGCCCAAAGCGAGGTAGTTGCCGTATGCTCTTTGCACAAAATCGTGGTTTCGATATATAGCTAGCAGGTTTAGTTGCTTTGGGGATCGTGTCAGTTGTAACGCTATGTGGTCTAAGCATGGACCGCCTATAACCCGCCGCATATCTCTACCTGGAATCTGAATTAAAATTGTGTACCTTGCTTTCAGAGTTTTTTGGCGATTACGAAGCATGGTTATGATATCATTTAACTGATTTACTGTTACCGGATTACCTTGATTGTTCTCACTTGGATAGTAAGTCATGCGCCGAAAATACGATCCCCAACCAAAGCGTGGGTATTTCCGCAAACGGTCGTAGACACCATCTTTGCGATTATATATTTCGAATAACTTATCCGGATTCTTTCCAAAGTTTTTGTAAAGCGACCATGGGAAAATAGTATAAACAACCTGTTTAAGATTTAGGAGGCCGTGCTTTGACAACATTTGTTCAAAAGCCTGTTGAATTGCTGGCTCAGTCTGGGTTGGATTTTCTATGCATACCATCATGTTGAAACACTCACCCCCGCAGTCTAAGAGATGTTCTAAAGCTCTTAGCCATGCCGAAGACGTGTTCTTCATTTCTATTGTAACCATAATGACTTCTCCTGTAAGACATGTTGTATCAAGCCAAAACTAAATTTGCCTTTTTAGGCTACAACCTACCAATTGACTGATTTATATAAGCTAAAACAAACCCTTCGGCAGAATGGCACTGATGGTAGTAAAAGGCAAATCGTTATATATCATCCCATACGAAATTTGCCCAATTATATTATATACATAGCATCAATGCAAGCCGAATTATCTACCGGTACTCTTGCGCTTAGGTGTAGTGTGGATTAGACTATGCAAAAATTGAGGAGCCTGAACTATGATAGCGTTACCAACACCCGATGAACTAGCCACAGTATTCTTCACCTCATTTCAACAACAAATGGATGTTATAGAAGGTAAAGCCAAAAGCCCTATAGAGAATCCAGAATTTGAGAAGCTAATAAACAAATTACAGGAACAATTCCCTGGTCTTCTAACACCTTTCGTATTTATTCTAAGCACCTTTATCATGGCCCTCATGGATGCTATTGCTTTGAACAATCTCGTAGTTGTTGAGCATTTGTCTCAGGAAGAGCATTAGAATCCTGTTCGTGAAGAAGCTTTATCAATTCAAGCATCAAGCGGCCAAGATGAACAGCCCGCTTCATTTCATCCTCAATACTAGGGGTTGTTCCCATCGTAAGCTCCTTATAGCAACGGTGGCCTGCGCCTTCTTTCAAGGCTTTAGCTATTTCGAAGGCTAATTGCTGCACGTTGTATATGACAACAACAGGCATCTTCACACGTTTCATTTCGCCTTCGGGATAGTATTGGACAACTGAACCTAGACCATCCAAAGGTAATTCAATGCTCAGATATTTATCTTCTTTGAAAAGCCTTTTTATCCTGCCTAACATCTGACATCACCTCAATTCAAGTCTATTACACCTCGTTGCAAGAGTACCTATCTACCTGGGAGAGCAGCAAGTTTAACTCGATGGCTAGACGAATAGCATTGGCATCTAAAGGAATTGAAGCATTTATGTTATCGTTGGCTTCACCCTTAGGAGTTTCCACAGTTGTTATTTTTTCCAGGATCATTGTAAGGTCTTCGTTATATTCTCTTAGATCGCTGTAATGTTTTTTGTCTTATCTAATTACAATGGCATTTTAGAAGTCGAGATTAATCTTACTATTGGCTGATGACTTGGAAAAAGAACAATCAGTTTCTGTTGGCGTTGAGCAGTATAGGCCAGCTGGTCCCCTATCATGCATTCATGGAGACGCAGGTAAAGTCCACAATTGCAGAAGATGGTTACTGCCCTGACTTAAACTGATGTATAGCCTAGTGTCCAATCCGTGCGTCACGAACTCAGGTACATGCAGATGGCGCCGCAGGCGGCTACGTTCAGTGACTCGGCCTTTTCGCGGGCGATGGGGACCTTGAATCGATAATCAGACATATCAATCAGCGTCTGCGAGAGGCCGGATGCCTCGCTGCCCAGCGCCAGCAGGAGCTTTTCTCCTTTCCTCAGTGCCGAGGGGGCTTCCTTGCCACTGAGGTCTGCCGCTACAAGAATAAATCCGCTTTCCTTCAGCGTCTCCGCAAGCTCAAGGTAACGGTCGGTTCTTCTGAGCCATACGGATAGTACAGAACCGGCCGTGGCCTGGACGCACTTGGGGGACAGAGGGTCGGCGCACTTTTCAGTCAGGATAGCGCCGGAGTAGTCGAACGCTGAGGCGGTGCGGATGAGTGCCCCCACATTGCCCGGGTCCTGGATATCTTCGAGCAGCAGGACCTTCGGACCCGTGTTCGCAGGTAGACGGCTGGAGTACATATCCCGAGGCACGCGCACAACAGCCATCGTCCCCTGAGGCGTCTTCGTGTTGCAGATCGAGCGGAACTGGCTGTCGGTGACGTGCCGAACAGGGTAATCGCGGTAGAAAGCGGGCAGCTGTCTCATCGTTACTATCTCGATTATCTCATCGGGATGACCATCGATGATCTGCCTGATGGCCCTGTCCCCTTCGGCGAGGAACGCCCCAGCTTCGAGCCGTCCTTTCTCAGTGTCAAGCTTCTTGTACCATTTAAGTGGCTTCAGGAGTTGCGACATGGCATTCTCGGTTTCTGTATTTATTACTTATAGATGCTTCACCATGATAAAGCAAGTGGCCGCCCCCTGTAAAACCGGGCTTTTCGCCCCGGGCACGGGGCATTGCCCCGCTTGTGCCGTCGACTGCAGGGTGATAGACTTAAGTGTGGAGGGATTAGGGAGATGAAGATCAACGTAATGACGGACGTTCTGGAGGCAAACGACCGCATTGCTGCTGTCAGTAAGGAGATATTCGACAGGAATAAGAACCTGGTGGTGAACCTGATGAGCTCGCCCGGAGCGGGCAAGACCACTCTCCTTGAGAGGACCGCCGATGCGCTTGCGGGGAAGGTGCGACTCGGGGTGATAGCCGGTGATATCGAGACCAGCCGCGATGCGGAACGCATCGAGAAGCATAACATCCCTGTGGTTCAGCTCACCACCGGGACTGCCTGCCACCTGGATGCCAACATGGTCGCCTCTGCCCTCCCGAGCCTGGACCTGAGCCAGATCGACATACTGATCATAGAGAACGTGGGGAACCTGGTCTGCCCCGCTGAATTCAAGGTCGGGGAGGACTGCAAGGCTATGATTCTGAGTGTTACCGAAGGGGATGAGAAGCCCCTGAAATACCCTCTGATGTTCAGGGAGTCATCTCTTATGATTATTAACAAGATCGACCTTCTGCCATTCACCAACTTCGATATGGAGGAAGCCAAGTCGAATGCCCTTAAGATGAATCCCAACATCGGGATTGTGGAAGTCTCCTGCACCACGGGGCAGGGGGTCGAGGATTGGCTTTCCTGGCTCATGCAGTGCTGGAAGAATAGAGTTGAGAGTCTGCGCAGTGCATGAGCTGTCTATCGCCCAGAATATCCTGGATATAGCTGTCGCCGCCGCTGAGAGGGAGGGGGCTCAGAAGATCACCAGAATCAACATAGTTGCCGGGGAAGTGAGGGCGATCGTCACCGAGCAGCTAACCTTCTGTTTCGATGTCATAGCGGGGAATACTATTGCCAGCGGGGCCGAGCTTAACCTGGAGATAGTCCCTGTCAGAGGGAAGTGCCGGGGGTGCGGTGAGGAGTTTATTGTTGAGGGTTTCCTTTATATATGTCCCCGGTGCCGGAGCGGTGATATCGAGATCACAGGGGGCACAGAGCTTCGTATCACGGACATCGAGGTGGATTGAAAGGACACGACGTCATAGCTCAATCGGAGCCCCCGGCCGCTGTCTGATCGGGGGTGTGCTTTTTTAAGAAACCGATTCTCTTCTCTGTGATTTCATCTGCGTTACTCGACACGGTAAGTAAGTGAAAGCCGCCCTGTACTGCATACAACTCCGCACCGGGAATGGTATTCGCTGTGAATTCTGCCTGTTGAAAAGGTACGTCTGCGTCGTTGGTGCCGTGTATGACCAGGGTCGGCGCTGTAATGCGCTCCAGGCGCAGGCGGCCAATGACTGCAAATTGTTCCAGGTCGTTGTCGAGGCCTGCTTTCCTGAGGCTTATCGGACACATGGACTTGATCAAGCCTATCATAATATTCACCTTGCGCTGATCAGCCATAATCTGCGACAGGAGCACATCCACCTGCTTGTTGTCGAGATTGCTTTCCATTTTAATCATATACTTTATCGTGGATTTTGTGGCATATCTGGCCATTACGCTATATAACCACATACCTGAATCGTTAAACAGCATTTTGGCAAACAGGCGCTGGCCTTTTTTCTCTGGATTTATTACGTATCGCTGGCTGACTGCGCACTCCATAATCAGGGCCCAGATACGGTCAGGATGGCGAATCGCGAATTCCAATGAACAGGGACCACCTGCGGAGCCGCCCAGTACGGCTACCCTGTTTATCTTGAGTGCATCCAATAGAGAAGCCAGTGCATCAGCCTGTTCCTCAATCGTTCTTCCAACTGACAGTGGTGTGCGGAGGTAGCCGGGGCGCGACCAGGAGAGAAACCGGAAACCCGCCTTCGGTATATCGGGGAAGAAATTGAGCACCTGGTCGTATCCACCGGGCGCGCCGTGGATTCCGACAACGATAGGCCCAGCGTAGCCCCGGGTAGCGTATTCAACAGGCCCCCTGTCAGCTTGAATCACTTCGCTTCCGGCTTCGAGTTCCGCCTCCAGATCATGCTTCCATTTGAAATAAGTGCTGACGTGGTCTCGAGTTGTTAATACCATGATTACCCCCTGCGGCTGTTCTATACTCTGTTTTACCGGTTGCGGAAACACATTTTACATCCCTGAGGTTACAGAAGATGTTACAGATGACGAGCGGAAGTTACGAAGAGCTTACAAGGATATTACAATCGAACGCCCCAAAACTGTAGCGTCGTGACTCCGGTCACGACGGGGAATACGCTGCCACGGGCGTTTCGCCCTGAGGCTCTCTACGAGCCTGAGCCTCAGGGCAGAGGGCAAGCCCGAAGGGAGTGGCAGCGCTACCAATAAAAAAAGCGCCCGCTGGTTCCGGCTTCCTGAGTTGGCAGCTGCAAGCACTCACGGCGACAGCATTATAAGCTTCACCGGTTCGGTAGACAGTGCCATCCGGCCTTCTTCCCCGGTGATAAGCACGTTGCAGAGCCAGCGGTCGTTATCCTGCTCGGGGTTATCCTGCCGGTAGTGCGCGCCGCGGCTTTCGTTCCGGTAGAGGGCGGCGCGGCATACCATCTCTGAAGCCGTGAGAGTGTTTCCAAGTCGCACAGCCTGCTTCAGTTCCTGCACGCTCGTCGCGGATACGTGAGGATAACGCTCACCGATGGCAGCCAGCTCATTCAGGGCCTGTTTCAAGCCCTGACCATCTCGAATGATCCCGACCCTGTGCCACATGGTTTCCTTAAGTGACTGGCGCAGCCTTTCGGCCGTTTCCACGCCTTCATCGAAGGCTGTCAACCGTTCCATCTCCGCAGCTATGTCGTCCTCCGGCATCGGCTCATTACCTGCCTCTTTTGCTTTCCTGGCTGCCTCTCGGCCGGCGATGGTGCCGAAGCTCCAGAGCTCGGTGAGGGCGTTCCCGGAAAGGCGGTTGGCGCCGTGGACGCCGGCGCAGACCTCGCCAGCGGCATATAGACAGGGTATGGAGGTTTCAGCGCTGCTGTTTATCCTGATTCCGCCCATGTGGAAGTGTGCTGTTGGTGCCACCGGCAGTCGCCGCTCTGCGCGGCGGGCAGGTCTGGGCAGGATGTCCAGCAGCATATCCATCTTCTCATCCGGTACCTCTGTCAGGTCCAGGATTACCTTGTCATCGAAACCGAGGCCGTCGGCCAGTTCCCTGGCTATGGCCAGACTGAGACGGTCTCTGGTGGGCAACATTGGTTCGTTGAGGCCGTGCTTGGCCATGATGTCCTCGCCCAGCCGGTTGATGAGCTTCCCGCCGGTATCGAAGAAGGTGCACTCGTAGAACAGTGCCGGTGTTCCCGAGCCGAGACTGGTGGGATAGAACTGGACGAACTCCATATCCTGCAGCACGGCGCCCGCTTCGTACGCCAGCGCATAGCCGTCGCCTGTTGTGCCGGCAGCGGTGTCGGTATGCAGATAGGCCTGCCCCAACCCGCCGCTGGTTAAGATGACGGCCGAAGTGGAGAACGTCACGGCTTCGCCCCGGCTATCGATGCCTATCGCCCCTACCACTTTGTCCCGGTTCTTCAGCAGTCTAGTTATGATGATGCCTTCCGTGAATCTGACTCCCCGTTGCAGGGCGTGGTTACGCAGTGGAAGCGTGAAATCGGTCCCAAAGGCGTTTTTACCGTAGATAAGCCTGGGGAATCTATGGCCGTGGTCTATTGACAGGGTTAACCACGGAGATTCCTCCGTGGTTGTATACCTTACCCCAAACCGGTGGAGGTCTTCTATCTGTTGCTCAGCGCTTGAGACCATTGTATCGACCAGTCCCTGGTCGTTGAGATAGTAGCCTCCGGCAATGGTATCCAGCAGGTGCTCCTGGAGAGAATCTCCACTTATCCTGGAAGCTGCTGATACAGCGGCGAAGCCGCCTCCTGAGATAGCGGTATTGCTTCCGTAACCAACGCGGGATTGGGAGACTATCAGCACGTCGACGTTATGCTCTCTGGCCTCAATGGCCGCTCGCAGCCCCGCCCCGCCCCCGCCGATTATCAGAACGTCGGTGTGTATAGCGTTCGGCATGTCCGTTTTCATATCAGGGCCTCGACTGTTAGTAGTGCCTTTCGCGTAATTTATCACAAAAAGTCTTTTTTTCCAAGTAGTTGTCCGGATCTCGCCCTGTGTAGCGTCGTGGCTCCTGTCACGACGTAGGGCGTTTGTAATATGTAGCGTCGTGACTCCTGTCGTGACGTAGGGCGTTTGTAATATGTAGCGTCGTGGCTCATGTCACGACATGAATACGTTGCCACTTCTGTGGCAACGCTACCATTGGAAAAGAATGGGCACATACATTTGCGTCCTTTATTGAAGCCTGATATATTTATTTAAAAGACGGAGGGATGCCCCTATGGAATATGAAACAATTAAGTACGAGAAGGAAGCCGGATTCGTTGTTGTTACCCTGAACAGGCCTAAATCTCTGAATGCTCTGAATGTCAAGATGTGGAATGAGCTGGACGAGGCCATGACCCAGTTCTTGGCGGATAACGAGTCAAAGGTAATCATCTATACAGGTGCGCCCAGACCGGACGGAAGGCCCTGTTTCTGTGCCGGGGCAGACCTCAAGGAGATGTCAGGATTCCAGAGTGAGGGGGGGCAGGTAGTAACCGGCCCCGGCTGGACGCCGGTTAACCAGTTCTGGCAGATGAGACAGCCCAAACCGGCGATGGTGCCGACCCTGGAGAATGTTTGCTGGTGCCCCAAGATAACGATGGCTGCCATTGACGGTATATGCACGGCGGGAGGCATTGAGCTGAGCCTTAGCTGTGACCTCATTGTTGTCTCGGAAACTGCCCAGATCAGCGACATGCACCTTAAGAACCTGGGGTGGGTCGGTGGAGCAGCAGCAAATGCGAACATGTCCTGGAGGGTAGGGGTGTCCAAGGCACTGGAGCTCTGCCTCACCGGGGACGTTATCGATGGGAATGAAGCTCACCGCATCGGTCTGGCCAACAGGGTCTTTCCCCCCGACAAGATGCTGGATGGGGCCAGGGAACTGGCGAAGAAGATAGCCCAGGCGCGGCTTGCGGGCATAATTATGACCAAGGCGACCTGCCGGTCGGTAGAGGATATGGGCCGTGCAGCATCCTGGCGTTATTGTGATGACGCTTTCATGACGCTGCAGAATGAGCCTGATTCCGCGGATTTCGGCGCATCAGCCTGGGTGAAAGATCGAGAGAAGTAGCGTTGCCACTCCCTTCGGGCTTGCCCTCTGCTCTGAGGCTCAGGCTCGTAGAGAGCCTCAGGGCGAAACGCCCGTGGCAACGAATCCCCCGTCGTGACGGGAGTCACGAAGCTACAGTGGCAACGGGTTACTCGTCGTGACAGGAGTCACGACGCTACAGTGGCAACGGATTACCCGTCGTGAGGGGAGTCACGACGCTACGTTTTGGGGGCGTTCAATTGAACGCCCCTACGCATGCTCAATCTATCTTGAACGCCTGCCGGGTTGCCCTGTCCCACTCCGCGATGGGGTGCTGGTCCCTCGCTTCCTTGATCTGGTTGAATACGGGCAGACCTGCCTTTTGCTCGGCCTCCCACTCCCGGGCGAACGCCCCCGAGCGAATCTCCTCAAGTACCTCACGCATAGTTTGGGGTATCTGTGTGTTCATGAATCTTGTGGAGCGGGTCATGGAGCCGTACTGCGAGGTGTGTGAGTGGAGCTCCATCTGCTGGAAGAATCCCATCTCCACGATCTTCTGCATTGAATAGGCGAACTCGCCGGACAGTATCAATTCTATCATTACCGCTTCCACTGGATAACCGGCATCGATGAGGGTCTGGATGGATGACAGCAGGACCTGGCCGAAGGCGGGGCCGAAGGCCTGTTCTGTGAAAAGGTCAAGCTCTGCTTCCTGAGCAAACGACAGGAGCATTACACCGCGCCTCGTAGAGCCGATCCCCCTGGCAATTGCCAGGACGGTATCGAGCGCATTTCCGGTGGCATCCCGGTGGACACCGATGAAGCTGGGAAAGCCCTTGCTTTCAAGATAGCGCTGGCGTACTCCTTCTCCTATCATTCGCGGCGCTGCCATGATGACGTCAATGCCATCCGGAGGCTCTATCAGATTGAAGGCTATGTTATACCCGGAGGCGAAGCAGATGGTGTTATTCCGGGAAAGCCCCGGCAGGACCTCTTTCTCGAATACCGCGGGCATAACCTCGTCGGGAATAAGCAATAGCAGAACCTGGGCCCGGGTGGATGCTTCTTTGATCGATAATACTTCGAATCCTTCGGCTATGGCTTGCTGCCGGGTCTCATCGGTGCGAACCCCGATAATGACTTGAAGCCCGCAGTCCCTCAGGTTGAGCGCCTGGGCGCGTCCCTGATTGCCATAGCCTATGACACCGATGACTTTCTCCTTTAAGAAGTCAAGGTCTGCGTCCCGGTCGTAGTAGATTTTCACCATGATTACCCCCCCCGGGTTGAATTGTGTTTCCTGCGCTAGATAACCACATAACTCAGGGCATGT
This sequence comes from uncultured Dehalococcoidia bacterium, assembly GCA_964453665.1. GTDB lineage: Bacteria > Chloroflexota > Dehalococcoidia > SZUA-161 > SZUA-161 > DAOUTY01. The sequence continues at coordinate 48,711 of CAYVQT010000003.1, read as the reverse complement.
CAATGCCCCGTGGAATACAAATAGGGGCGTTCACTTGAACGCCCCTGCGATGAACCTGAAGCCTCCCGTAGTGCCGGAGAACCCTCGGGTATTTTATTCCATTGCTTTGTGCATGAGGTAATATTTCTGTACTGCGTTGGCGACGTTGATCCCTGAATCTACTGCCTGTTGTGTGCCGACTCCATAGCCGCCGGCGTCGCAGCCCGCGTAGAACAGACCCCGGATGGGAGCCTTGATCGAAGGCTTGCGATGTCCACCCTGGCCTACTACCTGCCCCAGGCCGATACATTCACCGCCCTGACCCGGAAGGACCTGATCGCGGGTGAGGACAGAGACATCACGTACGGAGTAATATTCCTTGAATTCGATGTGCTTGGGCAGCTCGGGGAAGGCTTTGAACATGATTTCGTCGCACTTGTCCCACCACATCTTATTCTCTTTGGCTGTCATCTGCGGGTCTGAGGGGCCCCACACTGCCGTCAGGACGAGCTGCTTGCCTTTCGGGGCGGCGTTGGGATCGTAGTTTGAAGGGACCTCATACAAGACACCGATATCTTTTGGCATTTCTCCTGCTGCGGCCTTGTTGAAGCGCTCCATAGTCCAGTAGCTGTCAGCAGAGAATATCGTGCCGAAGGAGTTCTTGACCACCTCCTTGTTCAAGAAGTAGCGGGCGCCCGGTAGCCCGCAGGAAGGGACCAGGTCCTTCACATAGTTCACGTAGCTGCGGTCAAAATGCTCTTCGCCTACCAGCTTAAGTACGGTGGGCTGAATACCCGCGTTACTTACCACGATGGGAGCCTCGAAACTGCCCTTATCGGTTACGACACCTGTGGCCTTACCGTTAACAACGATGATCTTCTCTACCCTGGCGCGCGTAATCACCTTGCCTCCGTTTTCCTCGACGGCCTGAGCATAGGTCTCAGCCACACGGCCGATACCTCCCTTGCAGAAAAGCCCGCCGCTGCGGAGGAAGATCATCTGCAGGGTCTTAATTGCCTCTGAGGCCGCTACGGCGTCCACCGGGGCAACGAAGCACGGGTCTGCTATGCCACTGATAAGGTAGCCATACACAGTCTTGGGCAGATTGTAGCGGCTCAGCCACTCAGCGAAGCTGATGTCGTCCAGCCTTTCGATATCTTGAGGGGTCATCAGCGTCAGCTCTGTTAAGACACCGAGGGCATTCGCCCTTTCCTCCTCCTTCACTCCGAGCCAGTCGAAGATGATATTGGGGTCCTGGACGGAGTTAGGTGGCATCGGAGGCATCGGTATATACTTACCCCTGGAATTCTTGAATATGGCCCCGCCGCTGGGGTCCGGCGTTACCAGCTCCACTCTATTCTCCATCCCCAGTTCCTTCAGAACGACCTCAAACGCATTTCCCTGGGCCGGTGCGGTAATAACCACCCAGGCTGTATAGGTGAACCCTCTTTTGGAGAGAGCGATAGCCTTGCCTCCCGCCTTGGCATTCTTCTCCAGGAGCAGAACCTTGAGACCACGCTTAGCGAGCAAGGCGGCGCAGGAGCTACCGCCGAAGCCAGCCCCGACTACAATGACGTCGTAGGAACCTTTCGCCATATCGCTCCTCCTTGCTTTGAGTGGGCAAACATCGGTAAATGACTGAGCAATTACCTTTGTCTGTCGCGAAAAGAATAGTTATTCCAGGTATGTTTTGATGTATCTCTCCATCGCCGGCGTGGGTTTCCACCACTTGGTAGCGCCCAGATCCTCGGCAACCTTGTTAGCGCCCAGGTAGCCGGGTCCTCCCAGAACTAACCCCCCGGGATAGTTGGACGCACCGCAGGTGTAAAGGCCCTCGATGGGTGTCTTGGTATCTGAGCAGTCCTGGTTAGGGCGGAAACAGCCGAGCTGTATAGGCCTGTAGTCGCCGTGCTTGATCGCGCCGCGGCGCATGTTCGGGAAGCGAAGTTCGATACCGACAGGCGTCTCCTGCGAGGTCATCATAATGTTGTCCTTGGTCATATTGGGAGCCGCCTTTTGCCATTTGGCCAGTATCGACTCCTCCAGTTCCGGGCCGCGCCTGTCCCAGCCGCCCTCGATATCGTAGGGGGCGTGCATCTGGAAGAAGGAAACATACCCTCCATACGGGGAGTGAACGAGGTGAGGATCGAAGCAGCTCTCGCAGGTGGAATGACCGCCGAAATTACCGTCGATCTTGCCAGCAACCACATTGTCCCAATAGGCCAGAAGCTGGTCCATGCTCTCAATGCCGAAGATGTTCATGAAAGCGTCATTGACCCAGGGGTCATCGCAGGCATACTTTGGTCGCTCCTTGGAAGCTACGTGCAGAGTATTGAAGCTCCACTTGTCCAGCTTCCATCCCTCGATCTGGTCCTTCAGGTCGGCCGGAAGATGCTCTGCGCCCAGAAACTCGAAGAACGTTGTCTGGGGATCGAGAGTAGACATGACCACTTTACTGCGCAGGACTCGACCCTCCAGCGTCTCCACTCCGGCAACCCGGCCGTTATCCATCAGTATCTTTGTTACCTCAGCGGCGTCCATTATAGTCCCGCCATTTACCACGATCTCACGTGCCAGGGCGCCGGCGAATTTGTGTGAACCTCCGTCACAGTAGCATTTATTCATCGCCCGGTCCAGATAGAGGGCGACGAACATGCCTATGCCCGTCTCTCTGGGATCCAGTCCCCACATGCAGGCGGTATACAGAAAGAAAGCGCGCACCTTATCGTTCTCAAAGTTCTTGGTAATTATCTCCAGCGGGCTTTGCTCAACGAGTTCGAGCATCTCGTTGCCGACTTTGGTACGCTGCATGGCTATACTGATGTCCAGGGGGGACATGGGGGGTATAAAGGTAGCCGGGCCCAGTATATCGCTGACAATCTTTTTCCAGCCTCTCATCAGCTTGCCAAACGCAATGGCATCCTTATAGGAGAATTTGGTGATGGAATCCTTCGTGTCCTCCACCATGTGTGTGAGAAGCAGCGAAGTACCATCTTCGAACACCATACCCGTTTGTGCATTGGGTTTGGTCCACTGCAATGCGTGGCGGTCCATATCGAAGTCCCTGAGCACGGGCATAAGATCAACCAGCATGTGATAGACAGCATGCATGTTGGAGTAATACCCAGGGAAAAGGACCTCCTCGGTTGCCAGCCCGCCTCCGATCTCGTAGCGGCGCTCTACCACAACTACCTTCAGTCCGGCCTTGGCCAGATAGGCTCCCGCTATCAGACCGTTAGGCCCGCCTCCTATGATAATAACGTCCCATTCGCTTTCATCGGGAAACTCATCGAATATCTTACCAATCAGTGGATCAGGCATAGTATTTGTCCTCCTTCTCAGCGTGGTATCGCCGATATCTTGTCTTGCTGCGGTATGTACCACGGGGACGGGTACCACCAATCGCCGGGCTCAACGAGGCCATCCTCGATCAGGATGTGCATTAGATTGTAAGGGATGGCCATCAGGGCCAGACCTCCGGGATGACAGGATGTCTGGTTGCAGAGGTAAAGCCCCTCGACAGGGGTACGGTAGCGGGCCAGTTCCGGTATGGGACGTCTCTCACCCCACTGGTCGTCGCAATGGCGGGTACCGCACCAGGTGCCGCCAATAAGGCCGGTGTTACGGAACTCGGACTCATAAGGCGTGTTTGCCCAGTGGTGGACCAGGTTATCGTCGTCCAGGTTCTCGATCGTCTGTCTGAATGCATCGCGCAGATAGGCGTTGATGTCCTCCTTAATGGTGTCCAGGGCATCCGGCCCGTCTACCACATACTCCGGTGGGGGGACATAAGTGTAAAAAGGAGATTCAAGGTAGTGACCCGGAATTGTGCACTGCCGGTCTGTTGCGTTGAACCTGTCGCTGGGTGTAGAAAGCCACATCAACCTTTCCGGTGGCATGGTGGGCTTGCCTCTCCTGCCGTCCACATCCGCTACGTGCTCATAGTAAATCTCGCGTGAGTCACACGGGTAGGGCCCGAGTGCAACGTCGGGGGTTAATTCATGCTGGAATTTTGGGCGGAGGCGAAGGCGCTCACGGGTAAGAAGGTGGGATACCCAGATGCTTCCCCCTTTAATGCTGATGTCCTCCACCTTTCTTAAGAAACTGGAGCCCAGATGCCTGGGCCCGATAAGTTTGAGGAAGGTCTGTTTAACATCGATGTCGCTGACCACCGCCTTGTTGGCCCAGATCTTCTTCTCATCGGTAGTGGCTGTCTCTCTTAACCGGACTCCGACGGCGCGCCCGTCCTGCACAATTATCTCATCTACCGGGCAACAAGTGCGTACGACTGCCCCCTGGGCTATAGCGCAGCGTATCATGGAGTGGAAATAGCCGTGCATGCCGCCGCGAGGAACGCTAATTCCTCCATATATGGTAAGTGTTATGTCACAGCCGAGAGCCGGGATGGCAACCCCTTCCCAGTGGCCGGCGGCTCCCGAGTACCAGGCTACCATAGCGTGCATTACCTTAAAGGGCTCGCTATCTATATACTCGTCCATTAGGTCGAACATGGTCATATCGAGTAGTTCTTCGGTCCAGACATCCGGCTGACGCTGTTTGTACACCTGCATATAAGGGATATTATCAGCCGTTACCTCTATCTCCGGGGGGTGGGGTGGGCACCAGAATATAGAGCGCAGAAGCTCTTTGATAAATGGGGGCTGTCCAAGCATGCCGCTTAGTTTGGCCCAGCTCATCGCGTCCTTGTCGCTGATTGGTGACAGACCGTCGGTGACGGCTATGCCTCTGGACTGCTGGTCCGCGAGGTTCTCCGATTGAGGGCTCCAGTCCATGCGAAAACCATACTTATGCAGCTCCAGCTGCTCAAATCCCGGGGCCGGCCCGGCGTACATGTACATGGCGTGAGGAGTGATGCGGACGCCGGGGATGGGCTCTGTGTTTTCACAGGCCCCTCCGGCCTCCGGCCTCTCCTCCAGCACGCATACGCTGGCTCCGCACTTGCCCAGATATGCCGCAAGCGCTACGCCATTGGGCCCGCCTCCTACGATAACGAAATCATACCTCTCCTCTTTTATCATACGTGCCTCCTTTCGGTCATTGTGAGCACATTATACAAGGGTTTATAGCTGCACTAAGCCATTATACGCTAAAGAATACGTATAATGGCCTGCAATGAATATGGTGATTCTACCTGTTTGTCCTTCTCTGAATTTCCTTACGGTCTTCAGGGTCAGCACTATATGTATAGGGATGGCACTGCAAGCAGCACAGGGTTTGAATTATGTTACTCGCGAGTATAGCAGAAAATGATATGTTCCTTGTGCTATGGGACAATGAGTTGTATTCCCTAGCATTCGAGGACCTTGTACTGGTTGAAGCCGAACTTGCCATAGTCCAGGTATGCAATTGTCTTGGGGGTTATTTTATAGTAGGGCACGGGTCCTACCTTAGCGGCCCATTCCATTGCCCCTGCGTAGCCTACTACCCAGGGGAATTTCTCAACTATTAGTGTTTCAATCTTGGCAATTTCAGCCTTTTCGGTTACTATTTCGCACTTACCACCTAGCTGCACTGCCTTGGCTTTGTCCCAACGATAGTAGTCTTTAAAGATGGCCAAACCTACGTCAGGATTGCGGTCTATATTTTTCTTCTTGTAGCTCTCCGGGTCCATGGCGAAGTAGATGGTAAGGCCGTCGTTGACGTAGGTTATGCCGCTGGCCTGCGGGGTTCCATCTTCCCTAACGGTAGCTAGCGTACCGCCGTTATGCTTCTTGAGATGTTCTATAATCGTCTGCTCGAGTTCCTTCTTATTCATAGGCTCTTCCTTTGTATTTATACAGCTGTTCTATAGGGTGATGCAATAACCGGGTGTGGTCATCCACCGCAGCAGTGTGGGCATGCTCCTATTGGGACGCTTGCTTTGCCAGGTCCATCGCCATTTGTATCGCTGGATTTGCAAACTCCACGTACTCTTTCGGGGAGATTATCTCTTGAGCGGCGGTCTCCAGTGTTTGGGGCGACATCTTGCCATGGGCCACAACCTCATATCCCGCCCTCCGCATTGCTTCATAAATCGACTCGGTCTTTTCCGGCTGAGATTGAGCCACAGTGTCTAGGACCATACCGGCAGGTCGAAGTAGCGCGCCTATGTACTCCATATCTAGCTGCCTTGCCGCTATCTTAAAGTGCGCCAGCAGAGGATCGAAATTATCCATCTCGCTGAGGCCACAGGTGGAAACCACCACCATCTTGCTCCGCTTGTGGTCCCAGGTCGGGTGCCTCAAATGCCCGTCTCGTATCTCAAGAAACCCCTGCAACGTAGCCACTGATCGGTCTAACAGGGTTTTCATCTGGGCCGTCATCCCGTCGATATAAACCGGCGTCGCGTACACCACCATGTCCGCTTCTCTCAGCTCAATCAGGATGTCGGCCATATCGTCCTTTTGACAGCACACACCGGGCGTCTGCATCAGACAAATCTCCAGGCAACCCCTGCAGTAGCCGATCTTCTTATCCGCAAGACAGATAAGCTCAACATCAGCCCCTCCCTGTCGTACCCCCTCCAGGAAGTATGTCAGAACCCTACCGGTGATGCCACTGTCTTTCCTCGGACTTCCGTTGAATGCTAGAACCTTCATGTCTGTCTTATCCTTCGATTGGTCGAGGAAGCCTGATTGCCTCTCATAGTAAGCGTTGTCGAATCGTAGCGCTACTGAGATCCAGGCGCGAGTGGAAACGACGCTCCCCCATTGACGGAATGCCTACTCGAGGTACGTCTTTATGTACTGCTCCATCTCCTTTGTGGGTTTCCACCATTTGGTGACACCGAGGTCCTCGGCTACCTTGTTGGCGGCGAGGTAGCCCGGCCCTCCCAGTACAAGGCCTCCCGGATAGGTGGAAGCACCGCAAAGGTAGAGACCCTGAATGGGGGTATTGTGATCAGAGCATTCCTGATTGGGGCGGAAGCAACCTAACTGGACCGGCTTGTAGTCCCCGTGCTTGATTGAGCCGCGTCGCATATTCGGGAAACGTATCTCAATGTCCACCGGGGTCTCCTGGACGGCCATGGCAATGTTCTCCCGTTTCATGTTGGGGGCCAACCTCTGCCATTTAGCTAAGATTGCCTTCTTTATTTCAGGGCCGCGTTTATCCCAGCCGCCCTCAATGTCGTACGGGGCGTGCATCTGGAAGAAGGAGACGTGTTTGCCCGGCCTGCGAATTAGGTGCGAATCGAAGAAGCTCTCGCAGGTGCAATGTCCGCCCAGGCTTTTCTCATCGACCTTGCCCGCAACTACGTTATCCCAGTGATCGAGGAGCTGGTCGGTGCTCTCAAAGCCGATGATGGTCATGAACGACTCATCGACCCAGGAGTCGCCGCAGGCGTAGTGGGGCGCCTCCTCCGATAGGACATGCAGGGTGTTGTAGCTCCATTTATCATACTTCCAGCCTTCGACAGAATCTTTGAGGTCTGCCGGCACTTTCTCTTTGCCGATAAGGTCGAAGAATGTGGTATGAGGGTCCAGACTGGATATAACGACTTCGCTATTGAGGGTTCGGCCCTCCATAAGTTCAATGCCGGAGACATGGCCGTCGTTCATATTGATCTTGATGACATCGGAAGATTCCAGGATGGTGCCGCCAGCCCGGACGATCTCGCGTGACAGGGCACCTGCCAGCTTGTGTGAGCCGCCGTGGAGGTAGCACTTGTTCATTCCGCGGTCGAGAAGGAGGGGCACGTAGAAACCTATCCCTGTTTCCCTGGGGTCCAGCCCCCACATGCAGCTGACGTACAGCAGAAGAGCCCTTATCCGGTCATTCTCGAAGTTTTTATTGATGACCTCCAGCGGACTTTGCTCTACAAGCTCGAGCATCTCGTTGCCGATGTCGGTGCGCTGCATGGCGACACTGATGTCTATGGGAGACATGGCAGGTATATATGTAGCTGGAGCCAGTATCTCGCTCACTATGCGGCGCCAGTTCCTCATCAGCTTGCCAAAGGCTACGGCGTCTTTATGTGAGAACTTGTGGAAGGAATCGGCGGTGTCTTCGATCATGCGTGTCAGCAACAGCGAGCCGCCGTCCTCGAAGGCCATGGCGGTCTGGAGGTTGGGCTTTATCCATACAAGACCATGACGGTCAAGTTCGAAGTCCTTGACCACGGGCATGTAGTCAACCATCAGGTGGTAGATGGCATGTATATTTGAGTAGTAGCCTGGGAAGAGGACCTCCTCGGTAGCGAGCCCACCACCGACCTCGTAGCGACGCTCAACCAGAGCAACCTTTAGTCCCGCACGGGCGAGATAGGCTGCTGTCATAAGCCCATTGGGTCCGGCCCCGATGATAACAGCATCCCAGTCGCTTTCAGCGGGGAACTCAGAGAAGAAACACTGTGGGTGTGGCTGGCCGGTCAGTTCTCTTTTCTGCATATCTTTCCTCCTTGTTAACCTTAGCGAGTTGCTACTGATGACGGGCGGCGCGGTATCGCTGATATCTTGCCCTCTTGCGGAATATACCAGGGCGATGCGTACCACCAGTCGCCGGGCTCAGCGATACCATCCTCGATGAGGATGTGCATCAGGTTGTAGCCGACAGCCATCAGGCACAGTCCTCCGGGGTGCGCCGATGACTGGTGAGATAGATAAAGGCCCTCGATGTCCGGCACCCGGTAGCGTGCCAGTTCGGGCAGCGGACGCTCGTTCCACCACTCGTCCCTGTCACAACGAATTCCGTACCATGAGCCGCCCATCATTCCGGTGTTGCGGAACTCCTGGTCCCACGGACCGTCTGAGAAGATCTGGACGAGGTTATCAGACTCGAGGTTATCGACTACCTGACTGAGCGCGACTCGCATATATTCGTCCCACTTGGCCTTGTCCTCCATAGCCTCGACTCCGTCGACATTATACTGAGGTGTCGGGACCAGCATGAACAAAGGCCCGTTGATATGGTAGCCGGGGCGTGTACACTGGGGATGACACTCAGCGTAGGTCTCGCTGGCAACCATGCCGTACATCGCCCTCTCCGGAGGGATAGCGAGGCTGTGCTGGTGTCCGAGCACATCTGTCACATGCTCGAAGTAAAGTTCTCGCGAGTCCATGGGGTAGAAAGGACCTGTGAAAGAACTGTAATCCTCATACTTATAGTCGTCCTTCTGGAACTTGGGACGGACGTGTAACCGTTCACGGGTAAGGAAATGGGCCATGTAGAGACTTCCTCCCTTGAGGCTGAGGTCCTTAATCCTCTGCAGGAAGCCCTTGTCGAGATGTCTCGGCCCGATCATGTCGAGGAAGGTCGGCTTGATGTGAACGGCGCTTATCACAGCCTTGTCCGCCCAGATTTTCTTCGGGCCCTGGGTGGCATCGTCCCTCAGCCGTACCCCGATTGCCCGACCGTGCTCGATGATGATCTCCTCCACGGGGCAGCATGTCCGCACTATTGTGCCATGAGCTATGGCGCAGCGCAGAAGGGCATGATAGTAGCCGTGGATATTGCCGCGCGGGGCCACGGGATTGGCGACGGCAGGTGGAAGGACGGTTGCCACGCTGCACAGGGCGGGGATGGCTCCCCCCTCCATGTGACCATGCGCTCCTGATACCAGGGCTATGTACGCCTGGTTTACCTTGAATGGCTCGGTCTCCAGGTGCTCGTCCATGAGGTCGAACATCGTCATCTCGAGCAGTTCCTTGGTCCACATGTCCGGCTGGTGCTCCTTGTACACCTGCATAAACGGGATGGTGTGCTCGTTCAGCTCAACCTCGGGAGGATGCGGCGGGCACCAGAAGGTGGCTCGCATCAGGTCCTTGAAGTACGGGGGGTCGGTCAGCATGCCGCAGATCTTGCCCCATCCCATTTTATCGACATCGGTCACCTTCGATAGACCGTCGGTGGTAAGCATATATCTGTTCAGGTCCAGCGGTACATACGCACCGGCTTTCCAGTCCATGCGGAAGCCATACTTCCACATCTCTAGCTGCTCCCAGCCAGGGGCCGAGCCCCCGTAGTTGGCGATAGCGTGTGGCTGGATGCGCACTCCTGCGATGGGCTCTGTGGTCTCCTGCGCTCCACCGCACTCCGGCCTCTCCTCCAGCAGGCAGACGCTTAGTCCGCACTTAGCCAGATACGCGGCCGTGGTTGTGCCGTTATGACCAGCACCTATAATTACAATATCGTACCTTTCTTCCTTGCTCATATATCCCTCCTCTAGGATGGCGAATTTCAACCAGCTTATACTAATAAGTTAAAGCTTTAGTAGATTTATGTTGTGGGGATGATAGATATTCGCAGCCAACTATTGTTTAAGTGATGAACAAGATAAGTCATGTAATCGGTTTTAGGTATGGTGTAGCCACTGTTTTTTTTACCATTATTTCCCGATAATTGTTAAAGGCAGCAATACATTAGGGGGGTATAGTATCGATGAATACTTAGGCACCTGGCTCGGTGAGGAGGTGCCTCGGACGGGTTAAGCATATCCTCTCGACGAAGGAGGGGGGTTGGGGGATTCTAGCTGTTTTATATGTTGATAATTACAGGGGCACGACATATGCCGTGCCCCTGTAATTATAGCCTTCTTGGTGGTACTGTAATTAGTGGCGGCTCAATTTGCTTGCTTTAGCTTGACGGTATCTGGGCTGTTTAAGGATCAAGGCGGCAATGTCCTCTGCCTTGAACCTCCGGTGGCCGCCCGGGCCGATGCGGTATTCCCTGATTAATCCCCGCGCACCCCATCGTCTAAGCGTGTTGCTGTGCACGTTAAGCAGGCGTGATGCTTCACTTATTGTGAGCATCGGGCTTGGCGGCTCCTCCCTCTCTATACCTGTTTTCTTCTTCGATGATGTACCCATCACTACCCCACCTGTCTCTCAGTATTGCAGGAAACTGACCGGGGATTTTTATGCGCAACCTTGCCAGATCTATTATATATCATTCTATTATATTTTAGATAACAGGGCTGTTTCCGGTCTGTGACTTTAGTCTCATCAGGAATAGTATTGGGGCTCGCAGGATGATCGGGGTATTTCCGCTATACGGTGCGTTGATTCCCTTAATTGCTATGGGGGTAATTTTACACGGGAGCTCGCATGTACGTCTGGAATGTTGGAATCGTTATTAAGGAGACCGGGGGTGTTTAAGTCAGGACGTTAGCTTCCGAGCCTGATAAGGGTTCTGCTGATGCCAGACAAATCCGGTTTTTCCCCGCTCTTTTAGCATTATACATCGCCTCATCAGCTTTTTGAAGAAGCTCGTTGATATCAGAAGCATGAGCCGGGTATGATGCTACACCGGCACTTATACTTGCTCTGACTTCCTCGCCATCTATCTCAATGCGATACTGCTCCACCTGAGACCTGATCCTTTCGCTGATGTCGCAGGTTTCACCGCTGTCCGTTTCAGGAGCCAGGATCATGAACTCGTCACCTCCCAACCGGCCAGCGACATCCGAAGCACGTGTGTCGGCTTTGATGATTCTTCCCAGTTCTTTCAAGATAGCATCGCCCTCGTGATGGCCAAAGCGGTCGTTCACTGTCTTAAGCCCGTCCAGGTCCAGCATTATAACCGAGAAAGCAGTCTCATTTCTCAGGGCGCGTGCAAATTCTCGCTCTATCTGTTCCATTAGGTATCGACGGTTATAAAGACCGGTCAGGCTGTCGGTGAAAGCAATCTCAACAGTCCTTTCATATAGCTGTGAATTCTCGACGGCCACACCTATTTGATTCGCGATCGTACCCAGAACTTTAATCTCTCGCTCTAGGTAATTTCGGGGCCCATAGCTGCAAACACACAACACCCCCATGATCTTCTCCTTCGCCATTATCGGTATGGCTGAAAGAGATTGGAAACCTTCTCGTTTTAAAACGATAGGGTCGAATCTAGCATCGTCGGACATATTTCCCACTATGAGTGGCTTGCCTGTCAGAGCTACCCGGCCCGCAAAGCCCTTGCCAACCCTCATTCTCTTCGCATCTTGGACAAATCCCTCTGAGAAGCCCTGATAAGTTTTAAGAAACAACTCGTCGGTTTGTGTATTAACCAGGAATATACCCCCCGCCTCTATCTCCATCAGTTCCAATACTTTTACCAGGACATTTTCCAGCATCTCTATTAGGTTCAAAGTTTGACTCACAGTGACGGCGATATTGTAAAGGTTCTCCATCTGCCTGGCGGATTCGAGAATTTCTGCCTCAGCCATCTTCCTTTCAGTAATATCCATTACCGTTCCCAGCACTGATCGCTTCCCCTGGTACTCAATAGAAGTGGCCTTGTCCAGCAGCCAGACAGTCTCCCAATCCTTCCTTATGGCCCTGAACTCATACGGCAGGTTGCTCTGCCCCTTCAGAACCTCTATCGTTTTATGTTTGACCATCTCTCTGTCTTTCGGGTGAATATAGTCGATAGAATATGTGCCTATTAACTCATCGCTTGTGTAGCCAGATATCTCTTCTATAACGCGATTGACAAACTGGAAGCGCCCATCCTGTAAGAGATATATCCCGGTTTCTGCGGTCTCTATCATGCCTCTGGACAGTTCCTCGCTCTGCCGCAGTGCCTTATCCGCCTTCTTGCGTTCGGTGATATCTGCTATGATTCCTATCGAGCCATTAACCTTTCCTTCTGGACTTTTAAGCACGCTTAAAGATAGATCGACGTCAATGATCTCCTGGCTCCCCGTTATCATCTTAGTCTCGAAGTGATGCTGCATTCCCTTCCGTCTTACATTCTGCGACCTTATCCTTTTCCACTCAGCCTCTGGATACAGGGCGCTGACGGGTTTCTTATATAGTTCCTCTTTACTCATTTTAAGAAGAACTTGAGCGTACTTGTTCCAGGCAATTATGCTCTCATCTTCATCAGTTACAGTTATGGCGACGGCTGAATTCTCGAAGATTGTTCTATAGTTCTCCTCGGTCAACTGTAGCTGTCCTTTGGTCTTACTATTAACCCTCATTTGTCTCCTCAACTTATCTTCATTGTAAAAGCCGATAAACGCTCTCCGGTAATATAAACAACTTTAGCAGGTCATTAACTTGACACACAATGGTTCGTTTGTGCGATTGAAGATAGGTAAATAGTCCTCCCATTACCTGAAAGCACGGGGTAGGTGGTGTCGTTCCTGTGAACCACAATAGTGCGATAAATAAAACCGGCGCTGAGCGATGGCAAGGGCTAGCCTTTCCCCGTCGCCCTGTTTGCTATATACGAGCTAATCTTAGGGACGGTTTCGGATGTCTTGCCTGACTGGCGGTTTACATAAGAAGGGTTTACTGCACCAGAGGGGATGCCTCCAGGTCAAAGGGATTCATTCTCATAGAGAGTGAGAAGAGGTATGGATAGTTGCCCTTCAAGTATTTGACATAATCCACCCATTCGCTGACTAGCAGGATATATGCCCTTTCTATATCGTTTCCGAGGTGCTGATAGTCCGAATCCGGTAGCTGCTTGAAGTCCTCCCTGTATTCCAGTTCGTCCGATAGGTGGAATACCGCCCGTAAAAGCGCTGTGAAAGACTCGTGTTCCAGCAAAGTGGGGTTTTCCAGTATACGTATCAGAAGGTCCTTATTTTCCACAAGGAAGCTGCGTAGTTCCTCTAAATCGACCCTGCTGATATCAATCTTATAATTGTAATTCTTCAGGTGCTGGCTGGCATAGAGGAATTCTTGCTCAGACCAGTCGTTGGTGACCATGAGATAAGTTCTAATTTTATCCAGTTCGGGGTCGAAGTCGGAGAAATAGGTCAGGAGTTTAGTTCCGACTGCGCTGAAAAAGGTCCCGATGACCATGTTTAATTTCTCCAGTCTGGCGCGTTTTTCTCTCTCATTCAGCAGTCGGTGTATAATAAGAGTAACCAGCAGTACCTCGATAGGGACGAAAGCGATATCTCCTACCATGTATATGAATATGTGGTGTGCATCCCTGAAGATGGCGTAGTGGATTAGATAGATGATTATGGATAATACTATCAAGGACAATCCGAGGATGGTAGGCCAGCTTACACGTTTCATATTTCGTTACCTCCATCTTCCAGTATCGGTAATTTTAAGCCCTGGTGCTATGTAATCAATTATAATCGTTTCTTGATGCCAGCGAAATTAGGGAGGTAAAATTATGGGACAAGCTGAGAAAGATAAATTGAGGGCGTTATTGGACTACTGGGTTAAGCATAACAAAGAGCATGGTGATGAATTCAGGGAGTGGGCGGAAAAGGCCAGGGGCCTGGGTGAGACTGAAATCCATGACGAATTGATGCAGGCAGCTGAAGAAATGGGCAAGGCGAATGCCTTGCTGCTAAGCGCCTTGGGAAGATTGAAATAGTAAGCATATGGATGACGAATTGCTAAGTTGGATAAAGGGCAGGCTGGAACTTCTGCTTCAGCGGTGATTGGAGCGGATGCTCCAATCTACCCCGGTTATAAAGGGCGAGTTAAATCTGAATCGCGACCCCCTATACCCTCCTGTTTTCTTCCCTGAATCCTTAGTTGTAATACATCTGTATTCTGTTTGTAATTACTTCTTTTATGCCCGTAACCGATTCTTAATGCTGATTGCGTACCATTATGGAGATTCGTAGGTATCGTGCATATTTTTAGAGGAAAGCCGGAGGTGGTATGTCAGCCCGGGCAAGGTGAATCGGGGTCTGGGTAGATTCATGAAAGTGCTGATTGTCGAAGATGATCCATGTACCGTAGAGTCCGTTTCGCAGGCGCTTCAAATGTGCTGGCCAAAGGCTCAGTTGTCATCCACACACTTGGGAAGACGCGGAATAGAGCTGGCGAAGAGTGGAGCCCATAGCATTATTATCCTTGATCTAGGGCTGCCCGACATTAACGGCCTGGAGGTGTTGAAGCAGATCCGCTCATTCTCTTCCGTGCCCGTTGTTATCCTCACTGTTAAAGATGAAGAAGTCGATAAAGTCAAAGGATTGGAGTGGGGAGCAGACGATTACATAGTCAAGCCTTGTGGACAGCTTGAGTTCCTGGCGCGCGTGAAGGCCAGGATACGGGATGAGGAAGATTCTGCTGAAGAGCCCCCTGTTTATTTCGGTACGATGTGCTTTATTCCCTCCGAACGCCAACTTCTCTTTGGGGAAAAGGAAATAAACCTCACTGCGCTTGAGTCCCGCATCTTAGACCGGTTGATAGCAGGTGATGGTAGTGTCTCGACATACTCCAAGCTTGTTGAAGACGTATGGGGTAATGACTGCTCGAGGACTTTGGGCAGCCTCAGGGTTCATATCAGGCGGCTGAGGAGGAAAATCGAGGCAGACCCCGGCCACCCCCGGCTTATCTGCACTAAAGCAGGCCAGGGCTATTTCCTGGAGAAGCCGGACTGAGTGTCCTGCTTGTATTAGAATACAGGCGATATTGATTCTTCGACCTTGGACAGATGGGTAGGGTGGCCGACGTCGGCCACCCTACCCTTGAAACAGTTACGTCGCCCTTCGGCAAGCCTGTCCTGAGTTTATCGAAGAGCTCAGGACAAGCTCCGCGAAGCAATCGCCGAGTACCAAAGCAGGGGCACGGCATGCCGTGCCCCTGCTACTTCTGGCTCCTTGCATAGGAACCGTTGGCGGTCGGCTTTCAGCAGTAGGTGATTGGAGCCGATGCTCCAATCTACCCGAGAGAGAAAGGACTAGTGGGCGACGCAACCGGGTGAACGTAAACGAAACGAGCGGAACAACCGCATAACGAATAACCGTTATCGGAACCGGGTATGTGCTCCTGGAAACTGCCAACCGCCCCCCCCTGTGTCCGTAAATCACCGTTTTTTAAGAGAATGTAATCTACTTGTAAGCTCTATGTAATTTTTAATTTGCTGCGTTAATAGTTTCTTAATCCCGTGTGCGTACACTGGTATACGCTCGGATTCGAGTAAAAACCAGTTTTCGCAGCATGCGGGAGTGTGAGGAAGACGCAACCGCGGGACGGGGGACAAAACGGGCCGCGCGGCCGGAGAACGCATAACCATGCAAAGCCGTCGAATCCAGGAGGTAGCAAATGAGGGACGTTGGTAGTAAAACAAAGCGCTCCACAAGCGGGGTGGGGCAAATGCGCATACGAATCGCTGAGTTGGAGAAGGTAGAATGCGAGAGACAGCAAGCGGAGGAGAGGGTAGAGCACCTCAATGCCGTATTGCGCGCTATCCGCAATGTCAACCAGCTCATGACCAGGGAGAAGGACCGCGACAGTCTGCTGCGGGGTATTTGCGACAGGCTGATCGAAACGCGCGGCTATCACCATGTCTGGATCGCTCTGCTGGATGATTCCGGTAAGCTCATGGCGTGCGCCGAATCAGGTATGGGAGAGGGTTTTAATCCGGTTCTGGAACGGCTGATGCGCGGCGAGTTGACCGCTTGCGGGCGGAGGGCGCTGAATCAGCCGGATGTTGTGGTAATAGAGGACCCGGTATTCACCTGCACAGACTGTCCCCTGTCGGAAAAGTACATCAACGGGGGGGCGATGACCGCCCGATTGGAACACGACGGGAGGGTCTACGGCGTGGTTACTGCTTCTATCCCATCCCGTCTCATCGCTGAGAAGGAAGAGCGCTCCCTGTTCGAGGAACTCAGTGGAGACATTGCCTTCGCCCTGCACAGCATGGAGCTGGAGGAGCAGGAGCGCGAGCGTGCGGAGGAGAAGCTGCGAAAATCGGAGTGGGAGCTTTCCATCAGGAGCAGAATTGCAAACATATTCCTTATAGTGCCCGATGATGAAATGTATGCAGAGGTATTGCATGTCGTGCTGGAGGTGATGGAAAGCAGGTATGGTGTATTTGGCTACATAGACGAAGATGGAGCTTTGGTTTGCCCTTCCATGACCAGAGACGTCTGGAGTCAGTGTCAGGTCGCTGGCAAGGATATTGTGTTCCCCCGCGAGATATGGGGTGACAGTACGTGGCAACGGGCAATCAGGGAGAAAAGGGTTATATGCACAAATGAGCGTTCTGTCAATGTGCCTGAGGGGCATATTCCCATACAAAGACATATTTCCCTACCCATCCTATATCAAGGTGAAGTAATCGGGCTGTTTCAGGTCGCCAACAAGGACATTGACTACGACGAAAGCGAAATCCAGTTATTAGAGACAATCGCCGGACACATAGCGCCGATCTTATATGCCAGATTGCACAGGGAAAGAGAGGAAAAAGAGCGACAGCGGGCGGAGGAGGAGTTGCGGCAGCGGACATGTGATCTTGAGCAAAGGGTCAATGAGCTGGATTGCCTCTATAGGATTTCTTATCTCGTGGAGGAGAAGGGCATCTCGCTGGAGCAGATACTTAAGGGTACGGCAGATCTCATTCCGCCTGCCTGTCAGTATCCGGAAATCACCTGCGCACGTATCCTACTGGATGACGCTGAATTCACGACGGCAAACTTCAGGGAAACCCCCTGGAAGCTGTCGAGCGATATCATTGTGCATGGTGAGCGAGCCGGCGCTTTGGAGGTCTGCTACCTGGAAGAGAGACCTGAGGAAGATGAAGGCCCTTTCCTGAGGGAAGGGAAACAACTGATAAATGGCATTGCGCAGCACCTGGGTAGGATTTCCGAGCGCAAGAGGGCGGAAGCGGAACTGGCGCAGTACCGATACCAGCTTGAGGAACTGGTAGAGGAGCGTACCAGGGAGTTGCAGGATGTCCAGGAGCAACTGGTTCGACAGGAGAAACTGGCGGTTCTGGGGCAACTGGCTGGCGGGGTGGGCCACGAGCTGCGCAATCCCCTCTCGACCATTAAGGGCTCGGCTTATTTCCTTAACCAGGTCCTGCGCGAGCCCGAGCCGAGGGTGAGGAGGACGCTGGACATGCTGGATCGGGAAGTCGCAACATGCGAGCGTATCATCAGCGACCTGCTCGATTTCGCCCGCACGAAGAATCCTATACAGCGCAGCATGAATATAAACGATGCTGTGCGGGAGGAGCTGTCTCATACCGCGGTGCCGGAGAACATTGAGGTGGTGAGCCAGCTTGACGAAACGTTGCCGCCGGTACAGGCTGATCCCGACCAGCTCAGTCAGGTTCTTGCAAACATCATCCTCAATGCTGTGCAGGCGATGCCCGGGGGCGGCCGGTTGACCATCAGTTCGGAGAGCCCGGGTCCGGGATGGGTGGCGGTCTCTTTCGCCGATACGGGAGTTGGCATGTCAGATGAGACCATGGCGAAGCTCTTCGAGCCGTTGTTCACCACCAAGGCCAAGGGGATTGGACTTGGGCTGGCGATTGTCAGGAGCCTGGTTGAAGGGCATGGAGGCACCATCGAGGCGCAAAGTGAGGTAGGAAGAGGCAGCACCTTCACGGTGAGGCTGCCGGTAGGTGGACATTAGCTTAAAGCCGGCAGTTCATGTGCGTGGAGACGGAGGGTATTAGGGCTCGGCACGCTGTGCCCCTGCCGTGGTACGGGGCGATTGCTTCGCTGTGCCCGGAATGACATGAAGCGAAGGGCCTGCAATGGCATGGTAGGTGGGGTCGCAATGACGATGAATATTAAGGGGGTCGTATGAACGAAAAAGCCAGCGTTCTCATAGTCGATGACAATGCCGGTCTCTGCGATACCATGTCACTTATCCTGGAGGATGAAGGGTATACTGTCGCCACCGCCGGCGATGGGGCGAAGGCCATAGAAATAGTCAGGGAGAGGCCCTTCGACATTATCTTTATGGATATCAAGATGCCGATCATGGACGGCGTGGAGACCTGCAAGAAGGTCAAGGGAATCAGGCCCGAAGCTGTGGTGATGATGATGACCGCCTACGCGGTTGAGAATTTGATTCAGGAGGCGCTGCAAGAGGGGGCCTATGGTGTCCTCTACAAGCCCCTGGACGTCGCGAAAATGATCGCCTTCATTGAGGAGATGGGGAAGGCCGGGAAGGGGGCGCTGATAATGGTGGTTGACGACGACCCGGGGACGTGCGTCATCTTCAAGGACGTGCTGATGGAAGCCGGCTACAGGGTGGGCATCGCTCATACTGGCGAGGAGGCCATCGCTATGGCGAGGGAAAAGGCGTACGATATCATCTTTATAGATGTGAAGCTGCCGACCATCAACGGTCTGGAGACCTATCTGGGTATCAGGGGGGTTAATCCTGAAGTGGTAGCTGTCATGATGACTGCCTACCACCAGGAGGTAGCCGAGTTGGTGGAAGAGGCACTGAAGAATGATGCCTATACTTGCCTTTACAAGCCTCTGGATATGGGCGAGGTGGTCCGGCTTATCGGTGAGATCTGTGCGAGATGACAAAAGGTTGTAAGGTAGTGTAACTGTCCTCCCTCCCCCTCCCCCTTCGGGCTGCCCTCGGCTCTGAGGCTCAGGCTCGTAGAGAGCCTCAGGACGAAGCCTGGCTGGAGTGGGTTAGTTAGGGGGAGGGGCATATAACTTTACGGGAAGCCCTAATCCCTTCGATAAACTCAGGACAGGCCTGCCGAAGGGCAGATAGAATAGTAGCTTCTGAGAACCGTAGTTCGTTATGCGATTGCGCCGCTCGTTTCGTTACTGGGCAGTCGGTTGCGTTGCCCCCCTGGTTCTTTCTCTCTCGGTTAGATTGGAGCATCGGCTCCAATCACCCGCTGGAGCGGATGCTCCAGCCTCTCCTTTCCTTAGCCCCTATCTAACAGTTATACTGAACATTAGCGCTTTTGCGGGCGTGCCATCTTCTTCCCAGGGGCGGACGTAATTCATGGGTACAGTTGTTTCACCAGACCCTACTGCCTTGAAGGTCCAGACCTCTATGCCGCCGGCCCCCACGAGCCCCACATCGTTTGGCACAGTGTATTCGGAGCCCACCAGCTCCAGTATACTCCCGTCCAGCGTATCGGCCAGTTGCCACTCATAGCCTGTCGTTGGATTGGAATCCAGGGTGACGGTGAACTCATCCCCCACGTCTACTTCGGTGGAGTTGACGATGATGTTGAAGGTTCGCTGGTCCGCAGGCGTGGCATTCCCTTCCCAGGGGCGTACATACTTTAACGATACCTTTGTGTCACCCAGGCCCTCCGCCTTAAATGTCCAGACATCTTTTCCGCCCGCGCCCTCAATTTCCGTATCGGTCTCGGCAGCCTCATATTCTGAAGACATGAACAGGAGAACACCACCAACCAGCGGCTGGGCCAGTTGCCATTCATAGCCGGTCGTTGGATTTGAAGCGACCGTGATGGTGAACTCGTCCCCTGCGTTAGCCTCAATAGGTCCGATGTGTACCACATAGGTTCTCACTTCTGCGAGTGATGCTTCCCTGTCCCACGGTTGGCAGTATTCTAAAGAGACCTCTGTGTCCCCCTCGGCGATTGTCCTGAAGGTCCACAGCTCTTCCCCACCGACTCCGACAAGCCCCGGCGATGTCTCGGGCACTTCATATTCATAGCTCGCCTGTTCCAGGTAATCTCCATCCAGAGGTTGGGCCAGTTGCCACTTGTAACCGGTGGTCTGGTTCGAGTCGATGGTGATGGTGAACTCCTGTCCAACCTGTGTTTGGACCGAGCCGAGGGTAGTTGTGGGGGTAGGGATGGGGGTGGGTTCAGGAGCGGTGGGTGGAGAGGTGGTGACGGCGGGGGTGGGGGTAGCCGACTCTTCACTGGTACAGGCTGTGAGTATCATACTCGCTGAAAGGACTATGGCGGTGAGCATGAAGAAGACCCTGTATTTAGATGTCTGCCAACCTCGTTTAGTTTTCATCATAGAGAACCTCCCTTAACCAGGATATGCACAACAGTTCGACATGGCGCGTTACCCCCCGCGGGGTGTAGGGAAACTTTCGATGTGGTTTACCTTTGCCCTCGATGTTTGGCTTCCCCGTCCGTAATGGAAATAACGCAATGCGGAGAATCGGCAGCCTGATTCAGTATCTCCTCGGCTATGAGTTGCTCTATAGAAAGTAACATGCTCTGGGTTTGCACGAGTTCGGTCTTGAGCTTCTCCCGTTCCTCGGAAAGTTGCTCCAGCCTGCTGTGATAACGAAGATTCTCGAATATGCGCATACCTTACACCTTGACCCGGGAACTTGCTCGTTATCCCGTCGCATTTTTTTATGTATAAGTCTACGCATCGCGGATTACAGGTTGATTAACTATATGAAAAGAAAATTACGACAAGTTTACAATAAAGTTACAAACGGGTCTAGTATGGTCTTACACTCGGCGCTATTTAACTGCGATTGGGGAATCGGGCTGGAGCAAATATTGTATGCGCTTCTCAAAGCCTGAGATGAAGGCCTCTACAGCGATAGGACAGAACTGGTTGCCTGAGCACCTGCGCAGCTCCCGGATGGCATGCTCTGTGCTCAGTGCGGCGCGGTATGGGCGGTCTGTAGTTATGCTGTCGAAGGTGTCAGCCACAGCCAGTATACGAGCGCCCATAGGGATATCATCACCTTTAAGGCCGTCCGGGTAGCCAGTACCGTCGTACCTCTCGTGGTGATGGAGGACAAGCCCTTTTACCGGGTTCAGAAAAGGAATACCATCTATGATTTTAGCGCCTATCACGGGGTGTTCGAGGAAGGCGCAGTACTCCTCGGTAGTAAGCTTCCCCGGCTTGCTTAGTATGCTATCAGCGATACCTATCTTACCTATATCATGAAGAATACCGGCATACTCGAGTACTTCAAGCTCCTTTTGTGAAAGTGAGAGGGAGACTCCTCCCGGTAGAGCGTACTCCACTACTCTCTGTGAGTGGCCACGGGTGTAGGGGTCTTTGGCATCAATGACTGCAGCAAGCGCTTGCATGGTACCTTTATAACCATCTATGATTAATTGGTGGAGCTTGCTGTTCTCAATCGCAATCGCTGCTGTTGCCGCTACAGCTACCAAAGTCTCCAAGTCCTGCTCACTGAAGTCGCTGCCATCCAGCTTGTTGAGCACCTCGACTACACCTATGACCTTACCCCGGGCTACCAGTGGCGCGCACATGATGGCCTTGGTAGCAAAGCCGGTAGCTTTGTCTACGTCCGCAAAGAAACGCCGGTCATTGTACACATCGTTGACGATTAACGGGCAGCCATGGCGGGCTACCCAGCCGGCTATGCCCGATTGTATACTAAGTCTCGCCCGTCTTAAAGCGCCACCTGCTTCACCATCGGCGAACTCGAAGAATAGCTCCTGCCTTTCATCGTCTATAAGCAGCACTGATGAGGCTGATGCCCTCAGAGTATGCCGGGTCATCGCCACAATTTCATCGACCATCCTCGAGACTTCCGAGGCGGAGCCTGCCTTTTTGCCTACTTCGAGAAGAAGGTCCAGCCTTATGTCATGCCACTCATTCTGTCCCGCTTTATTTATCATCGCTTGAGCTTTCGTGCCAGCGACTACGGGTTGCATTGCTGACATAGTTACCTCTGTTTTCGTCGAATTACGCCCCACTGGCAGTTTGCCTCATCTTATTCCCGGGGAATGAAACTGGCAGTGACAGCCTCAGCCTGAGCTATGGTTATAGTGGTGATAGGTGATGAAACGTCAGCGACGTTACCTGTCCACCCCTCAAACACCCAACCCTCGTCAGGTTCGGCGACGAGGTCAACCACGGTACCGGAGCAGTAGAAAAATACCCCTTGACCGGGTTCAGTTACTGAACCGCCGGTGCCACTGACCACGGCCAGCGGGTAAGCGCGCTCATTATCAGCAGTTTGCCCGGAATTCTCGGGCGTCTCAATAGGAACCAGCGACGCCTCTACTATCTCGGTCCTGACTAACTTCTCGGGTGCTCGCTCTCCCAGAGGCTCTATATCACGTACCGTTGCGCTGATGAGTTGGCCGTCCGATACCTCTAATTGTATCGGAATCAGCCATTCACTGCTGCCGGTTATTTCATATGCGCTGGCGTGTGTAAAAACCGATTCCCCTTCGGACAGGTATGTGATGTTTAACTGACTTGTCCCGTCGGCAATACAGCGCAGCACCACAGAATACTCGCCGGACACGGGGTTTGGTATAGTAATGACCTGAACCCCCGCAGAAGGTGATGTTGATTGTGCCCCTGTGATTTGATTAAAAGCGAAGCCGTCCGGTAAATATCCCGTGCTCGAACCCGTGGGGTCACAGACTGAGGCCACCGCAGGCATACCGGCGGTGATGAGAAGCTCACTATCGGCAGGCGCAATCGGCCGGGGTTCGGATGGGGACGCCCCATACTCTACACTCGCTTCCTGGCCTGCTGGCAGAAATACCTCTTCGTTTTGCCCGCTTACACTGACCAAACCCTCGGTCGTCCGAACTGTTGTCCGGGCTGTTTCATCTATTTCCGTCTCGAATAAAGTGCCCCTTACCAGGGCGTGAGCAGAGGGCGTCTGTATCTCGTAGCGCACGCCGGGGTCCAACCTTTTCACAACGCGGCTCCACGTTGTGCCCAGCCACTGCTTCAGAACGATGTCAGCGGAGCGTTCGTCGACCCGTTCGAGTTGCTGGATTTCGACATCGGTGCCGGGCTCAAGTTTGATACTGCTACCTTCAAAGAAGGTGAGTAAGGCATATGAGCCGGTCGCAGTCCTTACCCGGCTACCCGCATCCAGTATCTGGCCGTCGACGGCCTCTTGCCAGGTATCTGCCCCCGGGGTTTGGACCTGTACGCCGCCGCTGAGAACACTGACTGTGCACTGGGCCGCGAGTGCGGTCGGTTGTGCCGGTAAAGCGAGACTCACGATCGTAAAAAGACTGCCTCCCATCGCAATGAGCAAAAGCAGCGTTACCGGAACGATAAGCGCGCGGGGCTTGCCAAGGGCGTGCAGAAGTCCTCTGCATGCTGTTACCAGTGCTCCGGGTTGCGCTGGCGTTCGGCGTTGTGTTGAAACACCGCCCTTGCTTGCCTCTTCGCGGAGCCGTGTCATCAGGCGAGCTTGCGACACTCTTCTGAACTCGTCTGAGGGCGAGACTCCGGGTGCGGTGGAAATAGACAACGCGGTAGATAGCAGCGGCTCCAACTGATGCCGTAGATGCGGGAAATCGTTCAAGCAAGCCTCGATTGGCTCACCCTTGCGCATGCGCCCTAGACACTCATCTAAAGCCTTTGACAGATCGGTTCGCATTCTCCCATTTCCTCGCTCAATATTTGCCGGAGCGCAGTTAGAGCGCGCATTTGCATAACTCTTATGGCTCCCTGCCTCTTGCCCATAATCCGTTCAATTGCGCGGTTATCGAGACCCTCAATAAATTTCAGTATTATGACTTGACTCTGCTGTTTAGGGAGAGATGATATGGCGCGTAATAGCGATTGCTGCATTTGCTTTATTTCCACTTCTTGCTGAGGTTGATTGTCGTCTGACTGAATTTCTCCTTTAAGGGGTTGATGCTGTCGGCTGGTGCGATAATAGTCAATAACGTGGTTGCGTGCTATGCGATATAGCCATGCTGCAAATGGTTGCCCCTTCCACCTGTATTTGCCGATGCCCCTCCAGGCCTTCATGAATATCTCCTCGGTAAGGTCTTCAGCTGTAGCCTTGTTGCTGACCTGATAAAAAACATACCTGTAGATGCGGTCGAGGTAGATGCTGTATAGTTCGCCAAACGCCTCAACATCGCCATCGGTAGCCTGTTCAACCAGCCTTCGAATTTCGATGTCTTCATAGGTCGACGTCCCGCTAGTTATGCGAGTCGCGTTTTCCCTGCAAACTATATAACGAAGAGATTCCATAACTGTTACATTTTCCCCGTTACGTGGTGTCTAGCCGAACGGTTCCTCGCTTATATCCAGTACCTCGTATGCCATGATTGGGTCTCGTTTTCCTTTTATCACGAGCGGCTCCAGTGGCTTTGCCAAGATGTAATCTTTTATGAGTTCATAGGTGCCGGAGCTGATCCATACTTTCCCGGCCTCAGCGAGACCGGTTATCCTGGCAGCGACGTTTACGGTATCGCCAACCACAGAGTATTCCAGACGGTCCTCGGAACCCATGTTGCCGGCTACTACCTCACCTGTATTTATACCGATGCCGAAGTCCATCCTGGGGAGATCTGTTTCCTGCTCCTGTAACTCTTTGATAGCGCGTTGAACATCAATAGCTGCTTTCGTTGCTGATAGAGCGTGCCCCTCACATAATGTAGGCGCATTCCAGATCGCCATAACGCTGTCACCACCGAATTTGTTTATCATACCGCCGTGATTGAGTACCGCCTGGATAACTGTGGAAAGATAGATGTTTAGCACCCTTACTAACTCCTCTGACTGCATATTCTCAGAAATATCGGTGAAACCACGGACATCGGCGAATGCCACAGTCGCTTGCTGCTGCTGTCCTCCCAGCTTCAACTCATCCGTTTCCAGAGCCGTTAGAATCTTGTCCACGACCGGTGGTGAAATGTAGCGGCCAAAGGTTCTCGTTATCTCTTTTTTTTCGGCACGTTCCCGAGAGATGTTGAAAAGGGTCAGGCCTACAAATGCACCCAGGATAGCCAGGGGTGGATAGATTAGGTTAAGCATTATGCCTTTATCAAAGAAAGAGAAGGCTACGAGGAGGTAAGCAGCACAAATGAAGAAGGCTGAAAGCGTGGCCCAAAGGACTCGCAGACGAAGCACTACCAGGCTACAAAGGAGTGCCAGCACCATTATCAAGGCAATCGTGATACTGAACGAGGCCGGCCTGAGGAAATCCCCGGTTAGAATTGTATAAATGGCGTTAGCATGAATCTCGACACCGTTCATCATCTGGCCTGTAGGTGTCCAGAAGGTATCTCCGAGCGCGCTGGCTGTAGCACCGACGATAACGATCTTGTCATCAAAGGTGGAGGGGGAGACCTCGCCTTTCAGGACAGCTACAAAGGATACAGTATCAAAGATTGCTGCGGCGCTCTCATCTGCCACGTCACCTGTGTAGTTAATTAACATGCCGTTTGTATCGTCAAGTGGAATAGACCGGCCGGCGAAGGTCAGGTAGTTGTTCTCAATAGGGGATTCAATAACTTGAGGACGCCTGAGATACTTGGCGACAGCAGCCAGGGCCAGCGCCGGTTCGCAGTCTTCGCCGTTATCGATAGCCAGTGGCAGTTGCCTCACCACACCATCCTCATCAGGTTGCAAATTGGCGTGCCCCAGAGCAAGGGCATATTGCTCAAACCGACTCAGGGGCCTGATAAAAGTCGCCAGTCCGACCGATTCACCCGTACCTGTAGACGTATTTTGTGACGCTGAGTATGCAAGAGGGAGGATCACGTTTCCTGCCTCCTCTATAGATCTCGCTAACCGGTCGTCACCGGCTGCCGGCTCAGAGAAGAGAACATCGAAAACCACTATTCGTGCTTCAGCCTCAGCAAGCGTATCTATCAGGTCTGCATAGTATGAACGCGACCATGATGGGAAATGACCGAGCTGATCAAGGCTCCTGTCATCGATGGCAACAATCACGATTTCCCCCTCTTGTTCTATACTTCTATTCAGATTTGCCGCTTTGAAGAGGAAATCGCTGCTTTGCAACTGCACGCCGCTAAGCAGGTTGAGACATAATGCCAGACAGAAAGCTATGCCAATTCCGGCTCCAATTAGCAAGCCTGCAAACAAACGCCTTCTTCGCCGCGACCTCATGAAGTATTCGCCTCCGACGTAATAGTCTTGTACTACAATCCCCCTGAATACAGTAACACTACTTTATCCCATCGGGAATGGTCATTTAGTCCTGATACGTTGAAGTATTTAGTAATCCCTTGGTTAGAACGATAGTAGTTGAACAGATGGTGTCTGCGGATTGTAACTGTAAATTGCGCGCTTTTTGTGCTTATGATAAGCAAGCCCCCTGGAGATTTGGTCATACTCTGCCCAAGGTGGGTTTAGAATGTATAGGTTGGTCCCCTTGTATAAATGTCTTGACAACCCTGGGGAAATACTATAAAAGGTAAAGCACTGGTGATAGAGCGTCTTGAGAGAATCAATTGGAAGCCTGTATTACTCTCTTCGCCTCTAATAATCTGCTCCTTTTAAAAGAGCAAGTCTGCATGTTGCCTGCGTGCTGTCAGGCTTGGAACAGCACTCATGCTGTCTGCTTAGAAAAGCAATAGGAAGGGATACGAACCACCTATTTATTGTTTGCCTTTTCTCTACCTGTCAATTTTATAGTCAGGTGGTCGGTGACGAAGGAGTATTGCATTATGAGAAGCGTGGAAATGACTGTTACAATCAAAGCGCCGATAGACGTGGTGCTCAAGGAAATCTCGGAGTACACTCATCCTCCGATACTCCACAAGGGTCGCATAAAGTCTGTGCAGGTTCTTGAGGATGAAAACAACGTCAGCATCGCCCTCTGGCGTCTCAAGGTTCTGGGATTTACGCGAAAGGCGAAACAGAAGCAGACCATAATTCCGCCCGATAGAATGACGAATGAGACAATCGGAGGATTTGCCAGGGGCACGTTGGAGAGTACATTTCTCTATGAAACGAGCGAAGGCACTAAGATTGTGGACCGGATTGACATCAGAGTGCCGCGATGGGGCAAACTGCTTGAATGGCCGGTGGCCTGGTATACCAGGCGGCTGACCCAGGGCATCCTGATGGACCATAAGAGAGACATGGAGGCCAGATACGGACAGGGAGAGGGGTTCACCAGTAACGAAGGAAAGGAGTAGAGCCAGCTATGCTTTATCTGCATGAGAACACCTATCCATTTCCCGGCGTAATGGATGAGTATGTGGATGTCATGCGCACGGACTTGATTCCCGGCCTGGACCGGCACATGACGGTGCTGGGCATTTTCAGGGTTGCCTTTCGACACCGTGAGACCTTCTTTTTGTCCGAGCTGCCGAACGGCGTCGAGAGCCTCGAAGGTTTGTCCAATTTCGTGATACATGAGCGCGATGGGCTGTCATGGCACCGTGAAGGTTTCAGGTACCGTGACGAGTGGTTCGACAGCCTGCTGGAGGGACTCCCCTTCTCTCCGACTGCGGCAGCGATTAAAGAGCGTAAAAAGAAAGGTGATTTCGCTGGTAACATGCTGTATTACCGTTTATCGTACAGCGTGTTGCCTGGGAAGACCGGCGAGTTCGTGAAGGCCTTTGAAGAGGAACTGGTGCCGGTAGTGGAAAAGCTGGGGGTGAAGCTCGCGGGCTGCTACCGCTGGTTCGGAGCGTGCGGAGAGTCCGGAGAGATAATAAGCTTCTGGTCGGTGAAGAACTGGGCGCACTGGGGCCGGATACGGGAGGCTATGGCCAGAGAACCGGAGCTGCGGCAATGGCTGGATAAGAGATCGAGCTTATGCGCTGAGTGGAGCTATAAGTTCCTGATCCCTGTACCCTACTCCATGCTTCACTAAATGTCGGAAAAGGGCGGCGGGAGTGAGTTATCCCGAAAACTTGGAGGATGTAAATGATTTACCTGTATGAGGATATAACGATTGTCTCCCGGTTTCAGGACGAGTTCTGGAAGGTTATGGGGACGGACTACGTGCCTGACGCTGAGAAGAACGGTCTGCGCCTGGTCGGGATGTTTATGATGGGGATACATTATAATGAGAATCTGGCCCTCTGGGAGGTGGATGACTGGGCGGCACTCGACCGTATACAGGAGTTCCACGACAAGGACCCTCTGGCGAAGGTCTGGGAGCGGGAGGCCGTCGATTATCGGACGGATTACGTTGGCAAGGTGCTGGAGCCAGCGCCTTTCTCTCCGACTCTGGCGCAGATTAAGGGTGGTGACTATAAGTCTACAATATACCTGCATACCCTGGCGCGGGTTCTGCCCGGCAAGGCGGATGAGTATGTAGCTGCCGTTGGAGCGGAGCTTGCGCCGATGGCGCAGAACTGGGGCATGAAACTGGTGGGGTGTTATCAGGCGGTGGCGGGGACGGCCAGCGGCGGCGAGGTCATCAATATCTGGACAGCGGGCAATATCCACAGCGATTGGGTCAAGATTCGCGAGACCTCGTTGAATGACCCCGCCTACAAGGAATGGGAGGCAAAGGCGGGACAGTGGCGTCCCAAGGTTGTCTACAGGTTCTTATACGGTCTGGTCCCATACTCACCTCTGCGCACTCCGTTTCTGACGGAAGAAGCGGCAGCGGAAGAGGTGAGAACGGTTGCGATGCCCGAGGTGGAGTGGGGAAAGGAATAAGGTCGCCTGTGTATATAAAGTGGATTAAAAGGAAGGAGCAAACATGGCTGAAGAGCTACCGCCAGAGGTAAAAGAGTCAATCGACGATTTCTATCTGGAAATGAGCCCTGAGATAAAAGAATTACTCCACGGATGGCTGTACAAGATCGTTGACGCAGCCTACAAAGGGATCAGTGCGCTCCCGGCGGAGCAAAGGGACGGGATTCTGATGAAAATGTCCAAGGCTTGCAGCGACCAGGCGAAAATGGTCCTGGACTGTCAGCCGGGCATGGACTGGGAGGATTATAAGAAGCACATGGCGGAATTGAAACCTCCCTTCGGGCCGAGGAAAATCACTCAGATTGGGGATATAGTTCACTGGACTTACGTTCCTCCAAAGGATAAGGACGGCCGCCCGATATGCCAGTGTCCACTCATCATGTATGGATGGATAGAGGCGAGGCCCGAGGTGTGCGCTTGCTCCGCTAACAGCGTCGCGAGCTATATAGAGGAATATACCGGGAGAGAAGTAACCACAGTTGAGACACTGGGCAGCCCTATGGTGAATGGTGAGGATGAATGCCGTTTCCTCGTGCACCTCAAGCCTTCCCCCTTCACCACACCGAAGCATGAACATATACCGTAGCGTCGTGACTCCTGTCACGACGTGGGATTCGTTGCCGCGGGAGTGGCAACGCTACGAATTTAATATAAAGAGGTAGCGTCGTGACTCCTGTCACGACGTGGGATTCGTTGCCACGGGAGTGGCAAGGCTACGATGACAGGATAACGCGGACGATGCTTCGGATTTGGTGCTTGATTACTGAATATTAAAGGAGGCGACATGGCGCACGAATACTCTGAAGAGATAAAGGGATTGATATACACGGAGTGGCTGCCGCGTATCATGGCCGGAGTCCTCCAGGGGGTCAGGGAGCTACCGCCGGAGCACAGGGACCACGTCATGATGAGGATGAGCCAGGCCTGCGGCGCGATGGCGGTTTGGGCCTTGGGAATCAGGCCGGATATGACCTATGATGAAATGGTGAAACATTTGTCGGATCTGGAGCCTCCGCTGGGGCCGAGGACTATCGAACGGGTGGGCGACGTCGTACACTCATCCTATCACTGCAGCCTCGATGAGAACGGAAAGCCTGTTTGCGAATGCCCGGTGGTCAAGCTGGGGATGGTGGAACCATTCCCCGAACTGTGCTCCTGCGGCGCTAATATGGCGGCACAATACCTGGAGGCTATCGGAATGGGGCCAACAGCCAAGTCGGAGTTGATGGGCAGTGCCCTGACGACCGGTGAGCAGTTCTGTAAATATGTTATTTACCTCAAGCCCTCGGTTTTCACCACGCCGGGGAGTAAGGACTAGGGCTGTTAATGGATATTCGACAGGTAGCGTCGTGACTCCTGTCACGACGGGGGTTCGTTGACCAGGTAGCGTCGCGATGGAGGATTCGTTGCCACAGGCGTTTCGCCCTAAGGCTCTCTACGAGCCTGAGCCTCAGAGCCGAGGGCAAGCCCGAAGGGAGTGGCAACGCTACGGCTGTCGATCGTGATTTGTATTTAGTGCTTGAGCACTACTAGGAAGAGGATAAATGCCCGAAAAGTTATCCGAGGAGGAAGAAGCAGCGCTTCGCGATCTCTCCGTCCTGACACAAGAGTTCGCGAAAATTTTAAAGGGTGAGGTATTCAAACGGATCTTCCAGCCGGACTTCGATAGTACGGCGCGGGAGATGTGCCTCCGATGCACCGGCGAAATGTGCAACTCCCTGTTTATACCGTTTGGGGGACTGAATACTGATGTTGATATAGATACCTTCATCGTGGATTTGATGAACGCCTTTCCCGAGAAGAGAAAGCTTGAGAGAAAGGGAGACATAATTCACTATGACTTCTATCCCGATGTAAAGGGCGAATGCGCCTGTCCTGTGATAGTTCAGGGGCAGTTGGATCCCACGCCCCTGTGGTGTATTTGCGGGAACTACTTCAACAAAGTAATGTTCGAGAAAGTCCTTAAACACTCGGTGCAAGTGGAGTTGCTGGACAGCCCCCTTACTACCGGCTCGGATATCTGCCGGAGGTTGATCCATCTCAAACCGCCAGCAATCACCACGGGAGGTATATAGACCGTATTATGTAAAAGGAGGATGTAGAGATGACTATGATCAGAGGTGCGGAGGCGCTGGTGCGTTGTCTTATCGAAGAAGGAGTGCGCTATGTGTTCGGCATTCCCGGTGACCAGTGTAACCCTATAACCGATGCTATCTATCGTTTGGGTAGTGAGTCCGGGATGAAGTTTATTACCGCCCGCCACGAGCAGGCTGCGGCCCACATGGCCGATGCCTGGGCGCGGGTAACGGGTGAGCCCGGCGTATGCCTGGGCACTGTCGGCCCGGGGGTAGCTGACCTGGTGCCAGGCGTCTACTCTGCCTGGGCCGACTCGGTCCCTCTGGTAGTGCTGGGCGCGCAGAACCAGACCTGGCGCGCTTATCCCGAGCATGGCTCGATGCAGGCCCTGGACCAGATACCGCTGATGGCGCCAATCACAAAGTGGCGGGCGCTCGTGAACGACGTGAGGCGAATGCCCGAGCTTGTGCAGATGGCGTTCCGTGCAGTAGCATCCGGCCGTCCTGCTCCCGTGTACCTGGACCTGCCCTCGAATGTTGTCTGCGACAAGCTGGATGACGATGAGTATCCTGTACTGCAACCGCAGCGCTATCGGGCTACTACGCCTCCGGTGGCCGATGCAGGGCTTATCGAGCAGGCGGCGGAGATGCTGGCGAATGCTGAGTGGCCGCTGATTCATACCGGTGGTGGTGTGCTGTGGTCCGGGGCCTGGGAGGAGATGGTGGAGCTTGCGGAGTATCTCTCGGCTGCGGTGACCACGAGCCTGGGTGCACGCGGTGCCATCCCCGAGGACCATCCCCTGTGCCTGATACCCTCAGCGTTTGGCGCGCTGAAAGCCCAGGCCGCGGCAGATGTGGTGCTTCTGGTGGGCGGCCGCCTGGGGGATATAGATTTCTGGGGTAAGCCTCCGATATGGGGAGAGACGGACAGCCAAAGATTTATACAGATTGATATAGAGCCCCAGAACATCGGCCTGAACCGGAGAGTCGAGCTTGCTCTGGTAGGTGACGCTAAGAGTACACTGCGTGCTTTATTAGAGGCGGTTAAGGCGCTGACGGGACCCAGGGCGGAGAACCCGAAGTTCAATGAAGCCCGGCAGGACCAGGAGATGTGGGCAAGTGGTTGGGAGGAAGGCGCTCGTTCTGACAGGTCGCCCATTCATCCACTGCGCCTCATGCGCGAGGTGCGAGAGTTCTTCCCCCGCAACGCTATCTGCGCTCAGGATGGAGGCACCACGTCTGTTTGGTCTTTCTACCAGAACCGTGTCTATGAGCCCCGTTCTTTCCTCTGGGCTGCTGATTCAGGGCATCTGGGGTCGGGAGTGCCCTATGCCATAGGGGCCAAGCTGGCGCGCCCCGGTGTCCCTGTTTACTGCATCACCGGCGATGGTTCGTTCGGATTCAACGCTATGGAAATGGAGACAGCGAGGCGGGAGAATACGCCGATCGTGGTTATCATTGCCAACGACTGCTGCTGGGGAATGATCAAGGGCGGGCAGAAGCTGGTCTACGATGGACGCTACTGCGGTGTGGACTTCATCGACGCACGCTACGATAAACTGGCTGAGGCTCTGGGCTGCTATGGTGAGCGGGTTACGGAGCCGTCGGAGATTCGACCTGCCTTGCAGCGGGCGGTGGACTCCGGTCTGCCGGCAGTGCTGGATGTGATTATGGATGCTGAGGTGCACCTTGTGCCTCCGGACCTGGTGGTGCTGGACAGCGTATGGATGGAGGGGTGTGACGCGGGTGGCGACTGATGAGAGCGGCCGGATGCAGGTGGGATTTAAGATTGACAGGCTCGGCAGTTTACGTATCTGCTAATTCACTAACGGTGGACTCTCTATGAAAGCCTTGCAGTTTTCGGTGTCGGTCCCCCAGTTCGCCGCGTTGAAAATACTGGGGAGCGTAAGCCGGCGGCTCTACTATGAAGGTCCACTTGCAACGGTAAGGCTCGTTGATGTCCCGGAGCCGGTGCTGCCCTCTCCTGACTGGGTGAAGATCAGGACGACCATGTGCGGGTTCTGTGGCAGCGACATTAACCTCATTCTCCTCAAGGACTCCCCGACTGCATCCCCATTTACCTCGTTCCCCTGCACGCTGGGGCACGAGATTTGTGGTGATATTGTGGAGATTGGAAGCAATGTTGGCGGTCTGGGAGTAGGAGAAGTAGTTACTATAGCCCCGCATTTGAGCTGCTCCGCGAGGGGGATTGAGCCCGAGTGTGAAAGCTGCCGGAGGGGCAGGCCGGGCAACTGCGAGAACTTTGCCGAAGGCGCCTTTTCACCGGGTATGTTTGCCGGTATTTGTCGCGACATCGGCGGCGGCTTTGCTCCATACCTTGTGGCGCATAAGGACCAGGTCTTCAAACTGCATGACGAACTGTCTCACAAAGAGGGCGCCATGATAGAGCCATTGGCATGCGCTCTTCAGGCGCTGCTCGATAATATGCCGGGTCATGAGGATCAGGTACTGATAATCGGCGGTGGAGTGATAGGCAGCCTTGTCGTTCAATCGATACGCGCGTTTGGCGTTGACTGCCCGGTTACAGTGGCCGAGCCGTCGGAGTTTCATGCAGGGCTGATGTCTAAAGCTGGCGCCGATAGAGTGATTACGGATGGCGATGTCTTGCGTCACACGGTGGAAATAACCGGGGCTAGGGCGTACAAGCCGCTGCTGGGTCAGGATATCCTCATGGGGGGATTCTCGAAGGTCTACGATGTAGTGGGCAGCTCCGCGACACTCAAGACCAGTATGAGGGCGCTGAGAACGGGTGGTGTGTTGAGTGTGGTGGGGATTGGCGCGGATGTGAAGCTGGATTTAACGCCACTCTGGCTCAAGCTCCAGACTATAAAAGGAGTATACACGTACGGCTATACCGATGAGCACGGTAAGAGAAAGCACGTCTTTGAGCTGGCGATTGACTTCATAAGGCAGAAGAAGGTTGATGTCGAGTCCATGGTAACGCATACATTCTCTATCGAAGACTACAGGGAGATGATCGAAGTCAACCTCAATAAGTCGAAGCACAGGGCGGTCAAGACCGCGGTTTCCTTCGTTTAGGGATTTCGGTGCGCCTCTATTGCATACACAGTGTAGGGGCACGGTTACCGTGCCCCTACGGTCATCCTCACTCTCACCCTGACCCTCTCCCGTCAAAGGAGAGGGAATCAGTATCAGCATATAGTAGTGTAGGTGCAACGCGGTTAAAATCACGGCACATATAACTTACGAGATAGATTCCCGCTTCCGCGGGAATGACATAATAATGGCACTCCTGCGAAAGCAGGAGTCCAGAAAGTCGGACAAATACTTCTAAGTTTCGATTCACCCTCATCCTTTTGACGGCTCAGGACAGCTAGCTAGGCAGAGTGGGTGAGGTGGCAGCGTACCCCACCCTGAACGTCTATAACATGCACAATGTAGCGGGCACGGTTACCGTGCCCCTACGGTCTTTCTTCACTTGAGGTACCCCAAAATTCTCCCTCCCCTGGCGGGAGGGAGTTAGAGGGAGGGGGAATCAACAAATAAGCCTGGGAAGCAGCCCGCACCGCATATAATGAAAAAAGCGACGAGGTCAGGGCAGTCGTTTGCTGAAACTGTTTTTAAGCGCCTGTTCCTCATCACGCAGCATTTTTTTTAGGTCTTCCAGTTTATAGGTTCTGGTCCCGACGCCTTCCTCTTTCATATGCACTGCTTCGAGACCGGCGTTAATTATCATTTTGGCGCAGATAATGCAGGGTCCGTAGATCTTGCGCGTTTCTCCGCTTGTCTCGCTGTATTGTCCCTTGTTTCTCTCACTGTAGATGTACATTGTCCCGCCTGTTATCGTAACACCGGTTCTCGCTGCATTGATAATAGCGTTTTGTTCCGCATGTACACTCCGGCATAGCTCATATCTCTCACCGGGTGGGATACCCAGTTCTCTCCTCAGACACCTTCCCGTATCGATGCAGTGCTCCGTGCCTTTAGGAGAGCCAACGTAACCCGAACTGACCTCGGCATCGTCCTTGACAATAATTGCGCCTATTTTTCTTCTCAAACAGGTGCTTCTCTCGGCAGCGACCCTGGCCCTGTTCAGGTAATGTTCGAATTTATCAGGTCTTTTACTATCCGTACCGGGGGAACTCATGGGCCTCCTTTTGCTTTGGCTGTCCTTGCGTCGTGAGCGCAGCCGCACCCGGAATTACTCCGGAAATGAGTGGCTCGCAGTGGCTAGGATTATACTTGAATTACATGGCACTCCACAAGACCTCAATTGGGGAGCCGGCGTAGCGGTTGCCAGAGGGGACCATCGAGGTTAATATAGTAAATCGAAAATTATGGGTAGGTTGAATCATCCGCTTCAACCGTGCCTGGAGCAGATGCTCCAGGCCACCCTGTTATAACGGGCTTGATGACAAATAATCTATAAATTGAGATCAACTATGCAGAATGACAGTAGCAAAAGCAATCCTCTCCTTGTGATTGTAGGTATGGCGGGTTCGGGCAAGTCCTCGATGTCGCGGCACCTGGAGCAGAAAGGCTGGCATGTTATACGCTTCGGGGAGATGACGATGCGTGAACTGGAGTCACGTGGCCTGCCTGTTAATGAAGCCAACGAGAGGGCTGTCCGCGAGGAGTTGAGGGCTACACATGGCATGGACGCCTATGCCAGGCTGTGGCTGCCGATCATCCTTGAGACCCTCTCGATCGGGCCGACTGTGATCGATGGCATGTACTCTTGGGATGAGTACAAGTTTCTCCGCCAGCATTTCGGTTCCCGGATGAAGGTTGTAGCCATATTCACAACTCGTTCTCTGCGCTATATGAGGTTGTCGCAGAGGTCGAAGCGCCCGCTCTCTAATGAGGAAGCTGAGCAGCGTGATTATGCCGAGATCGAGAACGTGGAAAAAGCGGGGCCGATTGCGATAGCGGACTACACCATACTTAACGACGGCCCTCAAGAAGATTTACTTCTAGCGGTGGATAGACTGCTGTCCACGCATATACTCAGTCATTAGCCTTTGAGTGAACCTGGCAGGTTGGATTATTTTTAGATTCCTGCGAAAGCAGGAATGACATAATAGTCCGTTCGATTTGCATCCACCTTGTAATCCCCGCTAATTAGGGGCGTTCAATTGAACGCCCCTACATTCTCAGCGCGAACGGTTTTGATCCTATTTTGCAAAGTAATGACTTGGTTAGGTTGGCCGACGTCGTCCAACCTAACCAACGACATATCCTTCGCTTCTACCCTGAGTGGGTAGCCCGGAGCATCCGCTCCAATCTATCCCGGAATAGAGATCCAAGAGTGCGTAAGGTGGGTGAAATGAAATGTAACCCGCCTGAAAACTATTAGCCGAAGGCTCCCTTCGACAGGCCTGTCCTGAGTATATCTAAGGGCTCCCTTTGACAAGCCCCCTTCGGCAAGCTCAGGGCGAACGAAAAAAATTAGCTTTAAATCCCCTTGCATCGGTTGATTCGATAGTTTATAATGTTGTAGATTTTTATAGAATTTGGTAAACTTTCATATGTTTGGATAACTAGCTCTTGAGGTTAAATAAAGACGAATTATATCCCTTTTACCCTGTTCAGTTCTACTGGGAGCGTTATCTTTGGACCAACAATCACTGATCACTATAGGTGAGGCCAGTCAGATCCTTGGAGTCAGCGAGGCAGCCCTGCGTCAATGGACCGACGAGGGGAAGATAGGGGCATTCATAACTCCCGGTGGCCACCGCCGTTATGCGAAGGCAGACTTGAAGAAGTTCGTTAGTTCGCATCATAAGGTGCTTGGCGTAAAGGACCTGGCTATGGAGTTGGAGAACACCACCCATCTGCTCCGGGAGATTGTCAGGACATCACCCAGCACTACTATATGGTATAACAAGCTCGGCAAAGAATCACAGGAAGATTTTGCCCGCCTGGGTCGAAGTCTTCTTAATCTAATTGTCAGATATGTCACCGAGCCTGCGAAACGGGAAGAGACTATCAGACTTGCGCATGATGTCGGCCGCGGTTTTGGCGAAACACTGGCAAGGTCAGGACTGCCGCTCATCAACTCTGTAGAGGCATTCATTCTACACCGCTATCCTGTTATGAACGCGGCTACGCAGCTTTTACGGAAGAGGGAGGCATTTACCAGGCGTGTCGTAGATGCAATACCGCTGGTAGCACAGGTTATGGACGAAGCTCTGGTCTCCCTGGTGGAAGCGCACCAGCAATATCGAAATGGGGTTAAGAGCGGGACCAAAGGAGGCCCTGTCGGTTGATACCCATCTCGGGGCTGATCTGTGGTCCGATTATCCCTGCGTGATAGTGTGCCCTTTACTTCGATTCTCCGGGGGCAAGCTGCTGCTCAGGGAAAATTTATTTTAGACAGGGGTATAGCATGTTAGAGAGACTATCCGGCCGAATTGTAAAGATAGCCCTCCCCATTTTGATTGTAGCGATTGCGCTCGCTGTCCTCGGCGGCTATTTTGGTTCAAGGATAGAGGTCGATATGAGGTTTAACGAGATGGTGCCGCGCGACCTGGAATCTATGCAGGCAATGGAGTGGATAGAGGATAACCTCGGTATAAACTTGACCGAGGCGTCCCCGGTGATAATTCTGATCGAGGCTGACAACATCGAGGCCTCTATGCGATATATAGGCCCTCTCTGGGAGGAGTTGGAGGGGCTGGAAAGTGTCAGGACTGTCAGGCCCGAGTACCCGGAGGAAGGCGCGGAAGCCTATGGTCAGGCCATATTGACTCATATTTATCTTGCCGAGCCGTTGACCACGCCTGAGCTTCGCGAAAGTGTGCTTGGGGAGATAGATGTTATCCTTGAGAGGTACGAAGGAGGCCTCCAGCTAACGGCTGTCGGGTTGCCGGTGGTGTTGGGGCAAATACAGGACAGATTGCCCTGGGAGCAATTCAAGGTCGCTATTTTCACCCTTGCTGGATTGATTGTTGTTCTGGCCCTGGGCTTCCGCAGGGTTACGGCTCCGATTATAGTCTTGTGCACCCTGGGTATAGCTATGGCATGGACCTTAGGCCTTATGCATCAATTCGACATAGCTGTTACCGTAGTAACCATGGCTATATTCCCCTTATTCCTGGGGTTAGGGATTGACTACTGCATCCATTTCCTCCGCCGCTTTGACGAGGAAAGGAGGCAGGGGAACCCGGTGGAGAAATCGATAGCCACTTCTTTCAGGACCACCGGGGGCTCAATACTTATTGCCGCCATTACCTCCATAATAGCCTTTGTTATTCTGGCGACTTCCTGGTTTGTCGGGCTCAGGGATCTGGGTCTTTCTCTTGCCTTTGGCACAGCTCTTTGCGCCATCGCTGCCTTTACCGTATTGCCGGCCTTTATCGCTCTCAGAGAGCGCCAGCGGGCATAGCGGGCGCCGAGTGGGACTGTAGAATGCTTTCCAGATGAGATTGAAATAAGACTGTAGGGGCACGGTAACCGTGCCCGCTACATTTCGACTAGCTCAGGGTGAACGGTTTGACACGGTTTCACCCTCACCCTGGCCCTCTCCCATCGAGGGAGAGGGGATTATGGTTTTAAGTAGCGCAGTTGGAGTGGTGTCGAAATCCATCAGTAAAGCTGTATTGGCTCTTGTGGAGGTTATATGAGCCGCGATCGGAGGCATTCGGTTACGAAGGCGGTGCTCTATTCAGGTACCAGGTGCTCCGGCATCTGAACAGCGACCACCTCGCCACGGGCGCATATCTTTCCCTCAGCCGACAGAGTTGCGGCAACTACAACCTTACGCCCCTTGATTTCTTTGACAGATGCCCGTACCTCCAGCGGGACACCCAGTGGGGTAGGATGTAGATAGTCTACGTGTAATGAGCCGGTCAGGAAACGCAGCGGTGGGTCCGTATCCATCGCACGTCCCGCAGCGCGATATGCTGCTGCTGAAGCCGTGCCGGTGCAGTGGCAGTCGATAACCGAGGCTATTAGGCCACCGTAAACATATCCGGTAATGGCTATATGATAGGCTTCGGGATGAAATGTGCAAACAGCCTCTTCGCCATCCCAGTAGCTCTTGATCCGCAGGCCATGCTCATTCAGGCGGCCACAGCTGTAACAATGGCTTAAATAATCCGGATAATAGTCCTGAAATGCTTTCTCACTCATGCGGCCCTCTTCGCACCTCTAAGTTAGGTTAGCCGATGTCGGCCAACATATTCGCTATACGCTATGCCAGGACGCCGCCTTCGACGTATATGGTCTGCCCGGTGATATAGCTCGAGGCGTCGGAGGCGAGGAATAGGACCACAGACATGATGTCTTCAGGCTCAGCGATATGACCTAGCGGGGTGGTGGCTTCCACAGCTTTCAGAACATCGGGGTTGGCCCACAGTGGTTCGCTGAACCCTGTTCTCACGAGCGAGGGCCCGACGGCGTTGACGCGAATGTTGCAGTGGGCCAGCTCGACGGCCAGGACCTGGGTAAGCATGACAACGCCGGCCTTAGCTATGCTGTAGGCTCCCAGCCCCGCTGCGGCTTTCACGGCACCTGTCGATGTCATATTGATTATATTGCCGATTTTCTTCTCCATCATCACCCTTGCTGCCGCCTGGCTGCACAGGTAATAACCCTTGAGATCGACATTCATCACCTTATCCCAGCCGTCCTCCCGAAGATCGATGAGGGGGCGCATAATGTTTATCGCCGCGTTATTGACCAGGATATCGATGGTGCCGAATTTCTCGAGCGTCTTCGCTACCATATTGTCGACTTCGCTTTTAACAGCGATATTGGTCTCAACCGCCAGGGAACGCCGGCCCAGCTCCTCAATCTGCCGCGCCGCCTTTTCAAGGTCGGCGATAGTGCGGCTGGCGACCACCACATCGGCGCCTGCCTCGGCGAATCCCAGGGCTATCGCCCTGCCGATGCCCCTGCTCCCTCCGGTGATAACGGCCACCTTGCCCTCCAGGGAAAACTTCGGGATGGTCATTACCTTGCCTCCTTTAATCCCGGATTCCTCATGTCAACTTCTCACAGGCGGAACGCATACCCTTCCTTTGACGTAGCCATAATATTCCTGTGCCCGCTGGCCGTCAACTTTGGCTCAGCTACCGAACCAGGCTACAGTGTCCGCAATACGCCCTACATTTTACTCTTTAAAATAACCGGCATTGTGTTGAAGGTGAGATAGGTTTCTGCATGATTGCAGAAAACCGATCGACCCGGGGGATATTCAATCTGGTCCGGTAAAGCCGAGGTATGCTCGTGAAAATATGCGGCCCTTTTCCTATATGAAGCTAATGCCTGGTTAGAAGATGAAATTGAAAAAGGAACGATTTTACTTCATGGATTGTCTGTAGACAGGTCAATATAAGTTACATTACTCACGCAAGGTTCACTGGCAAATCAGTAGCTGAATCACTAATCGGTGATTATGCTATTGTGTGCCATATACATCGCGGCGATATAGCTGAAAGTGATCGCCGGCCCAATTGTTCCTCCGGGACCGGCATAGGTATTTCCCATTACCGAAGCAGAGTTATTACCAGTTGAGAATAGTCCATCAATTACGGAGCCATCACTTCTCAGTACACGGGCATGTTCGTCGGTGACCAGCCCACCTTTTGTGCCAAGATCTCCAGGGAACAACTCAACGGCGTAATAAGGGGGTTTTTCAATCGGGGCAAGACATGGATTTGGCTTAACTGTGGGATCTCCATAAAAGCGATCGTAGGTGGTTTCCCCTTTGCCATACTCTTCGTCTTTACCGTCTTGTGCATAGACACGTAATTTCTCTATTGTGTCTGCTAGACCAGCAGGATTAATGCCGCACTGTAGAGCTAACTCTCTGATTGTATTTGCCTTCTTCACATAGCCGGTTTCGATGAAATCTTTCGGCAATCTGCCGGGCATAGCCAACCCAAACATATAGTTATTACGCGCTCGTTGATCCATGATGTAGTAGCAGGGTATGGTGGATGCTTCACTGGAATTAGCCTCGTATACATAGTGGCCCCAGTCAGTGTAGGGAACAGCTTCGTTACAAAACCGTCTACCGGCTGAATTGACAATTATGGTACCGGGTAAAGCGCGTTCACTTACATGAAACATCGCTTGTCCGTTAGGAAGCAATGATGACGAACCCCACCAGGCGTCATCCATCAGATCAACAGCGGCGCCGGTTTCTATTCCCATATTGATCGCATCCCCAGTGTTGCCCTCGTTCGCCACCGTCCAATCGACGGTTATGGGGTGTCGCTGATATTTCTTACGCATCTCCAGATTTCGGGCAAACCCGCCTGCTGCCAGAACAACGCCTTTACGGGCTTGAATAGCAAAAGGCTTACCATTTTTAAGGATTTCAACGCCGACCACTCGTCCGTTTTCAGTAAGTAACCTCTTTGCCGGTGAGTCCAGCCACAGGGGGATATTGTGTTTCATGAGTGAATACCGTAATCGGCCTATTAATGCCCGTCCCATCGTCAGCCGCTCGACGCCGAGAAGACGATTCTTTATGAATCCTGCACCGAATTTCAGTGCAGCC
This sequence comes from uncultured Dehalococcoidia bacterium, assembly GCA_964453665.1. Taxonomy (GTDB): domain Bacteria; phylum Chloroflexota; class Dehalococcoidia; order SZUA-161; family SZUA-161; genus DAOUTY01. Next base: position 7,169 of record CAYVQT010000003.1, on the reverse strand, counting down.
AGCTTACCCTTGGTAGTAGTCTTGACTCTTGATAACTGGCAGTATTCGCAAATTGTGACAGATATTCCTCCCGGTATGCTATAAGGCAAATTCTTAAGAGTTTTCAGATTATCCCCAAGCTTCCTACCATCAAAGGGAATTGGCTCAAGCCCCCGACCCTCTACCGTTCCACCAGGCAACTCAGCATAGTAGTCGGAATAACCGGGTACTATGCAGTAAAGCAGAGAGGCTTTATCCTCCAGGTATTTAAGTGCTTCCGGAGCGTGACGGACATAGGCTTCAAGCCTCGCTCCGGGTACACGGTCACCAACGATCAATTTCAGATAGGTTAGTGCTTTCTCATAGGAATCAGGTATACCTGTCTTAACCATAAAATGATTATTAGGAATCCAGATACCGCCGCCGGACATAGCAGTTGAACCACCGTAATACTTGGTCTTCTCCAAAACGATCGAGTCAAGCCCCTCGAATTTAGCGACCAGAGCGGATACCAGTCCTCCACCGCCTGAGCCCACGACTGCAACATCGGTTATATGGTCGTACTCAGCCATATTGTACCTCCAGCATAGTTGAGCGTTGCCCTTTTGACATGAAGTAATTTTATCCCAAATTATGCTATTTAATGCAAGAGTACCGATTCTTCATTATATTACTTTTGCATCGAAGAATATAATCAGAGGTCACAAGGTTCCTTGTTGACCTCAAGGGGCATAGTAAAGACCCCATAGGTCACCGGGGCACTTGAGCAAGTGCGCCAGAAAACAGCCTCGTTCAAGGTCTTCGGGGTATGCACACGATATGAAAAAACAAGGCAAATTCAGCAATTCCGCACCCCGCGCTGTGCCCCAGTCCCTGTACTAACGGCGCATCCGTTTGACCAGTTTAGAGATACGCTATGTTGTTTCCTATTTTAGCCGGGAGAAGAGATCGAGCAGCGGCTTCCATTTAGAGGTCAGTTTGCTGCCCATGTTTTTTAGTCCGGAAGGCCCCAAGCGGAGCAAAGGCATGAACATCCACGTTATGCCCAGTAGTGTAAACATCTGTCCTTTGAGACGCCAGAAAAGTTTCAGCGTATTGCCAGGGCTTCGCCCCTTAGCCAATAGCTGGAGGTCGTCGGTAGTCAACCTTATCCCTTTTATCTTCTGCTGCTTGACATCTTTCTCAGGCATAGTGCTTATTTTCATGGGCTGAGCCAGTTCAACCACTATGGGGGGAGTAGGGGTGTCCACCAGGTGGACATATATCTTCTTTCCTTTACCCGGAGGCATGACCTTGTCAATAGCACTCTTTTCCTTCTTATCCAGAGTCTTAAAGAAGGGGTCCAGAATACGGGGCACGATACCCGATGCCATGCGGATAAGGGGGCTGAGGTCAGCCTTCTTCAATCGTGGCAACATTCCAGCCAGTGCTGATTCCTTCTTCATGGCCATTTTCAATCTCCTTGGTCAGCAGTCCTCTAGGCCTCGCACTCCTTATAAGGCCAGGGGGAAGTCAATTATCACCCGCCAATCCTTCTTTGCCTTATAGCTGACGAGCTAACCCACGTTCTTAAATCTTTTGTAATACCATCACCTGAACGCGCGTTGCCTACAGAAAGGTTAACTCCACTTCAACACGATGCCGGTTCCCGCCTCCGGGTAGGACCAGTCGATGGCGTCCACAGGACAGCAGTAGCGGCACATGCCGCACTCCCCACACAGCTCCATGCCGTACTTCCACACAGCCTTGCCGTCTTCCATTTCGAAAGACCCGGTCGGGCAGATGATATAGCATATCTGGCATGCCATACCGATGCACTTCTCCTGATCGACCTTGATGTGCTCTTTGGTTTTGGGGATGACCTCGTACTTGCCTTTGAGAAGCTCGCGGACCTTCGCTCCGCATAATTTCGGTCCATAGAGGGCGCTGACATCGAAATGCTTCCCTTTTTGTACCATCTGCTTCTTAAGCTTATCTGACATTTCACTATCCTTTCATCTAGTCTTCTACTTCTAGTCTGAGCCCGGGCTGAGCATTTTTAGCATACCTAGGAAGGGCTCTGCTTTCTTCAAACCCGTTCTTGTTACTCCCTTTAGACCGTAGAGGAGAGTTTGCACTGATGGTATAGCCTTAAATAGTTTGGGCACTGCGCCCATGACTATCTCCGGATACGTCCGGTCATTCCACTTCCCTCGAAACGCGCCATCCACAACATCATCCATAGTCCAAAAGAGTTCACTCATACTGCCATCCCTCAACCACACGCATATTTCGTGGACATCGTCATCGCCGACCCAGGAATCGCGCCAGGTCTCTTCGTACTTGGCGAACATGGCCTCTGAATAGTCCTTCTTCTCTTTCATCTCTGCGGCTAAATTGCCTGCCAGCCTCCCCTGCCACATCGCGACATTAGCCCCATAATTGTCCACCGGTTGGCCGAATCCACCCGCATCTCCCACAAGCATCAGGCCCGGCAGATACGACTTCTTCACATACCCGACTATGTCGCCCGCAGCGAGCCCATGGAAGTTGCATTGTATGAACTCGGCGCCTTCAATCAGACGCTGGACCTGTGGCTGCTGTAGATACCATTGTGCCCGCTGGTGGACGTTGACGCGATGCTCAATCCCCTCTGACAGCGACCAGTAGTAAGCGATGCTGATGATGCCGCGATCAGGCATTCCTGTAGCGTGACAACCAAAATGGTCGGGATTCGAGCCGCAAAGCATCGGCGCAACTCCCCAGTCCACGTCGACTCCGTCTGTATCCTTATACGGCCTCATCCTTTCCCGGAGCACCTCCGGATCAAGCTTGTAGATGTACTTCAAGCCGAGCATGATCTTGTCCTTGCTCCAGTTCGCAAGGCCAGCTCTATTGGCTATCAACGAATGCAATCCGGACGCATCAATCGTCACCGGGGCCTCGAAATTTCCAACATCGGTGACAACACCTATTACCCGCTCGTGTTCCGTTCCTTTGGTGTCCCGGATGACGTCCGTGGCCAGAGCTGTCTTGAGCTCAGCGCCAGCCTTCACCGCTTGCTTGGTGAACCAGTCATCGGTCTCATCGCGGAATACCGAATACTGGTCCCGCATGGTATCTGAACCTGGTCCCATATACATGCCGTATACCTTCTCGTCGTTGTCCAGTGCCCACCGGAAATCGATTCCCCCCCAGCGAGGCATACCCTTGTGACATTCGACATCTTTAAATCCGGGGAAGCACTCCTCGCAGATGGGCTTAAATAGATAGCTTCCCGACATGTTCTTGTTGCCCGGTGTTCGCGCACGCTCGAGCAGCAAGACCTTGAGCTTTTTCTCAGCGGCAAACTTTGCAGCTGTACAACCGCCAGGCCCTGCCCCTACAACTATCGCATCATAACTGGACGCCATTTTGTCCTCCTTTTCGCGAATTCATTGGTACCTGGATACGCAGCTGTTTCCCCCCATAGACTTTCAATCACTCATTCAATGATCCTCCTTAGAGATTTATTATCACCTTAATATGCTGCCGTTTCCCCGCTGCTGGACGGAGAGGCATTCAAACCGAAGGCTTATAATCTACATCAGTTTATCCATCGATTCCTCTTAGACCTCGATATCTCTCGGGACATCTTTGAGCAGCTTGCGTCTTCGTGGTCTGTTGTGGTAATCCGGGCAGCTCAATGAACTTAATTTCTTTCTTCAATTCTTTATTACTTCATAGCAATCCCACAGTCAAGTGAATATGTTAAACTTTCGTCCACTTTTTAACCCAATCGCAGGAGTAAACATGACGAAGGCTGATCTGGCGCTTCCAGGTTATTTGTTGAAGGGACCGCCTGTGGAGAGGAAAGGCAGCTTCAGCGGACAGCCGAGTGTATATGATATGATTTCATTCGGAATATGGCAGAAAACATGGAGTTGTATTAATTGCCAGTCGGGGCAGGCTCTTGCCCGGGCTTGTGATTCAGCAGCAGGGCCATTTTCTCGACAGAATCAGCTCCCAATGGAGCAAGACCCTGTACCACCTCATTAAGTGAGGTGATCTCGCCTACGCTTATCTCTCTTTGTTTCAGTGCCAACACAACTGCGTCGGCTCTCTTGCATGCTCCCAGCTTGGTGCATGCCCGATTAAGGAATGTTCTAACTGCACTGACGGATATGTAGAGCCTATCTGCTATTTCTATATTTGTGAGTCCACGGCCAGCAAGAATGAGAACATCCCGTTCTCTTTTCGTTAATGTAGCATCTTGTCCTATGTCCGTAGGGATAATTTGTTCGTCCTTCTCCAGGAGGTGCCCATGCTCCAGCTCCTGGCGCACAAGGTGCGCTATCCTTCTCAACATGTCAGGGCTCAATGAGCTAAGGATTTCTGCCAGCTCATCGAGCGAGTAGACTTCGTTAAGGCTTATCTCTCCCCGCTTCAGAGCGAGAAAGATGGCTTCGATCCTGTTGTGCGCTTCCAGCTTGACGCATGCCTGGTGTATTAAGTTCTTCACTCTGCTGACAGATATACCGAGACGTTGGCCAATCTCACTGTTACTAAGGTGTTTACCACATGGATGTATGGTGCCCAAGATGAGGATGTCTCGTTCCTCTCTGGTCAGAACTGTGCGTTTCGTTGTCATCGGAGTGCTATCCGATAATTACTGGCGTAATTTGACGAATTTTCGTGGGTTAGATTTACTGAAACTTATAGTAGAGCGCCACTAAATTCCTGTCAAGTTCAGGGGAGTTCTGATACCTTGATTCGACAACCTGACTTGTTATATAGAAACAGAGAAAAAAGTAGCGATCAGCGCCAATACAGCACCCATCGTCTGAAGCTAAGAACCAATTGTGCAAATGAGCGGCCCTTTTTCATCTGCAAGCTACAGGACGAAACCAGGTAGGATTAGAGAAACGAAGCTTTTGTGTATTTTTATGTTTGATATGATGGAAACGCTACGATAAAAGCACTTCAAAACGTCGCTTATAGCTTCCAAAGGCTGTACGTACCTGATCCTCAGTCAGTCCAAAATCTTCAAGATGCGATACATGCTTCCCATGTGAACCGTGTTTGTGCCCATCGGCCCACTTCTGAATCGCTGTTTTACTACGATCGCCAAATGGTATGCCGATTTGTGCATAGGCTCGATTTATGGCGCCTAAGGGATCGGTCTGAATGTCGGCAAGGGACAAGTCCGCGAAGCGCTCATTACCCGCACGATCACGAAAGGCGGTGGCACGTCGAATAGCTTCGGTCCAGATGTTGAGTTGTTCGTTTCCTATCGTCGCTATGTCGCTGCGATCACTTACCCAGGATCGGCAATAGGAAATCAAGCTGCATACGGAGCCAAGGACCTTGGCCGGGTCCCGGTGGCTCCATAAAAATTTGGCATTAGGATATTCGTCCACCAAAGCATCCATATACAGCATGTGAACCGGAGTCTTCAGGTGCCATAAATAAGGTGGACACTTTGATTGCAACAATTTTAAAACGCGATGGTGATAGGCATACGCGGATTTCATGTCGCAGTTCACCACCCAATCAGAATAAGCAGGAATGTAGGCCATGCCGTTGAAATGTTCGGCCTTGAATTCCATGCCCAATAAATCCTGGCATTCCGTCGCGGTCTCTGCAGATTCGTGATGCATGGACGCCCATTTGGGATAGGTTGCGTACATGTAATCAAGCTCTGCCTGCATTTTGGCGATGCGTGGATCTGAATGTTCCGTCGCTGTTTCAGGGGGCGGTACTGGTCTGGCGGATTCCCATCCGCGTAGAGATCTCATTTGTGGATCAGCCGTGATCAATTGACTTAGTGCCGTAGTACCCGTACGCGGCAGCCCGATGACGAAAATGGGCCCCTGCACGATCTGATCGTTTATCTCCGGATGTTCATTATATGTTTTTTCGATCGCCAGACGGTTGGTCAACAACCTGAAAAGCCGATAGCCCATCATCTTGGCCCCGATTTGTGTAAGTTCTGCTGTTTCATTTAGAGAATCGACAAGGCGATCCAAGCCTTCTCGCCAGCTTTCACCGCCGAAATCCGAGTGCCCTGCCTTCTTAATTGCGCTATCGATTAGGTCATTGCTGTTGAATTCAATCATCTTAAATGCTCCTCCTTAACTCCGCCCGCTCAGGAGAGTGAGTCAATATTCACCACGCGCGTTGAAGGCACAACGGATTCTTCCACGTCGGATCCGACCCAGCGTACTCCTAGCACTGAGTTGGTATGCCCGGCGAGATCCAGCCAGTTGTCGACCCCAGGATCGCGGTGCGCTACAACGCAACGAACGGACCCATCCGACGCCGTAGTTGCCGTAGCGGAATTCAACGCAATCTGGTGGTACCGGTAATCGAGCGTTTCCATCCAGTGATTGTGCAATACAATATTCCAGTAGTCGCATTTAGGCGGTACGAACTCAACGATGAGTGCCTCGTGAGGCTGTAAATGCAGGTAGGCCATTTGCCATTTGATTTGCGGATCCGCGAATTTTCGGGTGTCGTCTTCCTGAGCGTCCCAGAATACGTTTGGTTTGGATGCATTGCGTTCCGCCCACTCCGCTCCAATTCTTGCGATCGTTCGTACGTGACGAACAATTCTGGTGAATTTGCGTTCCAGAACTTCCGCTGAAAGCGGAGCCGGGGTGTCAGGGATCGCGTTGATTCGTTCGATATGCAGCTCGGCGCGACGATCAGTCTTCTTGTGAAGGAAAGTTTGACGGATTGTCAGAGATGTCGTATCGGGCTCGAGTCGCAACCAATTGCCGGCGTGTTCATGTTGCGAAAGGATCACCTCGAAAGTGCCATCCGGGCTTATCTCAAGTTGCTCTTCGTGTAGTGCTGTTCCCGTGCCACGCCCACCGCCGCCGAAACCTCCGGCGTTGAAAGTATTGAAACTTAACCATTTGGCTTCGCCACGAGTGCCCCGAATCCGGTATTCGTATTCGCCGTTTAACGGGCAGCCGAGGTAGAGGTTGTCCGGGTTCTCGCCAATGATCTTGATCGTTTCGTGACAAGTACTGATTAACGATGGATTTGGAGGAAATGCCCATTCGAGCCGATCCTCAAGCGCGCCTCGCAAGAGCCGTGTCAGCATCCGAAAACCCTCGGCGACGTCGAGTGGATCGTTTACACCTGGGCGAAGGATATCGTCACCTGCGGACTTCAGGTCGTCACAGAAAGAGCTCCAGAGCTCACCGGAAAGGAGTCGGGATACC
>CAYVQT010000002.1:51936-90902 GCA_964453665.1 uncultured Dehalococcoidia bacterium | reverse complement strand
TCGCATTCGGCATGCCTTACATGATGCTAATGCCGGTATTCGCCGTCGACGTGTTTGACGTAGGGGCTTCAGGTCTCGGTTACCTGATGGCCGCCACGGGTATAGGGGCCCTGGTTGGTTCGTTCTTAGTCGCCTCGCTCGGCGATTTCAAGCGTAAAGGGATGCTTTTACTTGCTGCTGCATTCTTCTTTGGTGCCTTTCTAATACTATTCGCCAACTCCAGCTACTTCTATCTGGCGCTGTTCTTCCTTCTGGGAGTAGGGATGGCCAATAGCATCTACATGGCAACCAACAACACACTGCTCCAAATCAACGCTGAAGACAGAATGCGCGGTCGGGTAATGAGCATTTACATGATGACCATAGGGTTACTTCCTACTGCGGTGCTGCCGGCATCGGCCATCGCGGAATCGCTGGGTGGCCCCGTTGCCGTGGGAGCCGGCGGTGCCATACTTCTCATATTCACCGTGGTAATGACATTGCTCAGACCGACACTGAGAAGGTTGTAGTAGATACTGTTACCCGTTTTATACAACGAGTTTAATCCATAATTCAGGAATAATAGCGAAGGGCAGGATATTTCATTCAACTGACCTTTTCATAATTGCCTGGGTATGTTAGACTATTACGACAGAAACCAAGAAAGGCACATCGTAAAACAGGGCATCAAACCCGACTGGCTGGCTTTAGCGCGAGATACCACGCTGGTCTGAGGATAGCAGGTTCAATAAGAGGAGTGGCGCTACCCCTGGGTCGGAGCGAGCAGTAGTCATTTTCCTAGCTGAAGATTTTTACACTGGATGATCTAGGAGGTAGACAGTGAATATCGCTATTGGATCAGACCACGCCGGGTTCAGCCTCAAGCAGGCCATAATGAGCCTGCTCTGCGAGCTGGGGCACAGCTACGAGGATTTTGGCTGCCACGATACAGGTTCCGTGGACTACCCCGATATAGGTCGGCCAGTAGCCGAGGCGGTATCGCAGGGTAAGTATGATCACGGTATTCTTATTTGCAGCACAGGAATAGGTATGTCTATTATTGCCAATAAAGTGCACGGAGTCAGAGCAGCGCTGTGCCACAATACTTTCAGCGCACGGCGTGCCCGGGAGCATAACAACGCCAATATCCTATGTATGGGCGAATGGGTGGTAGGGCAGGGCCTGGCACGTGAGATCGTTACCACCTACTTAACCTCCGAGTTTGTGGGCGGCAGACACGCCAGGAGGGTTGAGAAGATAGAAGCCGTAGAGAACCAGTAATGCCCCGGTGCGACAAATTTGAATAGGCTTCAAGAGGTCTAAACGCAGTGACAAACATACTGCAGAAAATAAACAGCCCGGCCGATCTGAAGGATCTCACGCATACTGAACTGAATCAGCTAGCGGAGGAAATCCGGGCTGAGATGGTGAATGCGGTAACCAAAACCGGCGGACATTTAGCTTCCAGTCTCGGAGCCGTCGAGCTCTGCATAGCTCTACATCGAGTGTTTGACAGCCCCAGGGATAAGATCGTCTGGGATGTTGGCCACCAGAGCTACGCACACAAGATGCTTACGGGCCGGAGAGACAAGTTCAGCACGCTGCGTCAGTACCACGGCCTATCGGGATTTCCAGATAGAGCAGAGAGTCCACACGATGCCTTTAGCACGGGGCATGCCTCCACATCAGTATCCGCATCACTGGGTATTGCCTTAGCCCGTGACCTGGCAGGTGACGATTTTCATGTAGTCGCCATTATGGGCGATGGAGCCCTGACAGGCGGGATGGCTTTGGAAGGACTGAATCAAGCAGGCCATCTGGGTCCTAAAATCATATTCGTTCTCAACGACAACGCCATGGCAATCTCACCCAGCGTCGGAGCGGTATCCCGGACGCTAAACAGACTCACCCTTGACCCCCGGTATTATGGCGCTAAGGAAGGCGCAGGGCGCGTAATAACCAAGATGCCGTGGGGAATAAAAGCCTGGAGATCAATGAATCGGCTGAAGAGCGGCATCAAGGAAATGCTCATCCCATCACAACTCTGGGAATCACTGGGATTCAAATATGTCGGGCCTGTCGATGGCCACAACATAGCCGACCTTGAGAGTGCCCTGTCCAAGGCTCGCGATTACTCTCACGGGCCCGTGTTCATCCATATAGTCACCACAAAGGGTAAAGGCTACGAGCCCGCTGAAGATGATTGTATCAAGTTTCACGGACTGTCAGGCAAGTACAATGTCAGCAATGGAAATCTCTCATATAGCGAGGTTTTCGGCCAGACTATGGTGCGTCTCTTTCGGGAAAACGAGAGGCTGGTAGCAATCAGCGCCGCTATGATGGAAGGGACATTTTTAAATATCGTTGCTGAAGAGTTCCCCGAACGCGTTTTCGATGTAGGTATATGTGAACAGCACGCAGTGACCTTCGCCGCCGGCCTGGCCTCTCAAGGCTATATTCCAATCGTCGCTATCTACTCCACCTTCCTGCAGCGCGCGTTTGACCAAGTGGTGCATGATGTCTGTATTCAGAGACTTCCCGTCGTCTTCGCTATCGACCGAGCTGGCATTGTAGGCGAGGATGGTAAGACCCACCAGGGCACCTTCGACCTTTCGTATCTGAGCTGCATCCCCAATATGGTGATAGCGGCACCAAAAGATGAAAACGAGATGAGCCATTTACTGTACACTGCAGTGAAGGCTGGCCGTCCCGTAGCTGTCCGTTACCCCCGTGGTAACGGCCCGGGTGTCCCCATAGATGAGCATTTCCGCGAGATGCCCCTGGGCAAGGGAGAGGTGCTCAAGCATGGTAATGACATCGGCATCATCGCCATAGGTTCTTCTGTAGCACCCTCTATGCAGGCAGCCAGTCTTCTCGGCAGTAAGGGCATTGACTGTGCTGTGGTCAACGCTCGATTCGCCAAGCCGCTCGACTCCGACCTTATTATAGAGGTAGCGAGCAGGACCAGGAGAGTTGTTACGGTCGAGGAGAATGTTCTCGCCGGTGGTTTCGGGAACGCAGTTACTAGCCTACTCTCTAATATTGGTGATATCAGCATCTTACCCATTGGTATCATCGATGAATTCGTCGAACACGGCCCCCAGGAGACTCTTCGTGCTAATTACAGCCTGGACGCCAGCGGTATAGCACACCGTATATTGTCCTTCTTCCCCGATCTAGCCCACATCTCCCCCACCACGAAGATAAAGGGATGAAAGCAGCGGCTCCCTGGCCCCGTCCAGACGTGGCACAGAATATAAGGCAAAACCCTATTATTATTTGGACATTGTTAATATGGCAAACCTAGATACGGTTTGGAAGCAATTCCGCCCCGAATTGGAGGCCGAACTGAAGTATGTTGTCGGGAGGGCTTCTCTACGCCTGTATGACATGATGCGCTACCATATGGGATGGATTGACGAGTCCGGTCGCACTCGTAAAGAGACCGCAGGCAAAAGGCTGCGCCCTGTCCTTTGCCTTCTGGCATGTCAGGCGCTGGGAGGGCAGTGGAGACAGGCACTCCCCGTAGCGGCAGCCATAGAACTGGTGCATAATTTCTCCCTCATACATGATGACATCCAGGATTCGAGCACCGAGCGCAGAGGAAGACCGACTATCTGGTACATCTGGGGCCAGCCTCAGGCAATCAACGTTGGCGATTGCATGCATGCTCTCGCGCTATCGTCATTGTTACGGTTGGAGGATACAGGCACAACGCATGCCAAAATGGTACGTGCTGCTCGCATTATGGGGGAAGCCAGCCTTCGACTGTCCGAAGGACAGTACCGCGACCTCAGTTACGAGAATCATCTTGACATCAAGATCAACGACTATTTATCGATGATCAACGGTAAAACCGCCGCTCTATTTCGCTGCTCTCTCGAAATCGGGGCAATTATGGCTACGGACAATGAATCACAAATATCGCATATGCGGAGTTACGGACAAGCTCTGGGTATGACCTTCCAGGTCCACGACGATGTCTTGAGCATCTGGGGCGATGAGAAGACCACGGGCAAGTCCAATGCCTCTGACATACGATCGAAAAAGAAGACTCTGCCCGTGATATATGCGCTTGAGAAGGCTAAAGGCGAGGATGGCAAGCGCTTACGGCAAATCTACCAGCAGGAGACAATTGATACCACTGACATAGATGATGTGATGCACCTGCTAAATAAGATCGACGCACGAAGCTATGCCCAAGCGACGAGCATGAAATATTATCGTGAAGCTCTTTCGGAACTGGATGCCGCGAACATCTCCCAGCCCGAAAAGGTCGCCCTTCAAGAAATCGCCAAGTTCCTTCTTGAGCGTGAATACTGACCACCAGAGTTAGCGAACCTATTCCCTTATCCCCCGGTGTAGCACTTTTACCTGAGTAGTTGTATAATCAGCAAACGTAGGCAATCTGATATTTACGGATGCTACAGAGGCAGGAAATGCCAAAACTGGCGATTACAGGAAAAGGTGGCGTAGGTAAAACCACCCTGGCCAGCGTTCTGGCTCGACTTTACGCTGCCGAGGGCCGAACCGTCCTGGCTATAGACGCCGACCCCGATGCCAACCTGGGGGCAGCTCTCGGTATACCTGCCGAAGAATTAAGCCGTGTAACACCTATCGCACAACTGGAGGAGTTGATACACGAACGAACGGGAAGCAAGCCCGGCACAATCGGGGGTTTCTTTAAAATTAACCCAAAGGTCGATGACATTCCGGAGCGCTTCTCCGTTAACAGGGATGGGGTGAAGTTACTTGTTATGGGCACGGTGAAAAAGGGCGGCAGTGGCTGCATATGTCCGGAGAGTGCCCTGCTCAAGAGCCTGCTGACCCACCTGCTGTTGAGGAGGGAAGAGGTGGTAATACTGGATATGGAAGCCGGTATCGAGCATCTGGGAAGAGCTACAGCGTCAGCAGTAGAGGCCTTCATAGCGGTGGTAGAACCCGGCATGAGAAGTCTTGATACTGCGCATGCTGTAAGAAAGCTAGCTGAAGATATAGGTATTAAGAAGTGTTACGTCGTAGGCAACAAGATTACGGAAGACGCAGACCGCAGTTTTATAACCGACAACCTTCCCGATTTCCAGGTACTCGGATTTATCAGTCAAAATCCTAAAATTATAGAGGCCGATCGCAAGGGCGTAAGTGTATATGATATCGACACAAAGGTAGTTTCCGAGGTAAAGCTCATAAAGGAACAGCTGGAAACTATCTCCCGTTGAAAACGATGAAGAAAAAAACCGTCCGCGACGTCGAACTCAAGGGGAAAAGGGCACTGGTTAGAGTGGACTTTAATGTTCCTCTGGATGTGCAAACCTATGCTATCAGCGACGACAGCCGCATTCGAGCAGTGCTACCTACTATAAAGTACCTGATCGCTGAAGGGAGCAAGGTCATCCTTTGCTCTCACTTGGGACGACCTAAAGGCAAAGTGGTCGAGGAACTGCGATTAGCCCCGGTGGCTAAACGCCTTTCGGAACTGCTTACTTTGCCCGTAACAAGTACCCGGGACTGCATTGGCTCGGAAGTTGAACAGGCTGTCTCTCGCCTGGGAGAGGGCGATATTCTCCTTCTTGAGAACCTGCGTTTCCACCCCGAGGAGGAGCAAAACGACCCCGATTTTGCCCGGGCTCTATCTCGATTAGCGGATATTTATGTAAACGACGCTTTCGGCGCGGCTCACAGAGCCCATGCCTCCACAGTCGGTGTAGCCCAATATCTTCCCGCAGTCGCGGGTCTCCTTATGGAAAAGGAAATCGATTTCCTGGACAAAGCCCTAACCGCTCCCGCTCATCCCTTCGCCGCCATCACCGGTGGCGCTAAGGTGAGCGACAAGCTGGGGCTTCTTGAGAACATCACAGGCAAAGTCGACTATCTGCTCATCGGCGGCGGCATGTGCTGCACCTTCCTCAAGGCTCAAAACTACGAGGTTGGTCAATCAAAGGTAGAAGAAGACAAACTCGATATAGCCCGGGAACTCATGGACAAGGCAGCCAAGGCCGGAGTAGCGCTATTATTACCCAGCGACGTCGTAGTCGCCGATAACTTCGCCAGTGACGCGCATTTCAAAATTGTTTCCGTTTCTGAGATACCAGAAGGCTCTTTTGTTATGGACATCGGGCCCCAGACCGCCGGGCGATTCTCCACCGAACTTCAGAAATGCAAGACGGTCATCTGGAATGGGCCAATGGGGGTCTTCGAGTTCCCGGAGTTCCGACACGGTACCGAGGCGATAGCGAAGCAGTTATCAGGGCTTGAAGCCACTACTATAATCGGCGGTGGCTCCACTGCTGAGGCCGTAGATGAGCTTGGCCTTACTGATAGAATGAGCCATGTCTCTACAGGTGGAGGCGCTTCGCTTGAATTCCTGGAGGGCAAAACTCTGCCCGGGGTGGCAGTATTGCAGGACAAGGAGGATTAGTCTAAAAAGGCTATGCTCAGCCTAGATCAAATAAAAAATTTGTCCAGACAATCGCTGTCTAAGATTATACTCCTGGTAATCGACGGATTAGGCGGTCTGCCCAGGCCCGATACCGGCAAGACAGAGCTCGAAACTGCCCGGACACCCAACCTCGACCTGCTGGCGAGCGATGGTATCTGCGGCATGATAGACCCTGTGTCTCCCGGCATTACTCCGGGAAGCGCCCCGGGTCACCTTGCGCTCTTCGGTTACGATCCGCTCAAGTTCATAGTAGGGCGAGGAATACTGGAGGCGCTGGGCATCGACTTTGACGTAAAACATGGTGATGTGGCTGCCCGAGGCAACTTTTGTACTATCGATCAAAATGGGCTCGTTATAGATCGCAGGGCAGGCCGTATCTCAAACGAAAAAAACGCTGAGCTGTGTAAAATCCTGGGCAATATCGTGCTCAGCGACGTAGAACTCCACGTCATCCCGGTAAAAGAACACCGCTTCGCAGTTATATTTCGCGGCGATAAGCTATCCGGTGATGTCAGCGACTCCGATCCCCAGCAGGTTGGGTTGGCACCACAGGCCGTAATTTCTCTTTCACCCGCCGCGGAGACAGTGGCCAGGCTGGCCAACGAGTTCATATCCAGTGCAAAAGTAATGCTATCCGACCATCATCCTGCCAATATGGTGCTTCTACGCGGCTTCTCTCAGTACCCGAACTTACCCACAATGGCTGAAGTATATAAGTTGAATGCTGCTGCCATCGCCGCTTATCCCATGTATAGAGGTTTGGCCAAGCTTGCTGGCATGAGTATACTCGATACAGGGACCAGTATTGAAGACGAGTTTGATACCCTGGTTCGTAACTATGCCGACTACGACTTCTTTTTCATCCACGTAAAAAAGACGGATTCCGCCGGTGAAGACGGCGATTTCGATACCAAGGTCAAAATCATAGAGGAAGTCGATGCCCTATTGCCTAAAATCATCAGACTCGAAGCCGATGTCCTGGTGGTCTCCGGCGACCATTCCACTCCAGCTCTATTGAAAGGTCATAGTTGGCACCCTGTCCCTACCATTATCCGTTCAAAATGGTGCCGCCCCGACCGCGTACGAGAATTCTCAGAGACAGACTGTTCATCAGGCGCACTGGGAAGATTTCCCGGTGTGTCAGTGATGACCCTGGCAATGGCCAATGCCCTTAAATTGGCTAAGTACGGTGCTTAGGAGGACACCCCATGCGAACGCCGATAATAGCCGGCAACTGGAAAATGAATACCACTGTCACCGAGGCAGCGGAGCTGGTCAAGGCGATGAAGAAGAAGCTGAACAGTATTCCCGGGACAGAGAAGGTGCTCTGCCCTCCTTTCGTTTCGCTGATTACAGTGAGGGACCTTATCAAAGGCACATCGATCAAACTCGGTGCACAGAACATGTTCTACGAACGCAGTGGTGCTTATACTGGAGAGATTTCCCCCGTAATGCTTTCCGGTCTTTGCGAATTCGTGATACTGGGGCACTCGGAAAGAAGAGCGCACTTCGGGGATACTGACCAAATGGTGAACATGAAAGTTCAGGCAGCCCTTGCTATGCAACTCACCCCCATCATCTGCGTTGGTGAAAGCCTGGAGCAGAACGAGGCAGGTGAAACCATAGAAGTAATTACCCGGCAAGTTAAAGCAGCCTTTGAGGGCGTCGACTCACCCCAGGGAGCAGTAATGGCTTACGAGCCGATTTGGGCTATCGGTACCGGCAAGGCTGCCAGAGGCGAGCAGGCGAATGCTATCAGCGGCCTTATCCGCAGCGTCGTTGCCCAGCTTTTCGGCGATGCCATAGCGCAGGATATGCGTATCCAGTACGGCGGCAGTGTCACCTCCGCCAACGTCTCCGAATTCATCAGCCAGCCAGAGATCGATGGTGCCCTGGTGGGTGGAGCCAGCTTGAAAGCAGCGGAGTTCTTGGGCATTATGGAGCAAACGTCTAAGATTAAGCAAGCGGGATGATTTCTCTGGTGGCCGTAGTGGGGCCAACCGCAATTGGTAAAAGCAGTCTGGCGCTTGAGCTTGGCCGGACCTTCGGCGGCGAGATTATCAACGCCGACAGCCGGCAGGTCTACCGGCACATGGATATCGGAACGGCCAAGCCTACACTTGATGATATGGCTGTTGTCCCTCACCACCTCATCAACGTTGTTAACCCCGATGAGGTTTTTAGCCTGGCTCTCTATCAACACAAAGCACGCGAAGCTATAGACGACATCCAGAGGAGAGAAAAACTGCCAATCCTGGTAGGTGGGAGTGGCTTGTACGTATGGGCGCTCCTGGAGGGATGGCGCATACCACCGGTTCCACCCGACCATGTTATAAGGCGAGAACTCGAGGCTAGAGCACTATCCCAGGGAACAGGGGTACTTTACGAGGAACTCAAGCAACTCGACCCAGACGCAGCAGAGCAGATCGATCCCAGGAACACACGCAGGGTAATCCGCGCGATCGAGGTCTCCCGTAAAGGCAGACCATTCTCGCGACTACAGGGGAAAGAGCCTTTCGTTAATTCTCTAATCATAGGGCTAACCACAGATAGAATAGACCTTTACCGACAAATCGATGCTCGTGTTGACAGCATGATGGAGAAAGGCCTGTTAGCCGAGGTTGAAGGACTTGTCAAAATGGGCTACGGATTCAACCTCCCCTCGATGTCGGGACTAGGCTATAAACAGATAGGCATGTTCTTCCAGGGGGAAATAGACTTGACTACAGCAATCCAGAAAATCAAGTCCAATACACACCGTTTTGTACGACATCAAAACAACTGGTTTCGCCTCCATGACGAACGCATTCACTGGTTTGACATACGACAAGAAATCGATCAAGCTGTGAGGGATTTAATCGAGCGGTTTTCAGCTAAACAACACGCGCATCATTAGAGAACTGAGGAGGGTTGTGATATTATGAATCAGCCGCTAAAGCAGTTCCTATACGGAATTGTGTTTGGAGTCTTGCTTTTACCCATTCTCTACATAGGGCGTCTCTGGTTGAAGCATCGCAGCGAGAAAGTCGATTTCGATGAATCCGAGTGGCCATGAAATCCTGCATATACTATGAACGGGCAAAGGTGATTTATGGGTAAATTATCAGACAAAATAATGGAAACCATCGCCGAGATTCGCCCCGGTATAATAGCTACATCGAGCAGGGACGGTAGGCCGAATGTTTCCGCCAAAGGGTCATTTCGGGTGCTTGATGACGAGCATGTGGTCTTCGCTGACATCAGTTCGCCGCGTACCATCGCCAATTTAAGAGAGAACCCACAGGTTTCTATCCTGGTAGTACATCCAAAAAGCATGAAAGGGTGCCGAATCTGGGGCAGGGGAGAGATACTCGATTCCGGCGATATCTTCGATCAAATGAGCAAGGAGTTCGCTGAACGCAACCTTAAAGTCAACCACGTGGTTAAGATCACAGTTGAAGAGGCACAAGACAGCTTCTAGACGGAGTTGCAAGAGTGAATTTCGCCAAACTGCAAGGCACGGGGAACGATTTTGTCCTGATAGATGCCCGTGAGCTTGAGCGTGATTGGCCAGCACTGGCAAGAGACATGTGCCCTCGTCACTTCAGTGTGGGCGCCGACGGGCTTCTTCTACTCCTCCCCTCCAAGACAGCAGACCTGCGCCTGCGGATGTTTAATCCCGACGGGTCAGAGGCGGAAGCCTGCGGAAACGGCCTTAGGTGCTTTGCCAGATACGCTACCGAAAATGGTATGGTGAACAGTTCCGAGTTCACGGTGGAGACCCTGGCAGGAACAAGAGCCGTCAGAATCCAGGACGAGAAAAACGTGCGGGTATCAATAGGCATACCGGCATTCAACCCCGCAGCCATACCGGTTATTTTGGGGCACAGGGACGAGCCTGACGAGACTCCCGTTGTCGATTACCCAATAAAAGTAGGGGATACTGAATTAAGAATTAGCTGTGTTTCCATGGGTAATCCCCATGCGGTATGCTTTCCGGACGATACCGTCGCCGACTTCCCCTTACCCGAAGTTGGCCCCGTATTAGAGCACCATCCTATGTTCCCCAACAGGGTAAACTTTGAGATAGCGAATGTCATCAGCCGAGGTGAGATCAGAGCGCGAGTCTGGGAGCGCGGCGCGGGAGAGACCCTTGCCTGTGGCAGTGGAGCCTGCGCCACAGCAGTGGTATCCAAACTGAAGGGCCTCACGGACACCCCCGTAAGCATATTACTGCCCGGCGGCCTCCTGACTGTAGACTGGGACGGAGCAGGAGAGGTATTTCTCAGCGGTCCCGCCGAGACGGTATTCTATGGAGTCTGGAAAGATTGATTAAGACGAAAGGAAACCGAAAATGAGTTTCGTGATAGCCGTATATGTACCGGAGGGAATCATCATGGCGTCGGACAGCCGGCAGTCCGTTACAGTTGAAGGGAAGGCGCCCGAAGGCAGAAGCTTCAAGGTGGAGACGGTCAACTCAGATTCCATCACTAAAACATTTCTGCTGGAGAAGCACCAGACCGGCATCTCCAATTTCGGGCAGGACTTGCTCGGGGGCGTTCCCATAGCAAGCCGTATCAAGAGATTCATTGAGGAGGATTTGACACCTGACGACGATGTGGAGACTGTCCCCCGGAAGCTGGTTGAATACTTCCGTAAGTCATTCTCCAATGCCGATGTTGGTTTCCACGTCACCGGCTATAAAAAAGAGGGCAAGATCAGCGTACCTTATGTCCATTCCTGTCATGTATCCCGAAACGCTGTTGAGAGAAGAAACGTGAAGCCGGACGGCTCTCTAAGCTACGGCGCTGCCTGGTCCGGGCAGACCGACATTCTTACCTCCATCCTCATTCCAGTGGTAGTCAAAGACGAAAAAGGCAATGATAAAGTGATCCGATCACCGGCTCCCATTATATGGGACGCGATGGCGCTTCAGGACGCGATTGACTTCGCAATCTACGCAATTCGGACCACCATAGATACCATGCGCTTCCAGGCACGGCCAAAGAACGTGGGCGGCCCAATCGATGTCCTGCTTCTAACACCTGATGAGGCCAGATGGATACAGCGAAAAGAACTGAACGGCACCATACTTAAACGTCACGGTTCATACTGAATGTAACGTAACGTCTACTAAAAGAGAGGAGAAAACCACAACTAAACTGGCCAAATACATTATATATCACCCCTTTTTATAAAAGGGGACTTGTCCTACTCCCCTTTACAAAGGGGGGTAAGGGGGATTTAAAACGCTCGCCTGGGAGTAAGGTAATTCTGCTCTATAATAAAAGGCTAAAAGCATTCTCCAGCCAACTAAGAAAAGATATGACCGATGCAGAAAGACTGCTCTGGGCAAAATTGAGGCGTAAGCAGTTAAAGGGTTACCAATTCTATAGACAGAGGATAATAGGCAGCTATATAGTTGATTTCTACTGTCCCAAAGCAGGGCTAATTATTGAAATTGATGGCGGTCAGCACTATAACGACGAAGGAACTGAGAAAGACAGGAGCAGGGATGATTATATGATAGCGCGCAAATTAGAAGTTTTAAGGTTTTCAGACAGAGAAGTGTTTGAGAATCTTAATGGGGTTGTTGAGAGGATATATGATAATTTATAATCCCCCTAAATCCCCCTTTAAAAAAGGGGGACTTTCATTCCCATCCTTTCTATTAAATGCGTATGCCTTAGCTACACTCACCCCTTTGGGAAAGTGGGACTTTGCCCCCTTTTGTAAAGAGATAAGCTTATCCCCTCCCTTTTTATTGAATGGTTATGCCTTAAATATGCTAACCCCTTTAAGAAAGAGGGACTTTATCCCCCCTTTGTAAAGGGGGGTAAGGGGGGATTTTAGACTCGGTTAATGGTAACAAGCGTGTTAACTACAGATATAATGCTTTACTGTTAGTCAGTATCAAGAGCCAGATTATCTGAAGTGCAAAATAAACGAAGGTAAAAGGATAACTCCTAACATGAGGAGAAAAGTATAATGCAGCTAGCCAGGCGCATCGAGAACCTTCCACCATACCTCTTTGTCGGTATCAGTAAAAAAATAGCGGAAAAGAGAGCCCGCGGTGAGGACGTAGTCAGCTTCGCCATCGGCGACCCCGACATCCCCACCCCCCAGAATATCATCGACCGGCTGTGTCAGGCGGCACAAGACCCGGCGAATCATCGCTACCCCGAGTCCGACGGGCTGCCCCAGTTGCGGCAAGCCATATCTTCCTGGTACCGGCGCCGCTTCGGACTGTCCCTCGATCCCGATAAGGAAGTCCTGCCTCTCATCGGCTCCAAAGAGGGTATCGGTCACATTGCTCTATGCTTTATCGACCCGGGCGACCTTGCGCTCGTCACCGATCCCGGCTACCCTGTTTACTCTATGGGCACTATGTTCGCCGGCGGCGAGTGTCACTTCCTGCCGCTTATTGAGGACAATGATTTCCTTCCCGACCTCGACCAAGTCCCCACCGAGGTAGCGCAAAGAGCCAAAATGCTGTGGATCAATTATCCCAATAACCCCACGGCGGCAGTAGCCGATGTCGACTTCTTTAATAAAGTGGTGGATTTCGCCAAAAGGCACAACCTGGCTGTGTGCCACGATGCCCCTTATACCGAGGTCGCCTTCGATGGTTACAGCCCTCCGAGCTTCCTCCAGGCATCCGGGGCTGGGGACGCGGGAATTGAATTTCACTCTCTCTCCAAGAGCTATAATATGACAGGGTGGCGTATCGGAATGGCAGTTGGCAACGCGGAGATGATCGGAGCTCTGATGAGGGTAAAATCTAATCTCGATTCCGGTATTCCGCAGGCAATCCAACACGCTGCCATCGAGGCTCTCCTCGGAGACCAGGACTGCATTGCAGAGCACAACGCCATCTATCAGCGACGCCGTGACAGGGTAGTCGAAACCCTCACCAGGATAGGGCTCAGGACAAAGCCACCGATAGCCAGCCTCTACGTCTGGGTCCGGATTCCCGATGTTTATACCTCCCTTGATTTTTGCGCCAAGCTGCTTGATGAGGCCTCCGTAGTGGTCACACCGGGCAGTGGATACGGAAAATATGGAGAAGGATACATTCGCATCTCTTTAACCATTCCGGATGACCGGCTCGAAGAAGGGCTTGCCAGATTGGAGAAATGGGGAGGCCACCTTTAGCCGTAGCGTCGCCATTCCTGTGGCGACGGGCTACTCATCGTGACAGGGCAGGAGAACCAAACAAGGAGGAGCTAGATCAAGCGGACAACAGTTACGACCCGTCCTCCAGCGGAAAAGGCTCTGCTTGTTGGAGTCGAGATACGGGGTGATACCAATGGCTGGTCGCTGGAGCGCTCCGTCGATGAGTTAGGTCAACTGGCGCGCACAGCAGGGGCCGAAGTGGTAGGCTCGATAACACAGCGCCTGACATCTCCAACACCCGCATACTATCTGGGCAAAGGCAAACTTGAGAAACTGTCTTCTCTCAAAGAGCAGCTTGGATACGACCTGGTTATCTTCGATGATGAACTCTCTCCAGCCCAGCAGCGAAATCTGGAACGTGCTTTAGACGCCAAGGTGATAGACCGCACTACCCTCATCCTGGACATCTTCGCACGAAGGGCACACACTCATGAAGGCAGACTACAAGTCGAGCTTGCTCAACAGGAGTATCTTCTGCCTCGACTGGCCGGACGCTGGCCTCACCTCGAACGCTTGGGGGGTGGTATCGGCACCAGAGGCCCGGGAGAAACCCAGCTTGAGACTGACCGCCGCCTTATTCAGCGCAGGATTCGGCATCTCAAAGAAGACATTGAGGCCATGAGGAAGCACCGCGCCCTGTATCGGCGTCGCCGCAGCGAGCGTGGTATACCTGTTATCGCCTTGATAGGTTATACCAATGCCGGTAAAAGCACCCTGCTCAACTCATTGAGCAGAGCAAACGTGTTAGTGGAGGACAAGCTTTTCGCTACACTCGACCCCACGACGCGCCGCCTCGTCCTCCCAAACAATAACCAGCTGCTGTTAACCGATACTGTCGGGTTTATTCAGAAGCTGCCGCCCACTGTGGTCGCTGCCTTCAGAGCTACACTCGAAGAATTATGCGAAGCCGATTTACTGCTGCACATTGTGGATATCTCCAGCGAAACCGCCCCTCAGCAGTGCCATACCGTAGAGAACATGCTGGAAGACCTTGATCTGGCTGAAAAGCCAAGGCTTATAGCCCTCAATAAGATAGACCTGCTGGGTGGGGAGTTTAAGCCCGGTGACGAAGAAGCCGTTACGCGGTTCATCGACCGCATCGGAGCGAGAGTAAAGACCGCTGCTTTGATCTCCGCGGCCAAAGGCTGGGGACTGAACAGAATGCTCGAACTCGTTGTAGAGATATTGGATAGAAATAGACAATCCGGGAGGGCATATGAAGATTCGTAAGGGGGTAATAACCGCCGCCGGCTGGGGAACAAGATTCCTGCCAGCGACAAAGTCACAGCCCAAGGAAATGCTGCCTCTAGTGGACAAACCAATAATTCAGTACGTGGTAGAGGAGGCCGTGGCCTCGGGTATCGAGCAACTTATCATCATCACTGCGCTGGGCAAGCACGCCATTGAGAATCACTTTGATCATTCTTTCGACCTGGAGCATGCTCTGAAGCAAAAGGGTGACGAGAAGCGATTACAGGAGGTGCAGCGGATATCAGAGCTCGCCCGCATCTGCTATATTCGCCAGAAAGAGCAGCTCGGTTTAGGACATGCTGTCTCAGTAGCCAGAGACCTTGTGGCCGACGAACCATTCGCTCTTTTTCTTCCGGACGACCTAATCGCTTCTGAAGTGCCTGCCATGAAGCAGATGCTGCAAATATATGATCGCTACGGTTGCAGTGTAATCGCCGTCGAACCTGTCGCACCTGAAAAAGCTTCTGCCTACGGCATAATCGCACCGAAGCAAGTAGACGAGCGCGTATACCAGGTCCTGAGCCTCGTTGAGAAGCCGAATCCAGGAGAGGCTCCTTCCAATCTAGCCATAGTCGGCAGATACATTCTCACGCCGGAGATATTTACTATGCTGGAGAGAACTACTCCCGGGGCTATTGGGGAAATTCAGCTCACCGACGCCCTGAAAGAACTGTTGAAAGAGCAGTCTATATACGCCTATCAGTTCCAGGGAACACGCTATGACACCGGCGAGCCATTGGGCTTCCTCAAAGCCTCCGTCGAGTTTGCCCTTAGCCGACCGGACCTGGGAACAGAGTTAAAAGAGTACTTGCGGCAGTTGCAGTTACCCGACTAGGTTACATCCTCAAGGTGGGGCAGGGTCGCTTTCAGCAACTTAGCGCAGTTCGCCAGCCGAAGATAGCTCGCAAGGAACAGCCGGGCACAATCATTGCCATAATCACATCACTATCTCAGGAAGAAAGAGCCAGTCCTGTATCTCTATATGCCCGCACTCTCAACCGCAGTCCCGGGCAAATCCGAGAGGTAGAGGTAGGGAACATCAATAAACGTTACGTTGACTTCGTCAGTGAAGTTTTTTACGATTGTACTAGTACTATAGTAGTAGTATAGCCTCGGTACTATAGTCTAGCACAACCCTGTTTCAAAAAAAGGACAGGAGCATGGTGTTTTTCCGCGAGTTCCTGCCCTCAGCTTGAAAGGCGGCCATGCTAAATAGAACTCTGACGCGTACACAAACGAACCTGGTAAGAATAGCACGATTCCTGGCAATTGCCTGGGTTGTCCTATCCCTGGCTGATGCCAGCGTTACCTACTTCTGCCTTCAGAACACCGCCAATATCGAGGGTAACCCTTTCGCCAGGGCTCTGCTATCACAGAATGAGGTACTATTCTACGGAGCAAAATTTCTCGTCACTATTGCCATAGGGCTGGGATTCTGGTGGCTGGCAACCAGGACCACGCACCTTAAAGCTATGATCGCTTGCCAGATGTTGCTGGTAGTGCTGTTTGTAGGCGTACTGGGCAACAACATGCTTCATCTGTAGAGCGGCAAGAAGAGCGAGCGTCGGGGCGGTCCCGGGAAATGTTCTAAAAACCTCTTAGGATGAGTCCTTTACCTTGTCAGCTATCTTTCTAGTCTCCTCCAGCAGAGAATAGACATCAGTATCGCCAAGCTCCTGAGAGAGAACACTGATCGGATTCTCTGAGAGCGGCTCGCTTCTGAAAATTTCCAGCATACCATCGACATCCTCATCCTCCTGAGCCTCCTCAGATTGTGGTGAAAATGAAACCTCGTCTCTGTGCTCCTTTTCCTCGTCTGCCTGGAGTTCATCGTCGCTTGATTCAGCTACCTCAACCTCAAGTTCCCCCATTTCAAATATTTGAGGGTCAACATCACCCGATGTCGGGGCCTCGGTGCCCGGGCTTTCCGTATCAGCAACCTTTAATTCGTCGTGTGCCGCCGTCAACTCTAAACTTTCACCTTCTACCTCAACAGAGCCAGTGCTGTCGTAGACTGCTTCTGCCGCCTCTTCTGATTCGCCTTCAAGAGCCCGCCGGGTCCCTGCATCTGTCTCTGCCATCTCTTCTGCTTCATCTCTGAGTCCAACAGCTTCGTCCTCCGCCTCATCCATAGCGCCGGTTGCCAAATCATCAGCTATAGGTTCCTGCTCTTCAGAGCTTTGTTCGAGGCTCATTGGTGCTGGCCCGAGCTTATCCGTATCTTCTTTTTCAGCCCCGGTTTCCTGAGATTCAAGGGTTGTTTGTGCCTCTTCCCGGACTTCCTCATCTTCCAGTTGATAAATCCCTTCATCTTTACACGACAGGAACTCTCCTACAGGGTCTTCTTCCAATAGAGATTCTTCCTCACGACCAAGCAGGTACCCCTTGACGTGGCCCCAGGAAAGGCGCTGTATCCGCCACGACCATTTTACCGAACCCATGATATCCTCCCCTTGTTAAGCTCAAACTACATCATTTGTATAGATGAGAAGATCTTCTCTACCAACACAGGCACCATCACCAATCCCACTCCCGATAAGCCAAGTGTCAAGCTAAGGTATCCAAAAAACTTATACATATTGCCACCATCGGCCGCTTTTACAGCGAAAGCAGTAGTGACGGAAAGAACCAGAATACAGGGCAGTGTTAATACTTCGAGAAGGCGGACACTCTCAAAACTGAAACTGAACACCTCGACTGCCTTTGATTGAGCCTCCGCTACTGACTGCGTATAAACCCCCTCCACAACCTTAGCGAAGAGTATGATTACTTGCACAACGAACACCAGGAGCCCGATAAGAGCAGCGTGCATGGCAAAAGCCAGGAATCCGAACGACGACGATACCTGATTCCTCTTCGCACGCAGGAAGTCAAGGGTCATTGCTAATACAGAGGAGCGATTCCCAACCTCCTCCGGGTCGCCACCCAACCTGTTCGCATCGTGAAACATCTTCACACTTCTGTATACGGTCTCACTGCCTGTCTCCAGAGAGAAACGCTGCCAGCATACGTCTGGCTTCAGCCTGGACTGCAGCCTGGAATGAAGGTTCTTGACGTCACCCGCCAGGTTTGCCGTCGACCTGAGGTCCAGCCTCTCCAGAGCATTGGATACAGTGATCCCAACAGCCGATGCTACATTTCCCAGTGACCTGAGGAAAGTGCTTATGTCCGAATCTTTCTTCTTCACCCGGCGGTCGAACAGGCCGCCGGCTACACCCACAGGAACCATTAAGATAGCGACTACGATAAGGGCCCATCCCAGTCCAAAACCAGACAGTAATACGATGAAAAAGCAGGCCGCAGCAATAGGTATTAGTAAGCGTGCCAGCCAACGAGCTCTGCTGTAAGTAGGGCAGTTCGATGTCGGTGAATGAACCCTCACTTCCTTGGGGGAAACCCTGTATATTGCCCATGCCCCCAAGGCCGCAACGCACACGGTAACTCCTACCAGCGTGACAGTGAACGATGTTGCCACAGAGTATATGAGCATGGAGATAGCGGCCACCATAACTATCAGCGCTGCAGATACAATCAGGGCAGCGTATCCCTCAGTCCACTTTCTCAGCGATTCCACCCCGCGCTCGTACTCATTCTTGAATGCCTCGGCCTGAATCGCTGCCTCCTGGGCTAAGAAGTCCGCCTCCGATTCCCCTGAACCCAGAGAACTGGCAAGGCGCAACAACAGGCTTTTAACCGAACCATTATCAGCAGACTCCCCCACCATTCGGCAGGCAACAGCGTAGTCATAACGCATTTGCTTGGCCAAAACATGGACCTCCTTGAAGTAGCTCGACGAGCTACAGGAAAGCTGGCTGGCAAATGCGAATATCTGGCTGCGTGGTAGCCCCGCCGCAGCTATAGAGGACATATAAGCGAGCTGGTAGAACAGGTCGTAGCTAATATACTCGCTATCAAAAGAGTCCTTCGTGTTGCGCCTTGGCCAAAACCTTGAGAAGTCCATAAAAATCACTCACTCCCTTTTCTTTGTGGAGCTTTTCTAGAATCCTGTTCCTTCTCTCAACCACGTTATAGACCTGCCATTTCTTATTAGGTGGAATTCCGCGCTTAAGGGCAAGCTTCTCCTCTAAAAGATAGCTATTCCTTTTACCCACGAAGTCAAAGGTATCGTTTACAGGGTTCCAACGAAACACCTCCACGTAAGAGAAGGTATTCGCAACAGGATCATATCCGACGATCTCGTTGATGCTGGTTGCGCGGCGACCCCTCTTTCCATTAGGCAACTTCACCGCATTCTGGCACACTACAACGTTCAAGTTATCCATATAAGTTTTGGGCACACTTATCGGATGTCCCGTTAGTCGCTGAATCAGCTTCTCCACATTGGCGGCGTGGAAAGTGCTCATCACCTGGTGCCCTGTCTGCATGGCGCCAAAAGCGATGTTTCCTTCCTCACCACGAATCTCACCCACAATAATTACATCAGGACGCTGCCTCAAAGCGGCCTTCAGCAGTTCGAACATGGTTACATGTGCCCCCTTCTCACCAGGGGCTGGATTCTTGGCTACCTCGCGTAGCCAGTTGGCATGAGGCACCTGAAGCTCCGGCGTGTCCTCGATGCTTATAATCTTGTGGTTCTGCGGCATAAACGTAGTTATCGCATTCATCAGGGTTGTCTTTCCGGAGGCTGTTTCACCGACGACAAACAAATTCATGCCATCCTCAATCACCATGGATAGATAAGCTGCCATTTCGTAGTTCAAACTTCCAAACTCAATGAGTTCCATGATGCTCAACGGCGTTTCGCTGAACTTTCGGATGGTAAAGTTGCTGCCACGGCGCGAGACCTCCCTGCCGAAGACTATGTTGATTCGGGAGCCATCAGGCAAGGTAGCATCCACAATGGGGCTGCGCAGAGTGACCGGCTTTTTTATCTGCTCGGAAAGACGAAGCACAAAATCGTCCACGTCTTCGTGAGATTCAAAGGCTACCGCTGACCTGACGCTCTTAAATATCTTATGCTCCAGGAATATATGCCCAACCCCACTGCAACTGATGTCCTCAATATTGGGGTCGCGTATCATCGGATCCAGGACGCCCATCCCCACTTTTTCCCTGACGACCATGTACTTCAAGGCCTCCAACTCTTCGGGTGTTACCTGTACCTTGTCCTTGTTATCCTTCCTTTTTCCTTTCTTTCCTTTACCACCTGCTCCATTGGACGATGTAGCGCCGGCGCCATTGTGATGTACAACGCAGACCTTGTCTACCAGCTGCCTAAGCCCGTCCATCCTCTCTTCGTCTAATTCCAAATCGGTAAGCACGCCAGCTTCATCGACCAGCCTGTCCTCTAGTTGAGAAAGCGCATAGCTCAGGTCCTGAGTCATACCCGGCTCTATTGGAATATAGTTTGGCCTGCCACCAGCGGGGTCGGACAGGATGTGAACGAACATACCACCCCCCACAGAGTAGATGAGGTTGTACGGCTGCTGGTCCGCCAGTGCCCGTTTAACTTCAGCGTGGTATTCAATGTCCCCTAACTCCTCAAGGGGAAGCAGGCACAGATAGTCCCAAAGGTGCCCGTTCTCCTTAACAGCACCCTGCAATTCCTCGGGGAGCGACCGGTACAAGTCATCGTGCTCATCTGGGTTGCGCCGAGAAGTCCCCTCCTCTATTTTTGGCTCAAAGGGCAATAATGTTTTTGGCATATTAACTCTAGGCCCTCGCTTTGGAATAAGGTATCACTTTGATACCTAAACCTGGCTCTACATCGAAAGAGACAATATTTCCAGTATGCATTTCTGCCCCACGTACCTTAGCCACCTCTAATATCTTTATCATCTTGCTCCCCATCGTCTCTATACGCAGTCTAAGGTGGCTATCGCACATCGAACCCAGCCTGACCATAACGTTTTCATCAAAGGCATAGCTATGAGCAATACATAGTATGCTCAGACCCTGCCCACACATCACCTTGCAGTCCTCAAAAAAGGTGAGCACCTCTTCGATGGAAGCATGAGTCACAAAATAGGTGATAGAATCAATCACCGCCAGGTCAACGCCTTTATCAGCACAATTGCGGATAAGCGGTACCAGTCCTGTATCTAGATGTCTCCTGGTTTTTTTTACGTCAAGGGGATATATTCGCAACTTGGAAAGAAGCAGGTAATCCAGAACATCCAGGTTCAGGCTCTGCATCTGAGTAACCAGGCTTCTCATAGTGTTCTCAGTGGTAAAAACCATGGCGTTCAGGCCGTTTCTTAAAGAACCCCAGACCATTTGCTGGGTAAGAACGGATTTCCCTGAATCAGGCTGGCCTTCGATAAGGCTGAGTGACCTCAGGGGTATGCCTCCACCTATCTTCTTGTCCAGTTCATCATTGCCAGTAGAGATTATTCTGCTAATCTTTTCTTCATGCTCATCCATTTCAGTCCTCCTATCCCTCAAACTGCGCCGAGGCAACCACACCATTGTAGCTGGACACGATTACCCAGTTTGTGGTTTTATTCCCAGGCTCAGGAACCAATTTCAACTTCATCATCACCACCTCGCCCGTGTTCAGAATCCCGGGCTCAAACACCTCCTCCTGTCCCAGGCTGTCGCTTGAGTATATAGTTCCAACACTCCAATGGTCGTCACCTGGATCAACATCCTCAGTATATAAAAGCCGGGTAACATAGTACCCGTCTGATTCGTCGTAGTGATGCGCCATCACATCCCACTTAGAGAAATGGGCGAGACTCACCTCGCCACAGTTCCGAACGAATACCTCCACAAACGGGTCATTATATTGAGTGTCTATGACCTCTATATCAGTCCTCAATACCTCCTTTGTTGTCTCCACCATCTGTTTCCAGGACTGCGCCGCAGAGTCTATTGAATTGAAGGAGGCATTTGACCATGTTAGAACCGCTACTAGCATCAAGGCTACGACGAATAGTGTAACAATTGCGTTGCTCATCGTCTTTACATACTGAAGTAGTAGTCATCGGATACCCCATTGGGAATAAGGGTCTTGATGCGGTATTCCCCGGACGCTAAAGGGCTATCATAGCTTATCTCTATCTTCACCGTAGTTGCAGTACTCCAGTCGCTCCCGTTCTCTATCACATAGTTCCATTGTGGATAGTTATCCTCAGCGTAATCCACATAGGGTATCCATGCCCAAACCGTCTGGTTGCCGTTCAGGAATACGTCGCATCGTTTCACATCGTCTACAGGTTCAGCACCTATATTCTTGACCCACACAAAAACATCGAAATAGTTATTGGAATTGGTGTCCTGCCAGCTACCATCCTCATCCAGTTCACCCGCTGCATGTATAATCTCTACCTGACTCCTCATCCGTTCAGTCATACGCGCTGACGCACTGCCAAGCGCTCCACTTGAGCTGGTAATCGCCGGATAAACAGCGTTGATCACCAGGGTCACACAGACCACCGCGGCGACTATGAGAAGCACTGTGGCTAGGACCTTATCCATGGCTATCCTTTCCGCTGACCGACCCTTTATCAAGAAGCATCGAAAAAACAACAGATTCAAGGGCGCCGTTTCGATAGCGCAATAAGCTATCAAGCTCAATAAGCAGCTGGATACTCACGGAAGCCGGTATATCATCAGCTGCTTCAGCCGCTTCAACCTCTTCGGTTTTGCTACCGCCATAGAGGTCTGCGAGCAGCAGCATAGTCTCCTTCAGACGCGGTGGCAGGTTACCCGTTATGTCATAGATCTCTACGAGTTTTCCTATTTGCCCCTTACCCACAGCAGGTATAGCGCGGGATAGCCATTGCGCCAGTACTGAAACAGTCAGCAAGTCAACGACCTGATTGTCCACACATTTGCCCACAGTTTCCATGCTGACATCTTCAGGTTGCTGTTTCTGATCTTGGTGGGGAGCGTGGTCGACGCGCTCACTAGCCTCATCACGTAAATCTGCGGCCGGCAGCTCAGCCTCCGGCTTATGACCTGCAGCATGTACAGGGTCAACATAGCCACCTGCCGGACCGGGCGCTGCTGCTGCTCCATAGCCGATCATCGGACCGGGCCCCGGCATACCATAGCTACCGATAGTAATCGGCCCAACACCCGCGCTACTGTCCACAGGCCCCTGCCCAACTTGACCTCCGCTTTCTCCATGAGGAGTGTAACTATTGCCGTTGCCGGTGGCCAGGAATTCCTTGATATCCAGCAGCACCGCTTTGATCTGGCTCTTAAGCACTTTCAATTCTTCTTCAAGAACATTGATTCTCTGTTCCATGCTGCCACCCCTGTTCTTTATGACATTGGTGTCGCTGCCGAGGCAGAGCTGCCTCAGCAGCGACACCTACTACCTTAGCTAACTCCTCTAGTTAAGGTTCATTACAGCGTCGATCCTGCCAGGCAGGGTCCGCTCTAGGACCAGGGCCGCTCCGGTTACGGGCTTCACCTCGATGATGAATGAGTCGTAAATGCCCAGACCAGTCACGGGAGCATCGCTATCTGTGAAGTCCACATAAACAATGACCTGCTCCTCATCCTCGAGAAGATTGTCACTGTTATTGACTCCTACAAACGTAGTCGTCCAGGCTACATCGGCAACGTGCTGGGTAGCGTCAGTGAAGCTAATCACCGTGACGTTATCCGTCGTAGCATTGCCTCCCCCAGGTGTCAGGTCTATGGCCTGCCCTTCCAGCGTGTTGACCAGACAGAAGGACACACCTAGCACCGTCGCGTTACCCGTTAAGTTGCCGCCGTAGGCAAACATGCTGCCTTTGGTCGACATAGAGGCCCTTGCCTCCTCCAGCCCGGAGTAGACTGCCTCCTGGCCCTTCTGGGACGAGAATATCCCAGCCGACAACACCGTGTAGGCGAAGACCGAGGCTACGACCACGAAGGCAATCAGGATGATCGCCGTCTCCAGGCCGGTGATGCCTCTCTCATCCCTGCGTAGGCTCTTGTATAATCCTTTAAGCATCTCTATCCCTCCTTTTTTTCTTGGTTACGGCATTGCCGTTAATTCAGTATCATTACTGAGTCAAGGTCAGCAGGAGTTGTCCGCTCGATGATCAACACCGCTCCAGTAGGAGGCTTGACCTCAATAGTGAAGGTTTGGTAGGTACCTATGGTCTCGCCAGCCCCTGTCATGTCCACTGTGATCTCGAACATCTCCCCGGCTTCCAGCAGGTTGTCATCGTCACCATAGCCCTGATAGGCCACTGTCCAATCCAGTTCCTCCGAACGGGCGGTTGAGCTGGAATAGGAGATTACGGTGACATTGTTGCCCGTGGTATCGGTAAGATCGATCGCCTCACCATCCAAGGCGTTACTCACAGAGAATACAAGCTCCGTGACTGCGGTTGAGTTAGCCTTGGCAACCACGCTACCGTTCAACTCCAGCGTAGATCTCGCCTGCTCCAACCCGGAGTAGACCGCCTCCTGACCCTTTTGAGACGAGAATATTCCCGCCGACAGCACTGTGTAGGCAAAGACCGAGGCCACAACCACGAAGGCTATCAAGATGATCGCCGTCTCCAGGCCGGTGATGCCTCTCTCGTCCCGGTGCGTTTTCCTTGCTAGTTTCTTCAACATCCTTTTCCCTCCTTTTCAGTTTCGTGCCACTCATTCTCACAGCCTGCGCGTGGCAAAGCAGACCGCTTCGACTCCCCATTTAGCCCTTGCACATCACCATCACCTCCCCTTGCCCTTGGCCTTTCCCATCCGTGTCATAGAGAAATGCCAAGACGTCTTGTTCACGATATCTCCAATCGCCGCGGCCTCCTACCTTGTAGGCCGTGAGCTTTCCGCTGCGACTCCACCGCCTGACCGAACTGACATGCACCCTCAGATATTCAGCAACTTCATCACACGTCATAATTTCCTTACCAGTCGGTTTGTTACCACTGGCTGTCTTACTCTTTTTGCCTGTTCTTTTATTCACAATTCCACCCCTTTACCATCGTTCCCACGCTACACTCCGAAGAACTAAAGTGGCTATTCAATACGAATTTGCTACTTTTACGAGCAATGTGATACATTCTGGCGCAATCATAGCTATTGCTCACCACAGGCACAATCACCTACACGTACTAAAGCGCATAGGTAAATAGTCCTACCCTTGCAAATAGTCACGTACTGCTAAATAGTCATATGCCTAAGCAAAGTGCTACATCACTATGAGAATTAAATAAGATTTGATGAAGGCTTTAATTCAAGATATAATATGCATTCGGGTACCCAGCGGGCATTCCCACTAAACTCACTGCACAGCGCTACCCCGGGATGCTCTGCATCTTGGTCGTGATATATTGCTACCATGAAAGAACGCAACCGGAGTTCAATTAAACCAGCGGCTGACGGCACGATAGAAAGTTTCAAGCTCAGAGTAAACGGCCACCAGGCACACTATTTGAAAACAGGCAGTGGCCCATCAATTGTTCTGATACATGGTGGTGCCAGCGACTCTAAAGACTGGGCGGAGACTATGGAAGCCCTGTCTCACTCATATAGCCTCCACGCCCCTGATTTGATAGGATTCGGCCTGAGTGATAGATCCAAGACCGGCTACTATCTATCGGAATTCGTCGACTTTACCCTTGAGTTCATCAAGGAGTTGGACTTTGAAAACCACGTTCTGGTAGGGCATTCACTGGGCGGAAGGGTATGTCTAGAGATCGCTCTCCGTCACCCCGAGATAGTACGCAGTCTGGTACTCATCGATACCGCAGGCTTCTGCAAACTGGCCCGGTGGGGAATGTACATGGGCGCGTTTATGTACTGGCTTCGTCATATTATGCGTACAGCGCAACCCTACCCCAGATTCCTTGTAGAGGACGGTGAGGACAAGGATTGGATGTGCGTGGAGAGACTGCCGGAACTTAAAGTGCCCACTCTTGTTGTCTGGAATAAGCGTGATCCATATTACCCGGTTTCCGGGGCCTTTAAGGCGAAAGAGCTCATACCCACCGCACGCCTGGAGGTCTTCTTAGGTTATGGGCACTCGCCGCATATACAGAAAAGAGACTATTTCAACGGTCTCCTGCTGGATTTCCTGAACGACGACCGACTTTGAGAAATCGAGTTCAACATCACATGTCACAGCGTATACTTTATGTCCGTCTCAATAAGAATTTACATTATTCTTACCAAGCATCGTAAATTTACGGCAAATAATTATGTCTTTGCCAAGTAAAATAGAAAGCTTATAATCTGTAATGAGTGGTGCAGCGAGTCAAGTAAAAGAATTCCAGCATCATCTTAAGTCTCTGGCATGCGGCATCGGGAGACGGAGGATTAGCCGTGAGCATTATAGAAACTAACCAGCTAACCAAGATCTATCCTGGCAATATCAGGGCAGTTGACAGCATTGATTTCGAGGTCAAAGCAGGCGAGGTCTTTGGCTTCCTCGGCCCGAACGGCGCCGGTAAGACTACAACCATCAAGATGCTGAACACGCTTATCCAGCCTACCTCGGGAACCGCTGTAGTTACCGGCATAGACATCGTAAAAAGTCCCGCCGAGGTACGTAAAAACATCGGTTACGTGGCACAGGACGTAGGAGTCGACGAATACGCAACTGGACGAGAAAACCTGGCACTATACGGACGTTTCTATAGACTCGATGGCCAAACTATCAAGCATCGAGTTAAAGAGCTGTTCGAACTGGTTGACCTGACGGGCTACGAAGATAAGATAGTCTCCACATACTCCGGCGGAATGCGCAAGCGACTAGACATCGCCATGGGTCTCATCCACCAGCCTCAGCTAATCTTTCTTGACGAGCCGACGGTGGGCTTGGACCCTCAGACCCGAGTGCATATCTGGGACTACATCAGTAGCCTGGCCAAGGCAATGGGCATCACCATTTTCCTGACCACTCACTACATGGAAGAGGCCGACCGTTTAGCTGACAGAATCGCTATTATCGACCTGGGCAAGATAATCGCACTGGGAACTCCCGCTGAACTCAAGCAGTCCATAGGCGGAGATGTAGTCACTCTATCAACCTGTGAAACCGGAGAAGAGCAGTGCGAAGAGTTCATCAGGCGTACTCAGGCAGCCCTTTCCAACAAACCATTCGTTCTTGGGACTCAGGCAACTGATGGCGAACTGGCGGTTTATGTCAACAAAGGCGAATCTGCAGCGCCCACAATAATGCGACTCCTTGCCAACGAAGGCATCGAGGTCGAGACACTTTCTGTCTCCAAACCATCACTGGACGATGTGTTTCTTAAATATACCGGCCGAACCATACGCGCGCAGGAGGGTACAGCTACAACCTTTGCTCAGATGCAGCGAAGGCGCTACCGGAGATAGCTATGAGCCTCTTCACCGATACCTGGTTTCAAACTATACGCCATCTGAAGACGCAAATCCGCATGCGGGTATGGATATTCATGAACCTCATTCAGCCCATATTGTGGCTGCTGCTCTTTCCCCAGATTTTCAAATCAGTGTCCACTCTGCCCGGCATAGGCGGTGACTACCTCCAGTTCCTCGCCCCCGGCGTGGTGGTGATGACGGTATTATTCGGCTCGGCCTGGGCAGGCATGGGGCTGCTGCACGATATCGATATGGGAATCCTTTCCAAGATGCTGGCCACACCGATCAACCGTCTGTCAATTATTGCAAGCCGTGTCATCGCTTCTATGGTTATACTCGTAGTTCAGGCAGTAATAATTTTTATAATTGCTGTCATTATGGGAGTAGATATAGTAACCGGCGTTCCTGGAGTGCTATTCGCAATATTTCTCATCTCGCTGCTAGGCCTGGGGTTTGCCGCATTCTCCAACGGCCTCGCAGTACTTCTGAGACGGCCGGAACCACTCATGGGCATCATAAACTTTATCGCACTGCCCACAGTGTTCCTATCTTCGACTATGATGCCTGCACAACTTTTACCCGATTGGCTTGACACCGTAAGGCAGTTCAACCCGGTGGATTATGCTGTCGTCGGTGTACGGGACCTGGTACTCGCGGGATATGTATGGTCCGACCTGTGGCGATCGCTGTTAGTATTAGCCGGCTGGGCCGCGGCAGGTCTGGCCTTCGGAACGCTTATGTTCCGTATCAGGGCTGAATAGCCAATAAAACTGGTCTCAAGGCCCACACTTGACCGGAACAGACAGGGCTATTCAGCCTGCCAGTATTGTTAAACCGGGGAATGTTCATCTGAAATGCCTTCAACCCATCTCCTCAAAGCGCTAACCACAGCAGGAACCGGCTCCAGAAGGCAGCTGGCTGACGCCATACGTCAAGGTAGAGTAGAAGTGAACGGAAAAGTGGTGGAGGATTTCAGCTATCCTTTGAATATGGAGGAAGATCGCATCTTAATAGATAAACAGCCAGTTGACCTCATGCCGAAACAAAAAGTCTATCTCATGCTTAATAAACCGCAGGGCGTTATGTCTACTACCAGCGATGAGAGAGGGCGTACAACAGTTATAGACATCCTGCCCGGGAAATATCGCCACATGAGGCTATATCCCGTGGGACGCCTGGACAAAGAAAGCACAGGCCTTTTGCTGCTTACCAACGACGGTGAATTGACTCAATGGCTTACCCACCCCAGCTTCGAACACGAGAAGGAATATCTGGTCTCTATCAATGCGAGGTTAAAAAAGAGTGAGAAACTCCGGCTGGAGCAGGGCTTGATGCTGGAGAATTGCATCACCCATCGCGCTATCGTCAAAGAAGTTGATGTTAAAGAATACAACTACAGCATTACGATACACGAAGGCAAAAAACGGCAGATTAGACGAATGTTCGAGCATCTCGGCTATCGCGTCCTGGCACTTAAGCGAGTCCGTATGGGCAGTATCTTACTTGGAGACCTATCGGAGGGAGAAGCGCGCAGGCTCAGCCCGCGTGAGGTACAAACGCTTCTTGGAGGCAAGGCCAACCATACTTAACAACGCTTTTCTTCAATAGACGTACACAGTCAGACCGCCTGTGCTTGCTCAGTAGAGTTAGAAAGCCCGGGTATTCAATATACTGAACATCGGATTTATGACGCACTTCATGATTCCTTATCCCGCTCTTCGGGAATTCCGTTCTGCTTCTGCTTGTTCTCATTACCCGTCTTACTATGTTCAGCAATTCTCACGTCGCCTCGCGGATCATTCGTCCCACCACCTAATAAATGAGACAACTTCCCGGAGAATCCCTTCCGTGAATGGCGTTCAGCCTCCAGTTCAGTAAGAGCCTCCTGCTCCCGGCTAAGAGCCTCTTCAGCTTCGCTACGGTACTGCTGTATCTGCCCCCCCTGCCACTGAACCTTTTGCTCCAATCGGAGTTGATATTCTCTGTTCTCCAGTACCAACCTTCTTCTTTCCAGAGCTTTTTCCACTTTCATCACGAGGTCATCCATATTGAAGGGTTTAGTCAAGTAGTCATACGCCCCCAACTTCATAGCGTCTACAGCCGTTTGTGTGTCGGACACTGCGGTCAGCATCACCACACAAGTATCGGGGTGATCAATCATTATCCTGGGCAGAACTTCCATGCCCGACAGGCCCGGCATCTTGATATCCATGAGTACAATATCAAAATCCTGTAAAAACGCCTTCCAAATGGCATCCTTGCCGTCAACCGCCACGACACAATTGTAGCCCTGCGATTGCAACTTGCGGTAGACTACGCCCCTTAGAGACTCTTCGTCATCAACTATTAATATCGTCCCTTTGTCGTTCTCCATCCTACGCTCCGATTGATATATGCTGGATTAACATCCACGAGGAATTTCTTCATGTGCGCCTTACTACTAGTCACTCTATTTCGCTTCCAGACACTGTTAACAGGACTACCTGATTCAGCAGAGACATACTTACCCATCATTTATGTATTTCTTTGGTTAGCAGGGGTATTTTTCAGAAAGCTCAGAACATCCACTCTTCGATACCTTCTATCGCCCCGTGAGCCAACGCGGTAGAATCCCAGCATTCCTTTGTCACTCCAACGCCTCACGGTGCATATGCTGACTTGCAAGAAATCCGCCACCTGTCGAGTGGTCAGTAAGGCCTCCAATGTAGCACCCTTAACTGTCTGTCTCACAGCTCACCCCCTGCGTTAACAACGAGTTATCAACGGCGGAACTATCCTAATTAAACATTAGCACACCTTCTCACATACCTACAATAGCTCTTTCTGGTAATCATTGATAGGAAAAAAGTTTACCAATCCTTGTGAGGGGAAATACAGCAACAACTGAAGAAAGGCGCTGAACTTACGACCAATACAATTGGTCTCGGGTTTTCCAGAAGGCAATTCGGTGAACAACCCTATCCCTTTACGGAAAATCCAAAGGGGGTTGCCGTTTTTTAATTCCGTGCACGGGGTATCCTGATCTCTGTCCTAAGAAGACAACCCGGGGATAAATACTGAAAACCGAACTACAGCTTTCCCGCAGGCTTATCCTAAATCTTCACTCAACTTGTCCAGCCATCCATGAGCATAAAGCCATTTCTCATAGAACTTACTGCATTCTTGAGTGTTTTGATGGTCTGGTTCGACTACTCTAGACTTGGGCTTCATTGCCTCAAAAGCCTGCTCAAAGCTGTCATAGATGCCGGAGCCTACGGCAGCGCACATAGCCGTCCCCCACGAGGTAACATGACGTACCTCGAAAACAGTTACCGGAGTGGCAAGTACATCAGAGAGAATTTGAACCAGACACCGGCTCTGCGCCAATCCTCCACCGATGCAGACTTTCTTCATTCGCAGCCGCGAGATTTCTTCTACTTGAACGCAGTTAGCCTTGAAAGCAAAGCAAAGGTTCTCTAATGCCGCCCTGACGAGATGTTCTTTCCTGATATCAGTCACACTTGGCGTCACAGGGAAAATGAACCCGCCAAGGCTTGGTCTCATACGCCTCATGTCCATCACCGTCGGGCCGATAAAGGCAAGCACACCTCCAGCGCCAGGTGGCACATCCTGCGCCATCTTGTCCATCAACGAGTATGTTTCTTCCGAACCATTTGCTTCGTCAAACAGAATCCCCTTGAGCCAGCGATAGGCACCTCCCGATTGCTGAGCGTTGCTTTCCAGAATCCACCTGCCGGGAATGACATGGCATGTCGTCCATGTCCTGCCCTCCGAGTCGATGATGGGTTCAGCCGTTACCATCTGAATGGAGCCGCTCCAGCCAGCCACAATCCCGACCTGAGCTTCCTCCCGAACCCCCATGCCCAGCAGGCCACACTGGGTATCGCCCCCACCGACAACGACAGATGTGTCCGGAGTCAGGCCCGTTTTCGCAGCGGTCTCTATTGTGACATTGCCAACGCGACTACCCGCAGCGGTAATCCCGGGGCAAATACCCTCGGACAGCCCGAGCATTTCCATTAGGCGACTTGATTCCTGAATTTCACAAACGTCAACCAATCCTATACCGCTTGCCAGAGAGGCCTCGGCCACCCGCTGTCCAGAAAGCTTATATATAATCCAGTCACCAATTGGCAAGGCAGTGGCTATGCGCTCGTAGATATCGGGGCGATTCGCTTTGAACCACTGCAGTCTGGCAGGAGTGAAGAGTAAAGAGGGCGCATGGCCGGTGATGCCGTAAACCTCACCGCCATATTCACCGTCGATGGAGAATCCTTCGATTATCGCTCTGATGTCAGTATTAGGGCCAGCATACAGCTCCTCTCCGTGCTTATCGAGAAAAACCACACCTTGCCTCTGGCTGGCAGCACTGACAGCAATAATATCAACTGAAGCTATGCCAGCCTTTTTAATAGCCTCCACAATGAGCTGGCAGATGATGCCCCAGAAATATGAGGGGTCGAATTCTTTACCCAGTGGACCAGCATCAGCGGGGACATCATATGTCCAGTCCCGGGAAGCAGACGAAACAAGGTTGCCCTGGAGATCGATAATGAGAGCACGTCCACCGCCGGACCCGGCATCTATAGCTAAAACGTACTTACTAGATACGCTCATCCCACACCTGAGGATTAACCAGGTTCTTGGGTTTCTCCCCCCTCAGGAACCTTTCTATGTCATCGGTAATCATCTGTGAATGACGCAAAATAGTCTCATCAGTAGCACCACCGATGTGAGGTGTAAGGACAACGTTATCCAACTCCAGCAATGGACTGTCAGGCCGTACCGGCCACGTCTCATAGACATCGAAAGCAGCTCCAGCGATTCGTTTCTCCTTCAAAGCTTGAGTAATCGAATCCATATCAATCACATAAGTGCTGGCCGTGTTCACCAGATAAGCAGTCGGCTTCATTAACGCTATCCTGCTTGCATCTATCAGGCCTATCGCCCCGGGTGCTGTCGAGCAATGCAAAGTGATTATATCCGACCCGGCCATCAATTCGTCCAGTTCAATTAATTTAACTCCAGAATCCTTGGCTTGATCGGCATCGACATAAGGATCATAAGCCAATATAGAGGTGTCGAAGACGCTGAGCATCTTTGCCACCTGCTTACCAATAGCCCCGAAGCCCACTATACCTATGGTCTTTCCCGTAAGCTCAGTGCCACGTAGTGAGAAATAGGCCGCGGTCGGGTCAACCCATTTGCGCGAGATAACCATGTCATGGGACACCGGGATATTCCGCACCAGAGAGAGCATCAATCCCAGAACCAGTTCAGCCACAGCGATATTGTTTCTGGCCGGAGCATTTACTACCAGAACACCATGCTCGGTGGCCGCCTCTACATCAATATGCACGACA
This sequence comes from uncultured Dehalococcoidia bacterium, assembly GCA_964453665.1. Lineage (GTDB taxonomy): Bacteria > Chloroflexota > Dehalococcoidia > SZUA-161 > SZUA-161 > DAOUTY01. Next base: position 58,460 of record CAYVQT010000002.1, on the reverse strand, counting down.
TCAGCCCTGCAAACCCCCAGTAGCTTCAGCTTTGTCACATTCTCGAAGAGTTCCCGGGAAATAAAGTCCGCCTCGATAACCACTACCCCCATATCTTGTCCTTGAATACGTTGAACAAGTTCGTCTGACGACAGCAATTTTCGCGTATCCATCCAGCTTTCATAGATAACTTCCATGCTCTGTCCGAGCCTTGCTAAAGCAGTGGCTGAGAATGGAGCCAAGATAAGCGCTTTCACATAACACCTCGTGCAGGAATTATATCATCACAGGAAATAGGCCCCTCAGTCAATCTACGGCACTATATCCTGATGACTCACGCAAAGGCTCTCCCCGTGTATCACGCTTCTACAATTAATTAACTGACCAATCCAGCAAGCGCGGCGATGGCTATTCCCAGTCCTATACTGGCCAGACTGAGAGCAAACGCCAGATAAAGCCGCGTGCGCTTAGGGCCTTTTACAACTCGCTTTTCAACGTTCCTCTCAATTTCAGCAGATATTCGCTTTTCGACATTCTGCTTGATCTCGTCAGTGACTTCGCTAATGTGTTCACTGACTTCGGCAGCTACTTGCTTCTCAATTTCTTTTCTTATCTCGCTGGTGATCTCCGCAATCTGCCCCTTCTTATCGCCGGTGGTGTGCCGTGGAGCCTCTTTCGCCATATCAGCGGCTTGTCTCGTAATTTGTTCCCTGATTTCCTTTGTAAGCTTCTCTTCAACCTTCCCCTTGATTTCGCTGGCGATCCGCTCCTCAACACTCTTTCCCACCTCACCGGCGATCCTGCCAATATGTCCCTTAATCTCTTCAGTGATCTGCTTTCTAGTATCTTTCTCCATATCACGTGTAATTTTTACTACGTGATCCTTAATCTCCTTTGTAAGCCTCTCCTCAACCTTACCCTTGACCTCACGGGTGATCTGCACCTGAACACCTTCTCTTATCTCACCCGTGGTTCTCCCGATCTCCTCCTTGATCTCAGCAGCAAGTCTCTCCTTAATATCCCCCTTGATTTCAGCGGCGATTCGCTTCTCCACGTCTTCAACGATCTCACCATTTATCCGCTCCTCAACACTCTCCTTAACCTCGCCGACTATCCTATCGACATGCCCCCGGATCTCGTCACTGATCTTGTCAATATTCTCCTGCTTCCACATATATTCGACAAGCGCCTTAATTGTTTCGATTTCCTTCATTTCATCTTCGCTCATTTTCTCCTCCCACACTATTGCAGGGAATATACAACACTCAGCCCCTGATTTGGTAGAACAATATATATGGTTCACTATAAGAGTATAATATCCCGCCTAATATTAACACGTCATCCTCATAATCGATAGCTACTTCCTCAATTTCTTGCCTGGATTTCATGTGGTATTATATATATCGCCAGCGAGTACAGCAAGGGATTCGGAACCACACTGGTTAAAACGATGCTGCTCTAGTCAAAAGATGGCCTACACAGGGGAAATTCAATACCCCGTTTAGAGACAGTCGCATCCCGGTTTATCCCTATCAGGCCAGCATTTACTCTAAGAAACAAGCATACGGGGTAAAGCAACATCGTTAAGCAGAGTAGTTGATTATGACAAAAGTCAGGGCATTAGTATTTATAGCAGCCGTAGTGCTTCTCATTTGCCAATTCACTGCTTCGGCCGATGACTCTCCTATCTGCCGCTTTACGGGTATAGCCACCTTAGACGGCGCTAATGTGCCCGACGGCACTGTTATAACAGCGATCATCGGAAATGACGAATACTCAACCATCACACCAACGGGCTACGGCCCATCAACATACTCCACAGCAATATACCCTCCAGAGGGCATTATCTATCCCGATGGTACAGCGGTATATTTTACAGTAGATGGCTATAAGGCACAACAAACCGGAACCTTATACAACGGGGAGAACATAAGATGTGATCTCACCGCTACTACAACACCCACTCAAGCAGCACCCACAAATATCTGGCTTATTTTCGGCCTGGTTGCCGCCTCCATCGTTGAGGTACTGCTTGTAGGAGGAGTAGCACGCATAGTCCTACGTAGCTGGAACAGATGACCTTAACTGTACAATTTTAGTATTCTGCAAAGTCAAGCAAGCCACACAACACCCTCTCAGACCTCAAATATACCCAAACAGACTTCTCAAAAAAATGGGAGGATAAGTTAAGTAAAGTCAAGCACATGTACTTCTAAACATAGCTAAAAGTACTTGACATTATGCACGTAATCAGTGCATAATCGCATATCTCTTTTGACTATGTAAACCATTAGATAACAGCGAATCTGTTTAAAGGGGCACCAGCGCCGGGCAAAAGACGGCAGCGATGCCCCTTTTTTGCTCTGTTCACATAGATGGGCAGACCAGTGTAACAGGCAAAGGCGTACACTGCGAAGAGTACGTAGCTGTCCTGTCCTCGTAAACTAGCAATTAAGAATGTGGTAATTCAGAAGGTAAATACATACCACAAAGGCCAGGTTTTATGTAAAGCTCTGGCCTGAAGTGGTATTCGGTAGCTGTGTCAACTCAGCAGGCTGAGTAACAAAAAGCGGGAGCTATATGATCAAAGGCCTTCGTATTTTACTTCTGGGTTTGCTGATCGCGACAGCGTTCAGCATCCTGCCAGGCGCAGCAGCCGCTGATGGCCTCCCCGTTTTCGAGTCATGCATGGATGACACGATGACGGGATGGGTGCTGGGCGGATCTGCCGTTCTAACGTCAGGAGGAGCTGACCCTGATGGACAGGGATGGTTAAGACTCACTGGCGTTGGCAATGATGAGTTCGGCTATGCATATTACGATACGGATTTCCACTCGTCTTATGGAATCGTTGTCAGCTTCGAATATACCGCCTGGGGTGGTGACGGGGCTGACGGAATCTCCTTTTTCCTCTATGACGGCATTACCACCTCGGGACAGTTCCAGATAGGCGATGCCGGCGGCTCCCTGGGATATGCCAATGGCTGCGGCGACATTCCCGGGCTGTCCAACGCCTATGTGGGCATCGGTATTGATGAGTGGGGTAACTTCGCCGCAGAAGACTCTGCTAGATGTCACCACGGATACCTCCAAACGAGCAAGGTCCCCGACTCGGTTACTATTCGCGGCTCCGGCAACAGCACCGGCGACGGCGATCCCAACAGCTACTATTACCAGACCACGACTGGAACCCTGTCCCAGGGCATAGATATCCCAGGGGTGAGCAGCCGCCCGTCTCAAACGGGGGATGATTATCGTAGAGTCTATATGACCATCTCGACCGATAAGAAGCTGACGCTCAGCATTCAGTTCGGTGCGGGTAATACGCCGACAGAACTCATCGCCGACTACGACCTTACCACAGGAACGGGCATGGTTCCACTTCCCGACACGCTCAAACTGGGTTTCGCCGCCTCCACCGGTGGTTCCACAAACTATCACGAGATCCGCAACATCTCGGTGGCGATACCTGCCGACCTCGAGGTAACCAAGACTGACGGCCAGACCAGCGTCGCTCCCGGCGACCCCATTACATACACAGTAGTGGCCACCAACAACGGTCCTAACGACCTGCGCCTCGAATATTCCACCGGCGCGGTTTTCACAGATACTGTACCCGCTGACATCACCGGCGTCACCTGGACAGCCGTCGCCTCACCGGGATCGGTCTGCGGAGCGTACAGCGGGGCTGGGAACAATATACAAACAACACTCAACCTGCTGAACGGGGGCAACGCCACATTTACAATCCAGGGAACGGTCTCCCCAACGATGAGCCAGCCGTTGGTAAACACAGCAACAGTAACCCCGCCTATGTATATCACTGACAACGATCTAAACAATAACACAGCTACCGACACCAACGATGTTGTACCTGCTGTTGTAACTAACGCTGCCAGCAGTGTAGGGGCCAGGACAGCAACTCTGAACGGCGATCTCACAGCTATGGGCTCCGCATCACCCGTTGATGTTAGATTCGAGTATGGCCTGACCACAAGCTATGGGAGTGTGACCTCCTGGCAGCCAAGGGACTTAACCGGCGCGTTTTCTGCCTCTGTCAGTAGCCTTCAGCGTAATACGACATACCACTTCAGGGCGGTAGCAGCGGGTGACGGCACTGTCAACGGCAACGATATGACCTTCACCACCGGCACAACTCCACCTGCGGTCACAACCAATAGTGCAAGCGATATCACTACAAATTCGGCTACCCTCAACGGTAATCTGACCGATACTGGCGGTGCCTCTTCCGTTGATGTCTATTTCGAGTACGGCCTTAATACAAGCTATGGCAGCGAGACTTCACCGCAGCCCTTATCCGGCCAAGGTACCTTCAGCGCTCCTATTAGCGGCCTCGAACCCTTTAAGACCTACCATTTCCGGGCCAAGGCTGTGGGTGACGGAACCGCTATTGGCAGCGATATGCAGTTCACCACCTTAAGCACGCCGCCAACTGTGACCACCGACAGTTACTCCAACGTCGCAACATACTCGGCTACCCTGCATGGAACGCTTAGCGATATGGGAACCGCCTCATCCGTCAATGTTTCCTTCGAGTATGCGACTGATGATTATTACACAACACACAGCAATACATATGGCCAGGAAACTACCCCGGCAACACTGACCGCTACCGGTTCCTATAACCAGCAGGCCCTGAACCTGGCACCAGGGACACTCTACCACTTCAGGGCTAAGGCCGTAGGTCATGGTAACGCTTATGGCGCTGACATGACCTTCACCACAACAACCGACCCGCCGGAGGTTACTACTCTCGATGCTACTAATATAACCCTGAACTCCGCCAGGCTGAACGGTAACCTCACCAGCCTGGGTTCTGTTATAGTCCTTGATCCTCCAAATAATACGGTAGATGTAACATTCGAGTGGGCAACTGACGATTATTACACCACTAACGGCGAAACCTACAATAATGAGACAAGCCCACCCTGGACTACGGAGGAATCTGGCACCTATTACTTCGACCTCTCCAGTCTGTCGCCAGGCACCATGTACCACTTCAGGGCTAAAGCCACAGGAGACCACGGAACGGGTAACGGCACCGATTTGACTTTTACTACCATCAGCACCCCGCCATCGGTAACAACCAATACCGCCAGCGATGTCACCACCACCTCAGCTACACTCAACGGTGACCTCACCGACCGGGGTACCGCTTCCTCAGTCGATGTCACCTTTGAATGGGCGACCGATGCCTATTACACTGGAAACGATAATACCTATGATAATGAAACCAGCCCACCATGGCCCATGACCGGAACCGGGACATTCAACGCCAGCCTCAGCGGCCTCGATCCCAATACCACCTACCACTTCAGGGCCAAGGCCGTCGGCCACGGCACCGTCTATGGTGCTGATGAAACCTTTACCACAGGCTGTGATGTGACGTCTTCTGCCTCAAATAGTGGCCCCGTTTGCGGGGGCAACGATGTCACTCTTTATGGCGACCCCTACGGCATGTCCACCTACCACTGGACAGGGCCAAACTCATTCGATAGCTATGATCAGGATGCCATTGTCAGCCCAGCGTTTGCCGGCACTTATACTCTCGAAGTAACCGATTCTTATGGATGTTCAGATACCGATACAACTGTCGTCGTCGTCAACACTCCGCCTACCGCTACCGCCTCCAACGACGGCCCCGTATGTCAAGGACAAGACGTTCAGCTAACAGGCGGCCCCGACGGTATGTCCGTTTACTCATGGTCAGGGCCCGGCTCATTCTCCAGCTCCGAACAGAGCCCCATCGTCAGCCCTGCCATAGCAGGTACCTATACATTGACAGTTACCGACGCCAACGGCTGCTCCGATTCAGCTTCCACCATCGTCGTCGTTAATACCTTGCCCACAGCCACGGCTTCCAGCAACTCGCCGGTTTGTGAGGGCAATACCATCAACCTCACCGGAGGACCGGGCGGCATGTCCTCCTACTCCTGGTCAGGGCCTGACAGCTTCTCCAGCAGCGATCGGTCACCTTCTATTCCCAATGCCACCCTGGCCATGGCCGGCGATTATATCTTGACCGTCACCAACGGGGGCTGTACCTCCGACCCCGCTACCACCAGTGTCACCGTCAATTCTAAGCCTACAGCTACAGCCTCCTCTAACTCTCCCGTATGCGAGGGCAATACCATCAACCTCACCGGAGGACCGGGCGGCATGTCCTCCTACTCCTGGTCAGGGCCTGACAGCTTCTCCAGCAGCGATCGGTCACCTTCTATTCCCAATGCCACCCTGGCCATGGCCGGCGATTATATCTTGACCGTCACCAACGGGGGCTGTACCTCCGACCCCGCTACCACCAGTGTCACCGTCAACTCTAAGCCTACAGCTACAGCCTCCTCTAACTCTCCCGTATGCGAGGGCAATACCATCAACCTCACCGGAGGACCGGGCGGCATGTCCTCCTACTCCTGGTCAGGGCCTGACAGCTTCTCCAGCAGCGATCGGTCACCTTCTATTCCCAATGCCACCCTGGCCATGGCCGGCGATTATATCTTGACCGTCACCAACGGGGGCTGTAC
>CAYVQT010000002.1:0-51836 GCA_964453665.1 uncultured Dehalococcoidia bacterium | reverse complement strand
CCACCCTGGCCATGGCCGGCGATTATATCTTGACCGTCACCAACGGGGGCTGTACTTCAGACCCCGCTACCACCAGTGTCACCGTCAATTCTAAGCCCACCGCTGTTGCCACCAACAGCGGTCCCGTATCCGAAGGCGAAGATGTTACTCTATTCGGAGAACCCGATGGTATGTCCGTCTATCACTGGACAGGACCTGATGATTTCGAAAGCTATGATCAGGATGCTATTGTCAGCCCAGCAATCGCTGGCTCTTACATTCTCGAAGTTACCGATGCTAATAGTTGCTCTGATACCGATACCACAATTGTTGTTGTTACCTCAGCGCCACTGGTTATTACCAACACTGCCAGCGACATTACTACTAACTCGGCTACTCTCAACGGTACTCTCACCAGCCGGGGTACCGCCTCTTCCGTAGACGTCTCCTTCGAGTACGGCATCGACACAAGCTACGGCCAGGAAACAACACCGCAAACTCTCGACGCCACAGGTGCCTTCAGCGCTCCCATCAGCGGCCTCGACCCGGGCACTACATACCACTTCAGGGCCAAGGCCGTTGGAGATGGCACCGCTTACGGCGATGACATAATTTTCAACACTGGCACCACCCCTCCTTCCGTCATCACCAACACTGCCAGCGACATTACTACTAACTCGGCTACTCTTAACGGTACTCTCACCAGCCGGGGCACCGCCTCTTCCGTCGACGTCTCGTTTGAGTACGGGCTGACTACGAGCTACGGCCAGGTGACTACCCCACAGACATTGATCGGTACAGGCACTTTCAGCGCTTCCATCAGCGGCCTTGACCCGGGCACTACATACCACTTTAAAGCCAAGGCCGTTGGAGATGGCACCGCCTACGGCGATGACATGACTTTCACTACTAGCAGCCCTACACCGCCATCGGTAACTACCAATGATGCTACTGACATAACGGGTAGCACGTCCGTACTGCACGGGTATCTGGATAGCCTCGGAACTGCCTCTTCCGTAGACGTGTCCTTCGAGTACGGCATCGATACAAGCTACGGCCAGGTGACTACCGCGCAGACATTGATCGATACAGGCACCTTCAGCGCTTATATCAGCGGCTTGTCATCCGACACCACCTACCATTTCAGGGCTAAGGCAATAGGCTACGGCACCGAATACGGTGACGATATGCTTTTTACAACCCTTCCCCTGCCACCCAATCAACCCCCCAACGTTGTACCCGGCGATGGCGCAGGATGCGTCCACTTGCCCGTTACCCTTTCATCAGGGGGATTCTCGGACCCCGATGCGGGGGATACCCATGATGCATCACAGTGGCAGGTTAGAACCAGTACAGGGAGTTACGCCAGCCCGGTGTTCGACAGCGGTAGGGATACCTCTCACCTGGAGAGCATCTCTCTATCCATAGCGGAGATAGACCATGACACCAGGTATTACTGGCGAGTCAGGTATCAAGACAGTCATGGATTGTGGGCCAACTGGTCCGATGAAACACATTTTGTAACCTCTGATACGCCAGAAAGCTGGCCAGACCCCAATTCACCGGTGGAGATTACTCCCGACGGAACAGAGGTTACATACAATCAAGTTACCGATGATGGCTGCACATATGTTGCCAGATCCAGTGTAACCCCCGCTGGCCACTCAGAGCCCGAAACACCCAGGATAGGGCCCTTTGTGGATATCACCACGACAGCAACCTATGCCGGAACTATAACTGTTGGTCTGCCTTTGCATGGTGGTGACTACAATCGTGAGGCAAGGGACATAAAGTTATTCCATTGGAACGGGACGCAGTGGGAGGATGTTACAACGTGGGTGGATACCGAAAATAATATCGTATATGGTGAAGTGCCTTCATTCTCATGGTTCTATATTGGTGGTCAGTGGGTATGGATAAGTACCGATGTACCTATTTACCCCAACATATATATTGGGATTGCCGCAGCCTTCGGAGTGGCTATTCTGGGCTACTTCATCCGCAGGCGGATTACTGCCCACAACTAAAAGGGATTAATACTAGTCATATCTAAGGGTGGACATCTCTGTCCACCTTTCGTTTACTCCGCTTTATCTATAAATTTGCGATGCCTTGCAGAAAAGACTAAACTGAAGCTGGTTTAAGGTCTCGTTGACAGAATGCTACGAGAACGAAGAGGTTGACCGCCTATGCCCGACATGTTTGATGTTTCCAGCCTGTCATTCGGTTGGCTTGTAGTACTTGTCATTACGTCGATAGCATTCGGCGCAATCGGTTACTTCATCACTTCCCGCAGGATCAAGCAGTCATTCGTATCCTTTTTCGTGCGTTTTACAATTGCCTTTCTATTGCTCATCCTGATAGAATCCGCCGTACTTTCGCTCTGGCCCTCTGTCCATAACACAATATGCAATCTAACAGCAAGGCTCGTTGGCGGGATGCTCAGCACCGTAGGAGTGAGCGAGTCCGTCTCGGGCTCCATCATCGCCCTACAGGAACCGTCTCTTACCTTCAGTGTCGATGCCGCTTGTCTAGGAGGTCTGCTGCTCTGGGCTTATATAGCCCTCGTACTGGCTGAATCAAGAGCAACCCTTAAGCAGCGACTAGCCGGTATCCTGATAGGGCTTGCTATACTTCTAGGATTCAATTTCTTCAGAATAACATGGAGTATATATTTAGAATGGCTTACCGGCGTAAATGTACATGACTACTTCTATTTATTCAACATGGTCTTTGTTCTGCTGGTTTGGGCAGGATGGTTAAAGACTCTGCAACTTAAAGCAAGGAAACCCGCAAAGACACCACCACCGGAGCAGGAAATCGTACCAGCATCACAAAATGACTAGCCTAAGTCTTCTATAAAACGTCCTACTATGTTCGTTTCGCCGGCTATTTCAATCACGTTTTTATCTGCTCCTCCGCACCTCCTCCACTATTTCAGGCAATATCTCCCCTGTTCTACCCTGAAGTATGTAATCCGATATGCCCTCGTCGGAAAGTGGCGTCGGCTCTGCGTTTACCTCTATTATGGTTGTAGTAAACTCACGGCCCAGCCTCGCCATCCTCGGCAGATTGGCAAAAGGATAGACAACAGCTGATGTCCCACATATGAGCATAAGGTCACACTCCACTGCTTCCCTATCAGCTTTCTCCATGACATCGAATGGTATAGGCTCCCTGAAATGCACCACGTCGTATTTCAACACACCACCACAACTACAATAAGGTGGCAGCCGCTTAAAAGATACTTCTTCGAACCCGTATCTCGAACCACACGAGGGGCACCTAAGTTTGCGAACGCTGCCGTGGTATTCTATTACATTCCTGCTTCCAGCCTTCGAATGCAGACCATCAATATTCTGCGTGATCACGCATTTCACCAGGCCCAATTCTTCTAGCTCAGCCAGGGCATGATGACCCGGATTCGGCTCAGCCTTCCTCAAATCGTCATAAAACGCCCCATGTGCACCTTTCTCTCCCAGCATCTCCCCCCAGTAGGATTCAGGGTCCTTAAGGAAAAGCTCATACCTTTCATAAGCTTTGGCTTCCGCCGCTTTGTCCGTCGTCCATATCCCCTTCGGCCCTCTGAAGTCGGGTATTCCAGACTCAGTTGACATACCGGCGCCAGTGAGTACTATTGCGTACCTGCTGTTCTTAATATCAGCCGCCGCTCGCTCCATTAAGTTCTTCATAATAAGACCTTAAAATCTGACCCTCACCGAGAATTTACGCCGACCCGAACCTACAGACCTCTAAAAGACTCAGGGCGAAGCGAAGAGGGGTCCCTCTCCTTCAAAACACTCTCTAATTCCCTGATCAGTCTCTCCTTGTCCTGCGGTAATATTCCCCGAATTGAAAGGTAATTTGAGGCATGCATCGAGCTGAAAAAGCAATCGGTAAAACTGGAATTTACTATAATCCCTTTGAGCTCCTCAAGGAATTCAAAGGGGGAAATGAGAGAGAAATCGCCCTGTCTCCACTCTTGATACAAAGGAGTACCGGGTACCAGTGTCAAGGTCAGGGCACCAACATACTCCGGGTCGATCTCGGTAAGAACTCTCGCCGTCTCTAAAACATGCTTCCTGCTACCCTCAACTCCGCCAAGTCCCAGTATTACTGTCAGCGAGAGGGTTATACCTGCTTCCTTCGCCTTCCTACCCGCTTCTACTAATTGACCGTGGTTTACACCTTTCCCGATTTTTTTGAGCACTTCATCGTCGCCACTTTCAACCCCCACGTAGAGGATGCCCAGCTTGAGCTGTTTTAACTCCACCAGTTCGTCAACTGTCCTCCGTAAAATATCCTGGGGGGTAGCGTAGCTGCCAATTCTTTCCAGATTGGGGAATTTTTCGTTCAGGTATCCGAGTATGTCTACCAGCTTCGGAAACGGGTATGCCAGAGCATCGCCGTCTTGCAGAAAAACCCTCCTGCCATCCCAGCCTTGAGCGACAGCGTAGACAATATTATCAATCGTGGAAATTCTAACACCATCCCTAACATACAAGGCCAAAGCATCGATTTCCCCTTTAACATCATTGACGGCTCGCATCCTGAGTGTAGTGCCGTAGAAGCCGCAAAATGTACAGGTATTGTTGGAACAGCCGCTTGTGAGAGGCAGGAAATAGCTCCTTCTTTCGCTCGGAGGGCGAAAAATATCCGGCCGTTTATAACTATCTGCTTCCTGTCGTCGCTCCATATTAGTCCCGAACCAGAGGGCACCTGATATACCGCCTGGTTAACCACCTGCTTAATGAGATTCTAACCAGACCCCGCTACACAGTTTCTCAAAGTCCCGATTCCCTCTATCCTGACCTCTACAATATCGCCCGGATTCATGCGCCCGATGCCCGAAGGGGTACCCGTAGCAATGATGTCTCCCGGAAGCAGCGTCATTACACCTGAAATAAATCCTATCAACTCGTCTATGCCAAAGATGAGGTCGCTTGTACGAGCAGATTGGCGCAGTTCGCCGTTAAGATACGTCTCTACCTTTAGATCGTCGGGGACGACATCGGTCTCGATCCAGGGTCCTACAGGCGCAAACGTGTCATAGCCTTTGGCCCTCGTCCACTGTCCATCTTCCTTCTGGGCATAGCGATCCGATACATCATTGACACAGGTATAACCAAGCACATAATCTTTCGCACCACCACGCGGTACATCCTTTGCTTTCCTGCCTATGACCACGCCCAGTTCCCCTTCATAGTCCACTCGCCTCGACATTTGGGGCAAGATTATTTCTTCATCGGGCCCTATAACCGCAGTAGAAGGCTTCAGAAAGATAAGCGGCTCGGAAGGTATAGGCAATTTAGTCTCTTCCGCATGGCTACGATAATTCAATCCCAGGCATACTATCTTGGACGGATTACAGGGGGCAACGAGTCTCACCTTATCAAGTTCATAGGTACTTTTATCAAATATGAGTGAACTGCTAGAGCTTTTAAAGCTGGTAAAGGGGCTGCCTCGCAGGCCACTTATCCCGTCCCCGTCTAACACCCCGTACTTAACCTTATCACGGATAGAAAATCGAACTATGCGCAACTTTATCCTCTTTTCATATAGGCCAGCCGCTAGTATTATACACACTTTAATGATTTCTTTCCCAAGAATACAGGTTAGAGTTGTTCTTAATGCTAGCTATTGCGACCGCAGGTTGACATTTATATTATAATGCTATTAATTATCGCATCTGAGTTCATCACCTGAGCAATATAATGAAAGCATCGCTGTTATTATCAGCCATTCTGCTCGCAGTATTACTGGTATCTCCTCTTGCACTGGGTCCACAGCCATCCCGGGCAGACCAGCAGCTCCCCGACCTAATAGTCACAGAAGTGTGGGACAGTGATAACCAGATTTGCTATACGATAAAGAACATCGGTCAGGGCGCTATAGGGGTCATAGCGCCAGCGACTTTCTGGAACGCTCTGTTTATAGACGGCGATTTCAAGGCATCGAACGAGGTCAGCATATCGCTGGCACCGGGTGAACAGATTGACAGGTGCTTCAGTTATCAGTGGCAGATGACCGAACCCCAGCATACTATTGAGGTCTGCGCCGACTGGGGCCAGAATATGATAGAGGAAAGCAATGAACAGAATAACTGTCTGGAAGTGATCTGGACACAGAACTTACCCGACCTTATAGTGGAGAAAATCGAATGTAGTTCGGGCAACAAACTGGCAGTAACCATAAATAACTCCGGTTCAGGCCTTCTCCCGGCCGGATGGTCATCGCTGGCAGACGTTTATTTTGATTACCAGTATCAAGGATTCTTTAACCTCGAGAGTCCCACTTCAACGACAGGTGGAGGTATCAATAATCCCGGTGGCAGTTCCTATTATCTCCTGGCTTGGGACATTACCGCACCCGTTACCGTAATGGTGACCGCGGATTACACAGATAGCATAAACGAAGCTAACGAGCAGAATAACTCGAAGTCAGAGACACTCGATCCACTGCCCGCGCCTACACCACTACCGACACCCATTCATACAATCACACCTACCCCTATACCAACGCCTACGCCTACTCCTACCCCTGTAACAACGCCTTCGCCGACTCTACCTTCTACCCCCACGCCCACACCAACGCCCATCACCATAATATCACCGACACCGGTGTTTGTAACATGCTGGTATTCCATCTCCGGCACGATTCACGACTTCTGGCACGACGATGCAACACTGAAAGTCGAGAGCTGCGAGGCCGAAACCATCTCGCTAAGACCGGGACCTTACGGCCCTGTACTTCCACCAATAACCCAATGCAAGGAAGATGGAAGGGTCTGGTACGCCGACGTTACCAGGCAATTCGTTGGAGACCTGCCGGGACCGGATCTTGACTATAACCTCTGGGGGCTCTGCCCCGGAGAGTATATAGTGGCACCTGTTTACAATCCAGGGGCTGACCTGTGTGAGTGGCAGGGTAGCTGGCGATCAGCCAAGGGGCAGGTGGTGAGGATCGAGGACTCCAGCGCAACGGGTTTCGATTTCACTTTCGAGCCCATAGACTCCAGCGTACCAACGGTCAGCGACATACTGGCCAGTCCAGAACAGCCTGAGATAGCTGAAGATGTCGTTTTGACCATTCTGGCTGAAGATGACGTTGAAATAGCCGCTATCTGGGAAAAGACGGATACAGTGTTCAATGACGGCTCGTTCCATCCTGGCTCGTGGCAAAGCCTGACTGTTACCCCGGGACTGGAGGGCAGCACCGCCGGGGCACAGTTTTCGATAACCGACGACAGAATAGCAGAAGCCACAGTGACAGCCAAGGTTTGCGACATCGGCGGCAACAGCCATACGGCGCAGAAAGTTATCACCTTCGGTAGCTGCGGTGACGGAATCCAGAACCAGGGCGAGTCCGGAATCGACTGCGGAGGCCCGTGCCCGTCAGAGTGCATAGACTGCCTTGACGACTCGGCATTAGGGAGCAATCCTTCGGCGTATCTGTACAGCCCCGAAGAAATGTCCTTCATACAAAGCACAGCGCTCGGAGCCCTGTCTGATTACGCCAACGAGCACAGCATAATGGTAACCGAGCTCGATACCAGCGACGAGTATATCGAAGCCATATCCTGGTGGGTAGCAAGGCACATGGGCTACCGTGGTGATGACCAGAACAGGCAGTGCCTGAACGATATACTAGAGTTGGACTACGAACCTGAGGACTATGATCACGGTGATTTCCCGGTACCTGCTTATTACACACTTAACTACAGCGGCCTGGCGCTGGCGTCCAATCCCAGCAAGTGGTACTACGGCGACTGCGAGGACTTCGCCATCCTCGAGTCGGCCCTGCTGAGATCGCTTGGGGTCAGCTACATGTGTATATTCAACGCCGAGGGGCCGGGGCATGGCTATAACGTTGTCAACTACCAGAATAAGTACAGGATACTGGAACCCCAGACGACCTCCCGATCGAGCGATATAGGCATCGAAGAACGAACGGGCATGTACAACCTCTACAACCTGTGGAATGACAGAGTAGGTGCATTCGTGAGCTCCGATTTCTCCAAAGTATGGCCCTGGGAGTATACGATGAATTGTCCCGGATGCGAGGGGCTGAATGTGTCAGCCAGTGGCGGAGGTTTTGGGGAAAAGACCCTCTGGCTTGACTGGGAGGACCCCTATGCTGAAGAAAGAATGCCCGCCGTGGGGGATTTCGATGACGATGGACTTGCTGACATAGCCTTTGTCTGGTTCAAGGGAAGCGATGCATACGGTCGCTTTGAGGCAGCGGTTTTGCCGTCAACCGGATCAACCTTCGTATTGCCGGGCGAAAGCCTGGATCGCGCCCGCGAAGGCGTCTTCACCCCAATCACTGTTGCAGGTATTGGTCGGGATTACATCGTAGCTCTGTACGGCGACGAATTAGAATGCGTCGGTGGCACTCCCAGGGAATGCAGCGGTTGCCCAGGACATGTTCACAAGTGGTATTGCTCTGAGGTAAGCCCTCTGGTTAGAATCGGAGACACTAATGGGAATGGCTACCCTAACGTAGTGGAGTTCCTTAAAGGTGATGCCAGCGAGGTGACCGTTAACGGAACTACGTGGGCATCAGATTTCTCACCTGGCGATGAAATACCTTTCGTGGGTGATTTCGATGGGGATGGACTCGACGATGTTATCTCTTTTGAGAATGAGACATGGGGAGGAGTCAGGATTGCCCGGTCTGTTCCTGACGACGACCGCTTCTGCGCGCACGAGCTATGGCACAAGGACTTCGCCATTGACCAGGAACCACTCATCGGAGACTTTAACGGCGATGGCAGGCAAGACATAATGTCCTTCGATCCGGATAATGGCAACGTCTACGTCGGTCTCTCAACCAAGTTCGGCTTCTGGAGCCAGGGATTTGACAGTCAGTGGCTCTGGAAAAGTGACTTCTGTAACTCCAGAGACACTCTACTCGTAGGGGATTTCGATGGCGATGGACGGGACGATATAGCCTGTCTATCCGTGGATGGTGATGAGGTCCAAATCCGGGTTTCTCTGGCTCTCCCAAGTTCAATCACATATGACTGTCACGGAGGCAGCATATGCGATCAGGCACCTCACTATATTGATGCCTACTGGCCATCAACCTGCCCGTGAGTTGACTTCAAGAGGCAATTATAGCTGGAATAGATGAATATGTTAAATCAGAACAAGCCTAGCTGTCAGAGAACGCGAATACGCGCCCTTAAGTGCCTGTCAGTTTGTTTCATTCTGCTCCTGCTATCCATTTCTCTACCTCTGCGAGCCGGTGCAGCTCTATTTTATACGGGTGGAATTGTGATAGATACTGTCTCGGCAACAATAGACATAACTGACCGGGCGGACATCACGGTTGAGTATGAACTGGTCAATCAGGGAGACAGCACAGAATCAGTAACTTTAACTTTCTCTCTCACAGATGCCACCGCTCTTATTGATGGAAGCGAACTATATAACCCGGTTTCCTTCGATCCGGGGCAGCAGAGAACGCTAACGTTCTCCTATTCCCTGAGCCTGCCAGATTCTGACTACCAGAGCGTGCTCTTCGCACCCATGCTGCTGCTCGATGACATGGCCAGCGCTCAGACAACAGGAAAATATGCCATAAAGCTGATACTCCCCGAGGACATCGAAAGAATCACATGCTCTAGTATGAGCTGCGATGATACCACCACCCAGGATGGCAGACTCGTCCTTCTCTGGGATAAAACGGACATATATCCAAGTCCTCTTTCTATCGCCTGGACAAAGCTGGATGTAGATATCGCAGCGACTAAGACGGTAACACCACCCAGCATCACCGCCGCCGGGGAAGTAATATATGTCCACGTAACGATTGCGAACAAGGGTGACAAAGCTGTGGGAAATATCACCATTAGAGACGGTTTCCACCCCGGCACATTCGAGGCAGTTTCCCCGCCGGATGAGTTCGAACTGACCGAGACGGAGATGAGCGACCCACACCTCTACTGGACAAAGAATATAGATACTCTGGAGCCAGAGGAAACGGTCTCCTTTACCTACTCGGTGGAGGTAAAAGCTCTGGGACTAGAAACAAGGCTGGATGCACTTGTTATCTCGGTCAATGGTACACCGGTAGGCGTTTCGAATGATGTTATACTGTTCAGCGAAATCGAGAACCGATATGTGGCACAAGTCTCTGAATGTGAATTCCCCACAACATATGTAATAATTGGCGTGGTCGTAGTTGCAGCTATAATTGCTTCGTTCTATATCATCAGGTCAAGAAGAAAGGCGTAGCTTCGACTCCAATAACCACAAATTCGTGCCTATCAACCTGCCCCGATAAATTAAATGAAAAGGATGATGCTAGGCAGCATTATGGACTGAGTCCGATCTGAATCTGGAGTACTCGGCTAGCATGCCGAGAGCTTTGACAGCCGTCTCCAGTTCAGTGAACGTCGGCAGCCCCCGCGCTTCCAGTAGCCTCGATGTTTCCTCTAACATGGACAACTGTGTTCCATAAAGCCAGATAGTCACCGGCTTCGATATACTCTGCGTCAATCTTTCCAGAAGCTCAACGATATACTGTTCCGGTGCCAGCACACCTACATACAGGGCAATGCTGGCACAATCCACATTCTCATCTTCCAGTATCGCCGTTATGGCTTCGTCTTGAACGGAGACAGTATCCGACGCCGCGGATAATACAGGGCCGAGGTCAACCGGGTTCCTGGCAGCCCGTGAGCCTATCCGTCTCAGCCTGTCAGAAGTAACAGGCGTGAAACCAGCCAGCGCCAAGCCAGCCTCCTCCGCTGCATCCACTGCCACCACTCCCGCCCCACCGCTGTATGCTATGATGGCAATACGATTACCCTCTATTGTCCGCTGCGGGTTAAAAATTCTGGGGGTTTCCCAGAATTTCTGCCAGGTATTTACTCGAATAGCGCCCACCTGCTTGATAGCGCTATCATAGACTTCATCTTTTCCTGCCAGCGAGCCAGTATGAGATGCCGAAGCCCTGGCCCCTGCTTCACTCCGGGCCGGCCTGAAAATCAGCAGTGGCTTACGAGCGGTTAACCTCCGGGCTGCTTCCATAAATCCCTGCCCATCCCTAACGTCCTCCATGTGCATGGCAACCACTTCTGTCTCCGGGTCGTCCGCCAGGTAGTTCAAGATATCAACCTCATTGACATCACACTTGTTGGCAAGGTCGCACATCTTGCTTATAGGATAAGCCTTGTCCTCCAGAGGCTGGCACTGGGCAGCGACTATCCCGCTCTGACTGCAATAAGCTATTCCGCCCTTCTGGATACGACTGTAGCCAAGCAGATAGGGAGTCGTTACCAAACCGTTGACTGTATTAAGGGTGCCAATCGTATTCGGCCCCATAATACGGATGTTGCTTCGACGCGCTATGTCCACCAATTGCTGCTGCAGTCTGGCTCCACTGTCGCCTGACTCAGCGAAGTGTTCCGATACAATAATTGCAGCCTTGACCCCCTTCTGCGCACACTGGTCTATTATCTCCGGGACTGTCGGTGCAGGTGTGATCACAACAGCCAGATCAATGGACTCAGATACCTCACCGACGGCAGCATAGGCCTTCAAACCCAGGACCTCCGTATAATTAGGGTTCACGGGATATATCCGACCCTTAAAACCGAATTCAAGCATGTTCCTTATCGCCCCATATCCAAGACCCATACCATCTTTTAAAGAGCCAAATACTGCTATAGAATCGGGCTCGAAGAACGCCTTAAGATCGTTTCCATCCCGTATTCTCATCCAAAACCTCGCACGCTGAATAATCCCACGGCCAGTCACTCACCGCCAGTCTGATATAAATATCTTCCATTAGAAAGGCTGGGCATCTTGCCAGATGCCCAGCCTTTTCCCCGCTAATTTAACAACAGATACCGCCCGACCAAGTCACAGCAACTGTAATCAAAGAATTGCAGCAGCTATACCGACAGAGTGCTGCATATTTTTCACCAATTCGGGGTAATAAGCTTCTCCGAGTCATAGCCCGATGGTTTCTTTATTTCCATATGCAGTTCATCCAACATCTTGTCTCTCAATACACACAGGAGCTTCTGAAGCTGCTCTTGCTCATCCGTCGATAAATCGGTCGCGAGCCCCGTGATCAGCTTCTTGTATATCTCCACCCCGGGGCCACAAGCTTCCTCGCCCCTGGCGGTTAACTTAACTTCGGTGAACGGGTGCCCCTTACGCTTGGGTATTCTTTTAACCAGACCATCTTTTTCCATTCTATTGAGCAAACCGGCAATTGTTTGGTTTTCACGGAATGTTAAACGGGCTATCTCAGCAGGAGTTATTGTGCCGGGATAGTCCCTGCAAGCCCATAGAACCGCAGCCTTCTCTGGAGTTAAGCCCGTCTTGGCGAGTCTGGTCTCGGCCACTTTATTCAACGCGGTCCAGGTCTGTCGAATCATCGCCCATGTGTTCATCGCTACTTCGCTGAATTGAAGATCGTACATCTAATTTCCCCCATCTTATGAGTAACTTCTCTGGCATTATATCATAACAGCTAACGGCAATCAATGAGAGTACGATAGTAGCGCATAGATTGCTCCACATGTTCAGATAGGCTTGATTAAGATATAAAGATGTGATATAAGCTTCGTGTAAGTAGTTAAGGAGGTTAACCATGGAAGAGAAAGAGGTCCACGTCAAATTCACCATCATCAAGATACTCAACTATGGGGCGATAGCAGTGGCTATCATCGGCCTGCTGTGGGGTATCTTCGCCGCTGTAGGTTATGAAGGAGCGCCAGGAACATATAAATTTGCGTCATTCCTCCAGGGCTTGTTCTTCGGAGCGTTTGGCGGCGCTGTTCTTGCTGGCCTCGGCGAGCTTGTTTCACGCAAGCAATAGGCACGAGAAGCAAGATTATCCAAGCAGCTATTTAGGCTATATGGGGCTATTCTGAGGAAGCCTCCCTGTGTGATATTGGCTTCCATTTATTTTGATTATCGCAGCTAATATGCGCGCAAAATTGAATGCCCCGTCTATATAGTAAAATGCCCTAAAAACCACTAAGGCGCTTCGTGGCGAAGCACCTTAGTGGTCATGGCTCAAGAGCATCTGTGGAAACCAAGCCGCAAAGTCGATTCGGTTGCGACCTTCTTAACAGATAACACTTTTTTACCCTTTTGTCAAGTGTTTTTACCCTAATTTCTTACTTTTCCTAACTTTTCCCCCTAAAACTTATTAGACACTCCTATTAGTATCATGCCTGCCGTCGGGAATAACTATTACTTTCACAGAGCCATTTTTACCCCCAGTTTCTCAATCTATAACGCATCTCTCTCAACAATCCCCCGGGAAATCAAGGGCCTCCTTATTGCATCTACTCCTCATTCCTGCAAGAATCTGCCATGAGCATTTTTAATGCTCACCACGAAGGATGAAAATGCTGCTTTTGGAATAAACGATATTCAAGACGCCAGATATTTCACCTGTAGGGGCGTTTCGCGAAACGCCCCTACGCATGGTTCGGGGCGAACGGTTTATATCTTATTTTCGGGAAAATACCAAGGGCAGGTTGGCCGACGTCGGCCAACCTGCCCAATCGCCCATCATTCGCTGGTATTACGAGCCACTATCCAGCATTATACCATTTCGTTCCGCCACCGCAGTACGATTTTACCATATATATTTGCCCTAAAAGCCCATAGCATGCCTATCAAAGAGGAATTATGCTAATGCCGTATGAAGCTCTATAAAGTATGTCAAGGTTACCAATTCCTCCCGATTAGGCATTCCGACTTTGGACTAAAAGTTGAGAAAAGGACTCGGCTGGAAACAAAAGCAGCCGTTCAGGATAGGAGCAGCACCCAGCATTTAAGTACTCTCCACTACGAATGAAGAGGCAAAACATGGGGGTAAAGACCAAACCAATACGAGAGAAAACTCACCCGAAAATTTCTAGCGCTAAAAACCCCAAGCAGCAGGGCGGATTTAAACAACTCGACGACAGGCAGTTCCGGGTGCTTATCGAGAACGCTATGGACGTTATCATGATCATTAATAGTGATGGAGAATTATCCTATATTAGCCCTTCCATTAAACGTGTATTCGGGTATGAACCTGAAGAGATTATCGGCAAAATTGCTTTTGAATTCATTCACCCTGAAGATTTGACAGTTGCCGCTGATAGATTTGCCCAAATAATAAACAGTCCTGAATATATTCCACACATGGAAATACGCACCCTGCATAAAGACGGCTCATGGCGATACGTCGATGCAATAGGACAGAACCTTCTGGGCGACCCTGCGGTCAGGGGGATTGTTGTCAATTTCCGCGATGTCACCGAGCGCAGGCAGGCAGAGGAAACGCTTCGATCCAGCAAAGAGCTTTTCGAAGAACTCACGGAAAACGTCTCGGACACCATCGTCGTTCTCAACAGTGACGGAAGCATCCGTTACCAGAGCCCATCATTCAAACGCATGGTGGGGGGAAAGCGATCCGGCAAGGCTCCTCTTAATTTTGTTCACCCCGATGACATGCCGAAGGCAGCGGACCTCTTCGCAAAATTGATGCAAAACCCGGGCTCTAATGTACAAACCGAGATACGCGGTCAGCATAGAGACGGCTCCTGGCGATATTTCGAGGTACTGGGCAAGAACCTTTTGGATAATCCCGCAGTCTCAGGTATCGTCGCCAACTTCCGCGATATCACCGATCGCAAGCAGGCTGAGGAAACCGTCCGGCGTAAATTGAGATTGGAGGAAACGATTTCCAGTGTCTCTACCAGATTCGTCGGCGCCCCGGATATCGATGACGCTATAAACGCCTCGCTTGCCGACATCGGAAGGTTGAGCGGAGCGAGCCGCTCCTATTTGTTTCTAATTCAAGAAAATGAAACGACGACTGACAACACCCACGAGTGGTGCGCCGACGGGGTGAGCCCACAAATAGATAACCTGCAAAACCTACCCTGCGATACATTCCCCTGGTGGATGGAAAAACTTCGGAAAAGCGAAGTTATTCACATTCAGGATGTCTCAAAGTTACCAAAAGAGGCGGCTGCCGAAAAGGAGATACTGGAGATGCAGGATATCAAATCTATCTTAGTACTGCCCGTGCATGTTGTGGAGAAGCTTGCCGGATTTATCGGACTCGATAACGTTGTGGAAACGGGAGAGTTGAGCAATGACGACCTGCTGATGCTTCGTATAGTTTCCGAGATCATCGGAAACGCCCTTGAGAGCAAGAGGGCAGAGGCGGCACTGCAGAAGTCTAAGGGAAAACTTCAGCTCTACCTGGAAATGAGTCCCGACGCCATCTATATCAACGACTTTGAGGGGATTTTATTGTATGGCAATAAGGCAGCAGAAAGAATAACGGGGTATTCAAGGGAAGAACTCGTGGGTAAAAGCTTCTATGAAGCAGGTCTCCTTCCGCCCGAATATTTATCGAAAGTAGCACATGCTGCATCGCTTAATGAGGCCGGGAAACCTACAGGCCCTGATGAATTCGAACTGATAAGAAAGGACGGGAGTCTTGTATACGTCGAAGTATCAACTTATCTGATGGGCAAGGGAGATGAAGCCGAGGTTATAGGAATCGCCCGCGACATCACCGAGCGCAAGCGCGCAGAGGAGGCGCTGAGAGAGAGCGAGCACAACTATAGAGTCCTGTTCGAGAGCATGATCGACGGCATGGTCGTTATCGATGCCGAAACGATGAAAATAGTGCTGGCCAATCAGAACACCGCGAAAATTTACGGATTCGATTCCGTGAAAGAGCTTCTCGATATAAACCTGCTCGACTACCTCCATCCAGACGACAGGGATCGAGCCGTCAGGATCATGATGGAAGATATGTTTGAAAAAGACCTGCGTCAGGTCAACGACTTTCGAACGTTTACCAAAGACGGCAGTGAGAAGTGGATAAGTGTTGTTGGCTCAAAAATCGAATACCGGGGAAGAATGGCAGGTCTGGCCTCATTCCGGGATATCACCGAGCAGAAGAAGGCCGAGGAGGAAAAGCGGAGGATGGAGCAGCAGCTTCAGCTCACCGGCCGTCTGGCGGCGGTGGGCGAACTGGCAGCGGGCGTCGCCCACGAGCTGAATAACCCGCTGGCCGCCATCCAGGCATTCGCACAGCTTCTCGACAGCCGGGACGACCTCGATGAACTCACCATGAGTGACGTGGGAACTATCTATAAAGAGGCGCAGCGCGCTTCCAGAATCACCGGCAATCTGCTTTCCTTCGCCCGCAGGTACACGCCGGATAGAAGCCTTGTCTCCATTAACGAAGTCATCGAAAAGAGCCTGGAGCTGCACGCCTATCGGATGAGGGTAAATAACATAGAAGTGGTGAAGGAACTGGACCCCGAACTTCCAATGACCATGGCCGATTTCAACCAGCTACAGCAGGTTTTCGTGAACATAATCACAAACGCAGACCAGGCAATGACAGAAGCCCATGGCTATGGAAAATTTCTTATCAAGACACAGAAGGCGGGCGAGATGATACGGGTAAGCTTCAGCGATAACGGATCCGGCATCTCAGAGGACAATTTAAAGAGGGTGTTCGACCCCTTCTTCACCACCAAAGACGTGGGAAAGGGAACAGGTCTTGGCCTCAGCATTTGCTACGGCATTGTTCAGGAGCACGGCGGCCATTTGTATGCCAGGAGTAAGCCCGACGAAGGCGCGACCTTTGTTGTGGAAATACCTATCGTCTCCCATGACCAGAGCTCGGCCGGGAAAAACACCTTGGTACAAGCCCAGAGCAGCTAATTAGGAGTAGAGGCGGTTCGCGAACCGCCTCTACTATTTTAAATATCAACAATAAGGTATTAGTAAGGTTCTAACCATGAAAAGTCTGGATGATTACAGGGAAATTGTAGGTGATGAGATCATAGCCGAGATCTACAAGAGAGCAAGGCGGCTACAGGGAAGGCGCGTGGTGCACATCAACTCAACCAATGAGGGCGGCGGTGTCGCGGAGATACTTAACTCTCTGGTGCTGCTCATGAACGATGCTGGCATAGAGACAGACTGGAGAGTGCTCCATGGAACTCTCGATTTCTTCACGCTGACAAAGGAATTCCACAACGGCCTCCAGAGCAGCTCAGTAGATATTGATAAAGCTAAAGAGCACCTTTATGTCCAAACAAATGAAGCTTTCTCCGCCTATTGCAGTATAGATGCGGACTGCGTAATTGTCCACGACCCTCAACCTCTACCGCTGATAAAGTTCTATAAGAAAAGAGAGCCCTGGGTTTGGCGGTGCCACGTAGACCTGTCGAACCCGCATGGGAGTCTCTGGGAGCTACTTAAGAAGTTCATCCTTCGCTACGACATGACCATAGTTTCAAATGAATTGTATCTCAAGAAAGACCTCCCGGTAGAGCAGAGGGTCATCTACCCCGCCATCGACCCGCTGTCGCCCAAGAACAGGTACCTCTCCAGGGATGCGGTGCTGAAAGAGGTCCAGAATGCCGGAATACCAACGGATAAGCCTGTTATCACTCAGGTTTCAAGAATGGACCACTGGAAAGACCCCGAAGGTTTACTCGATGTCTTTGAACTTGTAAGAGAAAAAGTCGACTGCAGGTTGGTTTACTGCTACTCGTCATCCATAGACGACCCCGAAGGCTCCGAGGTCTTCTCAAGGACCTATCGTAAAGCTGAGAAGTTAGTCGAAAGCGGTGACGTCATATTTGTGAAAGGTGATAGCCAGACCTTTGTGAACGCCATACAACGGTTCTCGACAGTTGTGCTGCAGAAGTCCCTAAAGGAGGGGTTCTGCCTCTGTATAACAGAGGCCTTGTTTAAGGAAACGCCGGTGGTAGCTACAAATGTAGGGGGGATTCCCATCCAGTTGAGGGAGGCGAAAAACGGCTTTCTAGTCGAACCTCATGACACACAAGAGTTCGCAAATAAGGTCGTTCAGCTACTTCAGAATGCAGACCTGGCAAAGCAAATGGGTAAAAAGGGCAAGGAAACTATCAGGGGGAACTTCCTGATCACAAGGCTGCTGCTCGATTATTTAGACCTGCTGAACGATCTGCTCTGGCGGCGCAAGCGAAGGAGCATCGATTAGCCCGTAGAGGAAGGGCAAGACGTGGTAGTGAAAAGCGGCTCAGTACGAAATAAACCCCGTTCGACGGGCAGCAAAGGGCATAAACGAGTAGATGTCCAGGAAGCTACCTGGGGATCGGCGGAGGATTACTCAACACTGGTCGAAAACATACCGGATGCAATCACCAAGTCACGCAGTGGAGTGATAGTCTGGTGTAACGACAGGGTTGAGGAAGTATTCGGCTATAAAAAGGACGAGCTTATCGGAACAGACGGAAGTTTCTTTTTCCCTGACGACACAGACCCCGCAGAAATAACAGAGACAGTCTACCGCGTAACCGCGGAGCAGCGTCATTTTAGAGGGACAATGCGGATAAAGAAGAAGGACGGAAACATTGCATACGTCGAGTTCTCTATCTCCCGAATACCGGAGAAGGAGCCTCCCGAGCTCATCACGGTTGCCCACGACGTCACCGAGCGCAGGCAACGCGAGTTGGCGAAGACCGACAGGGCTGTAAAACATAGAGAACGATATTTCCAGTCGCTGATCGAGAACTCCTCGGACATCATCCTGATTCTCAACAGCGACGGAACCATCGGCTATGAAAGTCCGTCTACTCTCAATATAAGCGGTTATGATCCAGAGGAGCTACACGGTAAAAGTATTTTCGACCTGATCCACCCCGATGATACACCCATTGCAGCTAATACCATCTCTCAAATGCTTAATAATCAGATTCAGAATGTGCGAATAGAGCTACGCGCCCGGCACAAAGACGGCTCATGGCGCTATATTGACGCGGTATGCAGTAATCTTCTGCATGACCCTGTAGTCTCAGGCATCGTCGTCAACTTCCGGGATATTACCGAGCGCAAGCAGGCCGAGGAAGAACTGCGTGTCAAACAAAACGCACTTGATTATTCCATAAACGCGATTGCCATGTCCGATATCGAAGGAAATATAATCTACGTCAACCAGGCCTGCCTCAGACTGTGGGGAATAAGCAGAAAAGAGGATATAATCGGAAAGTCCTACTTGGAGCTATTGAGACCTGACATGGCCGCCGATTTCATGAGCATAGCAGAGTCAATAATCAATAACGGGGCCTGGGAGGGAGAGCTGGCGGGGACGAACAGGGATGGCAAGAATATTTACGTCCAATTGCAGTCCAGCATAGCCAAAGATGAACAGGGTAGTCCTATCCTGATTATCTCCGCTTTCATCGATATCACTGAGAGAAAACAGGCGGAAAAAGCGCTTCAGGGATCAGAGGAAAAATTCCAGGGATTCGTTGAGGCAATGAGCGATGGTTACTGCGTAATCCAGGAGTCCAGAATAGTCTTTGCCAACGCACTAATTGCGGAGATGTTTGGATATACCCAGGATGAGGTGATCGACAAGGCCATTCAGCAATTCCTGCCATGTGCCATATTGGAGGAATTAGTTGAATTGCATAAGAGGAGAAAGCACGGTGAGACCGTACCGAGGCAATATGAAACGACTCTGGTAAGGAAGGACGGAACGACTTGTCCCGTCGAGTTTGGAGCAAGGCTCATCGAGTACGCAGGCGGACCCGCGGTATCGGTGGTTGTCAGAGACATTACCGAGCGTAGAGAGGCCCAGGAAGATAAACAGAGATTGGAGCAGCAGCTCCAGCTCACCGGGCGACTGGCCGCGGTAGGAGAACTGGCGGCAGGCATCGCCCACGAGTTGAACAACCCCCTAGCGGCTGTCCAGGCGTTTGCCGAACTTCTCAACGACAGGGACGACCTGGATGAAACCACAAAGAACGACGTTGGCACTATCTACAGGGAGGCACAACGCGCCTCCAGGATCACGAGCAACATGCTCTCCTTCGCCCGCAGGCATAAACCCGAGCAACGGTTCATTTCAATCAACGAAGTCATCGAGAAGAGTCTGGAACTACACACCTATCGTATGAATGTTAACAACATAGCGCTGGTAACAGAGCTTGAACCGGACCTACCTTTGACCCTGGCTGATTTCAACCAGATACAGCAGGTATTTGTGAACCTTGTAACCAACGCGGAGCAGGCAATGACAGAGGCTCACGGCAGAGGAAAGCTCTGTATTAAGACGCAAAAGGCAGACGAAATGATACTGATTAGCTTTGCCGACGATGGGCCCGGCATTCCAGAGGAAAACCTGGGTAGCATGTTTGACCCGTTCTTCACTACCAAGGATGTGGGGAGGGGCACAGGTCTAGGTCTCAGCATCTGCTATGGTATCATCCAAGGTCACCACGGTAATATATACGCCACAAGCGAACTCGGCAAAGGCACAACCTTCGTGGTAGAGTTGCCCGTAGTCTCCGAAGCTCAGCCCTCTGCACCACAAGCCGACTCTACCGAATTCCAGCTCTAATGACTTGAAGCACAGACTGTTCCCCTCCAATTAATCAACGCTTACATTAAACCCCTGTATAAACGAACTCCGCTCTGGAATCAGTCATGGACATTTGCAGTACTCACCACGAAAGATGAAAATACTGTTCCTGAAACAACTCGATTCAAGACGGCAGATGTTTCACAGGTAGGGGCGTTTCGCGAAACGCCCCTACGCATGGTTCGACAAGCTCACCCTGAACGGCCCCGACCACTCCTCCACAACCTTACACCGTTAAGAGCCATTGACAGGAGCCCTTCAGTCATTTACGATGTCGGCACCGAGAAACGAGTGCAAGACCGTACCTAACACAACATGATACGGAAACCGGCGAGCTCACAATCTGTCGATACTATAAACTCAGACCTAAGGAGAATGCACAATTCATGAAAAAGGTTATAGTCACCGCAGCAATAACGGGCAGTATTCATACTCCCACCATGACCCCTCACCTGCCAATCACGCCCAAACAGATAGCCGATGAGGCGGTGAGGGCATATGATGCCGGGGCAGCAGTAGCCCATATCCATGTCCGCAATCCAGAGACAGGGCAGCCCAGCCCGGACATAGAGCTGTTCCGGGAAGTAGTCACCGATGTGAAAAGCAGGTGCAATATGGTTCTCTGTCTGACCACCGGCGGCGGCGCAGGCATGACCGTTGAGGAGCGGGGCAGGGTAATACCAGCCTTCAAACCGGAACTGGCATCATTGAACTTCGGCTCGACAAATTTCGCTTTGTTTCCCATTGTGGATGTAATTAAGGAATTCAAGTACCCCTGGGAAAAATTCTACCTGGAGTTCTCCGAGGACTATATATTTCCCAATACCTTTAAGACATTACGTGAATTTTGCCATCTTTTCGCCGAGAACGGTACCAAGCCCGAGCTGGAGATTTACGATTCGGCAATGATCAACAACGTCGCCTTCATGCTCCAAAGGGAGAAGAAACGTTTTAAGAAGCCTGTCTACCTTCAGTTCGTCATGGGCATACTGGGCGGCATTCCCCCTTCAGCCAATAACCTGGTATTTCTTTACAACACTGCACGCGAACTTATCGGGGATTTCGTATGGTCAGTATGTGCTGCGGGACGACACCAGCTTCCAATGTGCACTATGGCCTTAACTATGGGCGGGAATGTCAGGGTCGGCCTTGAAGACAGCCTGTACTCCGGCAAGGGGACATTAGCGAAGAGCAACGCTGAACAGGTAGAGAAAATAGTCACTATAGCGCGTCAGTTAAGTATAGAGCCAGCCACACCCGACGAGGCCAGGCAAATTCTGGGGCTCAAGGGTCTGGACAAGGTTAACTGGTGATGGGAGGCAGTATGAGATACTACGATGACTTTCAGGTTGGTGATATAGAAGTAACGAGAGCGAGGACGATCACGGAAGCAGATATAGTCAATTTCGCCGCCTTCAGCGGGGACTGGTACCCACTTCATACCAATATAGAATATGCTAAAAAGTCCCCGTTTGGCGAGAGAATAGCTCACGGTATGCTGGTTCTCTCGGTCGCCACGGGACTTATGCCCCTTTACGAGATGGCGATTATCGCCTTCTACGGCATGGACAAGGTAAGGTTTACGGCACCGACCAGGATCGGCGACACCATCCACGTAGAGCTGGAGGTTATTGAGAAACAGGACAAAGGCGAACTGGGCGGCGTTGTTAATCTAAAGGAATCGGTCAAGAACCAGAGGGGCGAAGACGTCGCAATTTCAACCATGAAAGTGCTGATTGCCAAGAAGTCCGGCTAAAGACGCGAGGAGAGTACAGCTATGGCTGTTAGCAGTGAGGAACTGGGCAACACCGGGACTCTAAAGTACCCCAGCCGCATAAAGCTCCCATATACATGGCACGCAGGGAAGGCGGGGAGCAGATTCTACCGGGAGATAAAGGACCACCGCAAGATCTGGGGCACGAAATGTCACCGGTGCGGGTGGGTGTATGTACCACCCAGGGAGACCTGCCCGCGGTGTTTCCTCGACATTGACGAGTGGGTAAAGGTCGGAGACGCAGGCACTCTGTTAACCTATACTATAACAAGATATTCCGTTCCGGGGATTCAGCCGCTGGAACCTCCCTACGCACTGGGCATCATAAAGCTGGATGGAGCGAGCAGCGGCCTGGTACACCTGCTGGGAGAAATCGAGCCGGAAGATATCAGGGTTGGCATGAGAGTGCAGGCGGTGTTCCGGGAAGCACGAGAGGGTAATTACCTGGACATTAAATATTTCAGGCCGTTGAGATCATGAGCAATGCCACAAGCGGAGTGACTTTACTCCAGGAGTGAACCGTGGACAAAGTGGCAATCATAGGAGTAGCCCAGACTAAATATCAGAGATATAATCCCGCCTCTCACGCTGAGATGGCGTACGAGGTCACCTGCAAAGCGCTGGAAGACGCGGAACTGACTATCGATGACATAGACAATACGATCACGGTTTGTAACGATTTCTGGGATGGCCGCACCATTTCATGCATGACGATTACAGAGGCAACCGGTTCACACAAGGTCCCTACCACCAACGTGGAGGGTGATGGAACCTACGGCGCATTGATGGGGATTATGCGGCTCCTTTCCGGCCTCCACGATATAACTCTGGTGGTGGCGCAAAGCAAGGTATCAGAGGGAATCCCGGCGGTAATCACAAACGCCATGTTCGACCCCGTCTACGAGCGCATCCTGGGTCTTGACGCGATAAATTCCTCAGCACTCCAGATGAGGAGCTATATGCACAAATATGGTATCACCGAGGGGCAATGCGCAAATGTTTCAGTTAAGAACCACAAGAACGCCAAGGCCAATCCATACGCACATATGCCCCTCGACATCACGGCCGATGATGTGCTCAAGTCCAGGCTCCTGGCAGACCCGATAAAGCTCCTTGATGCATCCCCCGTATCCGATGGCGCGTGCGCCATAATAATGGCGGGGGAGGCTGTAGCAAGGAAAAGGTGCAGTAATCCAGTTTGGATAAGGGGCGTCGGTCACTGCGCGGACGCATATCACCTTGGAGACCGCGATCTGGCCGACGTAGATGCTTTAATTTCGGCTGCCGGGAGAGCTTACGGCATGGCAGGGATTCAGGACCCGGTAAAGGAAATCGATGTAGCCGAGGTATACGACGCTTTCTCATATATGGAGCTTATGTGGATGGAAGGGCTGGGATTCTGCGGGCGGGGTGAGGGTGGCGACATGATCGATTCAGGCACGACGCAGATGGACGGCGCCCTACCCGTCAATCCATCGGGCGGGGTACTTTCCGCACATCCAGTTCAGGTAGCCGGGCTGGCGCGGATTGCCGAGACGGTACTGCAGCTCAGAGGTGAAGCCGGCGCCAGACAGGTTAAGGGTGCCAAAGTAGCGCTGGCGCACGGTATCGAAGGCGCGTGCGGACAGGGGCACTGCGTATTCATACTCGGAAGATAGAACAGAGAACAGACAGGGATTTTACCCGGGGGACCCACGCTGCGATGAAGAATAGAGTCGGAATAGTAGGAGTAGGGCAAACCCATCACAAGTCCAGGAACACCGACTGTAAAGGCCAGGAATTAATCGGCATTGCGGTTAAGAGGGCGCTGGAGAGCGCTGAACTGACTATGGCGGATATAGATTCCATAGTGATCGGGAACATGGACCATTTCGAATCAATCAACTATGTAGATATGTGGAGCGTAGACGGTTCCGGCGGATATATGAAGCCGATCATGAAGGTTACTACGGGAGGAACGACGGGCAGCGCGGTAGGGCACGCCGGATTTTACCACGCGGCATCAGGCCTGTTTGACACAGTACTGGCCATCGGCTGGGAGCAGAACTCCGAATCTGATACTACCGCAGCGATATCAACCTGCTTTGACCCCATTGTAGAAAGGGAGTTCTGCGGTGGAGCGATAGGCCCGCTGGCAGCCCAGTACACCGCGTATATGAGTAAGTACGGCGCTACCGAAGAGGATGCGGCGCTCGTCTCCGTGCGGGATCACAACAATGCGGCACAGTGCAACCCTTACGCCCACCTTCGGCAGGCTATCACGGTAGAGGAGGTGATGAAATCACCCTATATATCCTACCCCATGAAGCTTCTCGATATGTGTCCCCGGAGCGACGGCGCCTGTGCTGTAATATTTGCGGTAGAGGATAAGGCCAGGCGTATTACCGAGAGGCCCGCATGGATACTGGGTGTGGGGGACTGTCACATTCTGGTCCAGGTAGCAGACGGAATCGGGTTGGCGAACCTGCCGTCTCTGGAGCGTGCTGCTGGTGAGGCCTATAAAATGGCAGGCATCACCGACCCTTACCGCCAGTTCGACGTGGCCGAGCTGTATGTACCCGCATCGACAGCCGGCGTCACATGGATGGAGGCGCTGGGGCTCTGTGAGGAGGGGGGAGGGCCCCGGCTCATCAGGAGCGGTATGACAAACATGGATGGCGAGCTCCCAATAAACCCCTCCGGGGGCGTACTGGCAACCAACCCCATCGGTGCCACGGGCCTGATAAGAATAGGAGAGGCCGCTCTGCAGGTTATGGGGAAGGCAGAGAAGAAGCAGGTGGAGGGGGCGAAGGTAGTCGTCGCTACCGGTTTCGGCGGTTGTTTCTGGTCCGACGTAACCGTAATAAGTGCTTCGCCTCAGTTGGACTAGGGCTTGTTTGAGAACTACGGGTAGGTTGGAGCATCCGCTCCAACAGCGCCTTGAGCAGATGCTCCAGGCTAACCAGGTCTGCTGACAGGAGGACACGCTATGGAAGAACAGAGGAGTGATTCGGTTCCTCTGAGTGTAGCATATATGGCCGACATGCCATACGACTACCACGCTGGTTTCTACTATAGCAGGTTCCTCATGGAATTAAGGGACAACAAACGCATATACGGAGTCAAGTGTCCCAGGTGCGGTAAAATTTACGTTCCGCCGCGCGTAGTATGTCGCGACTGTTTCGTTACCATGGTGGAATTCGTGCCCGTAGGTAATGAGGGAACCCTGCTCGCTTTTACGGTAACCAACTTCCCTTATACGGACACGACCAGAGGTGAGCCAAAGAATATTCCATACACCGCAGCATATATTAAACTTGATGGAAGCGACTCCAACATCGTTCACTGCCTTGAGGAGACAGATGAAAAGAAAATTAAGGCCGGCCTGCGCGTGCGAGCGGTATTCAGCGAGACCAGAACGGGCGACTACTTCCACGACATCGATCACTTCGAGATCATCCATTGAGGAGCGAGACAGACAACGTATCTTATTACCGGAGGGGCGTTCAATTGAACGCTCCTACTACACGGCTACCGTGAAGTGTTTTACAAATTCAGAAATTGATACTAACATATCGCTACTGACTCACCGCAGTAGTTAGCCCTGTAAGTTAAGCCTGTTAGGAGGTGGAAAATGGGTGACAGGATGAAGGAGGAGGTCAAAAAGCTTGCGGAACTCCGTGATGATATCGAGAGAATGGGCGGAGATGAAGCGGTCAGGAAGCAGCACGACAGGGATAAGCTGACCGCCCGCGAAAGGGTTGACCTTTTGTTCGAGAAGGGGTCTTTTGTCGAGCACGGAATGCTGGGCAACGAGGAAGGCGCTACCGATTTGGTCCCTGCGGACGGGGTCATCACCGGATACGGCAAAATTGATGATGGTATCACAATTAGAGACGCAGCAGTGGCGGCTTATGATTTCACCGTCCGAGGCGGCTCCATGGGGGTGATCAACGAGACAAAGGTGACCAGGATAAGGGAAACCGCCCTGAAGCACAGAATCCCCATGATATGGCTCGTAGATTCGGGTGGCGCCAGGCTGGGCAAGGGCGGCTTTAATATCGAAAGGATTCCGTTCTTCGCCGATACAGGCTACCTGTTCAAGGAAGAGGCGCTGATGTCCGGTGTAATTCCGCTGGTCGCGGCTATGATGGGCCCCGGATATGCCGGGACAGCCTATATACCAGGTCTCTCGGATTTTGTGCCGATGGTCAAGAAGAGATGCGCTATGGGTCTGGGCGGTCCATCCCTGGTGAAGATGATGATTGGAGAGGACCTGACAGACGACCAGCTAGGAGGAGCTCGTGTACATTGCGAGACCAGCGGTTGCGGCGACCTGGAGATCGATTCAGATGAGGAGTGTATCAAGGCAATAAAAGAATACTTATCATATTTTCCTCAGAACTGCGACCAGAAACCGCCCCGTGGAAAGTCACCCGGAGACCCGAATGTGCTAATCGACGACGGCGTACTGGATGTAATACCGGACAGTTCCTCCGAAGTCTTCGATATGCACAAACTCATAGCTTACATCGTGGATGACGGACGTCTATTCGAAATCAAGCCCAGATGGGCGCGGAACATCATCGTAGGCTTTGGTAGAATTGGGGGCTATCCGGTCGGTATAATCGCGAATAACCCGATTTTGCTAGGCGGCATACTGGACGTAGACGCCGCGGATAAAGCTGCCAGGCATATCTGGCTCTGCGACGCTTTCAATATTCCGCTTCTGTTCCTCTCCGACGTTCCCGGCTTTATGATCGGGTCCCGGGCGGAGAAGGCTGGCATTATCCGGCACGGTGCCAAAATGGTGCACGCCGTGGCTGAGGCCACCGTTCCCAAGATTACCCTGATTGTGAGAAAATCATATGGCGCCGGTTACTACGCCATGTGCGGCCGCGCGTTCGACCCTGATTTACTAATTGCCTATCCCGGAGCTGAGATCTCCGTAATGGGTGCGGAAGGGATGGTATCCATCGTAGCGAGAAAGCAGCTGGAGACTGCCGAGAAACCCGCCGAAATGGTGGAGGAGCTTGCGGAAGGGTTAAGACCGCACATCAGTATCGACAGGACGGCCAAATTGGGCCTGGTTGACGACGTTATCGATCCCAGGGAGACCAGAAAGGTCCTGTTCGCAGCACTCGAGCGCACGAAGGACAAGAAAATTTTCCGGCATCCCCGAAAGCACGGTGTCTACCCCGTTTAGGAGGTCTTGAATGTACCAGGCGATAACGGCCGAGATAAAGGACAGAGTTAGTAGAATTACGCTAAACCGCGAAGATAAAAGAAATGCCATCTCTCCTACGATGATGAACGAACTTCTCGATGTGTTCAAGAAACACGATGAAGATAAAAACGTGGTGGTAATCGTGTTAACGGGCACCGGCAGCAAGGTCTTCTGCTCCGGTGCCGATATCGGCGAGTCTGTTGCCGCTGGTGCAAGCTTCATTGAACGGCACGAGGAGCAACGTAAATTCGCCGAGTTCTTTAAGATAATCAAAGGCTTGAGAAAACCCCTGGTCGGCCGTATAAATGGGCACGCCATGGGCGGCGGGCTGGGCCTCGCTGCTGCCTGTGATATAGTCATTACCGCTGATGACTGTAAGTTCGGGACACCGGAGATAAACGTCGGGCTCTTCCCATATATAATCATGGCAACCCTGCTCCGGGTCGCTACTTCGCCAAAGCGTCTTCTGGAAATGATGTTAACCGGAGTCAGGATCGATGCTCAAGAGGCACTGAAGCTGGGGCTGGTGAACCACGTCGTGCCCAGAGAACAACTGGACGCAAAAGTTGATGAGATCGCTCGTAAGCTAGCCGGTAAAAGCCCGGCCACCCTTAGACTGGGAAGAAGGGCTTTCTACACCATGCGGGATATGGAGTATGAGAAGGCACTGGAGTATTTGTCGTCGATGCTGGCGATTAATACGCAGTTGGAGGATGTGGCCGAAGGGATCGCCTCATTTATGGAAAAGCGTGACCCCGTATGGAAAGGGAAGTAGCGAAAAGGAGTACATATGGCTATTGAAGACAAAGTAGTGGTTACCGCCGCCCTGACCGGAGTGGCAGCCAACAGGAATCAGTGCCAGTGGATTCCCTACACACCGCAGGAGATAGCCGAGGAAGCGCTGGCTTGCTATAACGCCGGAGCTTCAGTAGTGCATATCCATGCCAGGGAAAACGACGGCAGCCCATCATGGAGGGTAGAGGTCTTCAGGGAGATTATGGAAGAAGTAAGGAAAAGATGTCCCATTATAATAAATTTCTCCACCGGTGCCGTGCTTGTGGAGAGGGATGCCAGAATCGCTCACATTCGAGAGTTGAAACCTGAGATTGCGGCATTGAACATGGGGACGATGAACTATGCCAAATATAGCCAGAAACGGAAGAATTTCGTCTTCTCCGTCGTTTTCCATAATCCCTTCGATGACATAATGTTTTTCCTGGACACAATGAACCAGAACGGCATCAAGCCGGAGTGCGAGTGCTTCGACCTGGGACACCTGGAAAGCATATTCCCTCTGATGGATATGGGTCTGCTTAAAAATTTCCAGATAAGCCTGATCATGGGCGTTGTTGGTGGTATGGCTGCCACCGCGAGGAATCTGGCCCACGTATCCAGCCTGGTCCCCACAGGGGTATCCTGGGAAGTGATTGGTATCAGCCAGGAGCAGTGGCTCCTGATAGCCACGGCTCTCGCGCTGGGCGGC
The DNA here is from genome assembly GCA_964453665.1 of uncultured Dehalococcoidia bacterium. GTDB lineage: Bacteria > Chloroflexota > Dehalococcoidia > SZUA-161 > SZUA-161 > DAOUTY01. Next base: position 22,982 of record CAYVQT010000002.1, on the reverse strand, counting down.
AATATCAGGGTTGGCCTCGAAGACAATTTCTACCTGTCGCCGGGAGAGATGTCTCAGGGAAACGGCCCGCTGGTGGAAAAGGCGGTAAGAATGACGCGGGACATCGGCAGGGAACCGGCAACGGTAGAGGAAGCCAGAGCTATTCTTATGGTGCGCTAGATATAGCGAGCTAAAGCCAGGGAGGAAACCATGGACTTCAGATTCACCGCAGAGGATGAGGCATTCCGGGAGGAGGTCACGCAATGGCTTAAGAAGGAGGTACCACAAAGGTGGATTGAACTGGATGCCGGGCTGTGGGAGGAGACTGAGGAGTCCTGGGCGCTTTCCCGCGAGTTCCAGCGCAAACTGGGACAGAAGGGCTGGATGGCCCCGGCGTACCCCAGGGAATACGGCGGCCTCGAGATGAGCCATATGCGAAGGCTCATCCTGTCCGAGGAGCTAAACTACAACAGGGCTCCCATAAGCATCGAGGTAGAAATATCCGTGAACTGGGTCGGTTCCGCCCTCCTTCTTTTCGGGACCGAGGAGCAGAAGAGAAAATATGTAACTGAGGTAGCTAAGGGGGACGCTATTTTCTGTCTGGGATATAGCGAGCCGAACGCTGGCTCTGACCTCGCCTCGCTTCAAACCCGCGCCGTAGAGGATGGCGACGGATATATTATCAATGGCCAGAAGACCTGGTGCAGCTATGCCCACTACGCCGATTACTGCTGGCTCGGCGCTAGAACCGACCCGGAAGCACCCAAGCATAAAGGCATAAGCATGTTCGTGGTGGATATGAAGACGCCCGGCATTACTATTCGGCCCCTGATAAACATCCTCGGCCGCCACTCCTTCAATGAGGTCTTTTTTGACGATGTACGCATCCCTAAAAACAGCCTTATCGGAGAGAAAAATAATGGGTGGTACCAGCTGGTGATGGCTCTTGACTTTGAGCGCTCTTTGATCGGCACAGCCGCCGCCAACCAGCGTATCATCGACGAACTGGTGCAGTATATGATCAAAGCAAAGAGCGAGGGAGAAGCCTTCGCCGATGACCCGCTGATTAAGGACGAGTTGGCAGAGGTCGCCGTTGAAAACGAAGTCCTACGTATGATGTGTTATCGCATTGCCTGGATGTACAGCCAGAACCTCCATCCCAGCTACGAATCTTCAATGTCATTGCTTTTCTGCAGTGAGCTATTAAGACGTCTTGCCAACGTCGGGATGCGCGTTCTGGGCCCCTACGGGCAACTCGGCATGGACTCCAAATGGGCTGTACTTAATGCGAGAATAATGCGCGCCTATTTGAGCGCACTCTCTATCGGCGTCGGCGGCGGTTCCAACGAGATTCAACGCAACATTGTCGCAATGAGAGGACTGGGGCTGCCACGTAAGTAGTTCTCGCCCGTCGAAGGTAAATATGGATTTTCGGTTCACTGAGCAGGAAGAGGCATTCAGAAGAGAAGTGGACGACTTCATACAGAGAGAGTTGCCCGCCAGTTGGACGGAGGAGACTCTCTACTGGCCCGGCGGATATGGGACCATCCCGGATTTCGAAGAGATCAACCCGGCTTCCGAAAATTTCAGGCGCAGGTTAGCGGAGAAGGGATGGCTTGCCATTTCCTGGCCTGAGGAGTACGGCGGCGCCGGGCGCTCTCATATTGAACAGGCCATATTCCACGAGCGAATAAGCTACTACAGGGCAACCGGTCCCGACGTAGGCACTCTCATCTCAGGCCCTACCATCATGCGCTTCGGCAGCGATGAAATGAAGAGGGAATGGTTGCCCAGAATCGCCAGAGGAGAGATAAGGATCTGGCTTGCTTACAGCGAGCCAAATGCGGGCTCCGACCTTGCCTCAGTCCAGACCAGTGCAGCCGAAGACGGTGCCGACCTTGTTATCAACGGGCAGAAGGTCTGGGGCAGCGGCGCTCACACATCCGATTATGCCTGGATGGCGGTCAGGACAGACCCCACTGCGCCTGCGCGAAAGGGAATTTCATTAGTCATGGTAGACAACAGGACGGAGGGAATAACTATCCGGCCCGTTATAAACATGCCGGGCTTCCATTCTTTTAACGAGGTATTCTTCGACGACGTCAGGGTCCCCCAGGCAAACATCGTGGGTGAAAAAAACCGGGGCTGGTATTACCTGATGGCAGCACTGGACTTTGAAAGGCTGGTAGTCGCCATCGGGGGTATGAGACGCATCCTTGAGGAATTGATACAGTACGTCAAAGGAACGCACCACAATGGTCAAGGCCTCAGCCAGGACCCCGGCACAAGGGATAAACTTGCCGAGCTGGCGATCGAGATCGAGGTAGCAGACATGTTTTTCTGGCAAACCGCCTGGATGCTCGACAGGGGGCTTCTGCCAAACATCGAGGCCTCCGTGCTCAAGCTGGTAAGCACCGAGCTCAGCTGGAAACTCGCCAATACCGCTATGGAGGTTATGGGACCTTATGCGCAATTCGGAAGAGGCTCAAAATGGGCGCCTCTGGGAGGCAGGGTATGCACCGGCTACCTGGACTCCATTTCCGCTCTCGTCGGTGCCGGCACCTCGGAGATACAGCGCAATATTATTGCCTTGAGAGGACTGGGGTTACCGTGGTCATAGCACGGGTCCCCCGGCTGTGCAGACTTACATAGAAGAGGAGATGGAAGATGGATCTTGGTCTGAGTGAAGAGCAGGAGATGATGAAAACATCGGCCCGTGATTTTCTTCAGAAGGAATGCCCCAAGTCGCTGGTAAAGCAACTGGACGAAAGTGATGAGGGTTATTCCCCTGAATTGTGGCGAAAGATGGCGGGACTGGGTTGGCTGGGGCTGATGTTCCCCGAAGAGTATGGCGGCAGCGGCGGCAGCTTCCTTGACCTGGCGGTACTTCTGGAAGAGATGGGTTACAATATCCTGCCAGGCCCTTTCTTCTCAACAGTGGTTCTTGGAGGCCTGACTGTCCTCGCAGCGGGGAACGAGGAGCAGAAAAAAGACCTGCTGCCACGAATTGCCGGGGGAGGGACTATTCTCACGCTGGCACTGACCGAGCCCAGAGCAGGCTACGATGCGGCATCGATCAGGACCACAGCTACCGCTGGCAACGGAGAATACGTAATCAATGGCACCAAGCTTTTTGTTCCTGACGCAAACGTCGCTGACTTCCTGTTGTGCGTGGCCAGGACAACGGAGGCAGAGAACCCCGAAAATGGCGTCACCCTTCTCCTGGTGGACGCCAGGAGCCCCGGCATCAAGTGTACCCTGCTGAAAACACTGGCCTTTGATAAGCAGTGTGAGGTTATATTTGACAACGTACGCGTACCCGGGGAGAACATACTGGGGGTCCTGAACCGGGGTTGGCCCGTGGTACAAGACGTCCTGCAGAAAGCGACAGTAGCCAAGTGTGCCGAGATGGTCGGAGGGGCGCAGGCAGCACTGGACATGGCCGTTGCCTATGCCAAGGAGCGAATCCAGTTCAACAGGCCCATTGGCAGTTTCCAGGCTATACAGCATTACTGCGCCAATATGGTGAGCGATGTTGACGGCTCAAGATTCGTCACCTACAAGGCAGCCTGGAAGGTGAGCGAAGGGCTTCCGGCTACGATGGATGTGGCCGTAGCCAAGTCCTGGACCGGCGAGGCTTACCGGAGGGTGACCCTCCTGGCGCACCAGATATTCGGAGCCATAGGCTTCACCATGGACCACGATCTGCACCGCTACTACAGGCGTGCAAAGGCGGGCGAGATGATGTTCGGTGACAGTGCTTTTCAACGCGCAATCGTAGCCAGAGAGTTAGGTCTATAAACGAGAAGAACGGTATTCTAGAAGGCGTTTTGCGTTGCTCTCTGCCCACCCTGTCGCTTTCTGGTATACACGTACTTTGATCGACTATGGCCGTCGGATTACAATACGCAGGGAGGATTGATGGCTCACCACCGCCCTAAAAACGGAACGCTCGTAGAGGTCGGCCCGCTCCAATTATTTCTAACGACCCTTTACGCGAGGTATGAGATCCCAATCCTTAGGGTATTGGACGCAACAACGCGCTTTTTCTTGAGGGTGAGGGGGAGGCCTATTCTATGGGTACTGTCCCGCCTGCTCGGTACTTTCCTTCCCACCGCAGAGGTAGTCACTAGCGAACAGGCAACGGCCTTCATAGATGCCATATCGGGTCTTGAGAATACACAAATCGCCGTGGGGCCATGCATGTGCCAGAAAGCACTAAAGAAAAGGAAAGGTACCTACATGAAAGACCTGGTAATCCTTTACGGCGCCGAGGCATATAAGAGGGCTTACGAGAAAGAGTATAAGGACCTGACTCCGGAGGAGGCTAAGAAGCTTCTAAGTGACCTCCACCAGGAGGGGCTGATACCGGCCTTCTATGCCTGTATGCAATCCCAGGGATGGATCTACGCGATATGCAATTGCGAGAGTGAGATATGCTTCCCCTTCAGAGCTCACCAGGCGGCAGGGGGAGTGATGTATCCAGGCCCTGACATCGTAGCTCTAGACCCCGAAAGCTGTACCGGGTGCGGCAAATGCGTGGAGCGCTGCCATTTCGGCGCAAATATAATGGTAGATGATATCAGCGAGGTCGATCTCGCTAAATGCTACGGCTGCGGACTATGCGTTTCCACATGCGCCGGAGAGGCGAGGAAGATGGTAGAAAGGGAGGGCTACCATAATCATTATTACCCGTTAGATCTGGTGAGAGAGGCATCAGCTCACTAGAAAGTGATGCTGCGCCCCTCTGCAAACCTCCAAATCGATTAATCAGGTTGCAGAGAGCAGAGAAAGGAGAGACTCATGGCCGTCAAATTCCCATCCGATGAATGGGTTAAGGAATTCGGCAATCAACTCAACTCCAGCGAGGCCTACGCGAAGTCGGGCAAGGATTGGGAGGGGGACTTCAACTTCATCGTTGAGGCCGATAACGCCTATCCCGAAAACGTCTATTTCTTCATCGGCCTCCGACACGGTAAGTGCACCGATGCCGCGATGGTAGCGAGCGAAAGCGAGCGGGAGGCTCCATATACAGTACGCGGCTCCTTCAGCACCTGGCGTAGGGTCATTGAAGGTAAGCTGGACCCTATTCAAGGCCTGATGATGCGCAAGTTGAAGCTGAAGGGGAACCTGATGAAAGTAATGCGCTACCCCAAGGCAGCGAAGGATATGGTTGACTGCGTCTCACGCGTGCCCACCGAATTTCCCGATTGACCGCTATTTGCTGATAGACTGCGCACAGCGCATGAGAATAAGCTGCGATTTGTCCTTTGCTACCTGTTATGCGTATCCCGTAATTCTCGCAGGTCATATATCACCAGGAGGTTAGGTAAATGTGGAACTTCGACTCACCGCGAATCGTCTTCGGTGAAGGCTCGCTGGACGCCCTGGATGAACTTCAGGGGCAGCGTTCCCTTATCATAACCGACGCCACGATGGTCCAGTTGGGGCTGGTAGACAAGGTCAAGGCCCATCTCGATAGCGCGGGTATTGAGGTGCACCTCTTCGATGAGGTTGAGCCCGAGCCCAGCGTAGAGACGGTTCTGCGGGGGTCCAAAGTGGCTCAGGAGGTAGGTCCTGACTGGATAATCGGTCTGGGGGGAGGCTCCCCCATAGATGCCGCGAAGGCCGTCTGGGTGCTCTACGAGCATCCCGACGTAGAGCCGGCTGCCATCAGCCCTATCATGGACCTTCATCTGCGTCAAAAAGCCCGCCTGATCACTATCCCCACCACCAGCGGCACCGGTGCCGACGTCACCTATGGTATAGTTCTCACCGACACGGAGGAGCAGCGCAAAATGGGGCTGGGCCACCGTGAGAACATGCCGGATATCGCTATCGTGGACCCCGATATGGCAGCCGGCATGCCATCACAGCTGACCGCCGACACGGGTCTGGACGCGCTGACACACGCCGTCGAGGGATACACCTGCACCTGGCAAAACGACCTCACCGACGGCCTTTGTATTAACGCCGCGCGCCTCGTCTTCCGGTACCTTCCCCGCGCTGTGGCCGATGGCTCCGACATGGAGGCCAGAGAGAGGATGCATAATGCAGCTACATGCGCCGGCCTGGGCTTTGGCAATTCCATGGCATCCATGGCCCACGCCATGGGACACGCGCTGGGCGCGCTGTTCCATATCCCCCACGGCCGCGCTGTAGCACTGTTCCTGCCCTATACCATCGAGTTCGCCGCACGTGAAGCTCCCGAGCGGTTCGCCGAGTTAGCCGCTTTCACGGGCTGCTCTAACGAGGGGGGCGACAAGGCTGCGCGCTCTCTTGCCGATTGCATCCGCAACCTGTGCCGTGAAGTCGGAAACCCGACCAGCATAGCCGAAACTGACATAGGACGCGAGTCCTACGAAGCACAGCTGGATAAACTGGTGGACGACGCTTTCAACGACACGCAGATGCTGACAACGGTCCGTTCCCCTTCCTACGAGGAACTGCGCAAACTTTATATTTATGCCTACGAAGGGCGGGCGGTTGATTTCTAGATTTCTTTATTCTATGCGGGCACAGCATGCTGCACCCCTACCCCGTGACAGGGCAGCCTGGAGCATAAGCTCCAGGCTCAGTGGGAGCAGATGCTCCCACCTATCCATAATTTTCGCAAATCTCCTTGCCATGCCGCCAATAATATGCAGCGGAAGTGAAAAATGAACGGCTATATGGGAAAGGTACTGCGCGTCGATCTCAGTTCGGAAGAGCTGCACGAGGAGCCGCTCAACGAAGAGTACGTTCGTGACTTCGTCGGCGGCAGCGGACTTGCGGCACGCGTCATTTACGATATGGTTGGCAGCGACACCGACCCTCTGGGCCCTGAGAACCCGCTCGTCCTTATGACAGGCCCTCTTGTCGGAACAGCGATGCCATCGGCCGGCCGCTGCAGCGTGTCCGCCCTGTCACCCCTCACCGGAATCTGGGGCGAGGCCAACACCGGCGGCTTTTTCGGCCCCGAAATGCGTTTTGCCGGCTACGATGGCATCATAGTCACCGGACAGGCCGAAAAACCGGTATGGCTCTCCATAGTAGAGGGCCGGGCCCGGCTGCATGATGCCGCCATGATTTGGGGCAAGGATTCATATGCCACCCAGGAGATGGTACTGAAGAGCCTGGATGAGCCAAAGGCCCGGGTGGCCTGCATAGGCGCAGCGGGCGAGAACCGGGCTAAGATGGCCGCCGTTATGAACGATCACGGCCGCGCAGCGGGCCGTACGGGTATGGGGGCAGTGATGGGCTCCAAGAACCTGAAGGCGATTGCCGTCCGGGGCTCCGCCAAAGTCCCCCTGGCCGATCCCGCGGGACTCAAGGCTGTCGTCAAAGCCATAATTGCCGACCTGGACGAGGGTATACTGCCCAGGGCGTTGCGTCTGCTGGGCACGGCCGGTACCATGGACTCACTCCTGATGTATGGCGACGTGCCTGTACGCTACTACCAGCAGGGTGAGTGGGAGAATGCCGATAATCTCTCCGGCGTGCTGATGGCAGAGCAGTACCTGAATAAAAGGTACGCCTGCTATCGCTGCCCCATCGGCTGCGGCCGTGAGACCCGGGCGCCAAGCTACGGATTGAGCAAGGTGGACGGCCCCGAGTACGAGACCCTGGCCGCTCTCGGTACGCTTATGATAGTGGACGACATGGAGGCTGTTATCTATGCCGGGCACCTGTGCAACCTCCACGGGCTGGATACCATCAGCGTCGGCTGTACCATCTCGCTTGCCTGCGAGATGTTCGAACAGGGCATCATCACCGGGGCGGATACCTCGGGTCTCGAAGTACGCTACGGTGATGCTAAGACAGCCCACCGCCTGATCGACATGATCGCCCGACGTGAGGGTTTTGGTGATTTGCTTGCCGAGGGAAGCGCCGCCCTTGCCGAGCGGTTTGGCGTGCCCGAGCTTGCGGCAACCGTCAACAGGCTGGAAGTTCCCATGCACGACCCGCGAGCGTTCTCCGGCATGGCAGTGACGTACGCACTGTCACCCTGTGGGGCCTCCCATATGCAGGGCGACATGTACGGCGTCGATATAGGCCAGAATACAGCCCCAGAACTGGGAATCGAGCCCGGTGACCGTTTCGATTCATCCGCAGAGAAAGGACGCATGGCGGCGCGCAACCAGGCATGGCGCAACCTGTACAATGCGCTGACTCTGTGCCAGTTCCAGGATGTCGGCGTCGAGCGACTGCTGGCAGCTATAAACAGCGTAACAGGATGGAACCTGGAGGCAGATGAACTGATGACACTGGGCAAGCGCATCGTCACGCTCAAGCGAATGCTCAACATGCGCCGCGGTCTCACCAGCGCCGACGACTGCCTGCCCGCACTGCTGCTGAAGCCGCTGGCAGATGGCGGCACCGAGGGAACGGTCCCTGATTTGGAGTCACTTCTTTCCGGCGCCTACGCCGAGTATGGCTGGGACCCCGGTACAGGCAGACCCACTCAACAGACGCTCGAAGAACTGAACCTGGCTTTTACCACCGAGGCGTAGAATAGCAATGTAAAATGGGGGCCTACAGCATGAAAATAGAGGACATCGGCCATATTGCAGTGCTCGGGACCGGAACAATGGCGCCGGCGATCGCTCTGCTCTGCTCCAGGTCAGGATATGATGTTTCAATATGGGGGCGGAGTGATACCAGCCTCCAGCGGGCATTCGATCGTCTTAAGTCACATTTACAGACCTACCGCGAGAATAATTTAATACAGGAGGAGCAGGCCGAACTGGTCTTATCACGGATTGCCGGTGTGGGTACCCTGAAGGAAGCTGTAAGAGATGCCGACTTTGTGATTGAGGCTGTGGCTGAAGACCTTAATCTGAAAAAGGATATATTCTCGGTGGTTGACGGAGTCTGCCGGGAGACGACCATCATAGCCACCAATACATCAGGTCTGAGCATCACCGGGCTTGCCTCGGCAACCAACAGGCCGGAAAAGGTGGTTGGGACTCACTTCTGGAATCCACCACATATGATTCCTCTGGTAGAAATAGTACGCGGAGAAAAAACTTCCGAAGAGACTATCGGAATAGCCGCCGACCTAATGACTAAAATAGGAAAGACTCCCGTTATCGTTCAAAAAGACATCCCTGGGTTTATCGGGAACAGACTGCAGTTTGCCTTACTGCGCGAGGCCCTGCACATTGTCGAGCAGGGAGTCGCCAGTATGGAAGATGTGGACACAACCGTTAAGATGAGTTTTGGAGCACGGCTTCCCATAACCGGTCCTTTAGAGAGCGCCGATTTAGGCGGCCTGGATGTCTATGTGGCTATTTCGAAATATCTGATGCCCGATTTGTGCAACTCTACTGAAGTATCCGCTTTACTGGCTGAGGCGGTGAAGAACGGGCGTCTGGGGGTAAAAAGCGGGGCCGGTCTGTATAAATGGACTCCCGAGTCGATCAGCAGAATCATCAAAGCCAGGGAACAGGAGCTTATGAGATTCTTTGCCACGGAGGGAACCGGCTCTACCCCGCCGAACGCCATTGACAATGGTTCAGATTGAACCCTAATGGTGGTCATTTGCTTTCTTGTAAACCGATTAAAGGTGCTAAAGTGAAAAGGTAATGAATACGGGTAGAAAACTTCAGCCTAAGCTCACCGAACAGATAATAGACTAGTTAAGGGGAGAACCTGTGTGTACTGACACATGCTTAATCATAGCGCAGTTCAGTGTTACTTTTGGTACTCTTACACTAGCATATTTCGCTTGGAGGGCTATACGAGAAACGAGGGACAGCCAAGAAAGAATCAAGAGAGAAGCACAGCTTAAGGAAGTAGCTGAATGGGCTACTGCTGCTATGATAGCGTTTAGCGATAGTGAAATCCAATTGTTTCCATCCGAGTGGGCAGGATTTGAAGAAGTCTCAAAAGAAGAATATATAAAGAAGCGCAGAGAGGTAGCATATGCCAATGTAGTACTTAAGCTTGAAATTGTAGACTCTCGAGGCGAATACATTAAAATTATCGCTGAGCACCTTGATATTGAAGAACTTCCTTCCAAATTGGAGCACACCAAGAATCTCGTAGTTAAATTGATAAATGATATTATGGGAAATAAATACTCGGAGATTAAGAAAGAATTGCGTGAATCATTGTTTGAAAGTGCTAAACAAGTGATAGCACTGGCAACCAAGGCAGATAAGTAGGAGAATTATAAACCAAGATTTAACTGAACCAGGCCCGGAAAGAAATTGTTTTTAAGAGGTAATCATGGGTGCGTTAGATGGAGTAAAGGTTGTTGAGCTTGGCACCTGGGCGGTTGTGCCGTGTACATGCGAGCTTCTAGGCGACTGGGGCGCCGATGTTATCAAGATCGAACATCCCGCCGGGGGCGATCCAACCCGCGGCTGGGCCGGACCGGGATGGCTGCCGCCCTCTTCGCCTGTTGGCGTCGGCTGGATTGCTGATAATCGCAGCAAAAGAACGGTTTGTCTGGATCTGACCAGGGAACATGGAAGAGAGGTCGCTTATAAGCTGATTGGCGAGGCGGATGTTTTCGCTTCCAACTTGCAGGAGCCTTCGCTGGTAAAAATCCGTATGGATTATGAGACGCTAAAAGCAGTTAACCCCGGGCTGATATATGCTCATCTCACCGGATACGGGCGCAACGGACCTGGTTGTGACAGGCCCGGATTTGATTATTCCGCCTTCTGGGCCAGCTCGGGCATAATGTCCCTTATCGGTGAGCGCGGCACTACTCCTGCCTTTCAACGTCCTGCTATGGGCGATCATATGACCACCGGATATCTGGCTGCCGGTATCATCGCGGCCCTCTATGCCCGGGACAGGCAGGGCGGTACGGGGCAGAGGATTGACATCTCTCTGATGGGAACAGGGATGTGGGTGGCCGACTGGCAAATGCAGGCTACTCTCCTCACCGAACAGGATGCGGAGCGCGTCTCTCAAAAGGATCTGCCCAATCCCATGTTCAATGTTTACCAGGCAAAAGATGGCCGCTGGTTCATGTTCGCCATGCTCGTCGATCCCGACCGCCTCTGGCCGTCCTTCTGCCGTGCGCTAGGTATAGAGCACCTGGCAAACGATCCCAAATTCAACACTACGGCGCTAAGGGCGGAGAACTCGAAAGAGCTTATATCGATCATCGGCGAAATCCTGGCCACCAGGGATTCGGAAGAATGGGTCCCCATCTTCAATGAACACAATTTAGTCTGGGCTTATGTGCATACCATGAAGAGTGCCGCCGGGGACCCTCAGACTGAGGCCAATCAGTTCGTTATTGAAGTGGAACACCCGGAGCTGGGCAATATAAAAATGGTGAACTCACCCGTCAAGTTCAGCGAGACCCCCCCCGTATTGAATATACCCCCTCCACTGTTGGGGCAGCACACCGAGGAAGTCCTGTTAGAGCTTGGCTACGACTGGGACTACATCCTGAAGCTTAAAGATGAAGGTGTGATCCTGTAGGAATACCGGCTGCAATCTATCGAATCAGAGGTAGGGAGGATTAAGCGCAACGAAACCCACCATCTTCAATAACATTCGCCCTGATAACGTAGGGGCGTTCAATTGAACGCCCCTACTCTCTGTCATTCCTGCGCAAGCAGGAATCCATATCCCGACCTTTGCCAAGCGGATAGCCCGGAGCATCCGCTTAGGCTTTTCCGCCTAAAACGCCGCTTAGACGCTCCTCGATTGCTAAAACACCATTTATTATGCTGTCAACTGCTTCCTTCACTGTTGGGATATCGTGTATCAGCCCCACAACCTGGCCGCACGGTAGAAGAGAATTGTCGACATCTCCCGCTGACATTGCCTTCAGGCTCTTCTCCCCTGAGACTACCGGCAGCAATTCTTCCAGAGTAGCCCCTCTTCCCTCCAGTTCCTGCACCCGCGCGATGAGTTCAGTGCGCAGCACCCTCATCGGGTCGCCGAGTGTACCCAGGGCAAGCGTAGACTCGGTTGACGGGGACTCTACAAGCTTTCTCTTAAGGTTGTCATGGAGTTGACTCTCACGGCTGGCCAGAAATCTCGTCCCCATCAGCACCCCCTCCGCACCGAGCGCCAGGGCCGCGACGAATCCCCGGGCATCGGCAAGCCCCCCGCCTGCGACCACCGGTACCTGTACCGCATCCACTACCTGGGGAATCAGGACAAGCCCGCCTATCCCCTCCCTGCTGGGATGGCCCCCGCACTCAAAGCCCACTATCTCCACTATATCGGCGCCGAGGCTCTCCGCCTTCCTGGCATCCCTCAACCGGGCAACTTTATGCATTAGCACGGCGTTGCCTTTCTTAACGCGGTCGACCAGCTCTTCAGGACTCCGGCCCGCCGTTTCAATTACCCCTACCCCTTCATCAATTACAGTATCGACATATTCCTCCAGGTTCTGCGGGCGCATAGTAGGGAACAGGTTTATGTTCACTCCAAACGGCTTATCGGTCAGGCTTCTTGCCTTCCTGATCTCTTCTCGCAGCGCCTGAGTTGTGCTGTACATCGACGAGGCTATGCTGGCAAATGCCCCGGCATTTGCGGCCGCCGCCACCAGCTCGGCGTTGGACCATCCCAGCATAGTCCCCACGACCAGCGGATACTCAGATCCCAGGATTTGGTTCACCCTTGTATTGATCTTCTGCGCCACTCGATGCCTCCTTCTTTGAACCTACCTTACCCTGCACACAGGGGGATTTTACGTATACACAGCCGTTATATCAGCCATCGCCACGGCAAAGCAATATTATCTTACGCCAGCAGCGATGATTGCGCAACCGCTCTTGCACATAGCTCGTCATGGCAGTCCAAACGGAAAGGGGTTGAGCATATCATAATCATGCTATGCTACGGGAATGTTGACAGCCAGTTATCAGGGGCATATCATCGTTGTATAAGAGAGATTGAGATAAAAAATAACTTTTTCATGTGCCGAAATACATAAGCCCACATTGAGGCGTTAGGCCGATAAAGGGAGGTTACGAATGTGTGAATGGTGTGAGAAGTACAGCGACGGATATGAGCGATGGTACTTCAACCCGGCAAACTACGCCCGCAGGCTCTACAAGATCAGAAAAGAGGAATCCGAGGCACTGGGTGCCGAAGCCAACCCTCAGGAAGCCGGCGGTATGGCATTCATAGGTCAGGACTACCTGGAGGCCCGTGAGCGAGGGGACGTGGCTACAATGGAACAGATAAAGCAGCAGGTGGAAGCCGCATCGTGGGTCACTCACTTCGGGCAGGTGCTCACCCTTGAGGAAGCGTTAAAGATCGTGGACATGATGTATCCAATCGGGCTGATAACCTGCGCCTGCCGCCGCTCCATGCAGGGCGTGCCCGATGAAGAGAACTTCACCTGCATAGGCATGGGGGCAGGGATGTATAAATGGGAGCGATGGCCCGATACCTATCGGGGAGGAGTCCACTTCCTTACGCCGGACGAAGCAAAGGAGGTGCTCACCAAGCTGAACAAGAAGGGGCTGGTACACACTGTATTCACCTTCGGCACTCCGTACTTTGGCGGTCTGTGCAACTGCGATTACCCCGATTGCGCCGCTATCAGAACAGTGGTCGATTTGGGCATCAAGGTCGTTTGGAAGGGACACTATGTGGCCAAGATCGACCCTGAGCTTTGTAATGGCTGTGCCTCCTGCGTGCACCGCTGCCAGTTCAGGGCCCTCAGCTTTTCCCCGTCCAAGAATAAGGCGTTTATTGACCAGTTCCAATGCTTCGGCTGCGGCCTGTGCGCCACCGAGTGCGACCAGGACGCAATCACCCTGGTGGAGCGGGCAGAAATACCCGCTCTGGCAAACATCTGGTAGAAGCGATAGAAAGAGAGAGCGATATGCTGCCTACTATAAACGTCGACGATCAGAAGTGTGCCGACCCCCTCTCATGCCGCAAGTGTCTGCTAATCTGTCCCACGCATGTGCTGGGGCTGGGTACCAATGTGCCTATTCAGAAATTCCGCGAGACAGACCCGGAGCACTTCGTTGTGAGAGGAGTGCGTGTCGATAAATGTACCGTCTGCCTGGATTGTGTCGAAGTTTGCCCTCAAAATGCCATTCAGGTGAGCTTTAGTGGAGGTAGTGCAAAATGACTATGAACTGGAAGTATGCCAGGCCAATCAAGGATAAGCTGATGACTCTGGAGGAGCCAGGGGGAGCGCTGCCGTTCGATGCAGACAGAAGGCTCGTCGATGAAATCATAACGCATTACGACATCAAGGCGTTGGTGGAAAGTCTCAAGGGGAAGGACGAAAAGGAGGCCCGGCAGGCCCTTAAAACATTTGGCAGTAAGCTAATGGAATCGACCATCGAGCTTGCCGACGGGAAGTATATCGACCGTACGGGGGAGATGGTGGAGAAGGTCGCCAGGCAGACCGGTATCTCTTTCCCCCATCGGTTCGAACGTTATGTCGAGCTCGCCATACTGGCTTCACGACCCACCGACAGGTGGAGCATTACCAGGGCGACCACTAAAGAACTGGTGCTCCGGGTATCCACCTGTTCCCTTAATAAAACCATGTCGGAGGCCGGACTTTCGCTTCCCTGTCAGGAGATGTGCCTGGCCTGCTTTGAGGTCGCCTCTACCAGGACCGGCGACAGGCTTGATGTGGAGATGACGAAGACGCTGCCCAAGGATGGCATGTGTGATTTTACTTTCTCGCTCCGGCCATAATATAAGAGATGAATTCGGCATGTCTCTGTCGCTTCCCTACAGCGACAGGATCAAGCCAGGGGTATTCAACGGCCTCGAGTGCCCCAGGAGCTTCCGCGCACACAGAGTGGGTATGGAGGAATTTCTTGAGGAATGGTATGACCGGAGCGCCGAGAACTGCAACATCTTCGAGAACATAAGCGAAGTAGACAGATACTGCGTTACCTGCACCGTCTGCCGCCATTTCGAAAAGGAGTGCTGCTCCCTTGACTTCAAGGGGCCGGTCATCCTCAACCTGCTCAAGGCCTCCTATCATCATGACGGTCTGACTACGATAACAGGCCCCGGTTAAGGGAATACGGACTGACTTACCGAAGAACCGACTCCCCCCTCATCCAACCTCCTATCTGGCTTCCGACAATGACGAGTCCGGCAAACATACGGCCCGAACTATGCGCCAGGGCTAAAGGTGCCCCTTCCCAGAACCCGCCGGAACTCCCTTTTCAAAGCACCTTTGTAAGTTCATAGTACGATATTGCTAACTATTTCTTCAAATCGGTAATAGTACAGACGATTCAGCTTGTAGGAAAAGTCAATTCCGTATGCAGTTTACTGATACTATTAGCTATATATTAACTTCATCTTGCCTACTGCCTGATTACTTTTGTCACCCCCACCATCTGCCTATTCATAATGGACTATTGGGCGATTTACAATCGTTGCGCTTGGACTTAGCATGGTGTCATAAACAATTCAATTTATAACGATAACCTTGCATAAGTGTTACAGCCTGCTTCCAAATCACGTTAGAAGGCTGGAGCAGCTTACGTGTTTCAATATATCGAGAAGGCTGTTATTAAATGGCTCGATGTATACGTGCAGAGAGCGCCGAACGAACCGGGGAGGGTTATTACCCGATGCAGTCACTTCGAGATAATATAGAATATATACAACGCCTGGTTGAAGAAATCATGCGCGTGACTGCCGAGAAACTTAATGCGGCTGCCGCTTCCGTGCTCCTTATTGACCCCGAGAAGCAGGAATTGTGCTTTCAGTTCGTACACGGCCCCGCAGCAGGATTGCTGAAGCAGGCGAGTTTGGGCACAGAATCCGGCATCGTGGGCTGGGTTGCTGACCACGGCGTGCCACTAATTGTGAATGATGTTAATAAGGACAAACGTTTTTGCCAGGATATCGACGAGATTACTGGATTTACCACCGAGTCTATCCTGTGCGCGCCGCTGGTCGCCCACGGCGAGGTTATCGGCGTCATTGAAGTTCTAAACAAGCTTGACGGCAGCGACTTCAATGAGCATGACCTGCAAACCCTCGTTTCGGTAGCTTCAATCGCCGCATCGGCGATCGAGATAGAGCTGGCCGAGGAAGCCATACAGGACTCCGAGGTTCGCTTCTCGGAACTGCTTGAAAATCTCAGTGACAGGAATTTGACTCTGTTTGATTTGGACCCATACATGCAAGGGGATGCTGGTTCCAAGCACGATGGTATACATTGCTATACAAACACTCAAATGAGGCAAAGAAATGGTTGAGGCCGGTCGACTGGAGACCCAGGATTCGCCCACAAGGCCCACGGACTCAGCACTTATCGAAGCTGAGAAGCGGGCAGCTAACATCATTGCTGAAGCTGAGGCCAGAGCGAGAAGGAGAGGCCAGGAAATACTGGCTGAGACTGTGGAGGAGACCCGCAGTCAGATCATGGAAGAGGCGAAGCGGCAGGCTGAGCGCGAGGCAAGGAAGATTATCGCCGAGGCCCGGTTGAAAGCCAGCCAGATAATTGAGGAGGCCAGCGAGAATGCGAAGGTTCAGGCCGGCGGTATTGCTAATCAAGCCGAGGAGGCAGCGCGGCAGACTGTCGATAGGGCCAGGGATCAAGGAGAGGCCGAGGCACGCAGGATAATCACGGAGGCTGAACGCAACTCCAACAAGATAATTGAAGAGGCGACCAATAAAGCCAAACCAGAGGCAAACAGGATCATCTCCGAGGCGGAACGAAAGGCCCAGAGGATAGTAGATGAGGCAAAGGACAAGCGTAAGCCCGAAGCCGCCAAGATCGTTACTCAAGCCGAGCAGAGAGCCAGCCAGATTCTGGAGGAGGCAAAGAGAAGGGCGGATGCAGAGACAACCAGGGCCGTGTCGGAAGCCCATCAGGCCGCTAATCAGATAATCGAGGAGGCAAAACGGCAGGCCGAAGATAACGCCAACTCTACCGTCACACAGGCGCAGCAGCAGGCCGCTCTGGTCACAGAGGAAGCGGAAAAACAATCCGTTGCAGCCAGTAATATGGTTTCCGAGGCTGAGCAGAGGGCGAACCATATCCTTGAAGAGGCCAATAAAAAGGCGGGGGAAGAGACATCCAGAGCCCTACTGGAAGCCGAACAGTCTGCCAGTAATATTATCGAGGAGGCAAAACATCAAGCCCAAGATGACGCCGGCCGTATCGTTGCACAGGCTGAGCAGACCGCAGAACACATTACCGGGGAGGCAGAGAGTAAATCTGCCGCCGCCAGCGATCTGGTTTCCGAAGCCGAGCAGAGAGCCAGCCAGATTATCGAAGAAGCAGCTAAGAGGGCAGAGGAAGACGCTGGCAAGGTGCTTTCAGAAGCTGAACAGACCGCCGGCCAGATTGTCACCGACGCGAAGAACCACGCGGACGATAATGCCAGGAGCATCATCGCAGAGGCTGAGCAGACTGCCGCCCGGATAACCGGGGAGGCGGAAAGAAAGGACGCTGCCGCAAGCGCCATAGTGTCAGAGGCTGAGCAGAGAGCCAGCCAGATTCTGGAGGAAGCGAACAACAGGGCGGAAGATCAGGTGGTAAGAGCTTTATCGGAAGCCGAGCATGCCGCCAATCAGATTATAGAAGAGTCCAGAAAGCAGGCCGAGGAGAACGCAAGCTCTATCATAGCGCAGGCCAGGCAGACCGCGGAACAGGTTACCGGGGAGGCACAGGGCAAAGAGGCCGCCGCCAGCACCCTCCTTTCAGAGGCTGAGCAGAGAGCCAGCCAGATTCTGAAGGAAGCGAACAAC
This sequence comes from uncultured Dehalococcoidia bacterium, assembly GCA_964453665.1. Classification (GTDB taxonomy): domain Bacteria; phylum Chloroflexota; class Dehalococcoidia; order SZUA-161; family SZUA-161; genus DAOUTY01. The sequence goes on along the minus strand of CAYVQT010000002.1, from coordinate 5,345 downwards.
AGGGCGGAAGACCAGGCAGCCAGGACTCTGGCGGAAGCTCAACATGCCGCGAAACAGGTCACCGAAGAAGCAGAGAAACAAGCCGCAGCTACCAGCATTATCGTCTCAGAGGCTGAGCGGACGGCTATGCAGATTATCGCAGAGGCACGGAAAAGGGCCGGGGATGCAAACGACATCGTCGCACAGGCCCAGCAGGAAGCCACTCAGATCGTCGGTCAGGCCCGTCAGCGGGCCGAGGAAGACGCAGGCTCCATAGTCGAGCAATCTAAGCAGACCGCAAAAGAAGTAATCGAGGAAGCAGAGAAACAGGCAGCCGCAGCCAGCGAACTGGTTTCCGAAGCCGAGTCCACGGCGAGCCAGATTGTCGAGGAGGCAAACAGGAGCGCGGAGGAACAGACAGCCAGGGTTCTGGCCGAAGCCAAACAAGCTGCCAATCAGATAGCAGAAGACGCCAGAAAGCAGGCAGAGGCTGATGCCGGTTCCATAATCGAGCAGGCTGAGCAAACTGCGAAACAGGTCACTGAAGAAGCGGACAAACAAGCCGCAGCCGCAAGCAGTCTGGTTTCCGAAGCCGAGCAGAAAGCAAAGCAGGTCATCGACGACGTTAAGAAGCGAGCAGAAGACAGCGCAGGCGTAATTGTTACAGAGGCAGAACAGCTCGCAAACCTCGTTATCGAGGAGGCGGAGAAGAGGGCTTCAGCCGCGAGCAGCTTTCTTGCTGAAGCAGAGCAGAAGGCCGGTCAGATTATAGAAGAGGCCACGACGAAGGCCGGGGCCGATGCCAGCAATATCATCGCTGAGGCCGAGCAGAAGGCCGGTCAGATTATAGAAGAGGCTACGAGGAAGGCCGAGGAACATACCACGAGCCTCTCAGAGGCCGAAACCGAGAGCGGCCAGATCATAGACGAGGCCAGGAGCAGGGCCCAGGAGGAAGCAGAGAATATCATCGCCCGGGCCGGGGAGAAGGCTAAATCCATAGTAGAGGAAGCCGAAAAAAGTGCCGCGGACTCCGGCAACCTCGTCTCCGAAGCTGAACAGACAGCCAGCCAGATTATCGAAGAAGCGAAGAAAAAGACAAGCGACGATGCCAGCAATATCATCGCTGAGGCCGAGCAGAAGGCCGGTCAGATTATAGAAGAGGCTACGAGGAAGGCCGAGGAACATACCACGAGCCTCTCAGAGGCCGAAACCGAGAGCGGCCAGATCATAGACGAGGCCAGGAGCAGGGCCCAGGAGGAAGCAGAGAATATCATCGCCCGGGCCGGGGAGAAGGCTAAATCCATATTGGAGGAAGCCGAAAAAAGGGCCGCGGACTCCGGCAACCTCGTCTCCGAAGCCGAACAGACAGCCAGCACGATCACCGAGGAGGCCAGGAAGAAGGCTGAAGACGAAGCAAACACTATCATCGCTGAGGCCGAGCAGAAGGCCGGTCAGATTATTGAAGAGGCTACGAGGAAGGCCGGGGATAGCACTCAATCGCTGCCCGAACCCGGGCTTGCCGCCAGACAGACAATACAGGACGCAAAGAAAACGGTAGAAGGTAAAGCCCAAACCCTCCGAAGGGAGACAATGCGACTGTTGGCGACGGCCAGTAAGAAAAAGATACCTGAGGGAGACGTCAGAACACTGCTTGATAAAACCCATCAGGACCTGCTGTCTCTCGCGGAAAGCCTGGCAAAAGAGTCCGATTCAGTAACGACTGAAATCAGTCAGACATCCAGTCCTGTAGAGCCAGGCCCGGTCCCACATGAGCACGGCGCTGCCGCATCCGAAGAGGCATCCGGGCAGCCCGCATCCTGCCACAAAGAGGATGACCTTGGCCTCTTCAGCGGCACCGTGGAGCTGGCACTGCCTCCTCCCATAACCCTTGAGCAGATGCTGAGAATACACAAGCACCTGAAAGAGACCCCCGAACTGGAAGTACTTAACCTGGGAGGTTCGGTAGACAAAGGCATAACCATTCGAGTAGTACTGCACGGGCCTACCCAGCTTGGCAGCCTTATAGGTGCAATTCCGGGCGTAGCTGATCTCACGGAGGAACTGCCCGGCTCCGAAAGCGCCGTTCCGGGACGTCAGGGGCCGGAAGCCCATCCCGTAAGGAGAGTCATAGTAACTACCACATCATGAACTATGAGCTTTGGTACCCGCGTGATATAACCGTATATTCTTGAGCCATGCTCTTTCGCACTTAAAGCAGATACATCAACCGGCGGTCCGGTAGAGATAAGATGAAGAACGGCAGTAGCGAAATAACCGGCATGCTGAGCGTGAAAGACGTCAGCCGGCTGCTTAACATACACGGCGACACCGTAAGGCGCTGGAGTGACCTGGGGATACTTGCGACATCCCGCACCGGCCGCCGCAGAGACCGCAGGTTCAAGGCGGAAGATATCTTCGCCTTAATTGTCGAGGAATACCGGAAACCCTGACGATAGATACAAAATCAGATTCTGCAAACTCCGGCTAGTATTTAACTGACCTGCCGTACTGCTCCCTGAGCACCGTTTTAAGCACTTTTCCCATCGCGTTGCGGGGCAGAGCATCGATAAAGTCAACCGATTTGGGCTTCTTGAAGCTGGCCAGATTGCTCTTACAGAACGCCACGACCTCTTCCCCGGTCACCGTTTCTCCCGGTTTAGGGACTACGATGGCCTTAACCGCTTCGCCCCACTCCTCATCGTGCACCCCGATAACCGCAGACTCCTGTATCTTGGGATGTCTGGAGAGGACCGCCTCGATCTCTGCGGGATAGATATTCTCCCCGCCGCTGTTGATCATGTCCTTCTTCCGGTCCACGATATAAAGGAACCCCTCCTCATCGCGCCTGACCAGGTCGCCCGAGTGGAACCAGCCGCCCCTCGTCGCCTCCGCCGTGGCCTCCGGGTTCTTGTAGTACTCCTTCAGCACGGTCGGCCCCCGGTAGACCGCTTCACCCACCACGCCTGCCGGGACATCGTTGTCATTGTCATCCACGACCCGTATCTCGATGAACGGCAGCGCTTTGCCCACCGATGCCTCCCGGCCCTCGGATTCGCTCGGCAGAAGCCCGGAAACCAGCGCGCTCATCTCCGTCATCCCGAACAAATCGAATATCCTGACGTTGGGGAAGTGCTCCTTCATCTGCCGGCGGGTCTCGGTGGGCAGAATCGCCCCCGACGACCCCCAGACTTGCAGGGAACTGGTGTCGTATTTATCCAGGTCCGGCAGCATCAGCAGGAAGCTGGTCATGGCGGGCACCAGGACGATCGCGTTGATCCTCTCCTTTTCGATGGTCTTCATTATGTACTCCGGATTGAAAACCTCGACGGGCAGCACCACGGTGGCGCCCAGGAAGAACATCCACTGGCAGAAACCGAACGACGCCAGGTGAAATATTGGAGGCGCTCCAAATGCCCGGCAGTTCCAGAGGTCGGGAAGCCCCGGCTCGGAGAACACGAAGGCGGCCCCCAGCATCCACAGCACTATTTCATTCTTGTTGGTGATGACGGCTCCCTTGGGCCTGCCCGTGGTCCCGGCGGTGTACATGATGAATGCGGGGTCATTTTCATCGACGAGAACGAGCGGCTCATCTTCCGGGTACTTCGCGATCCAGGCCTCAAACTGAAGCATACCGTCCACCGGCTCATCCGTTATCGAAATGTAATTCTTGACCTGAGGCAGTTCGTTCCGGATACCCCTGGCGGTTTCGACAAACGCCTCCCCAACAATCAACGCCTCCGCATCGGAGTTTTCTATGATATATTTGAGCTCCTCCGGGTGGAGGCGGAAGTTGAGGGGCACGGCCACCCCCCCGATCTTCGCCAGAGCGAAGTAGGCCTCCATGAACTGGTTGCAGTTGAAGGCCAGTATCGCCACCTTCGCTCCCTTCCCGATGCCGAGGTCCAGCAAGGCATGGGACAGTCGATTGATACGCGCGTTGAGCTGCTTATAGGTCAAGCGCGTATCTCCGTATATCAGCGCCTCCTTGTCGGGGAACTTACGGCTGTTGCGGGCCATCATCTCCCCCAGAAGAAGTCTCCTTCCCAGTGCCTTCTCTATTGCCTGCTTATCCTCCACGTTTGTCCTCCTTCCAGAACACGATATTTCTGCCCTCTGCGGGGCAACACCGGGGCCTGTCCCTTTTGTAACCGGTAGCGGAAGTGCAGCGGTAAATCATAGACTGCGGTACCTGATGTGCACCAACATTTACCATAGACCATCGGGGATGTCAACCGGATATAGGGTGGATAAAGAAAATACGGGCGTCAGGTGATACAACGTGTATTTATAGATACCGTCTATAAAGCGGTCACAGCCTCAGGGCACCCTGCCTGCCGGACAGACCTTCAAACACTCTGAGCAGCTTGCCGTTGCCTCCAGGTATGTGCTACAGGCATACTTGTCGATTCGATACTGCTCACCCTTCTGAGGCTTCCCAATCGCTTTCACGGGACATACCCTGATACAGGCGCCGCCGCACTCGATGCAGGGTATATCTCCAGCCTCTAAAGTTCTCGGCTCCAGCGGGGCGTCGGTAAGTACTAAGGCCAGCCTTACTCTCGCTCCATACTCGGGCGTTATCAGCATACTGTGCCATCCGACAACACCCAGCCCCGCCAGTTGAGCAACAGGAACGTAGGATAGAGAACCTCCCAGGAACCTGCTGTCATAGGGAGCGCCGCCCGCGGTCAGGGACAGCCCGGAGAATCCCATACCGTGAAGCTTCTTTACAATCCTGTAAGCCTCCCAATCGAGCTGACCGTCAACTACCTCCAGATTCCGGATGAAGAGATCGCGCAGCGACATCTCCCCTATCTGCCTTTTAGAGCTCAGGTATTTAACCACCTCGGAGAAGACCTCAAGAGCGAGTACGATTACCGACTTCGAGCCGGGCAGCAGCTCCCTTGCCCTGCGCCATACCGGGGTATCCACATGGTCGTCCAGCCTGATAACGCCGACCTTGTCGACGTATACGTTTTCCAGAATACTGTCCGGTCCCGCTTTAACGTTATCCTCCAACGATAGACACCCTTTCTACCCGGGCTACATTATACCTGGATGTGCAAGCAAGCGGTATGATTTCATACAGTGGTCGGGGTGGGCGGATTTGAACCGCTGGCCTCATGGTCCCAAAGCAGGCTATATAAAAGGCGGAGGCCGCTTTCCTATTTTCTTGCGAGAATTATATCGTTTTTCTGCGTTGACTACAATTATTCATTAGGTAGTTGATTAATTACGTATACGATGCTATGCTGCTACTGTACATTTCAAGTATAGAGGAATCATTCTTCAAATGGCTGAGTTTCTAACAACCTGCGTATTTCGGTGAAATCGGACACCGGTTTCGCTCCAAACCGGCCATCTTC
>CAYVQT010000001.1:0-134053 GCA_964453665.1 uncultured Dehalococcoidia bacterium | reverse complement strand
ACCGGCGCTTTCAGGCTATACTGCCGCTGAAGGGCAAGATACTGAACGTGGAGAAAGCGCGTCCCGAGAAAATGCTGTCTCACGACGAGATCCGCGCGCTGATCACCGCTATAGGGGCGGGCAATGGCGCTGAGTTCGACATATCCAGGCTGCGTTATCACCGCGTGATTATCATGACGGATGCAGACGTAGACGGCGCCCATATACGTACGCTTCTGCTGACCTTTTTCTATCGCTATATGCCGGAGCTCATTGAAAACGGGCATCTTTATATAGCTCAACCTCCTCTTTACCGCATCAAGAAGGGCAAGGAGCAGCACTGGGTTTATACAGACAAGGAAAAGGATACCCTGCTGGCGAAGAAAGCCGGGAAGGGAATGGATGTCCAGCGCTACAAAGGACTGGGGGAGATGACCCCGCAGCAGCTCTGGGACACCACCATGGACCCCCAGAACCGCGTGATGCTGCGGGTTGAGATCGAGGATGCCGTGAGCGCCCACGACATCGTCCGCACGCTTATGGGGGAGGAGGTCCCCCCCAGGAAGGCCTTCATACAGGCCCATGCCCTTCAGGTGAAGAATCTGGACGTCTAAGGCCATTCCAGCCGCGGATACACACCCCTGCGAATTGCTCCTGCCGGTCCGGTTAAGCCTGATTTTTGACCGCGAACAGATATCAGGATTGTCATTGTTGTTAAAATAGTATCTAAACCGTTCGCCCCGAGCTTGTCGAAGGGCGCGACTTGAACGGCGCATTGAATATCGGGCGTCCGACCCGGTGAAATTCAAGTGGTGAGGATTTAAGTTGTCATTAAAGATTGGCAGCAGGTAAACCATGAAGAGTTCCATTCACCTGGGAAAGATTATGGGCATTCCAATAGGGATAAACTATTCCTGGTTCATAATCTTCTTCCTGATAACGGCGACCCTCGCGCATTATGTTTACCCGGACCTGTATCCCGATTGGTCTGCGTTAGCCTGCTGGATTGTCGGGCTCGGCACCAGCCTGCTATTCTTCGCCTCGTTGATATTCCACGAGCTGGCACACAGCTTTGTCGCTATCAAAAAGGGGATCAGCGTGAGGAGCATAACATTGTTTATCTTCGGCGGCGCGGCGCGAATATCGAGGGAGGCGTCTACTCCGGGCACCGAGCTGCTCATGGCGGTTGCAGGCCCTCTCGCAAGCGTGAGCCTGGCCGGCATTTTTGCTCTCATCTGGCTTGCAGGCAGGAATGCCTCGGAGCCCCTGGCTGCCACAGCTTTTTACCTTTGCTGGGTTAATCTGGTGTTAGCTGCGTTCAATATGTTGCCCGGGTTCCCGATGGATGGAGGCAGGGTGCTGCGTTCTATAATCTGGTGGCGCAGCGGTAACTACTGGCGAGCGACCCGTGTCGCCACATTCATCGGGCAGGCTTTGGGCTGTTTGCTCATCTTAGCCGGGGTGGTGATAGGCAGCCTCGTCTATTGGTTCAGCGGCCTCTGGCTGACTCTGGTAGGAGGATTTCTATGCTTTGCCGCCTGGGCGAGCTATCGGCAGGCTAAGCTGCGTGAGGGGCTGCGGGGACTCACCGCCCGTGACCTGATGACTGGCGGCTGCCGGGAGGTGCCTGCAAGCATGCCTCTGGAGGCGGTTTCGGGGCACCAGTTTCATCTCGCGGGGGATCGGTGTCTGTTTGTCGGTGAGGAAGGCAAGGTCAGGGGAATCATAACGCAGCAAGATATAAAGCTGGTCCCTAAGCGACGACGGAAAACGATGTCGGCGGCCGAGGTCATGGTCCCCCTGGAGAAGATCGACGTGGTTTATCCGAATGAAGAGGGTCTCACCGTACTGGAGAAAATGGAGAAGGGGCGCGGCGGCTTGTTACTGGTGGTGCGCGGCGGTGAGATAGTTGGGGTGATTGAGCGAGAGCGCCTGCTCGAGGCGGGTCGGGCCCGTGCGGGGTCGGGGGCATGAGCATGCTTGCCAAGTGAGAGGGGCGAGTGTAGAATATAAAATCATAACATAAACAGGCCTTTTCCGGCTTTGGAGGTGAAGGAGGTAGGATGGAGAAAGGCACGTGGACGGTCAAAACGGGGCTTGCCCAGATGTTGAAGGGCGGCGTGATAATGGACGTGACCACCGCGGAATATGCCAAGATAGCTGAAGATGCGGGAGCGTGCGCTGTTATGGCGCTGGAGAGAGTTCCTGCGGATATTCGTGCCTCCGGTGGTGTGGCACGGATGGCTGACCCGTCGATTATCATGGCTATCATGGAGGCGGTGAGCATACCGGTTATGGCCAAGTGCAGGATCGGACACTTTGTTGAGGCACAGGTGCTTGAGAGTCTGGGCGTGGACTATATCGATGAGTCGGAGGTGCTTACCCCGGCTGATGAGACCCATCACATATATAAGCATGACTTCAAGGTCCCCTTCGTCTGTGGATGTCGCGACTTGGGAGAGGCGTTGCGCAGGATTGGCGAGGGGGCGGCGATGATTCGAACCAAGGGCGAGGCAGGGACAGGCAACATTGTAGAAGCGGTGAGGCATATGAGAGCAGTGATGGATAGTATCAGGAAGCTGCAGAGCATGCCCGCCGACGAGTTGATGTCTGAGGCGAAGGCACTGGGCGCTTCCTTCGAGCTAGTACAGGAGGTACATCGTACAGGAAGGCTCCCGGTGGTCAACTTCGCTGCCGGGGGTGTGGCCACTCCTGCCGATGCTGCGCTGATGATGCAACTCGGGGCTGACGGCGTCTTCGTCGGTTCCGGCATATTCAAGTCCGCTGAGCCTGAAAAGATGGCCAGGGCTATCGTTAAGGCTACGACCCACTATAGAGACGCGGGGATTATCGCCCAGGTCTCCAAGGGGCTGGGGGCGGCGATGCCCGGACTGGATGTAAAGACGATCCCGGAAGAAGAGTTGCTGGCACCCCGGGGGTGGTAGAGAAGCCCGATGAAAAAGGTCGGCGTTCTGGCATTGCAGGGCGGTTTTATGGAACATATAGCGGCTCTGCGCAGGTTGGGAGCGGGGGCGTACCCCGTACGCTTGCCCGGCGAGCTTAAGGGACTTGGCGGTCTGGTGATACCCGGCGGCGAGAGCACTACAATCGGCAAGCTGATGAGGGAGTATCACCTCGAGGAAGAGCTGAGCAGGCTTATCGCCGGGGGTCTCCCGGTTTTCGGTACCTGCGCTGGCATGGTTCTGCTGGCGAGGGATGTTTCCGGCATGGAGCTTCAGACTCTGGGCGTTATGGATATCGAGGTGAAGCGCAATGCCTTTGGCCGTCAGGTGGACAGCTTTGAAGCTGACCTCGCGGTCCCGGCGCTGGGCGAGCATCCGTTCCACGCCGTCTTCATTCGCGCCCCGTTGATCGAGAAGGCTGGGGATAGCGTAGAGATTCTAGCGAGACTGCCCGATGGGGCGCCTGTTGCTGCCAGAGAGAGCAACATGTTGGCCACTGCCTTCCACCCTGAGCTTACTACTGACCTCCGCTTTCATGAGTACTTCTTAACCATCATAGAAGATAGACTCAAAGCAAAGGCGGCTTAAATATGATGATTCGGCCCCTCCGACTGGGTGACATCGCTACGCTGCTTTTATTCCTGGGCAGGTCCCCAGGTGAAGAGGCAAAGGTGCGCAGCAGGCTTAACGAGAGGGGTTGGGAGCCTGCGTTGCTCTTTCCTCTGCTCAAAGGATGCCTGGTTTCGGGTGACGATCGGCGCAGCTTCGTCTGTGTCCCGGACGGGGGCATCCGGGGATTGGCCTGTCTTCGGAGCTGTCGTGGGCCCAGCGCGTGGGAGATAGAGCGGCTCCTTCTGGCCCGGGGACACGAAGGATGCAGTCTCGACCTGCTGGAGGAACTGGGCTCCTCTGATAATGCGGTTGGGGCGGGGAGGCTTTTCCTGCGACTTCACTCCGACAGCGACGTGGTTGATACGGCAAAAAAGGCCGGTTTCAGCCACTACCTCACCGAGTTCCTGTACCTTCTGGAAGGGCAGAGGCAAGCGGAGGCAACCGAGTCCCTGGTTGCGCCAAGGCCCAAGTTAAGTGCCGACGAGTACAGGCTGTTTCGACTATATAGCGCTACCGTACCCCTGAAAGTGCGGAACGTGGAGGGGATGACTTCTGAGGAATGGTGCCAGGGTATGGATAGAGGCGCGGTTAGAGAGCTGGTTGTTGAAGATGGAGGCGAAGTTACCGCATGGTTACGAATCCGGGCCGACGGTACGGCAAGGCAGTTCGATATTGTGACTGGTCTGGGATCAACCGATGTGAGTCTTCTGGTGGATTACTGCCTGGCTGTCCTTAGCGGAAGAAGCCCTGTATACTGCCTTGTGCCGGAGTTTCAAACACCGTTACGGCATGTACTCGAAGAACGAGGTTTCCGGCAAGTAGCGGAATACTTCTGTATGAGCAAACAGCTAGTAGAGCGGGTTCGTGAGCCACAGCTTGTGCCCTTGTCTGCCTAGGGGATGATTGCAAATTATGCAGAAAGTAATCACCGATGACCTGGATGCGCTCCTCGATGTGCTGCCTCCACATATCTCCGAACCGCTGAGCCAGACAGATGCCCGCGGCGAGTTCATGGAGGTGGTCATGGACCTGGGGCGGCAGCCCGAGGCGCGCTACTTGAACAGGGACATGATTCTAAGCTCCAAAGAGGTGACCGCTGAGGACATAGATTACGTGGTGCGTCACATCGGCGCCTTTGGCGATGACAATCGCGCTGGCATAGAACGCACTCTTCATCGCATCTCGGCTATTCGCAACCGTAAGGGACGCATCGTGGGGCTTTCCTGTCGTGTGGGGAGGGCAGTCTTCGGCACCATCGCTCTAATCAGGGATTTGGTTGAGTCGGGGCAGAGCATCCTTCTTCTGGGGCGGCCCGGTGTTGGCAAGACGACAATGCTGCGTGAGGTAGCCCGTGTCCTTGCTGAAGACCTTGGTAAGAGGGTGATAATAGTCGATACGTCAAACGAGATCGGCGGTGATGGAGATATCCCCCACCCTGCGATAGGACGTGCGCGGAGAATGCAGGTATCCACTCCGCTCAGGCAGCATGCGGTGATGATCGAGGCGGTGGAGAATCACATGCCGGAGGTTATAGTAATCGATGAGATCGGCACCGAGCTTGAGGCGATGGCTGCGCGCACCATTGCGGAACGGGGAGTGCAGCTTGTCGGTACCGCCCACGGCAATACCCTTGACAACCTGATGATGAATCCCACTCTTTCCGACCTCATCGGCGGTATCCAGACAGTTACGCTGGGAGATGAGGAGGCAAGGCGTAGGGGCACACAGAAGTCGATTCTGGAGCGCAAAGCGCCTCCGACCTTCGATGTAGTGGTGGAGATTCAAAGCTGGGAGCGGGTCGCTATTCACCCGGATGTCGCTGCTGTAGTAGATGCTACTTTAAGGGGACACCTTATCCCGTTAGATGTACGCTGGTTCGAGAACGGGGAGTTGAAAAGCGAAAAGGCGATGCCCTACGCTCACCCCGAGCCAGAGGACGCCAGGAAGCAGGCTCGGGGTGATGAGCCTAAGAACATAATGCCATTCGGCATTAGCCGGGTTCGGCTGGAGGAGAGCATCAGGAGGATGAAAGTACCCGTAGACGTGGTTAGCGATCTCAAGGAAGCCGATCTGCTGATGACCTCTAAAAGCCATTACCGCCGGAAATCACAGGTCCTGAGGGATGCAGAACTCAGGGGAATCCCAATTTATGTTATCAGGAGCGATAAGACCACACAAATGGAACAGGGCTTGGCCAACATCTATCGTGTAGAAGAGCACTCGGACTCTGTGGCCGTGGCTCTCATGGAGGCGGAGCAGGCAATCGAGGAGATCCAGCGTACGGGTGAATCGATGGAATTGAGCCCGCAAAATGCCTTTATACGCCGCCTGCAACATCAACTGGCGGAGAAATATAATCTGATTACCAAGAGCACCGGGAAGGCGCCGCGACGCCGCGTACGCATTTATACTACCGATGGCGAGACCAGGCGGTAACGGGAGAATGTATCAAACTTGATTCATAACGTTGGGCCGAGAGGTGGGGCAGTGGACTGTAGCGGCATTTATGGATGAGAACCTCCCTACAGAGTCTTGACAGAAGGTAGCTGAGCCCCTAGTATAATGGGCGCACACGAGGGTATCCCGTTGCTATTTAAACATCAGGTATAGAGATGGCAGGTTCCACATTCATAACGTTCGAGGGTGGAGAGGGCAGCGGCAAGTCAACTCAGGCCAGAGCTTTGTATAACCGGCTACGAAGGGTTGGCTACGATGTAGTGTATACTCACGAGCCGGGGGGCACCATGCTCGGCGAAAGGATGCGTCGCTGGGTCAAGTGGGGCAGAGAGGTTACCATACCTACCGAATTGTTGCTCTTCCTCGCTTCGCGTAGCCAGCTGGTTACACAAGTCATCCGACCTGCATTGGAAAAGGGCAATATCGTAGTATGTGACCGCTTCGCCGCTTCCACAGTCGCTTATCAAGGCTATGGGCGGGGAATCGATTTGGGCATGCTTGAAACGTTAAATGACTTTGTTACCGATGGTCTCTCTCCTGATTTGGTGCTGCTAATGGACTTGGATTCGGAAGAGGGATTGGCGCGCAAGAAGCGTAAGTGGGACAGCTTCGAGCGCGAGGAGTTCACCTTTCATCAGAGGGTGCGGGACGGCTATATGGAGATGGCTGTCGCTGACCCCGATAGATGGGTAGTTATTAATGCCTCTCTTCCCGAGGTGCAAGTCGAAGAGCTAGTCTGGGAACAGGTAAGGGATTTTCTGACCTATGGCAGGGCCCCCTTTTCCCCTGCAACCAGCTCTCTATAGGCAATCATTAGTTTACCTGTTACCTCGCCTTTCCCTATATTTTTACTCTTTCCGCCGATGTTCTTATCATCGACCTCGCTGAGGGGCATAAGCTCAAGGAGTGAGTTGGTGATGAAAACTTCGTCGGCTTGTAAAAGCTCCTCCGGTTGAACCTCTCTCTGTACGACAGACAGCCCTATTTGTGAGGCCAGCTCTATAGCTGCCTGGCGAGTAACGCCAGGCAAGCAGCCGCTCTCTTCATTCGGGGTGACAACGGTACGTCCCTTTACCAGAAACACGTTGCTGGTGCTCCCCTCACAGAGAAAACCACGTTCGTTGAGCAGCAGGGCTTCATTGGCTCCTGCCGCCCTGGCCTCCTTTCTTGCTAGGAGGTTGTTCAGGTAGTTGGCCGATTTTAAGCGGGAAAGAGGGGACTGGCTGTTCAGTCGTATTGAAGACACGATTGCCTTGAAGCCGTTTATGTATGTCTCGGGAGGAGGGGGAGTGTAGGCGGAGGCTGAGATGAGCACGGTAGGCCTGGGGTGCTGCGGTGGGTCGGGGGCGCTTTCCCCTTCTCCAATTGAAACGGTCAACCTGATTCGGGCGTCATCCAGGTTGTTCGACGTTAGCGTGTCGTAGCAGGCTTTTTCGAGGTCGAGGTTGTACGTGGGCAGGCTGAGGAGGTCCGCCGAGCGAGTGAGGCGTTCGAGGTGGTGCCGCAGGCGAAAGATGTATCCGGAGTAGGCACGCATGGTCTCGAAGAGACCGTAGCCGTAAAGGAAACCATGGTCAAAAGGGGAGATTACGGCCTGGCCTCGGGGGAGCAGGGTGCCGTTCAAGTATACTAGTTGTTCCATAATGGTTCAGAGAAGCTGAGGAACTTCCTCAGTACATCATGGCCGACATCGGTCAGGATTGATTCGGGGTGGAACTGGATTCCCTCCACCACGTTTTCCTTGTGGCGAACTCCCATAATCACGCCTTCTTCCGTCCACGCCGATACCTCCAGGCAATCGGAGAAGGTGCCGGGCTCGATAATAAGCGAGTGGTAACGCCCTCCCGGGAAGGGGTTGGGCAGGCCGGTATAGATGGTTCTGCCGTCGTGGTGCACGTAGGAGGTCTTGCCGTGCATGGGCGGGTCTGCTCTCGCAATAACGCCGCCGTTGACATAACCAATGCATTGATGGCCGAGGCAGACGCCGAGGATAGGAATCCTGCCGCTGAAGTTGCGCACCACATCGTTGGAGATGCCGGCCTCCAGCGGGGTGCAGGGTCCCGGAGAGATAACTATATGGCTCGGAGCCATTTGTTCTATCTCGTCCAGCCCGATAGCGTCGTTGCGGTGCACCACAGGCTCCCATCCCAGCTCGCCGATGTACTGCGCCAGGTTGTAGACAAAGGAGTCGTAATTATCTATGAGCAGAATCATACCGTGCCCTCCGTTACCAGCTCTGGTACCATACTTAAAGCGCGGATCAGGGCTTTAGCCTTGTCCAGCGTTTCTATATATTCCCCCTCGGGATCCGAATCGTAGACAACTGCCCCGCCCACCTGGAAATAGGCCCTGCCCTCTTTCACCAGAATGGTGCGTATGACGATATTGAGGTCGAGATTTCCATCGAAGCTGAGATAGCCTATAGAACCGGTGTATACGCTCCTCCTGGTGGGCTCAAGCTCGTCGATGATCTCCATAGCTCTCACCTTGGGTGCGCCGGTAATAGAGCCACCGGGGAAGGTGGCCTTGAGCAGGTCGATGACCCCCTTGCCGGGGCGAAGCTGGCCCTCGACGGTTGAGGTCAGATGGAACACGGTGGCGTACTTTTCCAGGGCGGCCAGTTCACTGACCCTTACTGTTCCGTAGCGGCAAACGCGTCCCAGATCATTCCTCTCCAGGTCAACGATCATCACGTGCTCTGCCTGGTCCTTGATGCTTTGCACCAGCTCGCGGGCCAGGGCTTTATCCGATGCCTCGTCCTTGCCGCGGGGCCTGGTGCCCTTGACGGGGCGTGTCTCCACCATATCGCCGCGAACGAGCAGAAATCTCTCGGGGGAGGAGCTGACCACGGTAACGCCGTCGAGGTTGAGGTAGCTGGCGAAGGGTGCGGGATTAATACGCCGCAGCCGGCGGTAGAGATCGTAAGGGTGGAGGGGCATATCGGCGTCGAACCGCTGGGAGATATTGGCCTGGAAGATGTCACCGGCCATGATGTAGTCCCTGACGGCCTGTACTGCCTCGACGTAGCCCTCGTGGGTGAAATTGGAACTCAGGCCCACCGGGCTTTCAACGGGCTGGTCGAAAAGTGCCTCCTCATAGTCATCCGGGCGGGGCGCTCCGGTCAGGGTGCGCCGCAGCTCTTCGAGGCGGACCTCGGCCCGGGCAAGCCGGGCGCTCCCTGTTTCGGGGAAGCCGGTAGCAACGACATAGGACCGGCCTTCCAGGTGGTCGAAGGCAATCACTGCATCGTAGAATGCCAGATAGCACTCGGGAAGCTGCAGGTCGTCAACCGCCGTGGAGGGCAGCTTCTCGACGAAATGACCCAGGTCATAGCTCAGGTAGCCCACAGCTCCCCCGATGAAGGGCAGCGCGAGGGAATTACTGCCCAGATTGTATTCGTGGAGAAGTTCACCGAGCACGTCGAAAGGGTTGCCAAAGATGGATTTCTCGCCCGCGGAGTCTAGAAGCGTGATCACGCTCCCACGGCTTTTCATCACCAGAAAGGGGTCACTGCCCATATAGGAGTAGCGTCCCAGCCTCCGGGGGTCCATCCCGCTGTCAAGGAAAAAGCTGAAGGGCCTGTCCTTGAATAGCTCAAAGGCATGTGGGGCAGCAGGGGGGTTATAAATCTCCTCCACCAGGGGCAGGCGTCTGCTCATATCGGCCTTGTTCATCATCTTGCTAAATAATCACAGTATTGCTAGCTTTGGCTAAATTATAGGGTATTGGGAAACGGTTCACAAGGTTAGAATTGCTGCCTTTGTTTATCAAGGTACAGCCTCCTTGCCTCACCCACGACTGATTGAAGGGTAGCCCTATATATGGCAGGAGCGGATGCTCCTGCCTACCCCTATGTCTTTGCGAGTCCGTTAGATTAAACGTAGGGGCGAGGTCACCTCGCCCCTACGAAATCACACTCGGATTTAGCCGTTCTTTACGGGAGCAGTTAGTATGTCATTCATGCGCTCTCTTTTTGTCTTTGCGAGCCTTCCTACGAAGGCGAAGCAATGACATAGGGACGCGGCCCTTCGATGCACTCAGGATGCCTCGCAATGACGTGAGAAATAGGGAGGAATGATTAATTAGTTTAGTATTGACTGAATATTCAATATTTACTATACTTGATATATAGTGAAACATAGCATCGA
Organism: uncultured Dehalococcoidia bacterium; assembly: GCA_964453665.1. Taxonomy (GTDB): domain Bacteria; phylum Chloroflexota; class Dehalococcoidia; order SZUA-161; family SZUA-161; genus DAOUTY01. Next base: position 123,894 of record CAYVQT010000001.1, on the reverse strand, counting down.
GGGGTGAAAAGTGAACGAAGAGGAAGAACGTTCAAAACAGCAGCGTTTCGTGGAAGAGGTCGGCCTGTTCTTCGAGCAGCGCGGTCTGCCCCGAATGGCAGGACGGATTCTGGGCTGGCTCCTGATCTGCGATCCGCCTCATCAAACCGCAAGCGAGCTGGCGGATGCCCTGCTGGCCAGCAAAGGCTCTATCAGCTCTATGACCCGGATGCTGATCAGGCTTGGTATAATCGAGCGAACAGTGCTGCCGGGGCAGCGCAGGGATTACTTTCTCATCAAGCCGGATGCCTGGAACGCTGTGATGAAAGAAAGCCTGACCAAGATAAGTGAGTTTCGCAGCCTCCTGGAGCGGGGGCTGGAAATGCTCGAAGGCAAGGACTCACAGGTAAAACAACGGCTGGAGGGTATGCGAAATCTATATATGTTCTGGGAACGGGAATGGCTTGCGGTGCTGGAACGCTGGGAGCAGGGAAAAAATAGGAGGGTTTCGCCCTAGATTCGACGGCACAAATGTATGCGCACAATATGTGAAAATTCTAAATACTAATACCTGAGCACTAAACAAATTCAAAGATTTCAATTTTAAAATACACATCTTGATGCATTCAGAAATAAAACTGGGTTAAACCTGATTATTTAATAATGTTTTGGACATTTGAGATTTGATAATTCGATTTTGTTTAGTATTTAGAGCTTCGGATTTGGGATTTATTAAATGTTCATGCGTAACTATTTATTCCGTTACAGATAGATGACTGCGCGTCGCTGGCCTGTTGTGCCTTAGACACTGTTGGAGGTAGAGCGTCATGGTTGATTATTCGATTATCGCTGAGGACCTGACCTACTGGTACGGGGATCTTGTCGCTGTAGACCATATCAGCTTCCAGGTAGCCCGGGGCGAGATTTTAGGCTTTCTCGGCCCTAACGGCGCTGGCAAAACAACGACATGGAAGATGCTCACCGGCCAGATGAAGCCAAAGGGGGGTAAGGCGACCGTGCTGGGCCGGGATATCGCCGGGGATACTGAGAAGGTGCAGGCTGAGATAGGCGTTTGCTTCGAGTACACCAATCTCTATGAGCAGATGAGCGCCAGCGAAAACCTCAGGTTGTTTGCACGCCTGTTCGGCATAAGTGGATTTGATGACGAAGCGCTGCTGACCCGTATCGGCCTTGAAGGGTGGGGGAAACACAAGGTGGAGGAGTTCTCCAAGGGAATGAAGCAGCGCCTTATGGTAGCGCGCAGCCTGGTAAACCGGCCCCAAATACTGTTCCTCGATGAGCCCACCTCGGGGCTGGACCCCGTGTCCGCCGAGGCGATACGCGCTGTAATCCTCGAGGAGCGCGAACGCGGAGCCACCGTCTTTCTGACCACCCACGATATGATGGAGGCCGACAAGCTCAGCGACCGCGTGGCCTTCATCAACCAGGGGAAGATAGTCGCTCTGGATACACCGCATAACCTCAAACAGACCTACGGCAAGAGAGCGCTCAAGGCGGAGGTGGCAGCCGGCAGCGGTCTTGAGTATTATGAGATTCCGCTGGACTCTACCGATACTCCCGAAGCCGTACGTGACCTTTTCTCACGGCAGAAGGTGGTCACCATTCACAGCGAGGAGGCTACGCTGGAGGACATCTTTATTCGTATCACGGGCAGGGGGCTGCGGGCATGAGATGGCGCTCCATCGGTGCCCTTGTTCAGAAGGACTTGACCCTGTTCTTCAGGAACCGGTTCATTGCCGTAATAACCGTGCTTTCCCTCGTCATGTTCGTCGTTATCTATTTCGTAATGCCGGATTCAGTCGATGAGACCCTGGAGATCGGTCTGTATGCGCCGGTGGTCCCTCCTGCCCTGGAGCTGATACAGGAGGTGGAGGAGGGACTGGAGATAGAGGAAGTCGAGTCCGAAGAGGCGCTCAAGGAGGGCGTGACCGGGGGTGAATATATGGCCGGGCTGGTTTTCCCCGCCGATATAATGGAGAAGTTTGATTTGAATCAGCCGCCCGATATAAGGGTGTATTTCGCTTCGGACACGGCCGATGAAATAAGAAGCGTCATTGACAGTCTGGTCACGGAGATGGCTTATCTGCAGACCGGTCAGACATTGAATGTCAATTTGCAGACGGAGGTCCTGGGGCCGGACATGGTAGGGGCGCAGATACCCCTGCGGGACCGCATGCGTTCGCTTTTCGCGGTCTTTATCCTCATGACCGAGACCTTTGGCCTCGCCGCTCTAATCAGTGAGGAGTTCGAGCGGCGCACGGCATGGGCACTGCTGGTGACACCGATGTCGGTCAGGGATATTTTCACGGCCAAGGGAATTATGGGCACGATGCTGGCTTTCAGCGAGGCCGTGCTCCTGCTGGCGGTGGTCGGCGGAATGACCGCGCAGCCCCTGATAATAGTGATATCTTTACTGCTCGGTGCGGTGCTGGTTACGGGAGTAGCCTTTATTATGGCGTCGCTGGGCAAGGACTTCCTCTCGGTCACTGCCTGGGGAGTACCGGTTATGGTCCTGCTTGTCATTCCTTCATTCGCGGTTCTGATACCCGGCGCTTTGTCGGGCTGGATCAAGGCCATCCCATCGTATTATCTGACGGACACCATATATCAGGTGTCGAACTTCGGAGCCGGCTGGGGCGATGTCTGGCATAACCTGCTGATACTCGTGGGCATTAACGCTGTGATCGTAGCTGTCGGCGTCTGGGCGTTGAGGAGGAAGCTGCAATGGGCCTGAGACGTGTAGGCATTCTTCTGAGAAAAGAACTCTTCCAGGGGCCGAAGAACTTCTTCTTTGTTTTCGCTGTCGTGGTTCCGGTAGTGTTCTCGCTCGTGGTCTCTCTCGTTTTCGGCACGCTGTTCGCCGACCAGGCCACGCTGGGAGTCGTGGATGAGGGGGCCTCCCGGCTTGTATCTATGCTCGAAGAGAATGGCTCGCTGGATAGCAGGGAGTACGGCACGGTGTTGGAACTGAAGGAGGCTGTTGCGTCGGGCGCTGTGGACGCCGGGCTGGTCCTTCCCGCCGGTTTTGACGATTCCGTTTCGCAGGGTGAGACTGTGGGACTTTCCCTCTACATATGGGGAGAAAGCCTGGCCAAGCACCGCACCATAGTGGCGGTAACCGTAGCGGACCTGGTGAGGGAGCTGGCCGGACAGGAAGCCCCGGTGGAGATCGAGGCTGTTACGCTCGGAGACGAAGAGAGCATGCCCTGGGAAGACAGACTGCTTCCCTTTATCGTCCTGATAACGGTGATGATCGCTGGCATGTCGTTACCGGGGTCATCGCTGCTGGCCGAGAAGGAGAAGAAGACCATCGATGCTCTGGTGGTGACCCCGGCGAATATAGGCGAGGTATTCCTGGCCAAAGGGCTGCTGGGCATTATTATGGGTATGATCATGGGAGTCGTGATCCTGGCGTGGAATCAGGCCCTGGGCACACATCCGGGGCTGCTGGTAATGCTGCTGTTCCTCGGCTCTATAATGGCTGCCGGGATAGGACTGCTCATCGGTGCCATGGCCAGGGACCTCCAGTCGTTCTCCGCCAGTATGAAGGTCCTGGGGGCCTTCCTCTATGCTCCCGCTATTGTCTACCTGTTTCCGGGGGTACCCCAGTGGGTTGGGAAGATTTTCCCCACCTACTATATAATTGCGCCCATCGTCGAGATAAGCCAGCAGGGCGGTGGCTGGACTGAAATCTCCGCTGAAGTGTTTATCCTCATCGGGCTGATCGTATTGCTCATCGCCCTCGTGGCCTTCACAATAAACAGGAGAAGGCAGTACGCGGTCTAGCGTATCTAATTCCAGTACGTCGGATATAGGTGGTGCAGAGAAACCTGTCGCCTTAATCCTCCACAGTGACGCTTTCAATCGATGCGACAGATTGCCAGAGAAGCGTCTACCTGTGGCGCCACGGCGTTATATTCCCCTCAGACGCTTTAGAATGCGGAAAATCGGCATCTTGCAGTTGAACTTGAGGAAAAGTAAGAGACGAGCGCCGTTGGCGCACAGAAGGCGCGACAGGCGGTTTAAGCTTCGCTTCACGGCAGACAGGGACTTTATTGAGAATGACGTAATTTCCGGTAGGGGCGGTTCGCGAACCGCCCCTACGACGGGCCTACAGAATTTCGGTCAGCAGTATCCTGAGGCCGAGGCCTATAAGGACCACCCCACCGAGGACCTCGGCCCACCGACCGAGCAGGCTGCCGATTCTTCTACCGGAGTAGAACCCCGCCGCTGTGAAGATGAAGGCGACGCTCCCAACTGTGATGGCGGCAACCAGCAACCTCGACTCCAGAAAAGCCAGGCTAAGTCCGACTGCCAGCGCATCGATGCTGGTCGCTACGGACAGGGTGAGAAGGGCGAACCCTCTGGTGATGTCGGTGCGTTTTGCGCCCTCCCTGTCAGCGTGTAGAGCCTCCCAGAGCATTCTGGCCCCGACGAGCGCCAGCAGCCCGAAGGCCACCCAGTGGGCGAAGCTTTCAATTATGTCAACAATTGTCTGCCCCAGCAGCCACCCCAGGACGAGCATCCCCGCCTGGAAGAGGCCGAATGACAGGGAGGTGCGCAGTACCTGGCGGGGGGAAAAGCTTGGCATCGAGATGCTGCCCGCGACAGCCACCGCAAGGCAGTCCAGCGACAGGCTGACAGCGATCAGGAGTATCGACAGTAAATCCACTACGGCCCAGTATAACAGAGAAGCTCAGGGTGCAAGAAATTTCTTTCTTTGGCAACGACTTTTATCGGCGCTACCCCGAATAAAAATTAGCAGGGGCGGTTCGCGAACCGCCCCTGCGTTGGGGGGAGGGAGCTGGTTTGAAAGCCCTTGATGCATTATGTCAAGCATTTAACGTAAAGCCATTTGCATGCATGCCCTCTAGCCGTTCAAGCGGCTGGATGTTCAGATGTCTGGGCGTCTTGGCGGTTCCCCCTATCCCCTTCTCTTACGGGGCAGTTATTCATGTTCAATGTAATGAGTTCGTGTATAATACCCGTGAGCGCAATTTAACCGTACAGGCAGGTGAAAGATGATTGAGCTGAGCGACAGGCAAATCGCGGAATACTGGCATCGCAGCTACAGGACCGTGGACGGACTCTGGTTTATGAAGGTCGAAGAGAAATACGGATTCGACGTAGCTCTGGATATCGACGACCGGGTCTGGAGGGTTTTCTCCAAAATACAGGCGCGCATGATGAAGTCCATGGGAGGGCTGGAGAATGGAATAGAGGGCCTCTTCGAAGCTGTTACAACGAGGCTCTATCTGGAAGGTTTCGCATTTGAGGTTGAAACAGTTACCGGTGGTTTCAGGATAGTGGTCAGTGAATGCCCCTGGCACAACATAATGGTCTCCGCCGGCAGGGAGGGGCTTTCGGGAAGGATTGGGACTCTTATCTGCGATAGTGAGAATTCGGTCTGGGCGTCGGAATTTGGTAATGATATAAGTTTCAAGCTCGGCGAACAGATCTGCGAGGGCTGTAAAACTTGCGTCCTGAATTTCAGTCGCGCTCCTAAAGGCGCCCCACGGTAACCTATGGGGATTGCTGGTTAAGTACTCCGGATAGACCTCCGTTACCTGCCTTTGCCTCCTTCTATACACGCTCGGTTCCCCTGAGGCATTCCCGCGGATAGAGAACCTCCACACATGATATCCCTTCAAGCGCCGCGAATTGTCACTTTCACAGCCTGTCAATTTACCAAAAAGTACTACAAAGAATAGGCACTAAATGGTGATATACATACCGTACGACCCGATAGATAATACGTATAAGCGGAAGGCCGACATCCTTTGCTGATGCCATCGAGCATCGCTGTATAGGGGTTCACGTTTCTGACGTGAGAAAGGAGGACGACATGGAGGCTCAAAGACGAGGTCTGAGAGGGTACAGAATTATCATACTGGCTATAGTAGGGGCATTGCTTGCCGTATTCGGCGCATTGTGGGTTGCCGTTATCTTCCCCGCGCTCGATAAGATGCCCTCGAGCTATGCACAAGACTATCAATTCGACGGTACATTTTCCGTGATGAATGAAGCTACTATGTCGATGGATATTTTCCCCATCGAACAGACGCTGTCGCAGGAAGCCGTCGGCACTGAGGATGGTGCCCTGCTCATCCATGAGGTGCGCTCGGTGAAGAACGCCGTAACTGGAGCTGATATTTCGGCAATTTACGGCGATGAGAGCATTCTTGCGATAAACCCGAGTACTCTTGAGTTCATGCCTCAGGTTGACGAGAGGGGAAGGTGGGGGTACTTCGGCCCCCCGAGGCCGCTGGCCGCCGGGGATGCCTTCGAACTCTGGCACCCTGGTGCGGGTCAAGCGCTCCTTGCGGAGAATGTGGGTGAGGAGAACTTCCGCGGGATGGACGTGCTGGTCTTCGAGATAAACGAGGAGTACCTGCCGATTGGCACCGAGCCCATGAGTGGAATGGAACTTTATCTCAGCCCCCGGATAACGCTGTGGGTAGAGCCGTCAAGCGGTACTGTGGTCAACCAGACTAGCGAGACCGTCACCAGCCTCGACATGATGGGCATGAAGATACCTGTTCAGATAGCTAACGTCAACTACGCTGAGAGCACGATTGTTAATCTGATGGGGACCGCCGAGAGTGCGAGCTTGATGCTCCTCTGGTTCAGGACACTTGTACCCTGGATTGCAATCGGCTTCGGGGCTTTCCTGGTTCTCACCTCCGCGGCAATAGTCGCAGTCAGGAATTTGAGAAAGGCGAGAGCCAGCAAGCCTACCCATCATCCCAGACCAACGTCTCTGCCGATGGATATCTAGAGGCAGGCGTTAGAATAAGGTTTATCGCCAATGTAGCATGTTGACGATATAGTGGGTTGCTGCGATAGCCGCACTCATCACAATAAGCCCCTCGATATCGAGGGGCTTCCTGTATCCTGGATATAATGAAGCGCGTGACGAATATCAACACCCTGTTCAGGTGAGCAACTCGCTCGCTGTGCGCTTTCTTCTGTGCTCTATCCGTATGGTGAGTTTAATCCGCTACCACTGCCACATCAACAGCTTTGCGCAGATGAACGAGCCCAGCATAAATAAGATTGCCAGCGCAACCACGGAAACGACGCGGATATCTTCTTTTTCCACTGAATCCGTTGTCCCTAAATACTACGTGTAATCCCTGCTGCTCCCCTAATTGTATCTCAAATGGCTATCCGGACGCAATATGATAGACTATTTGTACTTTTACCAGTTAGATAATAACGTGGTTTAGAAAAGCTCCTTTATTTCCTCTTCTGCCTTTCTCTTGAGCTCTGCCGCCTCTCGAAATCCGAACTCTTTGTAAGAATCCGCCGAGCCATATTCCCGGGTCCTGACAACAACCGGCATCGGCAGGGCGTGGCCGAAGATGAGCGCCTGCTGCTTGGCCTCAAGCTTGGAGAGCACCGTCTTCAGCTCGCTCTTACCGGAAACGCCCATGAGCACGCTGTCGATGTCCTTCTCGTTGTCCAGGAGGTAGGTCGCCTTGGTCCCGAGCTGGGACATAACCTCCTCGTCGATACCGCTGGGTCGCTGGTCGATAACCAGGAGGGTGACGTTGTACTTCCTCATCTCGCGGGCGATAGTGCCGAAGATGGTTTGCTCGGCCACCGAGGGGTTGAGGAACTTGTGAGCCTCCTCGATGGTTATCACCAGGGGATGTGGCTTGTCTACCTTCTCACCCATCGACCTCTCGGTCCTCTCCCGATACTGGGCGTAGATGCGGCGGGTGAGGATGTTGGCCACCAGCACGTAAACGGTGACATCGTCGTACCTGCCGAATTCGAGCACCACGTTCATGCCGCGGTCAAGATACTCCAGTATTCGCTGTACCGAGTTCTCGCGGGCACGGGGCACGAGGAAAGGAAGCCTCCTTAATCTCTCCAGGCCGCGCCGCAGGTTGCGGTAGCTGCTCTCGTGGATGCTGTGTTTCGTGAGCAGTTCTTTGGTCTCTTCGTCTCCGCTCAGGTTGAAAAAGCCCTCGAGCCAGTGCCCTTCGCCGAACTCGCTTACCAGTTGATAGACAGCCTCGATAGCCGGTTCGGTCAGGTTCAGGGTCTCCCGCAGCAGGGCGATGTCTTCGGGCTCGATATCGTCATAGCCTATCTGCACCACGTAGTCGGGGCTCACCTTCCGGCGCCGGGCGCTCTCCTCGTCCAGGGTAAATAGCGCGACCTTTGATGGGAAGAGTTGTTTGAGGCCTTTTACTGTTTTAGAACCTTGCTCGCTGGTTCCCGCCCAGCCGTACTCGTTCTGCATATCGAAGATGAGGTTGGCCGCTGTTCCCTTCTGCACCATTCCGATGAGGAGGAGTCTGGTAAAGAAAGTCTTGCCGGTGCCGCTCTTGCCGAAGACGCCGTTGGAGCGCTTTACGAACTCGTCGATGTTGAGGCAGACCCTTGTCTCCATGTCCAGCGGGGTGCCGACGTAGAAATGTTTCTCATCCTCCTGGCCGAAGACCAGCTCCACATCCTGTTCCGAAGCCTCACGGACCGCTGAGAAGTGGGCGGGGACGGTCTTCACTGGCTGGGGCCCTTCGAGGAGGCTCGCAGCGTTGCCGCTGATGGTGAGCATTGGTGTTATCTGCAGTTTCCCGTAGGTGCTGGTTCCCGTTACGACATCGGCGATGAAGGGATCGGCTACGTCGGGCGGCGTTATGGTAAGTTGCTGGTCGATGGCTCCCAGTTCGATGTCTGTGATCATGCCGAAGAAGCGGCTCCTCTGCCCCTCGATAACCACGTAGCGTCCTACAGTCATCTCCTCGATCGGGGTGGCGCTGTCCAGCTTGACCTCCATTCCCCCGGTAAGCGAGCCGCCGACCACGATACCCAGGCGTCCTCCCTTTGCGCTGGCCTCGTTCACAGTCTAATCCTCCTCAGGATAGCGTTGAGCCGGTTGAGTTCGCTGCCAAGCAGGACGGCCAGTTCCTTCCCCGCTCTGACCAGGAAAGCGCGGCCGTCGTCATGGGCGCGGCTGGCATGCCGCAGGCAGGCGGAGACCACCTCGTCTACCTCTCCCGTTTTAGACTGGAGCAATATGCTGAGAAAGTCCAGGGATTCGGTGAAGCGGCGCACCTCGGCCTGTTCACAGATATGAACGAAGCTGTGGATGCGGGGGGGCCTGGGAGGTAGGTAGTGGCGGACCTCATTTCCCTGGCCGTGTCCGATAGCCAGGCTCTCGAAGGTGGTCCGCAGCAGCCTTGAAAGCTGCGGGTTCTGGCGATAGATGTTCTCCTCCTCCGATTCGTCTCTGCCCCGTGCGACGGGACGGCGTCCCGGGTCGATGCTCTCGGTGGCGGCGTTGCAGACGATACCGTATATCTCTATCTCCCCGTCGGTAGTCCTTACCAGGCTGCCGAGGGGTGGGGGGGTGTGGAGTTCGTAGCATTCGGCAACGAACTCGCCCGTGCTGGCCTCAATAACCTCGCCTATTTTATTCGACAAAGCTGAACTCCTGGACGGTTTGGATTATCCTCGTCCATATTCCATTGTACAGGGTTGTCAAGTATGTACCGGCGCAGGTTGTTCAATTCATCTTCATTTCGAATGACATGTTCGTAGTAATTACGCTGCCAGACTGTTGCGCCCGGGGTGTGGCGCATTTGATTGATACGTTTTGTAGAGACCGTTTTAAATGCTCCTACAAGGCGTCCCAATGATTTTGTAGGGGCGGTTCGCGAACCGCCCCTACGCGAATCTTCCTTTACTGATATAACCACGATACTGTGTGTGTGGTTTGGCATAACGATCCTTTCAGCCAATTCCACATATTTATATTGTCTTGCCAACCAATCCCAGCATTCGGCCACTACCTGACCGTATTCATTCAGGAACATCTCATCATCCACGATTTCTCCCAACATGGACTGGCGGTTCCGGGTGCAGATGGTCACGAAATATGCGCCTGCCTGTGAATAGTCGTAATCCTTAAGGCGAATGGAGATGCGATGGTGTATCTGCGGGTCGTATGTCATATCTTTAACCTATATCTACCTGCTTCTCCATATCCGGCATGGGCGGTTCACGAACCGCCCCTACGGGTGGCCGAAACGCTGCAGGGCTTTAAAGATGGCGTCGGCGCCAAAGTCCAGTGCCTCCACAGGGATGCGTTCATCGGCGGCGTGGATATTCTCTGCGAAGTTGAAGCCCGCTGGCAGGCTCATCGGCGTGAAGCCGTAGCTCTGGATGCCCAGCCGGGCGAAGTGGCGTCCATCTGTAACTGCGGTCAGCAGCATGGGTATGGGCACGCCGGCGGGGTCCGCCTCGCGCAGAATGCCTGCAAGCGTGTCGAACAGTCCCATGTCCGGCGCGGCGAGGTACGGGTCATAGCGAATTACTTCGAGTTCCACCTCACTGCCAATGAGCCGGCGCAGCTCGGCCGTGAACTCCTCGGGGCCGAAACCCGGCAGCAGTCGCCCATCCAGTTGAATCGATATTTCACTGGGGATAACGTTGATCTGCACGCCACCTTGAACCACGGTAGCGTTTACCGTATTGTGCAGGAGGGGTTCGAAGAACTGCCCCTTTGTTCCGACAAGGTATAGCACACGGTCAGCGAGGCGCTCGTTGAGGAGCAGGCGCAGGACCAGGTTCGAGGGAAATTGCAGGGACGAGGCAATGCTCTCGATCATCTGGCGCGCTACGGGTGTGATATGGGCAGGCAGACGGCCTCTATCCAGCTTGTGGAGCAACCGGGCCAGGCCGGACATCGCGCCACCGCGCATAGGCAATGACCCGTGTCCCCCGGGCCCGCGCACAGTCGCCTTCATCCAGCAGGCCTGCTTTTCGGCAACCTGAATTGGATAGAGCCTCTTTCTGCCGATGTGGAAAGTAAAGCCGCCGAACTCACCGAGTGCGTAGCGAATGCCCTTGAAATGCTCTGCATGGTTCTCCACCAGGTATTTGGCCCCGTAATCGCCACCCGCTTCCTCATCACTCAGGATGGCAAGTACTGCGTCGCCTGCCGGGGTTAAGCCTTCCGCTTTGGCTCTGAGGAAGGCAGCCAGCATCATGGCGACGGAACCCTTCATGTCCAGAGCGCCGCGGCCCCAGACGTAGCCGTCCACAACCTTACCTTCGAAGGGCGGGTGTGTCCAGTTCTGGTTGGCCGTTGTTACCACATCCACATGTCCGTACAGCATTAGTGGCGGTGCGTCGCCCTGCCCCGGTAGGCGTGCAATAAGGTTGGGGCGGTTGGGGTCGAGGGCGAGGATAGTGGTTTCAAACCCTGCCGCTTTAAGCAGGCTATTTATGTAGTCAACGCACCCGGCTTCGTTGCCCGGTGGATTTGTCGTATCGAAGCGGATGAGGTTACGCAGCAACTCCGCCGGGCGCTGGTAGATTGTGGCCGGGTCGCCTTCGGAATACATGGACATGTCTACGATTGCTCCTCAGGTATTAGTTCTATCTCGAATAATCTGGGCCACCACTTCCCGGTCACAAACAGGCGGTCGCCCTCTGAATCGTATGCAATGCCGTTGAGGACGTCAACCCGCTGAATGCTGTCCTCTTCACTCAGAAGTCCGGTAAGGTCTAGCCATCCCACCACCTGACCGGTCGATGGCGCGATCATTGCAATGCGGTCCGTCCGCCAGACATTGGCATAGATTATCCCCCGGACGTATTCCAGTTCATTGAGTTCGGTCACGGGGCTGCCGCTGTCAAGCACCTTCACCTGATGGAGTTCCTCATAGGTTTCAGTGTCGAGGAAGTGCAGCATCGCCGTGCCGTCGCTCATGATCAGATGCGTTCCGTTATGGGTAATGCCCCAGCCCTCGGTGGGGTAATTGAACTCATTCAGCAGGGCAAAACTCGCCTTATCATAAATATACCCCGCGTTGGAACGCCAGGTGAGCTGGATGATCCTGTCCCCGTAGATGGTTATGCCCTCGCCGAAGACCTGGTCTGACAGTTCGTATAACTGAAGTATTGCCCCCGTTTCCAGCGCTACCCGGCGCAAAGTGGAGTCCCCATAAAGCCCCGTTCCCTCGTACAAAACGCCGCCGTCGAAGACAAGTCCCTGCGTATAAGCGTCCGAGTCATGGGGATAGGCGTTCACGACCCTGTACGTATAGAGGATGACTGTATCTGAAGGCGTGGCGGTTGGTAAGACCGTGTTAGCCGGGGATACCGGTGAGCTTGTGGGGACCACGCCCCCCGCTTGAGGAGAGCAGGAGCAGACGTAGGCCGCCCCCAGCAACACGAGAAAGCATGTAATCGAAATCCTTAAAGTATGGTTCATGTCACAGAGCGGCCTGTTCTAATTACTGCTGGCCAGACATCTGGACAGCCAGACAGCCTACCATCCAGTCCCCTGGATGTATCAATATCTCCCCTGCCGGTCTTCTCAGGCTCCCGCGCCTAGTCTGGAATCGGGGCGAAAAGCTCATCCCAGTGGAATGAGACCGGCGTCATCTCGGCGGAGGACGGGTCATCCCCAGTACGAAAGGCGACGTGAATCATTTTAGAGTCCGGCTCGAGGTAGACCGAGTGTTTGGTGATGGCGGGCTGCTGGCATGCCTGGAGAACGTCCTGCATATCGGAGACCCCGGCTATAACCTGGCTCTCCAGCACACCCATTATCGCTTCGTACCGCTCGACACTGTTATCAGTAGGGGCGTAGTCAGGCGGGTAATTCCGACGCAGGTAGTGGTTGGTCGCCACTATCACCTCGGTCAGCTCGTCGCCGTAGAGTACATTGTGTGACGGCAGACGGGGGATCGCGCCATTGAAGTCGCTTTCAACTACTATAGCCATCTGGTTATCCCTGGGATTATCCCAGGTGGGCTTCCCCTGGGCGAACAGGATAATGGTCGCGCCGCACCTGGGGGGATACCCCTTAAACATCCCCGTAATTCTGGTGACCAGGTCGGGCCCCGCCTCCTGATATTCCAGCACATCGCGCGTAATCACGGCGGGGAAGCACTGGACGGTCACCTCGACCCACCTGCTGGCGTCGTCGCATCCCTGCGGGACCGTTACCACCCCTGTCTCATTCATACCCCGGGAGATCCCCACCATGCCGACAAACCCCGATGAGACAGTGCCGTAGCCGTAATCGGGCTGGCGGACTATCAGCAGGGAATGCTCCTGCAGCAGCGCGTCGCCCCGGGCATCGTCCCAGTTGCCTCCCACCCTCGTCTCGCCGTCGCCGGTGACGTCACCCCAGGCCGCGAAGCCTGAACAGGAATCGCTCTGCCCGGCGGTGACATCTATAAGGTCGCGGCAGGAGTTCATCAAGGCCAGCATGTCAGCCTCCAGCACCGTGGAGCCTCCCTCAATGCGCTCGTGAGTAATAACGGGGAGCGCTCCTCCCAGCGCATCCTTCATACCCTCGACCATAGCTTCCATCTCCTCGACGTACCATTCCGGCCAGTAGATCGACTGCTCCATGAGTTCTGCCAATGCATCGTAGGTGACCTGGGCTTCCAGCCCTTCGAGCAGGTGGTCGAACAGGTACTGCTCAATGAGCTCCATCAGCTGGTCGGCAAGGAGGTATCCGTAGGCATATCCCATCTCCGGGCCGGAGCCCCAGACCCGAAGGACCGTGACCCCGTTTATCTCTTCGAGCAATCCGTTGACTTCCGTCGCTCCGTCTGTCACTCCGGTCGGTGTGGGGGATGGCGTATGGCCTGTTGAGCCACACCCTGTAGAGCCCGCGACTATCGTGACCAGCACGACCAAACATAGAAAGGCCTTACGCCTGAAAAGCGCGTTCATGATTTACCCCTCGCTACTTTAGCTGGATTCTTACAGACTCGATATTGGTGATTCGCCGATATCATAAATTTAAATCCACCGGGTTCTCTTGCTCATGTTTTTATCCGACGTCGGGGTCGGCAGCCTGTGCTCAGCAAGGACGAGCTCAACAAGGTGCCGGAACTGCTCGCGGTCGGCGCCGGTTACAACCGCCTGCTCATGCGATTCGCTGAGAGCGACGGGGTAGCCCCGCCCTCTGCGGCACTGGTCGAGAATCAGGGTATGAAGCATGTCGACGAGCCCGTTGTCCTGTACCCAGCGCGGGAACTCCACCCGGGCTATCTCATTGTCAGCCTTCAGGTAGAAGAAGCGAATCTCGTGGCCCCCGTAGTAGTTCATGATGGACGACCTGCTGGTGAATGTTGCTGACCTTTCGCCGGGCTTCAGAAGAGCGCTGAAGAGGTCGCGGTCACGAGTGCCTGCAATGGCGTCACACGCTCTTTCTGACGACGGCATGCTCAGGGGGCAGTGGCGGTCGCAATCAGGCGGTTCATAGGGACAGATGGCGATCCTGAGCGCGTTAACCACCTCGGTGCTCCGGGGGAGGCTGATGTAGCTCGCAAGGGCCAGCCCTGTATACCGGCTGGCCTCCTTGATTCTGTCCAGGGCGGGAAGAAGGCCGTTTTTAAGCAGTTCCGTCCTGATGTATTCGGGGTAGGCATGACCTGCCAGTCCCCACATGACGAGCGACCCGTCGAGAAGGGCAATCGCCGATAGTCCCGGTGTAAGCGATTCCACCAACCCGGCCAGGGCCAGACACTCAGTAACAGCGCGCTTGAATCCCAGAAGCCCACCTTCAACGGGCTGCTCGCCGCTGCCGAGGGGATCGACTATGGTCATGTCCTCCTTGCCGGCGTAGAGCGTGGGCTTGCTGCGCAGAACTGCATCCGGCTTCTGTCCGTAGAGCAGAGTGGCGCTGCCGATGTTTATCAGGTAGCACCTTGCGGGACTGTGGCGGTCGACATCGATATGTGAGCCGTCGCTGGCGATTACGGCAAAATCGGCAGGGCAGGGCAGGGGCAGGTGTCTCCCCGCCAGTTCGTCGGTAACTCCAGCTACCAGCCAGGTGGTATTGCTGGCCTCGATTTTCCGTCTTAGTGAATCAACGTCAGCGGCTTGAAGCTGGAGTATCTCCAGAGCGCGGCTGAGGCAACTTTTCCAGTTCTCCTCCTCAGCCTTGAGGTTTGCTGCCATTCCGTCGATTTGCGCCGCTACTTGGTTGAGGTCAAGCGACATCTCTTAGCCTCTTACGAGGGAGTATAGCACATGGCGCTTCTCAAACAAAATTGGAGGTTAAGGCAGATAGGATGAACTCCCACACGCAGTGCTGACCGAACATATGAGCTTCCCCCGAATTGTCCCGCCATTAATTTCGCTTTCAAGGTGTGGTATAATGAGAAAGTCGCCCTAAGGTAAGCATATGATGCCAAAAATATCTAGAAGCTTAGTCATCTGGCTCGTGATCCTTGTGATCGCGGTGGTCATTTTCTTTACGCTGATCTCGCCTGGTGGTGGAGGTGAGAGCTTCACTACGGCGGAGGTCATCTCCAAGATACATAATGAGGGTGGGGAAGTCACTATCAAAGGGACTTCGTTGACTGCCGTGATCGGTGGCGAGACGTATAAAACCACTGTTCCCGAGAGCTTTGACGCGTTTGAAGAGTTTGGGACGGAGATTTCTCAGGGGAAGGTGTCCCTTAACTATGAGGGGGAGAGCGGATGGGGCAGCTGGGCCGGGATACTGATTAACTTCCTGCCGCTGATCCTTTTCGGTGCTTTGCTCCTGTTCATATTGCGTCAGGCGCAGGGTGGTTCGAGCCAGGCCATGTCCTTTGGCAAAAGCCGCGCCCGGCTGGCCAGCGGCGACAAGCCGACTATCACCTTTGGCGATGTGGCCGGAGTCGAGGAGGCCAAGCTGGAGCTGGAGGAGGTAGTAGAGTTCCTCAAATACCCCGAGAAGTTTATTGCCCTGGGCGCGCGCATACCGCGTGGTGTATTGCTTATCGGGCCTCCGGGAACGGGAAAGACGCTGCTCGCCAGGGCTGTTGCCGGGGAGGCGGGAGTGCCTTTCTTCTCCATCAGTGGTAGCGAGTTCGTTGAGATGTTCGTGGGAGTGGGGGCTTCCCGTGTACGTGACCTCTTCGATCAAGCCAAGCGCAATGCGCCGTGTATAATCTTTGTCGATGAGATCGATGCTGTAGGCCGTCACCGCGGCTCCGGCCTGGGCGGTGGTCACGATGAGAGAGAGCAGACGCTGAACCAGATTCTGGTCGAGATGGATGGCTTCGACTCCAGCACCAAGGTGATTGTCCTCGCGGCCACCAACCGACCTGACATCCTCGACCCCGCACTGCTGCGCCCGGGCAGGTTCGATCGACGTGTAGTCCTGGACCAACCGGATATTGGCGGCCGCAAGGCCATATTGGAAGTCCACGCCAAAGGAAAGCCGCTGGAAGCGAATGCTGACCTGGAGATCATCGCAAAGCAGACCCCGGGCTTCAGCGGGGCTGACCTGGCGAATCTGGTAAACGAGGCTGCTCTGCTGGCAGCGAGGCGTAATAAGAAGGCGGTAGGGAGTGATGAACTCCAGGAGTCAATAGACCGCGTACAGCTTGGGCCGGAACGCAAGAGCCGTGTCATAAGCCAGAAAGAGAAGGAGACTGTCGCATACCACGAAGCAGGTCATGCCCTGGTAGCTCGTATGCTGCCGCATGCAGACCCCGTACATAAAATCTCCATTGTGGCCCGTGGTATGGCCGGGGGCTATACAAAGCAACTCCCCACCGAGGACCGCCACCTCTACTCCATGGCACACTTGCGGGATATTATGATTACTTTCCTGGGAGGACGAGCCGCCGAGGAGATTATATTCGGTGGGTCGGAGGTGACCACAGGGGCAAGTAACGATCTGGAGCAGGTTACTGCCCTTGCCCGGAAAATGGTTAAAGAGTACGGGATGAGTGAGAAGATGGGGCTGCGCACCTTTGGCCACAGGGAGGAGTTGGTCTTCCTGGGGAGGATGGTAGATGAGCAGAAGGATTATGGTGACAAGGTGGCCGATGGGATTGACAATGAGATTAGCGAGTTTATCAACAATGCCTACGAGGAGGCTAAAGTTATCCTGACCAAGAATAAGGGCAAGCTCGTTCAGATAGCGCAGCGGTTGATAGTTGAGGAAACGCTTGAGGGGGATGCGCTTGAGGCTGCATTTAACGAGCCGGTGCCTTCGCCGGAAACGGCTGCCGAGGCTGCCGGTGATGGAGAACCAGAGCAAAGTCGGGTTCCTGTGGATGGCGAATCGAAGGACGAGACTACCGTTAGCAAAGGCTAGCGAAAAGGGCTTGATTTAAAACAAGAAGCAGGAAGGGGGACTGGCCTTTGGGCCAGCCCCCCTTTTTAACTCCCTTTGCAATGCCTCAGCCGTTTTCTTCGTTTTCCTCACGTTCCCAGATGGGCTTGGTGAAGTTCTGCAGGAACTCCTTCTTCATTTCATTGCCTAATTGCCTGATTTGTGCGTCCGTGCTTTGGGCGAATTCTTCAAGTTCGGCCATATCGATTTCCACCCCAAGAAGCCTGGTCAAAACGGTGAGCACTGCATGTGAAGCCCGTGGATTAGCCATCTTGGCTGCATATTTCACGGTTTCCCCCAGCAGGCAAGCGGACTCCATCCCCCTTTCTGCAGCGACCCCCAGCAACAGGCCGTTCAGTCCGGCGATGTAGAAGTCCCCTGCCAGAACCACATCGAATTTTTCCAGCTCCTCTAGCAACTCAGTAGAGCTGGCTGCGCCCAGCACTCTAGGCTGGTCCGGATGGTATTCGGTGAGGGCGGCGGCGAGAGTATATACCCTTTGCACCCCGAATTTCTGAGCGACATCCAGCACTATATTGGCGTATTCATAGGAGCTAGAGGCAGGTTGAGCCTCCGCCAGGAAGATAATCAGGTCTTCGCCTTTGCCTCCGCTGCCCCAGTAGTAGAACTTGCCCTCGGGGAATTTCGGCAGGTCCACTACGTTGTCTTTAACAAAAACTCCGCCCAGATCGAAGAAGCCGGAAGGATCGATCGCGCCAAGTTCCTCGGCTTCCAGCTTGTCTTTCAGATAGGTGGCTGCGATCGATGCTACGTTGCCCACGCCGGGCCATGCGGTTACCAGGCGAGGATTGACTAACTCAGGTCTGCGATAAAATTTGACAGATTTCATATGCTCCCTCTTCTTTGCCTGCTCCCCGGCCTTGAGCCGTTAGCTATTTTCCTATGCAGAAACGGCTGAAGATGGTATCTAGAAGTTCGTCGGTGACCGTTTCCCCCGTTATCTCTCCCAGAGCGTTAAGTGCCGCGGAGAGATCGATGGTTATGAAGTCGTCGGGCAGATTTTCCGCGATAGCGGACTGGGCGTGGGCCAGATGCTGCTTTGCTCTGATGAGGGCCTCCTTGTGGCGGGGATTTGTCACCAGAGGGGCATCCGATGCAGTAACCCTGCCTCCCAGCACGAAGTCAACTATCCCGTTCTCCAGCTCAGCGAGCCCCTCACCGGTAAGCGCTGAGGTTGAGACCTGCAGCCAGGGCAGCCCGTCTAACTCTGCCCTCCGCGGCAGATCGCATTTGTTGGCTGCCACCAGCACCGTTTTCTCAGTGAGAAGGTCGATCAACTGCCTGTCTGAATAGGCCAGCGGTTCGCTGGCGTCGATCACAAAAAGCACGAAGTCGGCCTGTACGATCGCTTTCTTGGTTCTATCTACTGCCAGTGCCTCCACCTCATCTTTGCTGTCAATGATACCAGCGGTGTCAACGAGGAGCAAGGGAACGCCTTTAAGATTCATCACTTCCTCCAGGGTGTCCCGGGTTGTGCCCGGTGTGGCAGTGACGATCGCCCGGCTCTGGCGCAGCAGGCGGTTTAAGAGGCTGGACTTGCCTACATTGGGGCGTCCCACAATAGCTGTCCTTACCCCCTGCCTGTAGACCATACCTGCTTCTGCGCTGGAAATCAGGTCATGCAGAGCCTCCCGGGCAGTCTCCAGAGGCCTCGTGATGTCTTGTTCCTCAATCTCATCCTCGGGGAAGTCAATCCGGGCGGTAAGGTAGGCAAGTATCTCCATCAGGCTGCTGCGCACCTCCTTGATCGGTTCCGAGAGATTGCCCCCCAGCCCCTGTACTGCAAGACGGAGGCTTGCCTGGGTTTTAGCTCGAACCACATCCAGAACAGACTCGGCCTGCGCCAGGTCTATCCTGCCGTTCAGGAACGCCCTCAGGGTGAATTCGCCGGGATTGGCCAGCCTGGCGCCCTGGCGCAAGGCCAGCTCAAGGATGCGCTGCAGAGGCACGGGCCCTCCATGGCAGTCGATCTCGACGATATCCTCTCTCGTGTACGTATGGGGTGCCTCCATGTAGGCAACCAGCACCTCATCGACCACCTCTTCGGTTTCGGGGTCGACTATGTGACCGTAGACCAGATATCGGTTCACCAGTTGTCTGGAAAACAGCCTCTGGGCAATAGGCCGGGCGTCCCTACCGCTCAACCTTACGATTCCGATCCCGCCCTCGCCTATGGGGGTGGATATTGCGGCAATTGTATCTTGATACACAGCTTCACTGGTATGATACATCTTTCATCGATGCTCATCAAGAAAAAGGCCAGCCTCATTGTATCGCTGCCACTCCCTTCGGGTTTGCCCTCGGCTCTGAGGCTCAGGCTCGTAGAGAGCCTCAGGGCGAAACGCCTGTGGCAGCGATTTTCTGGTCGCGACGGGAGTCGCGCCGCTGCGTCATTGACATACATGACAGGAAATGATATCGTTATGCGATATCGTTATGTGATATTAATAACCAGGTGATTGGTGTGTTTAAGGACTTCTTTCTGGGTTTCGTGAAAACGCACATACTCTATCATGCTTCAAGGGGCCCGATATACGGGGTCGAGATGCTTGAGGAACTGGGGCGGCATGGCTATCGGTTGAGCCCGGGGACGCTATACCCGACCCTTCATCGCCTTGAAGCAGAGGGCTACCTCTCCGTTCGGAAGAGGGTAGTCGGTGGCAAGGTGCGTAAGTACTACACCATCACGGAGCAGGGGATAGTAGTGCTGGACGTGGCGAGGAAGAAGATAGCCGAACTGGTGGACGAAGTGCTGCGGGAACGGTAGATGATGGAACGGGACGACAGGAAAGGGTTGTTCGGGTTAAGTCGTAACGTCTTCTTCCTGGGCGTGGTCAGCTTTCTAACCGATGTCTCCAGCGAGATGATCTTCACTCTCCTGCCCCTGTTTCTGTTAAACGTGCTCCGGGTAGGGACGCCCGTAATTGGTCTTATAGAAGGGATTGCGGAAGGCACTGCGAGCCTGCTCAAGGTATTCAGCGGCTGGCTTAGCGACCGCCTCGGCCGCAGAAAAGGCCTGACCGTTTTCGGCTACAGCATCTCCACTTTAGCCAAGCCCTTCCTGCACTTCACCACAACCTGGGGTGCAGCGGCAGGGGTGCGCTTCGTTGACAGGGTGGGGAAGGGGATTAGGACCTCGCCCCGCGATGCCCTGATTGCCGATTCTGCCCATCCCGAGGGGATGGGCAAGAGCTTCGGCTTCCACAGGGGCATGGATACTCTGGGCGCTGTCCTGGGGCTATCAATAGCGGCTCTGGTCGTCTATGTAGTACAGAAAGGCGGGCTTGAGCTCACCCGTGATGCCTTCCAGACAGTTGTGCTCGTTGGGGTAGTTCCCGCGGTGCTTGCTGTACTCGTTCTCCTGTTTTTCGTCCGGGAGAGGGGAGGAGGGGCTGGTCCCGGAAGTCCCGGTGACCCGGTTAGCGGGCCGCCAGCGGAAGGTGTTCATGCCAGAAAAGGGTTTGATTTACGCTTCAAGCTTTTTCTGGTGGTAGTGATTGTATTCACCCTCGGGAACTCCAGCGATGCCTTCCTTATCCTGCGCGCTCAGAACCTGGGTTTTTCGGTTTCTCAGGTACTTCTGCTTTTCGTTGCCTTTAACCTGGTGTATGCTTTGGCCTCATTGCCTGCCGGGCTTGTCTCGGACAGGCTGGGGAGGAAGGGAATTATCATAGCTGGCTGGACGATTTACGCGCTGGCTTACCTGGGGCTTGCTGTGGCGTCGACGGCGTGGCATGTATGGCTGCTGTTCGGGCTCTACGGGCTCTACTACGGCGTAGCCGAGGGAGTATCACGGGCTTTTGTCGCTGACCTTGTGCCGCAAGAGAGGCGTGGCACCGCCTACGGGCTCTACCACACAGCCGTGGGGCTCTCGCTGTTGCCGGCGAGCCTGATTGCCGGATGGCTGTGGCATTTGATCGGGCCGGAGGCGCCCTTCTTCTTCGGGGCCGGGATGGCGGGAGCGGCGGCACTGGGGTTCGTCTTGCTGGTAAGGGAGTAAGAGCAACTGCGTTAGCTAAATCTACGCCGCTTTCATATACAGATGCCGGTTCACCGGGACGGCTCTAACGGGAACGGTAAAGCTGAAATCGATTTACAGGTTCTCTGAGACAATGGGTAACTCTACCACAAAGGTCGCTCCCACATCGGGGTTGTTCCTGGCGTATATGTGACCCTGGTGGTCTTCAATGATACCATAACAGATGCTGAGGCCCAGACCAGTCCCTTTCCCTACTTCCTTTGTAGTGAAAAATGGGTCGAATATCCGTTTAAGGTTCTCATCTGGAATGCCTGGCCCGGTGTCAACAAAGGATATCTGGATCAGGTCGTCGGTCTGCTGTGTCCTGATTGTAAGCTTGCCTCCATGGTTGGTCTCTGTCATAGCCTGCTCTGCATTGGTAATTATATTCGCGAAGACCTGCTGTATCTGGTGGAAATCAGCCATCGTAGACGGGAGATTGGGATCAAGTTCTATAATAATATCTATATTGTTGACTCTCATTCGATAGGTGTGAAGCTCCAGAATGCTAACTACTACTTCGTTAGTAGCGATGAGCTGCTTTTCGGGACTGTACATACGCGCGAAGGAAAGCAAGTTGCTTGTGATTTTTGTTGCCCGCTGCGCTTCGTGGAGAATAGTCCCGACATCGCTGCGTATAGTTTTATCGAGGTCCTCATGGCCGTTGAGGATTTGGGCGTACATCTGGATTGCGGTCAATGGGTTGTTTAGCTCGTGGGCAATGCCTGCTGCCATTTCACCGACTACGGCTAACCTGCCAGCGAGTTGGAGCTGCTGCTCCATCATAAGTCTTTTTTCTTCCAACTGTTTTCGCTCGGTAATGTCACGTAACGATGCGAGGTGCGCAGCTTGCCCCCCCCACTCTATTTCCACCGTGCGCATTTCGGCTATGGCTGCTTCTCCGTCTCTGCGCTTGATGTCAAGCTCTGTCGTTTCGCCTGCCTCGATGGGGAAGCCAAAGGTTTCACCGACAAGTTCTTCCGTCTTGTGACCGAGAAGTGCTTCCGCAGCCCGGTTGACAAAACGCACAATGTCGGCACTGTCCACTATGACCATGGCATCAGTAGTGGTGTTTATTATATTACGTAGCTGTTCCTGCTCTTGCTGCTCCCGTGCCTGTTGTAATTCTCTCTGTAGCCTGTGTCGCTCAACAGCATATCGCGTAAGGCGCACCAGCATGTCGCTATTAAGCTGCCACTTGACTATGTAATCCTGCGCGCCCTCTCGCAATGCTCTGACTCCCAGAGCCGCATCGTCAAGACAGGTAAGCAGCACGATTGGTGCGTCAGGTGCCTGCTCATGCGTTCGCACATAAGTATCAAGCCCCTGGCTGTCCGGCAGTGACAGGTCCAGCAGTACCAGGTCGATCCCTCCCTTGGCAAGACGCTCAAGTCCTGTAGAGAGTCGATCGGCACACTCCAGCTGAAACGAACCGCTTCCAACAACTGTAAACATCTCCTTGATCAGTCGGGTATCCCCGGGGTTATCCTCGATCAGGAGCACCCTGATGCATTTACTATCTATTCCCGATGTAGTCATTTCACTCTCGTTTGCCATCGTAATTCTTAGCAAGATATTGTACGGTTCACGATTTCCTATGGTTCTTTATTCAGGTAATTTCACGATAGTCAGCCAGAATTGCTCGATGGCCTTCACCACCCTGATAAATTGCTCCAGGTCGACTGGCTTGGTAATGTAACAGTTTGCGTTGAAGTTGTATGCTCGGAGGACATCCTCTTCATCTTTGGATGTGGTCAGAACTACTACAGGGATGCGTTTTAAATCGTTATCTGTCTTGATTTCCGAAAGCACCTCACGCCCGTCTTTCTTCGGCAGATTCAGATCCAGCAGAATGATGTCGGGACGGGGTGCGCTGTCGTATTTGCCTTCTCTGCGCAGCCAGTCTAATGCAGCCAGACCATCTTCAACTACATGCAGGTTGTTGCGCACCTTATCTTCCTTGAGGGCTTCCCTCGTCAGACGCACGTCACCGGGGTTGTCTTCCACCAGCAGGATCTCGATCGGCCTACCTATCAATGATGTAGTCATGATTCTTTACCTCCTTCAACCGGTATAGTGAAATTAAACGTTGAACCTTTTCCCTGTTCTGATTGGATCCAGATGCGGCCGCCATGACGTTCCACGATCCTTTTACACAGTGCCAGACCGATGCCGGTACCGGCGTATTCCGCCCTGTTGTGCAGGCGCTGGAATATAAGAAAAATGCGCTCATGGAATTGAGGATCAACGCCGATCCCGTTATCGCGCACGGAGAAGACCCACTCATTCCCCTCCCGCTTTGCTGAGATATGAATACGAGGTCTGTCCTCTCCATGGAACTTAATCGCGTTACTGATAAGGTTTTGGAATACATGAACCAGCTGCATACCGTCGGCCACCACTGTTGGCAGGGGGTCGTTAGTTATCGCCACATCTTGGTCCTCGATGGACAACTGCAGGTTAATGAGGGCGCTATCAAGGGCAACCTTACAGTCGGTCAGTTCAAATGGATTGCCACGCGTACCTACGCGTGAAAAAGTCAACAGGTCGCTGATAAGCATCTGCATCCGGCTGGCACCATCCACGACATAGGCCATATACTCACTGGCTTCGGCATCCAGCTTACCTTCGAGACGCCGTGCCAGTAGCTGCACGAAACTCGTGACCATTCGCAGCGGCTCTTGCAGATCATGCGATGCGACATATGCGAATTGCTCCAATTCAGAATTAGAGCGCGCCAGGTCCTGCATGGTTTGCCGTAGCTTTGCTTCCGCGTTCTTGCGCTCTGTAATATCCCTGATAACCACAGAAGCAGCAGGGTTGCCCTCATAATTTATTAATCTGGCCCCAAATTCGACCGGGCGCGCTGTGCCATCTTTGCTCGTCAGCACTGTTTCATACTGTGGCGGAACAGCCTCACCACGCCGTCTCTTTGTATGCACCTCGGTCAGTTCATGGATTAACTCGGAAGGTAAGAGTTCCCTGATGCTCTTGCCAATCACCTCTTCCTTAGTGTATCCAAACATCTCGGCAATTCTCGCATTGGCGAAAGCGATCGTGAAGTCCTGAATCACACAATAGCCGTCGTTCATTTCCTCTACGAAAGACTTGAATTTCTCCTCTGAATCACGGAGCGCTTCCTCTACCTTCCTGAGTTTTTCGACCTCATGCTGTAATTCTTTACTGGTTACAGCAAGGTCTGAGGTTCGTTTTCTAACCTGCCGTTCCACCTCGTCTTGGGCTTCTTTTAAGAACTCTTTAACTGGCATGCGTTTAACTCGTGTCGTTAAGTCTGAAGAGGCATGCTGCTGCGGACTTGCCATTTCCTTAGGAAGCTGGCGTTTTGTTCTCTGGGGGTTCTTCATCTTACCCTCTAAAAAATATTTATTACGGAATCGGTAATTTACTTCATTGCATCAGCGCTCAGAATGCAATGCTCCGCCTGTGAAAATCGTGGACTATGCACAGTCATATGAATATCAAACTAAGTTTACACGAGTGAAGTTGAAGAACGGATTAAATATCTAAAGAGCAAGTTACAATGACGTTACAATTAAGTTACGACTCTACCCCCGATTTGCTGGCACAAATAGTTACTCGCCGAGGAGGCGTGATTATTTGATTTAGACGGGATTCACTCTTGACTTGACTGGTTGGCCCGAACTGCGTATTATTCGCCTCAGAGCCTTTTTAAAGGAGAAGCTGATGGAGAGATTAGTTGAAGACAGGGTGGCGATATTCATAGATGGTAGCAATCTGTACCACGCACTGCGTGCCAACTTTAATCGCTATGACCTCAAGTTCACAGAGTTTGTCAAGAAGCTCTGTGGCTCGCGGCGCCTGTTTAGGGCCTATTACTACAATGTCCTGCAAGACCAGAGCCAGCGACCTGACGCATATCGTGAGCAGCAGGATTTTCTCAGCGCCCTTCGCGAGACGCCGTATCTGGATGTGAGGCTGGGAGGCACCAAGCTGGCGCAGGGTGTCACTGTAGAAAAGGGTATCGATGTTATGATCGTCACGGACCTGCTTAATTTTGCCTGGGACGACCTCTACGATGTGGCGGTGCTGGTAAGCGGTGATTCGGACTTCGCCTACGCTCTGCAAGCGGTTAAGAACCTGGGCAAATATGTCGAGGTCGCCTATTTCGAAAGTAATGTGTCCCGGGACATACTGGATGTAGCCGACAATAAACACCTGCTGGATCGCAACTTCTTCAAGGATCTGTGGTCGCACAAACGGTCTCCCAGGCGTAAGGTGAAGAGGCTGAGCACGCCGATAATCAGGAGCGGTGGCAGCGCCTGAGGCGCTGATACGTCCATCCCCTGCAATTATAGTCCGTTTATGGTTAGTAGGGGCACGGTTACCGTGCCTGCTGTCACTCTGAGCCCTTCGCCACCTGTCATTGCGAGCGCAGCGAAGTCCCCCTCCCTTTAAATCCCTCCCGCAAGGGGAGGGAGGACTGTAATACTGCTCCCCATTAAGGGAGAGGTCAGAGCCTGTCCTGAGCCCTTCGATAAACTCAGGGCAGGCTTGCCGAAGGATGATGGTTAGACGATATTCGTGGGTTTCGGTGTGCTATACTCAAGCCACGTGGGTATACCAAACAGGCCCCCAATCCTGCTACAAAACCAGGTTGAGCAGTCCCCCTACGGCAAACGTGGCAATGAGCATGACCCCGATAGCTGTAAGCAAGCCCTTGAATCCCAGTTCCCTGGCTAGTACTACAAAGGCAGCGATGCAGGGGAAGAACATCGTCAGCACGACGCAGCCGATGACCAGTTGCCCGGCGGTCAGCGAGAGCGGGGCCAGCAGCCCGATGGCAACGTCCTTACGCAAGAAACCGACTACGATGGCAACCACGGCCTCTTTCGGCAGCCCGAAAACCCCGCTCACCACGGGGGCGGTGAAGTCGGCGATAGCGTCGAAAACTCCCAGGCTGTAGAGGATGCTAACAGCCAGGATCGCAAGCATGATTATGGGCAGGGCCTCTTTAAGAAAGCCATGGGCTCTCATCCAGAGCTTTGTCAACACCGTTCGCCAGGAGGGCAGGCGGTAGGGGGGTATCTCGATGAGGATCTCGGGGCTGAATCCACTGACGGTGCGGTTGAGGATGAAGCCCAGGAAGAGCCATACCATAAACAGCGTGCCGTAGACCATGACCACATACTGTGCTCCATGTTCTCCCACCAGGCCAAAGATCATTGCCTGGGCGGCAGCACAGGGGATGGCGATGGAGATTAGCGTGGCGGCGATGAGGCGCTCCCGGCGGCTCTCCAGGATGCGGGTGGCCAAGATTGCGGGCACGGAGCACCCCAGGCCGAGCATGGTAGGTATGATTGCGTAGCCGTGCAGGCCGAGGCGGTGCATGAGGTTATCGAGCAGCACCGCCAGGCGGGGGAGATAGCCCACGTCCTCGAGCAGGCCCAGGATAAGGTAGAAGGCGAGGATGTAGGGCAATACGGCGCCCAGGGGGATGAAGAGTCCTGTAGTCAGAACTCCCATCGACTGAAAGGAGTCGATCTCCCCGTCGAACAGCTTGCCAATGAGCACGTCGTGCCAGAAACCCCCTGAGCCTAAAAGATCGCTCAGTCTCATCATGAGCGGGACCCAGAGCTTCTCGAACAAAGGCTCCATGACATAGCCGATCAGATTCTCGCCGATGAAGCGAATCACAAAAAAGGAGGCGGCAAGCACCAAAGCGGCAATGGGAAGTCCGGTCATGGGTTTGATAGATGTGTCCTGCAGGTGGTCCAGCCAGGTATGGTGGTGGTGGGTTATTGTTTGTATCTCGTTGACGATACTGCCGACTGCCGCCCAGCGCTCGTCTCGGGTGCGCTCGGGCATCTTACGGGAGACCGCTTCGGGGATGCGATCTACCAGTTCCTTTATTCCCTCTCCGGTTACTGCCACCGTGGGGGCAACAGGCACACCCAGGTGCTCCTCCAGCTTGGCTGTATCGATATTTATACCGCGGTGTTTGGTATCGTCCCATATATTTAGCGCAACTATGACGGGTGTTTCCCTCTCCAGAAGCTCCAGGGTTAAGTAAAGATTGCGCTCCAGGTTGGTGGCGTCGAGGATGTCGATTACCAGGTCTCCTTCGAGGAGCATCTGGGAAGCCACCTCCTCTGCCTTGGAGGTAGGCTCCAGGGTGTAGGTGCCGGGCACATCGATGACCTCGGCTATCTCATCGCCGAGCTTCATCTGGCCCTTGGTGAAACCCACAGTGGTGCCGGGATAGTTGGAGGCGATTACTTTGGTTCCGGTGAGGCGGGAGAAGAAGGCGCTCTTGCCCACATTGGGATTACCCATGAGCAAGATTTTCACTAGACTACCTCGACCACGATCCTACCCGCCATCCCATGGCCGATAGCAACCTGGGCTCGGTCTACCTGGATGGTAACCGGGCCCCGCATAAACATGGAGCTAACTTTGGTTATACGCTTACCTGGTCTGATGCCCAGGGAATTAAGACGATTGGCCAGACCGACCCCCCCCATGACATGAACCACCTTTCCCGACTGTCCTGCCCTCATCTGGCGCACCGTTATTCGCTTCGGTTCGTCCACATAACCTCTTTCTAAGTCAGTACGTTGTTATTTGTCAACATAGTCCGGCTTTTAAGGTCCGAAGGAAAGGCTTTTATCCCTCTTCTCCCAGACATCTTGCCACTATCTCCCGGTCGCGCTCGCCGTGTTCTATATAGTAGTTGAATCCTTCGAACCATACGGGGTCTCCCTTGGGGCAGGTCAGGACAAACTCTACAAACTTCGCGAGCCTCTCCAGGCTGCTTGGACTGAGCATATGCTCTAACTTGCAGGCATCCTCTTGGGCTATCTCCTGATCAATACCCAGTATTTCGGACAGGAAGCGGAACAGAACCTCATGGCGGCGCATGACGTCTTCAGCTATTCGCTGCCCTTCGCGAGTGAGTTCCACAGTCCCGTATCTCGGGTGCTGTACAAGTCCTTCCTCGGAAAGTTTATATAAAGCGGCAGTGACACTGGGCTTCTTAACTCCCAGCCTCTTGCTGATCTGGGTCACCCTTACCTTGGGTTCCTCCTGGCGGAGCTTGGCTATTGCCTCGAGGTAGTCCTCCATACTGGCTGTCTGTTCGCTTATCATCCTCCACCTCCCAAGTGAATGGCGCTCAAAAGTTAGACTGGACTAACTATTTACATTATGAACGGTCTACACCTTCCTGTCAAGCCCCCCGAAATTGACAAAGAAACGGCCTCGGAGTATCATTCCTAAGGTGTTTTAGGAGCGCTCTATGTTGCTCCGAGAAGCAAGAAGGAGGTAGAAAGTGCCCTATAATGACATAATTCTCGAGAAGGCGGACATGCTCGCGACTATAACGTTGAACAAACCGGATAAGAATAACGCCTTCGATGAACCTATGATGGTCGAAATAGATGATGCGATAAACGACGTTGCGCAGGATAAGGAAATAAGGGTTGTGGTAATAACAGGGGCGGGCAAGGCCTTCTGCGCAGGTGGCGATGTCAGTTATCTACAGACTCTCATGGAGAACAGGGCACATATTGCCAGGACGGTTATTGGCGATGTGGTGCGGAGATCGGGCACCATGCCCACGGTGGTTCTCAAGATCAGGCAAATGATGAAGCCAGTTATAGCTGCGGTCAACGGCATAGCTGCGGGCGGTGGCATGGGCCTGGCCCTGGCCTGCGATATGAGGATTATCTCTGATAAGGCTCGCTTCAGCACTGTTTTCATCAAGAGGGGTGTTATACCGGATTGCGCTGCTACATATAACCTCCCTCGCCTTGTCGGTATGGCTAAGGCCTGTGAATTGGTATTAATGGGTAATGTTATCAGCGCTCAGGAAGCGGAGAGAATCGGTCTGGTAAATAAGGTTGTCCCTCATGATGAACTGATGAAGGCGACCAGGGAGTTCGCCGGGGAGATAGCAAATAACCCGCCGATAGCTGTGGGGCTGGCCAAGGCTTCGCTATATAAGGGCTTACTGGAGCCCGATATGGGCAGTCAGATGGACTATGAGGCGTATATCCAGAATGCGCTCATGGCTACAGAGGACTTCGCTGAGGGCATTCAATCTTTCTTTGAGAAGCGCGAACCGGTGTTCAAGGGAAAGTAGCGGCGCAGGGCTTTTTAAAATAAGCGGAAACGCATTTGATACCAGTGCAAGGAAAGGGGTATTAATTGGCTTACGAGACGGTTATCTATGAAAAAGACGGCGGGGTAGCGGTCATGACCCTGAATCGGCCGGAGGTCAAGAATGCGTTCGATCGCACGATGATGACGGAAATGGACGCTGTTATTACTGAGGTGGCAAAGGATGTTGATGCCAGAGTGCTGATAATTACAGGCGCCGGTAAGGCCTTCTGTACGGGTGCTGATATCGCCTATTTAATGTCCGTGGGAGCCGAGCACACTCTGCACCAGACGACCATGGAGGAGATGATACGAGGGGATGGCAACGTGCTCACTACCGTGTTGAAGATTAGAAACATGCCAAAGCCAGTCATCGCTGCAGTAAACGGCGTGGCCGCTGGCGGTGGCCTTGCACTCGCCCTCGCCTGTGATATCAGGCTGGCATCTGATACAGCCCGCTTCAACATGATTTTTACTAAAAGGGGGGTCATCCCCGAGTCGGGGTCCACATACACCCTGCCTCGCCTTGTGGGGACTGCGCGCGCCCTCGAACTGGTGTTTACGGCGGATACTGTTGACGCCGCTGAAGCGGACCGTATTGGTATGGTGAACCGGATTTACCCGGCGGAGCAATTGATGACGGCGGCGAAGCAAATGGCGGCCAAGATCGCAGAGAACTCCCCTATAGCCCTTGGATTCGCCAAGGCGGCCATCTACAAGGGCATTGCTGAGACTGATATCGCCGCGCAGATGGATCACGAGGCATATGTGGAGAACGTTCTGTTCGGGACCGAGGACTTCCAGGAGGGTATCAAGTCTTTCATGGAGGGAAGGCCTCCGCAGTTCAAGGGTAAATAGCAGCTAAAGGTAGCGTCATCACTCCTGTGATGACGAGTAATTATTCTTCGCAAGGGTTAAAGTGTTTCTGTGGGACATTCTAAATTTGACTCTGTTTCGGATTTTACGCTGCGGGTTTGGGAGTTAATCACAGTTCATACATAACTGCCTGATGCGTTTTGTATGGCAGGAGGGGGAATAGATGGCAGTTGAAGGGATGCTCTTCACCAGGGAGGAAGGGATCGCCACCATCACCTTTAACCGGCCCGAGAGGCTAAATGCGGTGACAGAGGCGATGAGGACGGAGGTGCACCGAATCGCTACCGAGCTGCGCACCGATGATGAAATAAAGGCGCTGATAATTACGGGCGCAGGTGAGGCATTCAGCACGGGGGCGGACGCCGGTGAGTTGACGGCCGATTACAGCGGGCCGATAGAGCCGTATATACTCAAGAGGCCTCTGGGATGGTGGACATTGCCGGTACGCTATTTCCCCAAGCCGACGATCGCTGCCATACCGGGGGTTGTCGCCGGCGTAACGTTCTCTCTGGCGCTGGCCTGCGACTTCAGGATAGCCTCGGAGAAAGCCAGGTTCAGCATGGTATTTATCAAGAGGGGGCTGGTTCCTGACGGCGGTGCGACCTATTATCTGCCGCGAATAGTGGGCACGTCCAAGGCGCTTGAGCTGATGCTGATGGGCGACACCATAGATGCGAGGGAGGCGGAGCAACTGGGGCTGGTGAATAAAGTCGTGCCGCACGACGATCTGATGAAGGTAACAAGGGAGTTCGCCGCCCGGATTGCCAGCGGCCCGTCGGTTGCCATTGAGCTTATTAAAAAAGGCGTGTATAAGGGTGCGGCGGGTGATCTCGAGGGGCAACTGGATTTCGAGACCCTCGCCCAGCGTATCTGCTTCCAGACGGAGGACTTCAAGGAAGGCATCACATCGTTTCTGGAGAAGAGGCAGCCGAAGTTCAAGGGCCGCTAGAAACAAGGGATAAAGACGCCATTGTGAGTCCTTCGCTCGTTGCCATTCTGAGCGCAGCGAAGAATCCCCAGAAGCAATCTGTCATGGGCATGACAGGGCAGTACTCGCCATTAAGGGTGAAGATGCTGTTTTGGGATAACCGTCATTTAAGACGCCGGATGTTTTACAGGTAGGGGCGTTTCGCGAAACGCCCCTACTCAGGACAGGCTCCGCAAAGCAACCTCCTGTTATTTCCCTGCTATTTATCATTAGAGTTGCTCAGCCGCTGAGGCTCTTTGTAATGATGCGGTTGATCTATCGTCGGCAAGGCCCCTGACACGCTGATAGGTTGGCCGGCGTCGGCCGACCTGCCAAATCGGAACTGCCGCCCCGTATTTTCGTAGTGATTGCATGGTTAATCCGCTGCCGGTAGAATCCCCTGTTTCGATGATAGCCAGCCAGACATCTGAACATTTGAGCGTCTTGCTATCTGGACGTCTGGCTGCGGGAGGCCTACCTAGGAGGGAGTTCCGGATTATTTTTCCAGTCCCAGTTTGAGCGCCTGGGACAGGGAGCTAACGGCGACAGGCTTGATATCAGGCGGCATTTTCTGTCCGCCCTGAAGCGGCGGGAGAAGGCAGGATTTGAAGCCGAGCTTGGATGCCTCGGCCAGCCTCTTATCAAGCTGGGATACGCCCCTTAACTCTCCGCTGAGCCCGATTTCCCCGATGGCTACGAGATCGGGATTAACCCTGGCGTTGCGGGAGCTTGAGGCGATGGCAAGGGCAATACCCAGGTCGGCAGCGGGCTCGTTCACACGGATTCCACCGACAACATTGGCGATAATGTCCTGGTTGCCCAGGGGCAGCCTCGCCCGCTTGGTGAGGACGGCGGTTATCATGAGCAGCCGGTTATAGTCAACACCATTTGCATTGCGGCGGGGCAGTCCAAAGCTGGTGGGACTGGTGAGCGCCTGAATCTCTACAAGGAGCGGCCTTGTACCCTCAAGCGTGGGAACGATCACCGAGCCGATCACCCCCTCTGAGCGTCGGGAGAGGAAAACCCGGGATGGGTTGTCAATTTCAACCAGTCCCCGGTCCTGCATCTCGAAAACGCCCACCTCGTTAGTCGAGCCGAAGCGGTTCTTGGCCCCTCGCAGCAGCCGGTAGGAGCTGAAACGCTCTCCTTCAAGGTAGAGTACGACGTCCACGATATGCTCCAGCGTGTGGGGCCCTGCGAGTGCCCCGTCCTTGGTGACGTGCCCGACTATGAAGATGGGTGTGCCGGTCGATTTGGCCCACTGCATCAGCCTCGATGTGCATTCCCGTACCTGGGCAATACTGCCCGCGGTCGAGGTCAGGCCGCTCTGGTAAACTGTCTGAATGGAATCGATTACTGCCATACACGGCGATATCTCCGTTCCCCGCTCGATGATGGTCTCCAGGTCGGTCTCCGGAAGAAGGAAAAGCCCCTCCCCACGTATCCCCAACCTGTCAGCCCTTAGCTTTATCTGATGTACCGACTCCTCGCCGGAGACGTAGAGTACCTTTCCCTCGCGTTCGGCAATTAACCCTGCCACCTCGAGCAAGAGCGTTGATTTCCCGATGCCGGGGTCACCTCCAATGAGCACCATGGAACCGGGGACTATGCCTCCGCCGAGCACCCTGTTGAACTCGGTGAAAGGCAGCGCAAGGCGGGGCATGGAGTTGGCAGGAAGCTGGGAGAGCTCCTGCGCCTGAACTGATGAGGTTCTAGCGGCATTGGTGGAGTGTTTGACTACGGTTTCAACATAGGTATTCCACTGGTCGCAGTCGGGGCAGTGTCCCAGCCATTTGGGGCTTTCGCTGCCGCACTGCTGGCAGACAAAAATACTCCTGGGACGCGGCATAGGCTACCTCACTCTATCCTGCGCTGGCAACGATGTATATTATACGATGTTGCCCGGAAACATGGCAAAACCGGGTGGACTGGAGTATCTGCTCCGGACACGGGCGGAGCGGATGCTCCACCCTCCCCCTGGTTTTCAGCCTGCCTCATAGCCGGGTATTTTATAGGCAAAAGGGGAGCCCCGCTAACATGGTGTACGACCGAATGCCGGGCTCCCCTGATTCATCTTGCCGGAAGAAGATGCATAGCGACAGCTACTGCTCAGCCAGCTTCGCCATTATTCTATCTCGCACATTCTCCTGAACGAGCTCAATTCTGACGCCGTTAGTCTTTGCATTGTCGAAGTGGGCGAAGGCCATAATACCCACCATCTTAAGGTGGCAGATCATCTCTAAGCCCTGCGCCTCGGCATTGGCCACTTCCTTTTCCAGGTCGGCCACCTCGAAGCCCAGATGGTGTATGCCCTCTCCGTAGTCCCTCAGGAAATCGGTGTAGATACACTCGCCTTCAACGACCTGTACGAGCTCCAGCCTTATCGACCCCATCTGGGCGAAGGTTACCCTCATTGTGTAGGGACTTGGCTGACCCTTGTATATCACATCGGGCGGCAGTTGGTGCTCCGCGATCTCCTCGAAGCTCAGCCCAAATGCCCTGGTGTAAAAATCCACGGCCTTCTCAATATCCTTGACCACGATACCGAGGTGTTCGAACTTGAGATCGCCTAGCTTTAGCTGTGCCATCTTGTGTGCCTCCTACTATGATGGATTTCGAATATTCTCGGGGATTCCCCATCCCCCTTTACTGGAGGCGGAATAGGGGAATTGCCTCCTTATATTTCGAGCGCTGTCTTCCAACCCTCGCGCATGGCTTCCAGTATACGTCTGGGCTCTACACAGTCACCGATGCTGTACACCTTGGGAGTTTTGCCCTTGAACGTACCGGCGAGATCGGTGTTTGGCGTTGCCCCTGCCGCGATGACAATGGTGTCGGCGATCAGGTTCTTCATGGCGTCGGCAGCGATTTCTGACATCGCTGTTATGCCTCCCCGTACGTGGACTCGCACTCCGGTGTCGGTTGCCTGCATGTACTGGACTCCCGGGACCAGGCGGACGCCCAGCTGTTTCAGTCTATCGACGAGGATCATCCTCATGTCGGGATTCATCTTGTCTGCCATGAACCGGCTTCTCCGGGCAACGGTCACCTGCTTGCCCTTTTCTGCGAGGAACTCGGCGACTTCGCAGCCTACCAGATCACCACCGATGATGAGAACTCTGTCGCCTACCTTTGCCTTGCCCGTGAGGACATCCTCGGCGGTGACCACGTTCGACAGGGTGTTCAGCCCGGGGACTTCCTCCTCGGGGATAACGGGCTTGACGCCGGTGGCGCAGATAACCACATCCGGTTTCAGCTTTTTGATTTCATCCGGTGTCAGCGCCTTCCCCATCACCACCTTGACCTTGCGCTTCTTGAGCTGGGTTGACTGGTAGCTAATCAGTTTATTTATCTCGGACTTATGAGGCGGAATCGCGGCCTGTATCATCTGTCCGCCCAGCTTTCTGCTCTTCTCGTAGAGTGTTACCTGGTGGCCCCTGAGTGCCGCCACCCGCGCTGCCTCCATACCCGCGGGGCCTCCGCCTGCGATAACCACCTTCTTGGGTTTGGCCGCTTTCTTTATCTCGAATTCCTTCTCCCGTCCCAGAGCGGGATTTACCGTGCAAGCTACCCCGTCTGCCCACGAGAGGGTCTCGATGCAGTTATTGCAGTGGATACAGGGCCGTATCTCGTCTTCCTTGCCCGCAGCAAGTTTATTGGGCAGGTCGGGATCGGCCTCGATTGTCCTCCCCATGCCGACGAAGTCCAGTTTACCGGCCTTGATTGCCTTCTCCCCGATCTCGGGGGCGACCCGTGCCGCGGCGAGCACCGGGACCTTGACCGTCTTCTTAATTTGCCCCACCATATCGAGGTAAGGAGAAACACCGTGGGCTTCTACGGGGCACATTGTGTAGTATTGCCAGGCGTAATCGTAGAATCCGCCCTGCGAGAGGTGGATGGCGTCGGCTCCGGCCGCCACGAACATAGGCGCGTGTATAAGGGTGTCCTGAAGGGTCACCCCGTACTCGGCTATTTTGCCGTCGCCTACATAAAATACCTCAAATATACTGGTGCGGCACCATAGCGGGAAGTTCTTCCCCACTTCCTTTCTGACAGCCTTCAGTGTGTCGCACATGAACCTGGCCCTGTTCTCCACACTGCCGCCATATTTGTTTTTAAGCGTATTCCAGACAGCGGAGCGGAACTGGGTCTGCCCGTTGATGTTGGCGCCGTGAATCTCGATAGCATCGAACCCCGCTGCTTTAGCTCGCCTCGCCGCCTCGGCGAAACGCTGGATCAGCTTCTGGATGTCCTGTATGCTGAGCTCACGCGGAAGCTCTGCCCCGAACACCGGTCGCTGTTCAGGCGTGGCCCAGATGGAGCCGTGGTAGATTTGAAGGCAGGCCTTGGCACCATTCTTGTGAATAACGTTGACCAGCTTGCGAAGACCCGGGATGTATTTATCGTCATCGATGTTCAGGCCGAAGGGCAGCCCGGCTCCTCCTGCGGTGTCAATGTTGGCGTTCTCGATGATGTCCAGACCCACTCCGCCTTTGGTTCGCGCATCATGATAGGCCAGGAACCGGTCGGTGACCTCTCCTCCCACGCAAACATTTGTCCCCATCGGCGGGTAGTAGAGGCGGTTCTTCAGTTGCAGTGTGCCGATTCGACCCGGGGAAAACAACCTTTCGTAGCTCGATTTGGCCATTTGCTCCTCCTTTAGATAAAGTTTCTTTTAGCGTTTTCTACTGAAAAGACATACAAGGAAGGTTATCGATGATCCCGGCGGCTCTACGGGGGGCTGTTACAGGTTGATGAAAGGATAAGATTATTGGGGCGTTTGTGAGGGACGTTTGCGAGCATGGCGGAAGCATACTAGCTCATATTGTCCATGTTGTCAATGGGCATGAGCCGGGTAATTTTTAGTAAAGCCGGCCTTTATCAATTGCCTGTATTAAGAAGGCCTACCCGGACGAGTGGTCCTTGATTCCAGTTAAAAGGCAGCGGGCTTGATCAGGTGCTCTGTGAGCCGAACGTGAAAGGTGTTATAAGGGGTAGAAATTGACCGGCCGCTCAGGAAGGACTTACCAGGGCGGCGGAGTTCAGCACAATTTCCCCATTCTGGCAGTCGATCTGGATCGTGTCTCCGGAATTGAACCTGCCCTCAAGGAGCGCTTCGGAGAGAGGGTCTTCGACCATGTGCTCGATAACTCGTCTCAGTGGTCGAGCGCCAAAGGCGGGGTCGTACCCCTTTTCTCCCAGGAAGTCTTTCGCCGCGTCGGTTATCTCCAGCTTCATCTCTTTCTCTTTGAGTTGGATCTCTATCTGCGAGAGCATCAGTTCCACGATCTGGCGGATATGTTCCTGGGTCAGGGCGTGGAACACTACAACCCCATCGATGCGGTTGAGGAACTCGGGGCGGAATGTCTTCTTCATCTCCTCGAGCACCTTGTCCTTCATCTTTTCATAGGACATCTGGGCTACCTTGCCCTCGTCGCTGCGGGATATGAAGCCGATAGAGCTTTCTTTCCTGATGAGCTCGGAGCCGATATTGCTCGTCATTGCAATGATGGTATTGCGAAAATCGACGCGCCGCCCCTTGGCATCGGTGAGGTGACCGTCATCGAATATCTGGAGCAGGATGTTAAACACATCGGGGTGGGCTTTCTCGATCTCGTCGAGCAATATAGCTGAGTAGGACTTACGCCTCACTGCTTCGGTCAACTGCCCCCCCTCGTCATAACCGACATATCCCGGAGGAGCACCAACGAGGCGGGCTACGGCATGTCTTTCCATGAACTCCGACATATCGAGCCTGACCAGGGCCTCCTCGCTGCCGAACATGAATTCTGACAGCGCGCGAACCAGCTCCGTTTTACCTACGCCGGTGGGACCGAGGAAGATGAAGCTGCCGATTGGTCTCCTGGGGTCCTTGAGCCCGGCTCTGGCTCTTCTAACCGCTTTCGAGATCGAAGTAATAGCCTCGTCTTGACCGACGATACGCTTGTGCAATGCCTCTTCCATTTGAAGCAATCTTGTGGTCTCATCTGCTGCGAGGCGGGTGACCGGTATGCCGGTCCACATGCTGACCACTTCGGCGATGTGCTCTTCCGTTACTACCTTCTGTTCCGATCCAACCTCCTGTTGCCAGTCTTCGCGCATCTTGTCTATCTTGCTGTCGAGCTCGAGCTCTTGTTCGCGCAACTGAGCTGCCTGCTCATACTGCTGGTCGGACATAGCCTGGTCCTTCTCCTTGCGCAGGCCCTCCAGGTCCTGTATCGCTTCATTCATTCCCGGGGGAATGCTTGATTGCTTGATCCGCAGTCGGGATGATGCCTCATCTATGAGGTCGATCGCCTTGTCGGGCAAAAAGCGGTCGGGGATATATCTTGCGGCCAGACTCGCTGCTGACTTCAGGGCTTCATCATCTATAGTTAAGCGGTGATATTCCTCATAGCGGTTCTTAATACCTCTAAGGATGTCGATAGTCTGTTCGGTTGTAGGCTCGTCAACCAGGATCGGCTGCAGGCGTCGTTCCAGAGCGGCATCCCGTTCAACATGCTTGCGGTAGTCATCGAGTGTGGTGGCGCCAATGCATTGCAGTTCACCCCGTGCCAGCGACGGCTTGAGGATGCTGGCAGCGTCTACCGCGCCCTCGGCGGCTCCGGCACCGACCAGGGTGTGTATCTCGTCGATGAAGATGACGCAGTTGCCGGCGGTCTTTATCTCATCGATCACCTTCTTCAGACGCTCCTCGAATTCACCCCGGTATTTCGTTCCGGCGACCAGGGAGCCGATGTCGAGAGTTAGCAGCCTCTTACCCTGCAGTGTTTCCGGGACGTCATCGGCAGCTATGCGATGAGCGATAGCCTCGGCGATGGCAGTCTTGCCTACTCCGGGCTCGCCGATGAGAACGGGGTTATTCTTGGTGCGTCGGCTTAGCACCTGTATTACGCGCTCTATCTCTCTGGCACGCCCGATAACTGGATCGAGCTTACCGGCATGAGCAGCAGCGGTCAGATCCACGCCCAACTGGTCTACGGTTGGCGTTTTTGTAGTGGGGCGATTTCCAGCATGGTGCGTGCTCTGGCTGAGGGTGCGATTGAGTTCGGAATGCACGCGCTCTACGCTTACCCCCAAGCTTTCCAGGACACCGGCGGCAACCCCCTCCCCCTCGCGCAACAGACCCAGTAATATATGTTCGGTTCCGATATACTGGTGACCGAGCAAGCGCGCCTCATCCACGGCAAGCTCTATCACCCTTTTTGCCCTCGGGGTGAGGCCGACTTCATTCTGAGTTGACCCTTCGCCGCGGCCGATGATGAACTCCACAGCAGCCCGCACCTTGTTCAAACCAATACCGAGATTGGAGAGGATCTTGGCAGCCATCCCCTCTTCTTCCCGCACCAGCCCCAGCAGTATATGCTCGGTGCCGATATAGTTGTGGTTAAATCTGCGGGCCTCCTCCTGGGCGAGAGCCAGCACTTTTCGTGCCCGTTCCGTGAACTTATCGAATCTGTTACTCATAACCGCACCTAACGGCGACTATACAACCACATTGTTATTACTGGTACTGATTTCTCCTTTATTTTAACACACTTGGACCTGTGATAAAATAGCCCAAATTTACTAAAGCTATCGAAATTTGGGCTATTTTTTGCTTCCTGGCGATGGCATATTTTCCACAAGGGGCTGCCCCCTCAGTATCGTCTGCGCTGGGGAGTTTCACTTCCGTGTTCGGGATGGGAACGGGTGGTTCCACCCCGCTCTAATCACCAGGAAGCAATTAACACTGGTTTAAACGTTATTCAATTTTAGAAGAGCTCGTCGTTGCCTTCAGGAAGCCTGCCGTATTCCTGCAGGAATTGCTGCATCAACTCGCTCTCCCGCATAGTATACATCATGGTTTCCTCAAAATGCAAGTAGCGCGCCTTTTCCACCCATTCATCCCCGGAATCGAGTATCTCCTGCAGGCCCTCGCGTATATTGGGGCCGCTTCCAATAAAAATGATCTCCTTTTGTTCGTCAAATAGTCTATACACCCCATCTGTTTCGGGGGCGGCGTTTACGTTATTGGAACTGAACTCGAGCCATTCATCCGGCGGCAGCATTATCGGTGATATCTGAAGCCTCAAGTCACATCTCAGGCAGCGCATCGCTTCTTCGACAGCCATCTGTTCGTCGAAACCGAGAGCTACCTCGGAGAAGTCGCTTGTCCGCTTGTCCGCTGGCAGGCAGGGCAACGGGACGCGATTTCTATCCCAGAATCCCTCGTCGCTGCCAAGCCAGGGATTAGCTGCTGCGGTTTCAGTCAGCGACTCCTCGATATCACCGTTACCCCCCAGGTACTTATCTATAGCAGACGCTGCTCTCCTTCCGGCAGCAATAGCCTCGATGACGGAAGCTGGCCCCGTGCCAACATCACCGCCAGCGTAAACTCCTTTAACGCCGGTGGCCAGCGTTTCGGGGTCAACCTTAACTCTATTCCCTGCTACGACGTCGAGTTCCATATTCTCAGGCAGCTGTGGAATCTGACCGATGGCGGATATCACCGAATCGAAGTCCATGTCGAACTCACTGCCCTCGATCGGCTCCGGGCGCCTTCGGCCGCTGGCATCGGGCGCACCCAGCTCCATGCGCAGGCATTCAATTACCAGCCTGCCATCGGCGCCGGATATTTTTTTCGGAGCGGTGAGGAAAACCACATCAGCACCTTCTTCAAGTGCCTCCTCAACCTCCTCCGGGTCGGCAGGCATCTCTTCCCGGGAGCGCCGATATAGGATGGTAACCTCTTCGGCTCCCAGGCGCAACGCTGTGCGGGCGGCATCGATGGCGGCATTGCCGCCGCCGACCACTGCTACCTTTCTCCCCAGATTGACCTCTCTGTCCTGATTCACATCCCTGAGGAAGGATATACACTCAATTACCCCGGGGCTATCCTCACCCTCGACTCCCATCCTGGCTCCCTGATGAGCGCCGGTCGCTAAAAAGGCTGCGTCATATCCCTGTTCCCAGAGGCTGTCGAGGGACTCGATCCTGCTGTTTGTCCTTATCTCAACGCCGACGCTTTTTATTCCTTCGATTTCGCTATCAAGCACATCTCTGGGCAAGCGATATCTGGGTATGCCGACCCGCAGCATGCCGCCGGGCTCAGGCAGGGTCTCAAATATGGTTACCGAGTGCCCGAGTTTAGCCAGGTAGTATCCTGCCGTCAGTCCTGCCGGGCCGGACCCTGCGATGGCTACCTTCTTGCCTGTAGGATTTGCTTTGTCAGTATCGTCTGACAGTCGTCCTCCGTGTTCCGCTGCGAAGCGCTTGAGCGCCTTTATGGCAATAGGCTCGTTAAGTTGACCTCGCCTGCACACACTCTCGCAAGGATGAAAGCAGACGCGGCCAAGCACCCCGGGAAAAGGCACCTTCTCCCGAACTACGGCCAGGGCTTCGGAGAACTTGCCTTCGGCCAGTAGGCGTACATAACGGGGGACGTCTATTCCAGCAGGGCAGGCGTGAGTGCAGGGAACAAGCGCAGCCTCGCGCTCTGCCCTCTTGATATCGAGGTCGAACAAGGCGCCGGTGGGACAGACCTCTACACAAGCGCCGCAGAACTTGCACCCAGACTCTTTCAGTGACGGGGCGACCGGCCCTGCAATGATCTCACCGTCGCGGTTGATGAACCCCAGTGCCCCTATTCCGCGCACGTCACGGCAGACCCTGACGCAGCGGGTACAGCCGATACAGAGGTTGTAATCCTGGGTGAAGAGTGGCTCATCCTTTTTAACGGGCAGTTCTCTGTAGGTATAGCGAGGGGTGTCGTCCTTGATGCCGATATATTCGGCCACCTTTTGCAGCTCGCAGTAGCCGAGCTTGGAGCAGCAGCGTTCCAGTATCGGTATGCTGTTGGGACATGATTCAAACGGACTGCAGCCTTCTCTCTGGCTGCAGGTCAGGCAGGCATGAGGATGCCTGGCCAGGATAATTTTCAGGTTCTCACGTCGAAGCTCTTGGATGCTGGGAGTGTTAGTGTGGACGATCATTCCCTCGGAGGCGATGAGGGCGCACGAGAGGGGGGATTCATCCATTCCTTCGACTTCCACGATGCAAAGGCGACAGCCCTGATACTCTGCATCGGAAGCCGAGCTTTCCAGGAGTTGGCCCCCGAGGTAAATAGCGCTGTCAGCTTTCAGTCCCGGTGCCGGGGGCAGGTCGGGGTGGGCGCATAGAGCGGGGATATAGATACCGGCGCCCTGCGCTGCTTCTAAGACTGTCTTACCTTCCTCGACCTCTACTTCTATATCATCTATGGTTAGCTTAATCGTAGGCATCTTACTTCACCTTGAATTATAGATGAGGCTCGGATTTGGAGTCAACGGCGAGGTCAGGACGCCGCGGGGTGGGCGACCGGCCTCTTGGGAGTCGCCCACCCCGCGACAAAGTAACTCGGGTTGATCTAGAACAGCCCGCTCACCTTTCCGGTTTTAACATCCACATCCACCTTTCTGAATGCAGGGTCGGAACTGGTTCCCGGCATCAGGCTGATGGTACCGGCGCATGGGCACAGGAACTTGGCACCGGAGTAGATCAGGACGTCGCGGATGGGCAAGGTCCAACCCTTGGGAACGCCCTTCAAGGTTGGATCATGGGTGAGGCTGAGGTGGGTCTTCACCATCATGGTGGTGTAATCATCGTACTTGGGATCGCTCTCAAGAGACTTGGCCTTAGCCTCGGCATCCGGGGTCCAGCTCACGCTGCTAGCCCCGTAGACCACCTTGGCGATCTTTTCGACCCGTTCCCGGAGTTTCATCTCCAGGGGATAGAGGAACTTGAAGTCGTTGGTTTCTTCGCAGGCCTCTTTGACGACATCGGCCAGCTCAAGGGCGCCGTCGCCGCCATCGGCCCAGTGCGTAGATACTGCACAACGGGCCCCGGCTTCCTCCGCCGCCTTTCTAACCATGGCGATCTCGTCCTTGGTGTCGGTATGAAAGCAATTGACGCACACCACGGGATTGATGCCGGATTCTCTGATGGTGTTGATGTGGTGCACCATGTTGGCCAAGCCCTTCTCCAGCAGCCCCAGGTCCTCTTTGACATAGGCGTCGGGTAGGGGAATTCCGGCTACTACTTTGGGCCCACCGCCGTGCATCTTAAGCGCACGGATGGTGCTCGTGAGTACAGAGACGTGCGGCTTGAGGCCGCTCAAGCGGCACTTGACGTTCCAGAATTTCTCAAAGCCGATGTCGGCGGCGAAGCCGCTCTCGGTCACATGGTAGTCAAACATCTTTAATCCAATGCGGTCGGCGATAATGGATGACTGCCCCACTGCGATATTGGCGAAGGGCCCGGCATGCACCATGCAGGGCTGGTATTCCACCGAACACATCAGGGTGGGATTGATCGTGTTGCGCATCCAGGCAGTCATGGCACCGCCTACCCCCAGATCACCGGTAGTAACAGGTTTGCCCGATTTATCGAAGGCTACGGTGATGTTATCCATCCTCTCCCGCAGGTCCGCCAGGTCTCTGACGATGGAGAGCATGGCCATAAGCTCGGAGCTCACGGCGATACCGAACTTGGACTGCATCATAAAGCCGTCCATGCGTCCGCCTATGCCTATGATAATGTTGCGCAGGCTCTGGGCGCAGAAGTCCATGATCCAGCCCATCTCCACCCTGGTGGGGTCGATATTCAGGCGTGGCATTCTGGTGAGCCTGGCCAGTTGTTCGTCGTTGTAGTTGCGCTCGTGCTGCATTCTGGAGGTGAGGGCCACCATCGCCAGGTTGTGGGCGTTCATGATATCGTTGATATCGCCCGTAAGCCCCATCGAGAACTCGGTCAAGGGAATGAGCAGAGCATTACCCCCGCCGGCAGCGGTCCCCTTGATGTTCATGGTGGGGCCGCCCGAGGGCTGCCGCAGACAGCCGCCTACATTAAGACCCCGCTTGCCCATGCCCTCCATAAGACCCATTGAAGTCGTGCTTTTACCTTCACCCAGCGGCGTGGGGGTGATGGCGGTCACTTCAATATACTTGCCGTCGGGCTTGTCCTTGAGGCGGTCCATGATCTTCAAGAAATCGAGCCTCGGCGTTCTCCCGTGGGGAATCATCTCGTCCTTCTCGAGGCCCAGCTTTTCCCGCCACTCGTCGGGGGATGGCATGTTGGCTTCGGCAGCCTCTGAAATCTGCCAGTCCTTCATTTTCGTAGCGTCGTATGCCACAGAAGACCTCCTTTATTTTGTAGCAGTTAGAGGATATTTTCTGTTTTTCCTCTAACTGCAGGTTAATTGTATGCTAAAGTATAGGCGAACCCGGTATCATTTCTATTTGGAGCGAGCGGCACGCCGCTCGGCAGCCACCACGGTATTGACCATTAGCATTGTTATTGTCATCGGTCCCACACCACCCGGGACCGGTGTT
Source organism: uncultured Dehalococcoidia bacterium (assembly GCA_964453665.1). GTDB lineage: Bacteria > Chloroflexota > Dehalococcoidia > SZUA-161 > SZUA-161 > DAOUTY01. The sequence continues at coordinate 80,422 of CAYVQT010000001.1, read as the reverse complement.
ATGGCGCTTGCCTTTTCCTTGACGGCCTCGAAATCGACATCTCCTCTAAGGTCGGCCACCATCTTGCTGGGATCTTTCTTACTGGGCTTCATGCCGACCCTGTTAACCCCTACATCGATTACCACTGCGCCGTCTTTGACCATATCCGCTTTGATAACCTCGGCAGACCCCATAGCGGCGACCAGGATATCCGCCTGAAGAGTGATTTCAGCCATATTTTTCGTTCCGGTGTGGACAACTGAAACCGTGGCGTTGGCATGTTCTTTCTTCTGCACCAGCATCGCCATAAGGGGCTTGCCTACGATGTTGCTCCGACCGCAGATTACCACGTGCTTACCCTCGGGGCTGTTGCCGCTGCGGACCATAAGCTCTACAGCGCCGTGAGGGGTGCAGGGCATGAAATATGGGTCACCGATGAGCATCTTGCCCACATTAACGGGATGGAACCCGTCGACATCTTTGGCAGGGTCGATGAGATTCAGTACCTTGTCTGCATCTATATGCTTGGGAAGCGGGAGCTGAACCAGGATGCCATCGACGTGCTCCGCTTTGTTCATCTCCTCCACCTTGGCCAGTAAATCGGCCTCGGAGGCAGTCTCAGGCAGCACGTAGGTTTGGGACCATATGCCGATATCCTCGCATGCCTGTTCTTTGCCCGTGACATAGGAAACGGAAGCGGGGTCTTCACCAACGCGGATCATGACAAGTCCCGGTGTTGTGCCGGCCGCCTTCAATTTAGCCACCTTTTCCTTCAACTCGGCCCGAATCTCCTTCGCCACCTCTGTTCCTGAGATTATCTTTGCGGTCATTACTGTTGCCTCCTTCTGGTGAAGTTTTATGCTGAGTTTATAGTTTGACCTGCGCAAATTTTTGTTGATGACATGTCGAGAGTATATGGGTAGAATGGGACTGGCTATCCTCCGGTGCTCTTGGGGGCGCCTTCTGATCTGACGCTGCTGCTTCTAATAATGGAGTGAGAAATCTAATTTCGGCGGGGACGTTTGGTTCTAAATAGGAGGTGAGACCGGTAAGCGTTACCTGCAATTTGTCCTCCAGGCCGTTCGGGCGCCATTATACCATATCAAGGGGGAGGGCGCAATCGACCCCCGGTTTTTTCGATGCCTGAGCCTGAGGCCACGGAGTTGTTATGGTGAAGAAATTGACAGAAAGTTGTTAAGGGGGTTGACAAACCAGAGAAAAAGTGGTAAAAGCTTTACAGTCCGCTTCTGGCAAAGCGAAAAAGGACTTAGCGGACTAAATAAGCGGACTAGTCAGGTTAGCATCAAGGTGCATAATAGTCCGTTAGTCCATGTAGAAGGATAGGCTTGCGCAGGGGCGCATTTGCCAGAGAAGATGCCCGTTCATCTGTTTGGGTTCCTAAAAATTATATTTTTATTACAGGTACCTTAACTAATGGGGTACTTTGGTTATTTTTCCGTGGAAAAGGCTTGACAAGCGGGATGAAAGGTGCTTACAATAACCTGACGTGCCTAGTTTTGGGGAAATATGCCTTATCTAAGGAGGTGGTTATATGGAATGATGACGCTAATGAAGGAATTAGCAGTTGGTTATTTAGGGCAATATGATAATTCGCCCGAGAAAGGAGAGAGTAGATGAGGAAGAAATACCCTAGTATTGTACGGGTGCTGGTGGTGCTGGCGATGGTGGTCACTTTAACGGGAGTGTTAGCCATAGCACCGGTTTATGCACAGGCAGCCGTGCTAACGCCTACACAGGGGCCAGTGGGCCAGTCTGTCAATGTCGCCGCAAGCGGTTTTGCTGGCGAGAGCATTCTGACTGCGAAATTTGATGGTGCGACGGCAACCACAGCACCGGCAGTGGTGGAGACCACGGTTGCTGGCGCTGCTAACTTCGCCATGCTGGTTCCCACCGCTACGGCAGGTACACACCTGGTTACAATTACTGACGGCGTGAACTCTGTCAATGAGTACTTCACGGTTATCCCGAAGGTCACCGTATCGCCGATAAAGGGACCGGTGGGGACGGCCGTCACGGTAACAGGCAGCGGATTTGCAGCCGGTTATACCGTTAGTGTATCTGTTGGTGGCAAGGCCCTGGGCTCTGCGCTCAGTGACAGCACTGGCGCTGTCACAGTTACGGGCGCGGTTCCGACACTGGATGCCGGTGCCCAGGATGTAACCGGCCAGGATTTGGCTGGATACAGCACCAATAATGACACCAAGGCGACGTTCACTGTTACGCCGACTCTGGTCCTTAACCCGGCCACCGGGCTGGGTGGTTCTATTGTGTCGGTGAGCGGCTCCGGCTTTGAGGGCGACGATACAGTGAGCATGTACTTCGCTGGAGTGCCGTGGCTGGATACCACGGCTGTGCCGTACACGCTTACGGCAACCTCTGATGGGAAGATAGGCCCCGCCAACCTGGTTGCTCCCGCCTCAGCGGGGGCCGGCGTGACCGAGGTCAAGGCTGAAGATCAGCACGCTAATACGGCCATAGCGAACTACACAGTAACCAGTCGGCCGCTGACGGTAACTCCAGATAGCGGTCCTATGGGGACCAGGGTAATGATAACTGGCTCCAATATGACTCCGGACCACGAGATTCTTGTAGGGGCGTTGCAGATCGGCGGAAATGCTTGGAATACCGCTAAGATCGATATAGATACTGGAGGTATGATAGCGCCTACGACTCTGGATGTCCTGCCGGGGCTCACGTACGGAGCTAATGTGGTAACCGCCACGGACGAAATGGGACTGACAGCCGTTGGCGTATTCACCGTGGTCAGGCCGACCCTGAATGTAAGCCCGACCACCGGGCCGAAGGGTTCATCGGTTACAGTAACGGGTGCCGGATGGGTTCCCAACAAGCCTGTAACAGTCACCTTCGCCGGTGAGCCGTGGCCGGTGTATGCCGATGCCAACGGCAACATCGCAGCTGCATTGCAGGTTCCCGCTACTGCGGTAACTGGTGCAAATGCAGTCAACGCAGACGACAGTGCCTTGGGGAACGTCGCTGCTACAGCGACATTCACAGTTCCCGGTGCTTCCATAGCCATAACGCCGACGGAGGGGCAGCAAGGCACAGCGGTAACGATAACGGGCACAGGATTCCAGGGTTATAGTGGAATCACTGTTACAGTCGGCGCGTACCAATTCCCGACCACTCCGTTGACCAGTGTACTTGGTGCCTTCACGTTCAGCACAACCATTCCTGGCGTGGCACCGGGTTCTCAGGTGGTACAGGCAAAGGATGGCGTTGGGGCTAGTGCAACAACGTTCTTCATTGTCAAACAGGCCCCTGAGACGGTCGAGACTGCCCTTGCGGGCATAATGGACAAGCTGGTCATTGTTTGGGACTACGCTGGTGGTGACTGGCTCTTCTACGACCCGGCTGATGTAGCGGGCAGCGATCTGGACGGCCTTAGCTCAGGCACGGGTTACTGGATCAAAGTCACCGAGGATTGCGATCTGATCTATGGCGGTCACAGCTACTCGCTAACCGCAGGCTGGAACAATATCGGCTGGCTCGGGCTATAAGAGGATAGCGATGTATATCCCTGAGGGGTCATCTACTGACCCCTCAGGGACCACTCAAATTAGGAGGAAAGAGATATGACCAAACTGAGAGTAGTGGTTTTGCTGGCAGTGGTAGCGCTTCTCCTCTTCCCGGCCTTAGTTCTAGCAGATACGCCTCCGGAGCCACCGTGTCGGTTCTACGGCACTGTCACAGTGGATGGCGCAGCGGTAGCTGACGGTACTGTTATAACGGCCATGATCGGAGGGGATCAGCATACTACGACGACACCGGCAGAGGGATATGCCACTTCGACATATGGCCTAAAGATAGTGCCGCCAGAAGGTACGGAGTATACCGATGGGGCGACTATTAGCTTCATGATAGGTGACCGCACAGCGGCTCAGACGGGCACTTGGTCGGTGGGGGCCAATGTTAATTTGGACCTCACCTCTGGCGAGGGAGGACAAACTCAGACAGGATCGATAACCGATGTTATAGTAACCTCTCTTGCAGCAGGCTCTGCCCCGACCGTTGACTGGGATCCGGTCACCGGTGTGCTCACCATAGGTATCCCCGCTGGGGCTACCGGCTCCGCTGGCGCTACTGGACCCCAGGGCCCGCAAGGGGAGGAGGGAGCAGGGGCTCCCGGTGGAATAGCATTACCCGTTGTGGCGCTGGTCATTGCTGTAATTGCAGTCGGCGTGGCTGCGATGAGCATGCGGCGCAGGATATAAGGTGTTTGATTAAGAAGTTATACCACACGAAAGGCCGCCCGTCTTTTGATGGGTGGCCTTTGCTTCTTTCTTGAGCAGTTGACGGCGATTTGGATTTTCTGTTAAATTCTGGGGAATGAAAAGGAGAGAATAATACAGGTAACCTGGAGGTGAAGAATGAGGGTCGGAGTTATAGGTATCGGTCAGGCCGGGGGTAGAGTTGCGGACCATTTAACCTACCATAGTTTATGGGGAAGACACCAGGGCATTGTTCCTTTTGCGCTGGCTGTCAACTCGGCGCAAGCCGACCTCCTGGGGCTGAAAACGATACAGAAGAAGGACAGGATTCTAATTGGCCAGACCGTCGTGAAAGGGCACGGAGTGGGGTTGAATCGCAAGGTGGGAGCGAAAGTGAGCAAGCACGGGCTCCATTCGGTCATGCACGCGGTCACGGAGAAAGTCATCCACCACGTGGATGCCTTCTTTGTTATAGCTGGTCTCGGCGGTGGTACGGGCTCAGGAGGGGCGCCGGTCATCATTTCCAAGCTCAGACAGGTCTATGAAGAGCCGATCTATTTTGTAGGCGTTCTGCCGAGTGAGGATGAGGGTAAGCTGATGGCAATGAACGCTATCGAATGCCTGCAAGAGATAGACGGAATGGTTAACGGCATTCTCCTGTTTGACAACGACGTTTGGAAGAAGGAAGGGCTTCCTCTTGAGACAAGCTATGGCATAATGAATCACGAACTTGTGAAGCCGCTGCCCCTGATGCTGGGTGCCGGTGAGACGGCCAATGACAGGGTTGGCATAAAGGTGATCGACGCCTCCGACATCATCAACTCCTGGGAAGGGTTTACCTATATCGGGTATTCAGAACTGAAGGCCAAACAGGCACGCGACAGGTTCTTTTTCTTCAGGAAGAAGAACTCCATTGACCAGCTTAGTCCGGCCATGAGGTGTTATACGGCTATCAGGAACGCCGCTACCCTGAGGTTAACCGGCGAGTGCGACATAAAGAAAGCAAAGAAGGCGCTAATGATTATAGCCGGGCCGCCGGATGAGCTGAACATGGAAGGATTCTCTCATGCTAAGAGTTGGCTGGAGAGCTGTATATCGACCCCTGAGGTTAGAGGGGGAGACTGCCCTATCCGGGGTTGGGATTCGGTTGCCGGTGTGGTGATGCTTGCTGGGTACACGGATATCCCCAGGTTGGGTGTGAGCATAAACAATGTAAAGGCGCCTGCGAGTATGAAGGCGTCGGCAATTGAAGCAGAGTGAGTCCCGTAAGGCGCCCTTGGTCTCCCGCGGGTTGAAGTGCAGGTGACAGCATGTTTAATATCAGACCAATCTGGTGGGTCCCCATAATAGCATGTATTATCTTAGGGATTGTATCCCTGATACCGTTGGATACTGCTGAAGATGGCGCGTTCTTGCCCTACCAGTCTATTATTCCGTTGGCTCCAATAAGCACTTTGCTGATCTGGATTGTCGGTGGCGGCCTGTTCTACATATTGGGGCGATGGGCCACTACTCGGCCTATTCGTTCGCCGTCCCGGTAGCATTATACCTTCTGAGGCCCGAATTGGCTGTTTCACGGACGCAGGCGGGGAGATTTTGGCGGGGTTTGCGTGTGTGAGGAGCCTGTAGGTCGCCCCGCTACTTGTAGTCGAGCACTACGACGTTGGTTTCCGTGGGCAGGCTTGACTTGGTGACGGAGAGCTTTGGCTGTGAGGTTGACTCCTTCACCCCCATCTCTTTGAGGAAAGGCTCAAGGGGCGCCAGTTCCATCCGGACCGCCTCGGTCTTGAAGTGCATTGGTATCACCAGCTTGGGTTGAAGCAGGCTTATGGTTTCGACCGCCTCTGTTGCACCGATGGTCGCTCCCCCTCCGACAGGTACCAGCAGTATATCGACATCGCTCATCTGCTCAATCTGCTCCGCTGTCGGTACATGTCCAAGGTCCCCGAGGTGACAGATACTCACCTCTTCGATTTGAATGTTATATACGATATTTTTACCTCGCTGCTCGCCCCTTACGCCATCGTGAAAGGTGGCTATGCCATTGATAAAAACATTGGCTATTTCATACTCGCCCGGCCTGCTGATAACTCTGGGGCTTCCAGCAATGCCTCCAAGGTTACTATGCTGTGGATGTTGATGGCTCACAGTTACGATGCTCGCTGTCGGTTTCTTCACCGGGTAGCCCAGTGTTTTATCAAAAGGGTCGGTAACAATTGTTGCTTCCTTCCCCCTTATTCTGAAGCATGAGTGACCAAGCCAGACGATCTCCATGTTACTTTATCCCTCCGTACCTTAAATAGTAAGCGTCCATACAGTGTATGCCCTTGCGAGACCTTCGCTTCGCTCGCAGCGGCACCGGGCTTTGCCTCCTTGCTTTGCTCTGGCTTCCAGCTGAGAATGAAAGTACGGTAAAAAGTTACGTCCAGTCGGAGCTTTATTGAGAAAGTAGCCCCGTCTTCCTGGTAATAAAGCTTACGCCGAACAGAAGTACAATGCAAACGCCTAATCCTACTAATTCCAGCTTCTCTACTTCCAACATATTCGCTGCCTGCAGTCTGTTTATGGCCAACGCTGTACCCCCACCACCGATTATAGCCGCTATTGCGCCTGCTGAGTTTACCTTCAGCTTATCTTTGTAAAACCCTGCAATTACCGGAATTACTATTCCGCTCGTAAAGATAGTGTATGCCAGCAAGAGCGAGCTGATTATGCCGGGACGCTGCCAGGCAATTAACAAGGCTGCGGCTCCAATTACAATCACGCCAGCTCTGGTGATGATGAGGCTCTTCCGCTCGCTCATGTCTGGAGATATGCGTTTATAGACGTCCTGACTGAGTATGGTGCTCGTGGTGAGCAGGACGGTATCCGCGGAGGACATAATGGCGGCCAGCAGAGCTGCGGCCACCAGACCGGCTACTCCGATGGGCAGAATGTTTTCAATCAAGGTGGGAAAAGCGAGCTCGGAGGCTTGTGCGAAAGATAGGGTAGGATGTTGAGAAGAAATGTCAGGGAAAAGGGCCATTGCTCCCATGCCTATCAGCACGAATATGAATGCAACTGGTATTGCTAGCAATCCTGCCCCGATTGCAGATGCCCTGGCCACTTTCTCATCACGTGCGCAGAACAGGCGGGAGTATATATCGGGGCCTACTATATAGGTCGAGCCCGTCAGGACTAGAAGCACTACCAGGGGATACCATTCGAAACTTGAATTCGTCGGGAAGGAGAAGTAATCTGAAGGCAGGGCAGAGGTCAGTCCGCTGATCCCTCCCATGCGATCCACAACGAACCCCAGGGTTATCAGGATCCCTACTATCAATATGCCGAACTGGACAACGTCGGTTCGGATTACTGAATACTGGCCTCCGAGAACCGTATATATAACAAATACGAGAGCAGAGATGGCCATTAACTGAGAAAGGTCAAGGGGCAGAAAAACGGTGAGAACTTTACCCGCAGCGATTATCTGCGCGGCGACAATGGCTATCCAGGCAACCACGATCAGGATAGAGGCTGCGAGTCCCGCTTTACCGCCGTATTGCCTCTCCAGCAACTCTGGCAGGGTATAGAGCCCGAACCTCCTCACTTTACGAGCAAAAAACAAGCCCAATATTAGCAGGCCAATCGCTCCCACGAGAAGCCACCAGGCACCAGGGAGACCCATTCTATATCCGCGTCCTACCATGCCGACCGCGACTGACGACCCTATAAAAGTGGCGCAGAGCGAGCCTGCGATGAGCAGGGTGCTGCCACTGCGGTTGGCTACGAAGAAACCGTCATTGCTCGAGGCCTGCCTCTTTCGGTAAACGTAGATGCCTATTGCTATCATGCATAGAAAGTAGATAATGATGATTGCGAGATCAAGCATTTCGTTTTCCTTTTACCAGGTTTCCTTCGATTGCATGGTTCGTCTTTCGCATAGCTCTGGATTGAAAGTGTGCTAGGTTCCGCGAGAGCGACCGCTTGGAGGCTCAGGTCTGGGTCATTCTCTCGCCAGGCCCCCATTCAAGCAACATGGCTGCCCAGCTAAGGCCACCGCCAAACGCGACCAGTACCAGACGATCGCCATTCTTGACCCGGCCTTCCTCTACGGCCTCACAGAGAGCGATAGGGATCGAGGCCGCCGAGGTATTACCGTAGCGGTCTACGTTGATGAAGAACCTGTCGAGAGGGATGTCGAGCAGTCTGGCTGCGGATTTGATGATGCGCGTATTGGCCTGGTGCGGAATGATGAGATCGATATCGCTGAGCCTTAGGCCGGCAGCGGCCACGACCTCTTGGGTTGCCTGGCACATGATGTTCACGGCGAACCTGTAAGTCTCAGGGCCTTTCATATTAATAAAGTAGCGCCCGTCATTCACTCCGCAGGGTCCCGGGGTGTAGATGGTACCTGCACCGGAGCCGTCATTGCCCAGGATGAAACTGAGGGGGCCTGACGGTGAATCGCTGGCTTGTATCACCACTGCTCCGGCACCATCACCGAAGAGGATGCAGGTGCTGCGATCCTTCCAATCCACAATCCTTGAGTAAACCTCGCTGCCAACAACCAGTGCGTTGCGGTAGCTCCCTGCGTCAATGAACTGGCAGGCTGTTGCAACGGCATAGATAAAGCCACTGCAAGCGGCGTTGATGTCGAAGGCGGCGGCTTTCTTTGCACCCAGTGAGTCCTGTACTAAAGCGGCAAAGGCGGGGAAAATGTGGTCAGGGGTGCACGTCGCTCCGATTACTAGGTCGAGGGAGTCTGGTTGAAGGGCGGAGACTGTGAGGGCATCCCTGCTGGCAAGCACTCCCATCGTCGATGCCGTTTCATCAGCACCTGCGATCCTTCTTTCCCTGATCCCAGTGCGGCTGCTAATCCAGGAGTCTTCCGTATTGACCATTTGCTCCAACTCCTGGTTTGTAAGCACTTTATTGGGCAGGTACTTGCCCCAACCGGTAACCCTCGCATATCGAGCCAAGGGGGTCCCTTTCCTGAGAGCTAATCGAAGAGCAGTATAGCAAACTTGCTACTTAAGGTCAATTGTAATCTGGTTGTAAGCCTCTGCCGAGTTCTACTTCTGAATACTCTATCGATTCTTAATATCATATGGGTATAATTGCAGGGGAGCGGATACAAGCTTTACTGGCCTGTGCCAAAGTCGTTGGAATTTCTGCGATTGTAATCGAATAGAGGATTGAGATGATAAATAACCGTAATGGGAATTAAGAAAGCGTCTTGACAAAACTGAGTATGTGGTGATAGAGTTAGTTATGTGTTAGCACTCTTGGCTTGAGAGTGCTAATTTGAGAGTGGGAGGACATATGCTCACTCAGAGAAGAGAGCGTATTCTCAAGATTGTTGTCAGTGACTATATCTCAGCGGGATTGCCTGTCAGTTCGGAGGCTGTTGCTCGCAAGGGTCTTGGGGTCAGTCCGGCTACGATCCGCAATGAGATGATGGAACTGGAGGAAGAAGGTTATCTCACTCAACCTCATACTTCAGCGGGTCGTATCCCTACGGATAAAGGGTATCGCCACTATATCGAATCAATGATGGGTGATGTTCAACTTTCTCTGGTCGAACAGCGCCTGATAAGACACCAGTTTCACCAGGTAGAGGGTGAGATTGAGGAGTGGATTCGTCTTGCTGCTGCCATATTATCACGCGCGGTTCATAATGTAGCTATAGTCACTCTGCCCAAGCCCTATGAATACCGACTCAAGCATATGGAACTTATCTCTCTTCATGAGTTTCTGGCACTGCTTGTATTGGTGCTCAGGGAAGCCAGGTTAAAGCAGCAGGTGCTGGCCCTGGAGGAGGCCGCTACTCAGGAAGAGCTCAGTGTTGTGGCCCGGAGACTCAACTCTGCTTGTACCGGGCTGACCGGCTCTGAGATAGCCGGCAGGAACCTGGAACTATCTCGTCTGGAGGAGCAGGTGGCCAGAGCTGTAGCGCAGATAATGCAGGCTGAGGAAGAGGAGGCTTATGAAGACCCCTGGGTCGATGGTTTACGACACATGCTGAACCAGCCCGAGTTTGCTTATAGCAGCAAATTAGCTGCGATTGTCGAATTTTTCGAGGAGAAGAGACTGCTCAAGTCACTACTGCCACAGGTACTGACAGGAGAAGGGGTTCGAGTGGTCATAGGGAGGGAGAACAAACCTGATGTGATGCGTGACTGTAGTGTGATCATTACCAGATATGGTATTCCCGGGGAAGTCGGTGGGGCCATCGGCGTCATGGGGCCGACTAGAATGCAGTACAGTCGTGCTATTCCTACCGTCTGTTTCTTGTCATCAGTAATGAGTGAGATGGTGGGTGATCTGTACGGATAGCAGGCGGCTTTTATAATTGCCATTTGGTGATTGGAGAGGGGTGATGTAGTTTGACCAGAGGAAGGAAGGACTTCTCGCCGGATAAAGAAGATGCAGCGCAGGAAGAAATGAAGGAGGAGGAGGTTGAGAAGGCTGAGGGCATAGAATCGATTAAGAGGGAGCTTGAAGAGGCGAGGGAGCAGGCGGAGAAGTACCTTGCCAACTGGCAGCGAGCGGAGGCGGATTTCGTAAATTATAAGAGACGAAGCGAGCAGGAACGCGCTGAGATGGCTAGTTACGCTAATGCCAGTCTCATCAAGGACCTGCTTCCGGTCTTGGATGACTTTGAGAGAGCTCTGGATAACGCTTCAGATGATTTCGATGGGCCTGCTTGGGTCGAGGGTATAAGGCTCATCTATCGCAAAATGAGAGCAGTTCTCGAGGATAAGGGGCTGTCGGAGATCGAGGCTGAAGGCGGGGCGTTTGACCCCAATATCCACCAGGCTGTGATGTGCGTGGAGGGTGAGGAAGGCAAGGTTTGTGAAGAAATACAGAAAGGCTATATGCTTCGTGATCGCCTGCTGCGGCCTTCCATGGTCAAGGTAGGGCGGGAGAGCTCTGAATCTGTGGAGGGCCAAGAATAAATCAAGATAATTCCGTGGAGGTAGAATATGAGTAAGGTAATCGGTATCGATCTGGGCACGACCAATAGCTGCGTAGCCGTTATGGAGGCTGGTGAGCCGGTGGTGATTCCGAGCCAGGAGGGAGGGCGGGTGATTCCGTCCGTGGTGGCGGTTAGCAAGACTGGAGAGCGGATGGTGGGGCAGGTTGCCAAGCGCCAGGCGGTTACTAACCCGGAGAACACCATCTTCAGCATCAAGCGGTTTATGGGGCGCAAGTTCAATGAAGCGACGGTGCAGGCCGACCAGAAGTTGGTGCCTTTTAAATTGAGCGAAGCCCCTAATGGCGATGTCAAGGTCAAAATGGGCGACAAGGAATACAGTCCGCCGGAGATTTCGGCGATGATCCTGCAGAAGATGAGGGCGGATGCCGAGGCCTATCTGGGAGAGAAGGTTACGGAGGCGGTGATAACGGTTCCTGCCTACTTCAACGACAGTCAGCGGCAGGCGACCAAGGATGCCGGCAAAATCGCCGGGCTGGACGTACTGCGCATCGTCAATGAGCCCACCGCTGCTTCCCTGGCCTATGGACTGGATAAGAAAAAAGACGAGACTATCGCTGTTTACGACCTCGGGGGCGGTACCTTTGATATATCCATCTTGGAGCTGGGTGAGGGGACTTTTCAAGTCAAATCGACCAATGGTGACACGCATCTGGGCGGTGATGACTTGGACCAGCGAGTAATGGATTGGCTGTGTGATGAATATAAACGGGACCAGGGGATCGATCTCAGGCAGGATAAGATGGCTCTGCAACGGCTGAAGGAGGCGGCGGAAAAGGCCAAGTGCGAGCTCTCCACCGTGTTGCAGACCGATATCAACCTTCCTTTCATCACAGCCGACGCCTCGGGCCCCAAGCATCTGAATATTACCTTGACAAGGGCTAAGCTGGAGCAATTGGTGACGGACCTGGTGGAGAAGACCGTCGAGCCTTGCCGGCAGGCGCTGTCCGACGCAGGCGTTGCCGCCGGCCAGGTAGATGAGGTTATCCTCGTCGGTGGCCAGACCAGGATGCCTTTGGTGCAGGAGAAGGTTAAAGAGCTTTTCGGCAAGGAGCCGCACAAGGGCGTTAACCCGGACGAGGTGGTTGGCATTGGGGCCGCTATTCAGGCAGGGGTGCTCAAGGGTGACGTCAGGGACGTGCTGCTGCTCGATATCACTCCCCTTACGCTGGGCATCGAGACTCTGGGCGGGGTGATGACTTCCCTTATCTCTCGCAATACTACTATACCGACGTCGAAGAGCCAGATATTCAGTACGGCCGCTGACAACCAGCCCAGCGTGGAGATCCATGTGCTTCAGGGTGAGCGTCCCATGGCTGCCGATAACAGGACGCTGGGGCGTTTCATGCTCGATGGCATCCTTCCCGCTCCTCGCGGGATGCCTCAGATCGAGGTTACCTTTGATATCGATGCCAACGGTATTCTCAGTGTCAGGGCCCATGATAAGGGTACGGGCAGGGAGCAGAAAATAACAATCACCGCATCCAGCGGCCTGAGTAAAGAAGAGATAGAGCGCTTGCAGCACGAGGCCGAGGCTCATGCTGCCGAGGATACCAAGAAGCGTGAGGAGATTGAAGCCCGCAATATGGCTGATAATCTGGCCTATACAGCGGAGAGGACTCTGAGAGAGCAGGGTGATAAGGTGCCCTCTGACCTGAAGGAGGAGCTTGATGGCAAGATAGCGGCGGTGAAGTCGGCACTGTCTGGAAGTGATGTTGAGCAGATCAATCGCTCTGCCCAGGAGCTTTCCGAGGTGTTACAGAAGGTAGGCGCAGCCGTCTACGGCCAGGCAGGCCAGGCAGGCCAGGCAGGAGCCCCACCGCCTCCCGGTGGTGAAGAAACGGGCGCTGAGGAGCCTGGCAAGGGCGATGAAGGGACTGTAGAGGGTGAATTCCGTGAAGTATAGCTGAGGCGCAGTGTGTTCAGGTCAGCGCGCTGGCTGCCTGATTTTATATAACCGGGTAAATAAGGCGGGCAACTCCCGCCTTATTTTTATTGCATATTGCGAGATGCCTGAAGTGAGGTTTGACCGGTGCCCGAAAGGGGTGTACACTCTTATGATACCCAGGCTGGAAATGGAACTGGCCTTTGTTCGAGATATAGTTTGCCGCCAACTTTGAGGAGTAGAATTTGACGCAGCTGAGATGGCAAATCCGCTCCCCGCTTCCAGTTGACGTATTGGAGCAGAGGCTTCGCCATGAATCATTGTCCCTATTTCGAGAAGGTGGCCGCTCGGCCAAACAGCCGGATATAATCCCACTGCTCGTTCAATTACTCCACAATCGAGGTATCGAAAACCCTGCTGAGTACGGTGCATTCCTGTCTGCCGACGAGAGGCTGGCGCATGTGCCCTTCCTCCTCCCCGACATAGACAAAGCTGTGACCAGGATTATACGCGCCCTGCTTGGAGATGAACTCATCACAGTATATGGCGACTTCGACGCCGATGGTATTACCGGTACAGTTTTACTGGTGGAGGGGATTTCACGGTTGGGGGGGAGGGTTATTCATTACATTCCCCATCGCCTTGATGAAGGTCACGGGTTGAACCACGACGCCCTTAAGGGCCTGAGAGAACAGGGCGTTAGCCTGGTAGTGACGGTCGATTGCGGCATCAGTGGATTCGACGAAGTGGAACAGGCGCAAAAGCAGGGACTGGACATTATTATAACAGACCATCACGAGGCCCACGAGTTCGTTCCCCCTGCCCTGGCGACTATCAACCCTAAGCTGCCTGATTCAAGCTACCCGTTTTACGAATTGGCTGGGGTGGGGGTAGCACTGAAGCTTCTACAGGCGCTTTTCGGGGCAACTCAGAGAGATGGTGATTGGGGTGATTCCCTCGACCTGGTTGCTCTAGGCACTGTTGCGGACCTCGTGCCATTAGTCGGCGAGAACCGACATCTTGTAAAACGTGGACTTGAGGTTCTCAACCAAAGCCAGAGGATTGGCCTGCAAGAGCTGGTGCGCTGTGCGGGGTTGCAGATGGGTGAGCTCGATGAGGAAAGTATCGCATATGCGTTGGGGCCCAGGCTGAATGCCAGTGGAAGGATGGATCATGCAGTCACCAGCTACGAGTTGCTGCTCTCGTCTTCTCGCGCGGAAGCTCGTAAACTCGCGGCTTCTCTCGAATCCAGCAACAGCGAGCGCCAGAGGTTGACCGGCGAAGTCCTTGCCAGCGCGAAGGAAAAGCTGCTCCAGGAGGGCATTGATCTACCGCTGCTTATGGTTGGCGGTACCGTTTACCCTCCCGGGATAGTGGGAGTAGTTGCCGGAAAGCTGGCAGATGAATTTTATCGACCGACTATAGTGCTCCAGTTGGACGGAGAAAAAGCCAGAGGTAGCGGGCGCAGCATCCCCGAATTTGACATGCTTTCAGCCCTGACCGAGTGTCGGGACTTGCTCTCGCGGTTTGGTGGACATCGCCAGGCGGCTGGCTTCATTACGCCCCTCGCCAATGTAGACCAGCTTCGGTTGCGTCTTCTGGAAATAGCAAAGCGGGAGCTTGCCGGAGTCGATCTCCGTCCTGCGATAGATATTGATGCTGAGGTTCCTCTGTCTACGTTGAGTGGAAAGACCTACAAGCTGATAAGCGGGCTGGCGCCTTTCGGCAAGGCCAATCGGATCCCTACCTTTCTCAGCAGAAATGTGAAGCTGCTGGAATCGCGTACGGTCGGCACAGGTGGGGATCACTTGAAGCTCAAGCTGCGGGACGATAGTATTATCTGGGATGCCATCGCCTTCAACCTGGCCGACCGAAAGCTATCTTCCCACCTCGACGTTGTCTATATCCTTGAGGAAGAGAACTGGAGTGGGAAACGACTGCTGCGGCTCAACATTATTGATTTTCTCCCCTCGTCATGAGTTCAATTCCGCGCAGCCTAAAACTGTTAAGCGACCTCCGGCACTGTGCAATCAATGCTGTGTGCCGTTCTTCCCGTAGTTAAGTAGCTATCTGCGAGATTCCCAACATCGGAAAGGGAGGGTATGGAGGAGCTAAGCCTGCTGACGAGCATGGCAATCGTCCTGGGTATCGCTCTCATTGGCGGTATGGCGGTGCGCCTGATACGGCTGCCAGTTGTCCTTGGTTACCTCATTAGTGGGATTGTAATCGGGCCTTATGGGCTGGGTTTGGTTCGTGACGTAGCAGAGGTTGAAACCCTGGCCACCATCGGGGTCGCCCTATTGATGTTTACCCTGGGTATAGAGTTCTCGCTTAAAACGCTGAGGAAGGTAGGTAACGTTGCCGTATTTGGTGGAGCTGCCCAGATTGTAGCCACTGTGGCACTGGGGATAATAGTGGGTTGGCTCCTGGGCTGGCCGATTCGGGAGGCAATCCTGTTCGGGTTCTTTATTTCCCTGAGCAGCACCATCATTGTACTGAAGACTCTCATGGATCGGGGCGAGTTGGGAAGCCCCCACGGGCGGGTGATGATTGGCATTCTCCTTGTGCAGGACCTCAGCGTAGTCCCTATGATGGTCATTCTCCCGTCTCTGGGTGAGTCGGGGATGGCGCTCCTGGGATCTTTGGGATGGGCTATCCTTAAAGCGATTCTGTTCCTCGGTGCTATTATCGTCCTGGGTTTCTGGGGGCTTCCCTGGCTTATGAAGAGAGTAGCGGAGGTACGGGCCCGGGAGCTTTTCCTCCTTACGGTAGTGTGCCTCTGCCTGGGGGCAGCATTCGGTGCATATTATGTCGGGCTTTCATTTGCCCTTGGTGCCTTCTTGGCTGGCCTACTGGTCAGCGAATCTGAGTATGCCCATCAGGCTATGGCCGACATCAGACCGCTCAGGGATATATTCGCTGTCCTGTTCTTTGTCTCTCTGGGAATGCTTATTGATCCCAGCTTTGTAGCAGCGCATCCGGGGGAGGTTGTTGTCGTTGTTGTAGCCATCGTGCTGGGCAAGTTCGTTATCACCTCTCTTGTTCCCAAGGTATTTGGGTATAGCGATAAGACCACGCTGTTTGTGGGCAGCGGCCTCTTCCAGATAGGTGAGTTCAGCTTCGTACTGGCCGCCCTCGCGCTCGAACTGGACATTATCTCCAACGACCTTTATTCCTTGACTATTACCGCCGCGGTTATCACTATGTTGCTCACTCCTTTCGCCATGGGGTTGAACTCAGGGCTCTATCATTGGATGATACAGAAGGAGAGGATGGCGAAGTTCTTTTCCTCGAGGCTTGATCCGGGAACCCTGGATGAAGGAAAGCAGATTACAAATCATGTGGTTATCTGCGGTTATGGCCGGGTAGCCAAGAATCTGGGGCGGGTGCTCGAGCGGAGGAAATTTTCCTACCTTGTGATTGACATCGACCCCAGGGTCATTGACGCGGCGCGGGAAAGAGAGATTCCATGCGTCTATGGGGATGCGAGTAATCCTGAGATTCTGGCTCAGGCCGAACTTGGTAAGGCCAGGGTTTTAGTGGTTACTTTCCCCGATCCGATTGCCACCAGGCTGGCAGTGGAGAACGCTCGCCGTATCAATCCCAGGCTCGATGTGGTGGCTCGGATTCAAGGTGATGAGGATGCCGAGATGCTTCGAAAGCTTGGAGTGGCCGAGCTGGTGCGCCCGGAGCTGGAGGCTGGACTGGAGATTATCCGTCATACGCTGCATCGCTTTGGCCTGACCACCCAGGAGATTCTTTATATCGTTAACACTCTCAGAGAAGAAGGAGTTTAGCTATACTACTCTCACTGCCATACCTGAATCGGTGGTGAGAACTGCGCAGGGAGGGCGGCGGATATCGGTGCCGATGGTCAGTCAGACTGCTCAGAGATAGCTCAGTCTTTGGAGATTAAGGGTATCTCTACCACAAAGGATGCTCCCTTGCCTGGTTTGCTCTTGGCATACAGGCTGCCGCCGTGCTCCTGCACAATACCATAGCAGATGCTGAGACCGAGTCCTGTACCCTTGCCCACTTCTTTTGTGGTGAAGAACGGGTCGAATAGTCTCTTCAGGTTCTCCTCCGGGATGCCAGGACCGTCGTCGGTAACTTCTGCCTGGATTATGTCGCCCAGCTTTCTCGTCTTGACAACGAGCTTACCCCTGCCGTGAGCCTCTGTCATAGACTGCTCCGCATTGGTTACCAAGTTCATAAAAATCTGTTGCATCTGGTTGAAATCGGCCATGACCTTCGGAAGATCAGGCTCCAGTTCCGTCGTTACCTCTATGTTGTTGACTCTCATCCGGTAAGCGTGAAGCTCCAGGCTTTTCTCGACGACCTCGTTAATGGAGACAGGACGTTTCTCGGGTTTTGTCTGGCGGGCGAAGGCGAGCAGGTTACCTGTGACCTTCGAAGCGCGTTGCGCCTGGCTATGAATAGTTACCACATCGGCCTTCGCGGTCTCATCGAGGTCGTCCCTTTCCTGCAGGAGTTCGGCATAGGCCTGGATGGCGGCCAGGGGATTGTTCAGTTCGTGGGCGACGCCTGCTACCAGCTCGCCCACAGCAGCCAAACGCCCCGTGATTTGAAGCTGCCCCTCTATCCTCTGTTTCTCTTCCTCTACCTGCTTGCGCTCGGTGATGTCGCGTGTGATCCCCAGAATCCCCACAAGTCTGCCATCTGAGTCAGGCAGGCCATTAATCATGGCCTCGGTCCAGACTGTGGAGCCATCCTTGCATCTATGTTCCAGCTCTAGCGTCACCGGCGTGAGAAGGTCCCTTTGCCCCGCTTCAATTTTGGCCTTTTCTTCGGCAAAGGTTTTCAGAGCCACTTCATAAGAAGCGGGAGTCAGGGTTTCTTCCAGACTTAGCGCCATCGCTTCCTCAACGCTGTAGCCTCGCAGACGCGTGACAGAGGGACTGAAATAAGTAAGCTGCAAGTTCATGTCCATAGTCCAGATAACATCCCTCACGTTCTCGGCAAGCAGACGGTAGCGTCCCTCGCTCTCCCGCAGAACCTCCTCCGCCTGCTTGCGCTCGGTAATGTCCCTGATAATCACGGACATCGCCGGTTTACCTGCGTATTCTATGACTTTTGCCCCAAGCTCGACGGGACACTCTGTCCCATCCTTCTTTAGCAAAACCGTCTCATACTGCGACGGCACGGCCTCGCCGCGCTTTCTCCTCTTATGGACTTTGGTCAATTCATCCACAATGCGCGGTGGAATGAATTTATCAATGCTCTTGCCGATCACCTCTTCCTGAGTGTATCCAAACTTCTCCGCAATCCGTGAGTTGCCAAAAACTATTGTGGAGCCCTGGACTACACCGTAGCCATCGTTCATATCCTCTACCAGTTGCCTGAACTTCTCCTCCGATTCCCGTAGCGCCTCCTCCGCCTGCCTGCGCTCGGTGATGTCGCGGGCAATACCTCGAAACCCGATCGGCTCACCTTCTGAATTCCTTTTCAGGGAAATTGAGCCTTCAACGAATCTCTTTGTGCCATCCTTTCTTATAATCTCCCAATCAAATTCCCTGGTATGTTCCCCGGTGGTGTATACTCGATTAAATGCTTGATACACTTTCTTGGCATTCGCCTCATCCATGTACTGCCTGTTATTCATGCCTATCATTTCGTCTTTTGAGTATCCATTTATTTTACACATAGGATCATTGAAGAAAGTGAGATTTCCGGCGATGTCTACTTCATAGTAACCATCTTCTATGTTTTCAAGAATGGTCCTGTATTTCTCCTCGCTCTCCCGCAACTCCTCCTCCGCACGCTTGCGCTCGGTGATGTCACGGTAGTTAGCAACAATACCATTGATTCTGGGATCATCGAGAAGACTCTTTCCGACACCCTCAAGTATCAGCCACGAACCGTCCTTGTGCAGAAAACGGAGTTCCATGGATACAGTATGCCCTGGATTCTCGATAGCCATCGTAAAGGTATTAACAACGCGCTGCACATCGTCCGGGTGGATGAATTCAAGTATATCCTGGCCAATCATTTCTTCGGATTTATAGCCGAGGACCCTTTTGGCAGAGGGGCTTTCATAGCGTATGGTTCCATCGCTATTAATAATCGCTATGGCATCCATAGAGTTCTCTATGAGCGCTCGAAACTGCTGTTCCCTTTGCCTTAACGCCTGCTCCGCCTGCCTGCGCTCGGTGATGTCCCGCAAGACGTTCACCATCCCAGAAAGATGGCCCTCGGAGTCGCGAAGTAGAGATATGATTACCTCTACCCAGACCGTCGAGCCGTCCTTGCGGTAAAACTCAAGCTCTTGCCTGAGAGACCGCGACGGATGCTTTTGACCCTTCCTCTCGATCGCCAGTTCCTTAGCCAGCATCTCTGCTGCGATCCTACAGGAAGCGGGCGTCAGTGACTCCTCCATCGTACGTGACACGGCTTCTTCGACTGTGAAACCCAGCAGACGCTCGACGGAAGGACTCGTGTAGGTAGTCTGCAGGTTCGTATCCAGACTGGTTATGACGTCTGTCGCGTTCTCGGCTAACAGGCGGTATCGTTCCTCACTCTTACGCAGCGCCTCCTCTGCCTGCCTGCGCTCGGTGATATCGCGGGCGATACCTCGAAACCCGGTCGGCTCACCTTCCGAATTACGTATCAGTGAAACGGAGGTTTCAATAAATCTCTTTGTGCCATCCTTTCTTATGATCTCCCAGCCGAATTCTCTGGTATGTTTCCCGGTGGTGTATACTCGATTGAATGCTTGAAACACTTTCTTGGTATTATCTTCATCCATGTACTGCCTGTTATTCATGCCTATCATTTCGTCTTGGGAATATCCGAGTATTTCACACATAGAGTCATTGAAGAATGTGAAGTTTCCGGCAATATCTACTTCATAGTAACCATCCTCTATGTCTTCAAGAATGGTCCTGTATTTCTCTTCGCTCTCCCGCAGCGCCTCCTCGGCCTGCTTGCGCTCGGTAATGTCACGGATCATGGCGAGGTCGGCAGGCTTTCCCTGGTAGTTAATCAGGCCCGCGTTCAACTCAACATCTACCCTGCTGCCATCTTTGTGCAACACCGCCGTCTCATATACCGGCTCAACATCCTCACCCGCCAAGCGTCTCTGGTAACGATCGAGCACTTTAGGAAGTTCGTTGGGGTAGATATAGTCGGCTATAGGAGTGCCTATGACATCTTCAGGGGCGTAGCCCATAATTTCCGAGACACGGGCGTTGATGTATTTAATTACAGACTCCTGAACGATAGCAATGGCTTCGTGCGCTCGCTCAACTACTTCGCGGTATTTCTCCTCCGATTCGCGCAGTGCCTCCTCCGCTAGCTTGTACCCTTCTTCCAGTTCTATATTGTGCAGGGCAAAGGCAACATCACCGGCAACTTCTTTCAACAGAGCCAGCTCTTCGTCGTCTTTGACAAAATCCTTGATGACGCAAACTGCCAATACGCCGTAAACCTTTTCACCATATTCCAGCCGGACGGTCATGGCTCCAAAACCACGGTACTTGCCTGTTAGCGGGCAGCCGGCGCAGGCGGATAAGGGGTTCTCGGTCGCCACGACGTCCGATTGCCCCAGCGCTCTCCGCCCACAATAGGTCAACTCGCCTCGCTCGAGTCTCTTAACTATCGGCAGGAAATCCTTGCCCAATCCCGCCTCGGCAGCAGTTACAAGCTCCCCGGACTCATTAATAAGAGCGATCCAGGCGTTACGATAGCCGCGAGTCTCAATAAGGTTGTAACAGGTGCCTTTAAGTAAGCTGTCGTGGTCCTTTTCCTTGGAGATCAGTTGGTTTACATTGCGGATAGCGCGCAGCACGGAGTTAAGGTGTTCTATCCTCTCCTCCGCTTGTCTGCGCTCAGTGATATCTCTGATAATTGCCTGAATCCCCGCTATCTTGCTATGATTCCGCAACAGACCGATATTAGCCTCTCCCAGCCGGACAGAACCGTCCTTGTGTACCCATGTAAACTCGAAACATGTAGGGACTTTCCCCCTTATTGCGGAAGCAAAGACCTTGATGTATGTGGGGACGTCAATTATGCGAATCGTTGGAAGCTTTGAGAAGTGCTTTCCAAGGATTTTATCTTTAGAATGCCCCGTCAAATCCGAGAAAGCGGTATTGCACGATGTGACCACGCCTTTGAGGTTTGTTGTTATAATGCCGTCAGGGGCAAGCTCGACAATATTTCGATATCTCTCTTCAGATTCTGCAAGCTTCTCATACGCTTGCTCGCGCTGTTTAACATCGGCACCTTTTAGGCGAGGTTTACCTCCTTGTGGCTTGACACTTGTTACCATACCGTATCCTCACACACCGGACTGGAGTTGTGGGTACAAAAGTATTAACGCTAACATACATCCCCTACGCTTATACGGCATTAGCATACCTCCCATTTTTTACTCATGCTATATGCTTTTCGGATAGATGAGCATGGTAAAATGGTACTGCGTTGCCCGGAGAATAGGACTAACTATGACGTGTTACCGGAGTCAATGACACTTATTCGAACTGCCATGAATTCCATGAAACCCGGTGCCCTTCCGGTGACAGAGGTCTTCGTCCCATTTTTAAAGCAAATGCAGGTAAACGTAAATAGCGTTGAACAGCCCAGTTAATAAGTGTAGAATAGTGCCAAATTGGCTTGTGGGGGAAAAGGATGAAGGTTCCGAGGTGCAAGGGGATGCGAGACCTAATGCCTCAGGACATGGCGAGATTCCGCCGGATCGAAGCCGAATTCCGCAACTGCTGCCTTGGCTGGGGCTACCAGGAGATCAGGACTCCTGCCCTGGAATATCTGCACCTGTTTACCTCTGCGGGTACGCTATCCCCTGATATGCTGGGGAGGGTTTACTCATTTCTTGACTGGGATGGGTGGAGCGGGGAGCGAGTGGTGCTGAGACCGGACGGGACTATTCCCCTCGCTCGACTTTATGTTGAGAACTTCCAGACTATGCCGGTTGCCAGGCTATTCTATGTGGAAAATATGTTTGTCTTCGAGGGCACAGGCGAGGAATCGAGGGAACGATGGCAGTGCGGCGCCGAGGTCGTCGGCGGGCGCAGGCCCGAGGGGGATGTCGAGCTTATCTCGATAGCGCTGGAAGCTGTTAGCAAGCTAGGGGTCGGATCTGTAGAGGTCAGGCTGGCTCATGCCGGATTGCTGAAAACTTACCTTGAAGAACTGGGGTTGAGTGGCGAAGAGAAGGCTGCCGTTCTGGACCAGATATTCTCCGGGAATATGGACGTACTGGGTGGCTTAAAGGGTAAGAACCCTGAGGCGGAGAAGCAACTGCAACTGCTTTTTGGTTTGAAAGGGACCTCTCCGGGCTTCGTAGGGAATCTGAAGAGCGTTTTCTCATCATCACTGCCGGCTCTGGAGTCCAGTATTGATGAGCTGGGCAGAATCGCTGAATTGCTGACCGGATTGGGCTGCAGCTATCAAATCGATTTCACTTCGGGGAGAGGCTTCGAATATTATACCGGCGTCATCTTTGGATTCTACTGTTCGGAGCGGAGGATTGGTGGTGGTGGCAGATACGATGAGCTGATTCCGCTGGTCGGCGGGAAAGAAGTCTGTGCCTCGGGTTTCGCACTCTATATTGATGAGCTTATGGCTTTGGTCGAAGAGGTTGCGCAGGGGGAAAGGATTCTGGTCAGGGCGAAGGACGGTGAGGGCCTTAGAGGATCACTCGACGTTGCCCGCGATTTACGGGAGGCAGGCTATACCGCTGTATTTGATCTTGGCTATGAGCTAACTACCGATTTTCGCTGGATAATTGATATGCGCAGTGGTGAGGGTATCGAGTTAATCGACCAGGTCGGTGGCAAGAAGCAGCGAACCCTCTCTTCTTCTGAGCTATTGGGGCTGCTTGAGGAGGCGGGGTGCAAATAAAGCTGGCCTTGCCTAAAGGGCAACTTCAGGGCAGTACGGCGGTGTTGTTGAAGGAAGCGGGATTCGCTATCGGCGACTACCGTGAGGGGTCCCGGTTGTATCGGCCCCAGTGCGAAGGCTTACCTGATGTCTTTGCCAAGGTTTTCCATGAGAAGGACATCGCTATTCAGGTGGCTGTCGGTAACTATGACCTGGGGATTTGCCGGCTTGACTGGGTGGAGGAGCTTCTGGCCAAATACCGCAGCGACGCCGTGGTGAAAGTTGGAGACCTGGGCTATGGAAAACGAAGTCTGTACGCAGTTACCGCCGTTTCTTCTGGCGTTGACTCTCTCGGTGCACCCGGAGACCGCTGGCAAAGTCTGCGCATAGTCAGCGAGTATCCCAATCTGGCAGAGGTCTTTGCGCTGAGACAGCGGTTGAAAAGATTCCAGATATTCCCCGTTTGGGGAGCGGCCGGTGTCTACCCGCCGGAGAACGCTGAATTTGCGATACTGGCCGAAACATCGGCAGACAGGTTTCGGGGGCAGGGATTGGCCCCTGTTACCACTATCCTGGAAAGCAGCGCTTACCTGGTGGCGAACAGGAACAGCCTGGAGGGGAAGGACTTGAGCAGGCTCTTGACTGTGCTATCCTCCGGGGGCGTCGCAGGCGGCGAAATTAATGAGGCCGAGAGCGCTCCTGCTGATGCGGGGGCATATGGTATGGCTGCCGGCGATAGCGTAGTATCCCTGGCCCTGCCCGACGGTCACCAGCAGCGTCATACAATCGATTTCCTGGACAGGGCAGGGCTCGAAATCGACGGTTATAATGTGGGCAAGCCTGCTTCCAGGCCCCGTATTGGCATTGATGGGGTTATGGCGAAGGTGGTGAGACCCCAGGATATGCCTCTTCAGGTGGCCAACGGGAACTTCGATCTGGCCATCACTGGCAGGGACTGGCTGCGGGATCACTGCTTCCGCTTCCCTTCGAGTCCGGTGGAGGAGATACTTGAGCTGGGCTTTGGCAGAGTCAGAATTGTAGTAGTTGTCACGCAGGATTTGCCCGTTTCGAGTACTGAGGGCCTGATGAAATTAAAGCGGGAGTCCGCGCTGCGAGTGGCCTCAGAGTACGTCAACATAGCGGATAAGTATACCCATGATAACCATCTGACGCCGTGTAAGATTATTCCCACATGGGGTGCTAGCGAGGCTTTCCTCCCTGAGGATGCAGATGTACTCATTGAGAACACTGAGACAGGCTCGACCATTGCCAAGCACAATCTCAAGATAATCGATACCCTGTTTGAGTCCTCAGCATGTCTTATCGGGAACACCGAGGCCGTGAAGCGGCAAGATAAAAAAAAGAAGATAGCGCAGCTTGTTGAAGCAGTGCGCCGGGGCTTGTAGGAGAGACCCTTTTATTGAGAAAGGAGCCTGTTGCCGCCGATTTGTCTCCATCTGGGCATCGCAGAGAAAGCGATGGCAAAGTTGGCCCATCCGGTCCTGGATGGCAACCGGGGGAGCTACTACCTCGGGTCTACCGCGCCGGACATTCGTTTTTTTATCAGCGCCGGACGCGAGGAGACTCACTTTCTCTCACTGGATTGCGAGGAGGGGATGAGCGGAGTACAGCCCATGTTTGAAGCTTACCCCGAACTTTTCGGGAATTCGAATCTGAACGATGCTACGAGGGCCTTTGTTGCGGGCTACCTTTCACACCTGGTGACCGATGAAGCGTGGATTTACCGTATTTATCGGCCTTATTTCGGGAAATCGTCGCCCCTCGGCGGGGAACCTATGGCCAATCTACTGGACAGGCTGCTTCAATTCGAGCTCGATCGCCGGGAGCGAATGGATAGCGGGAGTATGTCTGCGATTCGCAAGGAACTGGCCGGCGCTGCGTCAGAAATAAAAGTCAGTTTTTTGGATGATGTTAACTTGATCAGGTGGAGCGAGTTTGTCTTTATGGCTACAACCAGGAAATCGCACTGGGAGAATTTTCGCCGCTTCGCCGAGAAATACCTTATCTGGATGCGGCAGATAGCTGATGAGGAGAGGGAGGCCTTTTTCGCCAGTTTCGACGCCAGGCTGGAGCAGGTCCTGCGAATGGTCCCCCAGGAGCAGACCCAGGCATTCTATGAGCAGTCTATAGGCGATTCCGTGAGAGTGGCCGGGGAGTATCTGGGATGAGGATAATTCGGGGTCTGGAAGCTGCAAAGTACCTGCTTAAGGAGCGCGCTCAGGCCGAATTTGCGGGTGGGGAGTATGAGACGGTGCGGCAAATCCTCGGCGATGTGCGCTCCAGGGGAGACAGCGCCCTTTTCGATTACACCAGGAAGCTCGACGGGGTGGAGCTTACCCGACTTGAAGTAACACGTGAGGAAATCGCTCAGTCTCGCGGTATGGTGAGTAGCGGGCTGGTGGACGCTCTCGAGCTTGCCGCGGATAGGGTGCGCAGCTTTCACATTGCTCAGAAACAAAACCTGGGACTGGAATTCGAAGATAGCGGACTGGGATTCCTCGTTCGCCCGCTTGAGCGCGCGGGGGTATATGTTCCCGGTGGCAGGGCGTCATACCCGTCCACGGTGCTGATGACAGTGATACCTGCCAGGGTGGCAGGGGTTGACGAGGTGGTCTTAGCTACCCCGCCTGCGCCGGATGGCGCGGTACCGGCAGCCACGCTGGTGGCAGCGGACATTGCCAAGGTGGACCGCATTTTCAGTGTTGGAGGTGCCCAGGCTGTCGGCGCTATGGCATACGGCACGGAATCTATCCCTAGAGTAGATAAGATATGTGGCCCGGGCAATGTCTTCGTGACGATGGCCAAGAGGCAGGTCTATGGGGTAGTAGGTATCGACGGGCTGCACGGGCCCACCGAGACCGTTATCATCGCTGATGATTCGGCGAGCGCCGTTTTCTGTGCCGCCGACCTTCTGGCGCAGGCGGAGCATGATGAGATGGCCTCTGCTATACTTATCACCACGTCGCCTGACCTTGCGGATGAGGTCGATGGGGAAGTCGAGCGCCAGCTAGCTCGATTGGAGCGCCAGGCCATTGCGCAGAAGTCTCTGGAGCGTAGCGGCGCTATAATTGTTGTTGATAGCATTGACGAGGCAATTGAACTGGTGAACACGTGTGCGCCAGAGCACCTCTGCCTGGCGATACGGAATGCCCGCTCATATATCGAACGTATTCGGCATGCGGGCGGCATCTTTATCGAGTCGCCGGAGGCCCTGGGTGACTACACCGCCGGGCCGAGCCACGTCATGCCCACGGGGGGAACCGCCCGCTTCTGCTCGCCACTCAGCGTACTCGAT
The DNA here is from genome assembly GCA_964453665.1 of uncultured Dehalococcoidia bacterium. Taxonomy (GTDB): domain Bacteria; phylum Chloroflexota; class Dehalococcoidia; order SZUA-161; family SZUA-161; genus DAOUTY01. Next base: position 54,152 of record CAYVQT010000001.1, on the reverse strand, counting down.
TTCATAAAGGTTACCACGTTGGTGGACCTCGACGACGACGCTTTAAAAGCGCTGGGGCCGGCGGCCTCAGCCATCGCCAGGGCCGAAGGATTGACGGCACATGCGCTGTCTGTAGAGAAAAGGCTTGAAGGACTGGAACGAGGGGAGGCCGGCAAGTGACCTACGATCCCATCAGGGGTGTTGAGAGCCTCGTCAGAGGTGATTTAAGGGACTTCGAGCCCTATGAGCCCATCGCGCCGTTAGAGGTGCTCAGCGAGCGCTCAGGCGTTCCCGTTGAGAAGCTGATAAAGCTGGACGGCAATGAAAACCCTTATGGCTGCTCTCCCCGTGTACGCAGTGCTCTGGCGGACTACCCTTTCTATCATATATACCCCGATCCCCTGCATGGTGAGCTTCAGGAGCCATTGGAGAGGTATGCTGGTGTTAGCCGCAGGCATATCGTGGCAGGCAGCGGCAGCGACGAGCTCATCGACCTGGTTTTACGTGTCTTTCTGGAGCCCGGGGATAAGGTGGTCAACTGTGTGCCTACCTTCGGTATGTACCTTTTCAGCACGGAGGTCTGCGGTGGTGAAGCGGTCGCCGTGTCCCGCGACGATGCCTATGCGGTGGACGTTGCCGGTGTGAAAGCGGCAATAGATGAGCGGACAAAGGTTGTATTCATCGCCTCCCCCAACAACCCCACCGGGAACACTACCCCGGCAAACGCTATACTTGAATTATTGGATACCGGGGTGATCGTGGTTGTAGATGAGGCGTACTATGAGTTCAGCCGGAAGACCTTTGCCCCTCTGGTCCCCGAATACCCGAATCTTATAGTCCTGCGCTCGTTCAGCAAATGGGCAGGTCTGGGCGGTCTGCGCGCCGGCTACGGCATATTTCCCACCGAAGTAGCTGAGCTTATACGCAGGATAAAAATACCCTACAATGTGAACATAGCGGCGATGATTGCGGTAAAGGAGTCGCTGGCCGACGTAGAATATCTTCGAGACAGGGTCAAGGCGATCATTGCCGAGCGTGAGCGGCTCTCGATGATGTTGAAAGAACAGGGTGTGCTTATACCCCTGCCTTCCGAGGCGAATTTCATCCTCTGTAAGGTTGCCGGGGGTGACGCCCGGGAGATAAAGCAGGGACTCGAGACAAAGGGCATTTTCATCAGATACTTCGATACCCCGCTGCTGAGGAATATGCTGCGCATAAGTGTGGGAAAGCCTGAGCACACCGATGCCCTTATTGAAGCGCTGGCTAAGTGGGAAGGAGGGTAAGATGGCTGCTGAGAGGAAAGCTACCATCAAACGCGAGACCGGCGAGACCAGGGTCGAGCTTGAGCTTATAGTGGACGGCAGGGGCAGATGCCGGGCGAGCACGGGCATAGGGATGCTCGACCATCTCATAGACCAGATAGCGAGGCACGGCCTTTTCGATATAGGTGTCGAAGCGAAAGGCGATCTCGATGTGGGGCAGCATCATACCCTGGAGGACGTCGCCATATGTCTGGGTCAGGCGTTTGATCAGGCGCTGGGGGAGCGTAAAGGCATAGTCAGGATGGGACACGCTGTGGTGCCTATGGACGAAGCGCTGGCCCTGGTGGCAGTTGACATAAGCGGCAGAGGCCACGCTACTGTCGAGGCTCCGCTCGAGGGGCGGGACATAAGCGGCCTGGATACCGATCTCATACGGCATTTCCTGGAGACTTTCGCCACGGAAGCGAAACTCAGCCTGCACGCCAGGCTTCTCAGCGGCAGGAACGACCATCACAAAGTGGAGGCGCTGTTTAAGGCGCTGGCGAGGTCGCTGGACGCTGCTACCATGATAGACGAACGGCGTGAAGGCGAGGTCCCCAGCACAAAGGGGACGATATAGCCATGTAGCGTTGCCACTCCCGTGGCAAAGAGTTCGCTTTGCAATGGGAATTGAGTTAGTTTTGTAAGAGGTAACTTGACCAGATGAGTAATACTATATATACAATAGGCCATAGTAATCATTCATCTGAGACATTTGTACGATTGCTGACTGAGGCTAAGATTAAGGTTCTTGTAGACGTAAGGAGCAATCCTAGTAGTTCTTGGGTATCGTATGCAAATCCGCGTGATTTGAAGCAGATTCTTGAAGCGGCGAATATCAAATATCTATATCTAGGCGATGTATTAGGAGGCCGCCCTGATGACCCAGATTGCTACAACCCTCAAACAGGGCAGACGGACTATAAGGCGATGCAAAGCAAAGCGTTGTTCCAAAAAGGTCTTAGGAGACTTCTAGAAGGTTCGAAGAAGCATCGTATCTGTGTGATGTGTGCTGAAGAGAATCCTTCCTCTTGCCATCGAAATTTGCTAGTTGGCGAGGGTTTACGACGAGAAGGTATTAAGCTCTTGCATATTCGGGGTAACGGACAAATTCAAACCGATGAGGAGCTTTGGAAGGAGAGGGTAGGGGTAGAAACCAATCAACTTGCATTTCCTTTGGGAGATTTATCTTGACCATATATACTATTGGTTTTACTAAGAAAGCGGCTGAAGAATTCTTTGAAGCTCTGCGCCTTAGTGGTGCGAGATATCTTTTAGATATTCGGCTTAACAATAAATCTCAATTGGCTGGTTTTACGAAGAGGAATGACCTGCGCTATTTTCTTAGACAGATTGTCAATATGGAATATCACGAAGTGCCAATATTGGCACCAGATGACTCAATTCTAAGTGAGTACCGCAAAACAGGAGATTGGGCGAAATTCGAGAAAAGTTATTTAGAGCTAATTAAGCAGCGCCAAGTTGAGCACAATTTAGATCCAGCGTTATTTGATGGGGGGGTCGTCCTACTTTGCAGCGAGGCAGAACCCGATCACTGCCATCGACGACTTGCGGCAGAATACCTAGTACGTTCAATGCTTGCAGGAGCTGATATCGAACACCTCTGAGTCAGGCTGTAAATGCAGAAGACAATAGTGATAACCGACTTGACGCATATGAGGGGAGAGGGTGTCTGCATTGTAGGAATAGACCAATATTCCCAGACTATCCGCCCTGTGTTACAGCCACCTGGAGTGCTAAGAGAGCATCTCTATATCGAAGGCAAACTCGCTATTCGGCCAAGAGCTAAAGTCAGATTTAGCTTGCGTAAAGTTCCACTCAAACCTCCACATATCGAAGACTTAGGCTTTGATCCAAAGTCGGCCATTTATGAGGGCTTATGCACTGACGCTGAGTGGGAGGAAGTGCTAAAAGCAAGCTCCTTTCACTCGGTTCAGGATATATACAATGGCTGCCTGCAGGAGAATCGTTGGGTGGAGCCTGGAGCGAATACGAGGTCTCTTGGGACAGTGTCTTGGGTGGAAGTAATCAGTGTAGATCTCCGAGAGTGGTCTGGTGAACGACGATACAGAATCTTATTCACGGATCAAACAGGCGGCCAATATAACAACATAACTATTTCTGATTTGGCATTTCGACAATTCTGTGACGTTGAGGTAGATCACCATAACTCTCCTTTATCTGCGTCAAGACATATCACAGACCTTCTTAAAAATGTTGATCGCTTGTATCTTCGCCTAGGCTTGGCTCGCCCCTGGGCTCCAAGTGATGGTAGCTCTAACCTAAGATGCTGGATGCAGGTTACTGGAATACACACCTTCCCTGATTACCTGGGGGGTAGATCATTCGCTGACTTTGAAATACTGCCGCAAAATAGTAGAGAGAAATCATATGATGTTGAGGAAATTCGTAAGAAACACGCAAGGGCATATACAAAGTGGACGAAAGATGATGATACTATTCTTAGGGATGAGTATTTTAAAGGTAAAACAGTTGAGGAATTGGCAGATGCTTTCCAAAGGAAACAAGGCGCTATTCGTTCCCGCTTACAAAGATTAGGATTAGAACCATAAAAATAGAAATGCTGGCAGGGTAAACATTGTTGAAATTCATTACAAATCTCGCCCTTTATAATTGGTTGGTTTGATATATGGAATTTACTCAAATAATATGTAGGCCATGTAGCGTTGCCACTCCTGTGGCAACGGGTTAGCTGGAATACCCTTGGTACCCCCGCTTTGTTATGGCTTGAACTCGAGGTCTGAGGACATCCCGAATTGTCAAGGGTAGTGCTGATATTTGCCCCCCACCCCGATGATGAGACACTGGCGTGCGGCGGCACAATAACTAAAAAGGCACGTCAGGGAGAGGATATTCACGTAGTATTTCTGACCGACGGCAGGAATTCGCATCTGCATACCCTGGGTATAAGCACGGATCCCTCGCCGCAGGAACTGGCGCCGATCAGGAAGCAGGAAGCCAGAGAGGCTGCGAAAATACTGGGTATAAAGCCAGACAATCTTGTTTTTTTGGATATTGCGTATGGCGGTCTGGGGCTCAAGAATAAGGTTGCCGAGGGCAAGGTGAGGCAAATCCTGCTGGGTTTGCGTCCTGATGAGGTCTACTATCCCGATGAGGCTGACTCGCACAGAACCCATCGTGCTGCCTGTGATGTGGTGGAGGCTGCACTGAAAACGGTGGATTTCTTCCCTCAGAGATACCGGTACATAGTGTGGGCGAATGAAGCGGGATACCGTGGGGAAAAAGCGAGGCAGACGGAAGTCGATATAACCGAAACCCTCCACCTTAAGAAGCAGGCGATAAACGAGTACCGGAGCCAGGTCACCTTGTTCTCCAAAAAGCAGGGCCGACCAGTGCTCACCGATTCATTCCTTGCTGGCTTTCTGGATAACCACGAGAGATTTATCTGCTGAACGCGTTACGCTTAGCTACTTTGAAACACCTGCATAACTGAAAGGCTTCCTCTATCCTCTACAGGTATGGCCGTGAACGCCCTGACGCTTTGCCATCAGAATACCAGACGTCCAGACGTCAGAATGTTTGGCTGGCTGGATCGGCCCCCTCCTCAAACGTGCGTTTTGCGGAGGGGAATTTCCTTGATAAAGAGGTTAACTACCCAGGCGATGGCGATGATAATAAGCCCGATAAAGAAGACCTGAGTGATGGCGGAGTCGAGGGCCAGCTTCAGAGCCTCCAATACATGCTCGAAGAGCGCTGCCCCCTGCTGCCCGAAAGGATCGAAGAAGCTCCTCAACTGTTCCGCAGCCTCGGGATCGAGCAGTGCCTGGGGATTATGAGCCAGGGAGTCCAGCGGCTCCGGCGAGATTATTTCTTTCGCCTCGGGGGAGATTCGGCTGACGAGATCGGAGGCGAAATGGTTGTTCATTACGGAGCCCAAGATAGCAAGCCCCAGCGCACCGCCGATGGAACGGAAGAAAGCGGTGGAGGACGTGGCCACTCCCATAACCGCGTAAGGGACTGCGTTTTGGACAGCGATGGTATAGAGGGGCATGGTGATGCCCAGTCCCAGGCCTGTTATAACTATGTAGGACACGGCCCTCGCATAGCTGGTTTCAACCGTCATTGTGGAGAGCAGTCCCATGCCCAGCGCCATGAGGGCCAGGCCGAACATGCCCTGTAGACGGTAGTGCCCTCCGGCACGTGACAGCACCTGCCCTGAGACCAGAGCGCCCGCTACTACTCCCAGCATCATAGGAGTTAGAAAGCTGCCGCTGGCGGTGGCGGATAACCCGAGTACCCCCTGGAAGAAAAGCGGGACAAAGATAATACCGCCGAACATCCCGATACCTGTGATAAATATAACTATCGTTGAGATACCTATAATCCTGTTCTTGAAAATCCACAGGGGGATGATGGGTTCTTCGCTTCGACCCTCTATTATTATGAACAGGGCGGTCATGGCTGCCGAGAAGACAAACATACTGATGATGGGAACGGAGACCCAGGGATATTCGACGCCTGCCCAGGTCAGGGCGAGCATCGTCGGCACCACGGCGAGTATAAGGGTTACTATGCCGGGATAGTCGATCTTGGGCTTCGCATTGCTGGGTCGGAAATTGGGGAAAAAGAATATGAACAGGCCGATGATTATTATCCCGAGAGGGACATTGACGAAGAAGACCCAGTGCCAGGACAGGTTGTCGGTTATGAATCCGCCTAGCGTCGGCCCTATGACGGAGGATATTCCGAACACCCCTGTCATGAGGCCCTGGTACTTACCCCGTTCGGCGGGCGGGAAAAGGTCGCCGACGGTGATGAATGCGTTGGCCATCATGATTCCGCCGCCGAAGCCCTGCAATCCCCGGAATATAATAATTTGCGTCATCGTCTGGCTGAGGCCGCAGAGGAGGGAGCCCGTTACAAAGATTACAAGTCCTGCGATGTAGAACCACTTGCGGCCGTACATATCGGTCAGCTTACCTGTTATCGGTACTGTAATGGTCGAGGCGATTATGTAGGCTGTAGTCACCCAGGTGTAGTGGGCGAATCCGCCGAGGTCGGTTATTATCCGCGGCATAGCGGTGCCGACAATCGTCTGGTCCAGCGAGCCCAGGAACATGGCCAGCATCACGCCAGTTAGTGTGATGATTATCTGCCGTCTGGGCAGCGAGCGGATGCCGATTATTCCCGGCTGTGTTTCCGGGTTATCTTGCTCTTGCGCCATGCCTTGTTTTTAACCGCGTCTATCTATGAACCTATCGCTGAGAATCCCTCTCCTCAACGAGACATATTAAATGCTATCATACCACAAAGCCAGGCGGCGTTTCATTCTTCTGTAGATTGAATAACAGGCCGTTATGCTCTATCCTTGTCTAAAGTGGATTCAAGTTTGCAGGATAAAGCCAGAGAGCTTCTGGACGGTAACGCTAAAAGGGGCAGGGACTACTACTATGTCGCCCCGTCGCGGAGGAAGTACCCTCATCAGTGGTCCTGGGACTCCTCGTTTCATGCCATCGTCAACTGCCGGCTGGGCAGAGTAGACCTCGCCGGAGAAGAGGTATCCACTCTTCTGTCAGAGATGCTGCCCGACGGCACTCTGCCTCACATCGTTTTCCATGACCTGGGCCTGGTTTCTCCGGCGGTCCGCATGTTCAGGAGGTACTGGCCGCAGCCCGGCCGCTCCCCTCTGGTGCAGCCGCCGGTCGTTGCGCTGGCCGTCAGGGAGATCTGGCAGAAGAGCGAGGACACCGGCTTCCTGCGGGAGACCCTCCCGCTTCTGGAGAGGCACTTCGAGTGGCTTGGGACACGGCGCCGTTTCGGAAGCTCCAGCCTGGTCTCAATCTTATCCCCCTGGGAATGCGGCCTGGACCATAAGCCTGGCTTCGACCGGCTCATGGGTTGGCCCGCGAGATTCCCGTTTGGTTTATATGTCGCACTCTATATATCGGAGTGGAAGCTAGCCCGGCATAGGTTTGATCCGGTGGAAATCGTAAAAAGAGGCTATTTCAATGTCAGGGAGGTGCTGTTCAATACGGTCTACGCTATGGGGCTGGAAGCGCTGGGTAAAATGTATACCGCAACAGGTGAGCGCTCAAAGGCGGAGCATTTCCGCACACGCGGTGAAGATGTGGAAAAGGCGATTCTAAATGAGTGTCGCGATCCGGATTCCGGTCTCTATTTCGACGTTGACGTGAGCACGGGGAGGCTTGTCCCGGAGCCGGGCATATCCTGTCTCATGCCGCTGGCGCTTGGCAATATGCCCGGGCAGGAATATGACGCTCTGGTAAGTCACTTAACAGACCCCGATGAGTTCTGGCTTCGTTATCCTGTTCCCTCTGTTCCTAAGAGCAGCCGTCACTTTCGACCGGGGTCCCGGTGGTATCTCTGGCGCGGCCCCACGTGGATAAATACCAACTGGCTGATAGTGGAGGGCCTGAAGAGGCACGGTTATGACGAACTGGCGGAAACGGTCGCCGTGCGCAGCAGGGAGCTCGTTGAACGCTCCGGGTTCCGGGAGTACTTTAACCCTCTTACCGGCGAGGGGGGAGGCGAGAGAGATTTCGGATGGTCCACTTTAACGGCTGTCATGTGATTGTTGGAATCGCAGGGACGGTTCGCGAATAGTCCCTACTTGACAAAGGGCGTTCAGCTACCTAAAGTGTCCGTGATGCGAAGGGGTTCCCGTTCGTTCAGCACGCCCAGAGTCCGCTTCCCGGAAGACGAGGGGGCGCACCCGGATTTCTCGGTCGAATGGTGGTATGGACACTTCAACCTTGCCGATTCTCGGGGTGGGCAATATGGCGTTATGGCAGCTTACTTCAGTGTCGGGGTAAGAATTATCGCTATTTCCGATTTTTCGGTTGAGCAGTTCTATCACGCAGTTTCAGGATCGGCCCTGCATCAGGCTGAGGGTTTCTTCGATCTTCGCTGGGGCCGCGATCACTGGTACCGGACAGAAAACGGTTCATTCTCCTATTGCCTTGAGTCGCACGGACCCGAGATCGGCCTCAATTTAAGAGCCGCTTCGGAGAAGCCACCACTGCCGGGCTGTGGTGAGGGTGTGGTGAGGTGGAGCGGGGGGGACTCTTACTACTACTCCCTCACCAGGCTTCACGCCGGGGGCCAGATCGAATTGCGGGGAAAGACTTTGGATGTTGAGGGAATCGGCGTCATCGATCACCAGTGGATGGCCTCTCTGGGCAGGGGCGGCTGGGACTGGTTCTGCATCCAGCTTGAAAATAATACCGAGATAATTTTCTGGCATATCGTCAACCTCAGTGAGTCGGTTGAGTCGCGGGACCTGACGATAATGTACCCTGACAGTTCAATTCATCATACGCGCAGATTCACGCTGGAGAGGTTAGATTCCTGGGTTTCGCCTGATAGCGGTAGAGAGTACGGGACCGCCTGGAGGGTTCGCGAAAAATCAAGCGATCTGGATTTGACCGTAAGAGCCCGGTACCCTCAGCAGGAAATTCGTATGTTAGAAAGCCTGTCGGCTTCCATCTTCCCTTTCTGGGAGGGGAGCACAGACGTAATGGGGAGATTGGACGGCGAGGCGGTTTCAGGTACCGGATACGCCGAGCTTGTCCGGCCCCCTGTGGATGAGGCGGCTTCGAACTTATAGACGCTCAGACGTCTGGGCGTTTTAATGTTCGATTTCAGCGTTGCCTGGAGGCGCAAATGGCCATTAATGCTGACGACATGATTTTTGACAAGAAGGACCAGTTAGAGAAGATAGAGGGTTTCTGCCAGGAGGATGAGGTTATCCGGGCTGTTTTCGACCTGAAAGGCGCGGGAAGCGGATTCATAGGCATAACGGATAAGCGGGTTATTTTTTACGACAAATCGCTGGTGACGGAACGAAAGGCTATGATAAGCATTCCCTACAGCCGCATCAGCGCAGTGGGGAGCGAGGATGATAAAGGGTTTCTGCTAAGGAGCGGGCGTTTTGTGACCAACAGGCTCACGATCAGCGGCCTCGGGTTTGAAGATAGAACATTCGAGTTCCGCGGAGGCGAGAAGGCGCACCTCGCCCATCGGATTATCATGGAGTACCTGATATAAAGGGCAGGTGGGCTGACGCATTGGTCAGCCCCTACGGGTATAACCTGCCCTTCTCCTGCAAAGTGAGTGGTAATCGCATTGTCACGCCGCGTAGGGGCGACCCGATGTGGTCGCCCGCTCCCCAGCTCGCAACGAGAACGTAGGGGCACGGCATGCCGTGCCCCTACGAACGGCGTCTTGAACGTCGGTTATTCCCAAAATCGTAGGGGCGTTCAATTGAACGCCCCTACGGATGGAGCGTCTGCATTAACTCTTTTTTAGCTGCTTCTCAAGCTCCTTGACCTCTTTATCCCGGCGGTGGTAGCCAGTGTCCTTGATCATCTCTCTTGCTGCGGCTAGGCTTTCCCGCGCCTTCTCCTTTTCGCCCGCGGCCAGGTGAAGCCGGGCGTACCCTAGGTGGCAGTCCGCCTCGTGCAATCGCATGCCGTCGCGTTTGGCGATGCGCATCGCTTCGTCAACGTCCCTATGTGCGAGTGCAAACTCGCCCTGCTCGCGGTACAGCTCCGCGCGAGCCAGCAGTCCGTGAGGAATATACTGCTGACTTCCTGCGTCTCGCATCCTGGTCACGGCTTGGTCTAGATAGACTGTCGCTTGGCTGAAATGGCGTTTTCTGTAGCGTATGCCTTGCATCAAGTAGGCCTGCCCTAGGGACAGATAGCCAAGCGCAATGTCTAGCAACGAGCTCCGGCATTTAGCTTCTTCAAGAGACTGCCCAGCCTGGTTCAGCACCTGCCAGTGCTTACCTTCGGCCAGCAGCAGGTCGCAGTACTGGTAGCATGCGAGTGAGTAGAGGAACGGGGATCCCGGGCCGCGCCACCTTTGCTTTAACAGCTGCTCAGCCTCGCGGAACGTCGTTGCGGCCATTTCGAGCCGACCCAGTTTGTGCAACACATCGGCGACCTGCGACCGCTTAGAGATTCTTTCATGGGGATCGCTGCTGCGGTCGGCGAAGTCCACGGCCTGTCGCGCATAATGCAAAGCCTGGGCTAGGTCGCCAAGGGATGCGTAGAGTTGGCTCAGGTTGCTGGCATTGATTGCGGCATTGGCCCAGTTACTATGGGTACCCCTGACTTGCAAGGCGGCCTCCATGGGCTCCGTCGCTTCTGTCAGCCTGCCCAGCGCCCGAAGTTCGAAGCCTGCCCTCGCTAGGACAAAGCCCTTGTCATCTGCAGTAAGGGCCTCAGTGGGCTGATTCCACGGCGCGTCAAAATAGCCGGACAAGGCAGCTAAGTCGGCACCGTGTGCTCCCAGGTTTTTCGTAGCGAAATAGTCGCCTCTTTGAATGCGGCGCTTATATACCGCATGAAGCACCTCTTCGTGTCGCCCAGCTGCGCAGCCGTGGGCCACCGCCGCGAAGAGCGGGGCCATCTCCTCAATGGTTTCAGGGAACTCCTCTGCCTGAGATTTGTAGTAATCGTATAGCCTACTGTGGGCCTCCTTCCAGGCGGAAGAATTGCCCTCCTTCAACCTCTCGCCGAAATACTCCCGCACCAGCGGGTGGGCATCCAGCGTATCCGGGCTGTGAGGGTCCTCTGCCGCGAGCAGCCTGGCTGTCCTCAGGCTGTTTACGGCGTACTGCCATTCCGCATGAGACAGCTTCTGCAGCTTCGAGGTCAGGTCTTTTATAGCCGGCTTGGCCCTGACGGCCTCGACGGCGCCGCCCTCGGCGGGGCGGTCGAACAGCCCCATGATCAGCAGGATATCCAGCTCCGGTCTGCCCTTGAACCATTCTTCGTAGCATTTCATAACCCTTATGGCGTGGGCTCCCTGCTTCTTCTCCGCTGTGAGCCTGGGTATTTTGTCGCGCTGCCGTATATCACCGCCATAAACAACCGCCAGGTAGCTGCCCAGCAGTGTCAGCGCCAGGGCGTGCCCCCTGAACTCGCTGGCTGCCTGCTTCAGCTCCACGGGCGTACCCTTAACGCCGAGGTTACTGAGTAGCTCCGCGCCCGCTTCAGGTGATAAATTTTCTAGTTCAATCCTTTCAACACGGGTGCCGGTGAAATCCTTGAGGTCGTCGACTGCCAGGCGGGTGGTGAGTACGCACAGCCCCGGATTGTAGTTCGCCAACTCCCGCAGCAGGCTCTGCAGCCCCGGGTCCTTGAGGCGTCCCTCCATCTCGCCCGGCTGATACTGAAGCGGTTCGAGCCCGTCCAGTATCAACAGCGTGCGTTGCCTTCGGACAAGCTCCGCCAGGCGCTGGCCCTTGTCCCAGGGTGACCCCTCTTTTGGATCGGGGTCGCCGAACCACGCCAGTGCGGCCGCTATGAACGTATCGGCGGATGCCTGCTTCCCCTCGGCCGCCCCCTGGCTGTAGAAGGACCAGCCGTACACGCGCTCCGCCCCTCGGTAGTTGTCCTTCCCCATCTGCAGCAGCCACTTATTCACCAGCGCCGTCTTGCCCACGCCGCCCCAGGCCACCAGCTCGACGATATTGGTCTGCGGACTATCCCACGCTGCGTCCAGAATCGCCAGCTCCTCATCGCGGCCGAAGAGGTCGGGGTTTGTTGACGGCATCTTGGCGAGCGATATCTTGTCCGGGGCAAGTGGAACGTAACCTTCGGGCGTGGTTGGCGGGGCGCAGCACCTGATGACATCCGCGACTTCCTCAGTAATCGCAGCAAGGTCGGTGTCAATCTGGTGGTCGTCTCCCGCAGACAGGGGATGCCCGTCGGTGGGGCGGACTTTCATTTGAGCCAGCCATTTGACCTGCTTCCAGGCGCAGGGACAGACGATAAGCGGGAAAATACGTATGCCTTCATCCCACTTACGCTCAAGCAGGCGGGGCACTTCCTCCGTTAGAATGAATTCGGAGGTGAGGAAATTGGCAGAGACCATCAGCATGGCTACGCTGCAGCGCTCCATAGCATCCTCGATTTCCTTATACCAGTCCTTGCCTGTGCCGATATGGCGGTCGTCCCACTCTTCAATGATGCTCTCGTTCTCCAGCACCTTGAGATGGGTGCCCAGTCGGTTCTTCCATTCCTCGTCTTTGTGGCTGTAGCTGATGAAGATGGTGGGTTTGATCATTTTGAATACGCTGATGCGGTTGTTTTTTGTCGAAGCACCGAGATTATATGCTGTGGTCTCACAAGAGTCAAGCGAGAGATTGCTTCGCCGCGCTCGCAATGACATGAAAAGGATGCTTGCTCCGAAAATAGTATGTAAGGCATTCGTCTGCGTAGCGGGCATGGTTACCATGCCCCTACGAATGGCGTCTTGAACGTCGGTTATTCCCAAAATCGTAGGGGCGTTCAATTGAACGCCCCTACGGGTGAGACATATAGACTGCTGTGATTCTATGTCTGGGGCCCGGCGCCGGGCTCCAGGAGCTCGAAGCCGCTCTCGGCGTCCATGAGACGGGCCACTCTGGCGTTGAGGATTTCGTACAGTATGGCCTCGGCCACAAGCCAGGTCTTGACGCCGGGCCTGAGGCAACCTGTAGTGGTCTTCCCGGAGCGACCCAGCGCCGCGTGGATATGGAGGGAGGGCCTGCCGTCTTCACCGGGGGCAAGGACCCCCACCCCCGCCACCTCGTGCGCACCGTCTACAGGAAGCAGCAGCGGCTCCGGCGGTCTTTCCTGCGAACGCCGCGGGCCGACCACGACCTCACCATCTCCGATTCCTCCAACGAGGATAACATGTCCTACCGATACCCCGTTCTCCTCCGCGAAACGCTCGATACTCTCCGGGATCATGTCGCCATCCTCAAGCCGAATGACGAAGACGCGGCCGAGCTTTCCTTCAACTGCCTTCATTCGTGGCCTCCTTGCTGTTCGTTGGTGGGGGTAACAGTGCGCCGGGCTCCGGTCAACTCCCTCGCAGGTGATGACCAGATTGTAGCAGTGGGGGAGAGTTGGGGCAAGAGGTTTGATATTTTATTGGATTCCCCCTCCCTCTAACTCCCTCCCGCCGGGCTTCGTCCTGAGGCTCTCTACGAGACTGAGCCTCAGAGCCGAGGGCAGCCCGAAGGGGGAGGGAGGATTCGGTCGGTCTATTCACTCAGGGGGCGGGAACTGATTTCCAGATGATGGACGGATTGGAGCGCCGGAGGTTGAGGTCGTGGTTGAACTGAGTTATAGTCTATATGATGAGCGTCAGGAGGAGCAGGCACGAAGCCCCGCAAAAGGGCGACTCACTATCCGCCGTAAATCAGCCGGACAGGAAGCTGCTTCGGCCGGGATGGGCTGGCGAGCTTTCGAACGGCGAGGTAGAATACATCCAGCGTAAGCTTAAGAATTCGCCGCGCCTTTGGCGGAGGTGGGGCTACGCGAGGGCTATGCTGAAGGGCATTTCCATACCTGTCTCTACTATACGCCGTGTAGCAAAACACGGCTTAGAGTAGTATTACAAATTCGATTGCGTCTGGCAAGTTGGAAACCGCGCCGCCGAACAGAATACTCTTGAGAGCCCCTGAGATGCCCCTGGCGCCTCCATTAGTCTCTAAAGTGACATTTACCCTACATGTTGGCGTCCGCCCTGCTACTGGGCAACCAGGGAAGAGTTGCGAACATATCGAAACCGCTTCTCCACGGTCCGTCGGGTTCTGAGCCAGCAAGGCTTGTAAATCTTGCGGTAATCTATCGCGATATGTATATTGGCACGGAAAGTTAGTTTTCTATACCTGGGCGCCGGGTTGAGAGGGAAAAAGAGCGGACCTGTTTGAACATGAGGAATTATTACTGGAAGGTAGACGAGATGATAAATCGAAAGGTCATCCTGATGGGGGCGGTAATTCTGGCAGTGGCGCTGCTGGTGGCAACGCTGGGCTGCGCCGGCGATGGTGAGGAGACCACTACACCGACTTCGAATGGCGAGGTGTTGTTCTCAGATGGCTTCAGCAACGCTAGAAGTGGCTGGGAAACCGGCGATTGGGAAGTTGGTTGGGCTGACTATCAAGATGGGTGGTTCCATATGAAGGATTACACCGACGATTCGTGCACCTGGTCGGATCTCTACAGGTACTACAGTGACCTGGCTATTGAGGTGGAGACCAAGCTGGTAGCCGGAACCGACGACAACTGGCAGCAGATATTCTGTCGATCTGTCGACGATAATAACTATTACGACTTTGGCATAAGTGCGGATGGCTATTATGCAATCAGCTTGTGGCGCGATGGCGGGCTAAGCGATCTCTCCGGTGACCCCGCGCAGTCGAGTCATATCAAGCAGGGCCGGGATGTGACCAATGTCATGCGCGTCGAGTGTGTAGGGGACACGCTGCGGTTATATGCCAATGGCCATTTGCTGTCGGAGGTTACCGACGATACCTTTAGTCGGGGTTATATTGGCCTGGGGGTCACGTCGCTGGCAGGCAGCTACAGCGAGGCGGCCTTCGATAATATCGTGGTTACAAGCATATCAGGACAAGTGGTGGCGGAAACTCCTGAAGTCACGCCAACCCTACCACCTACCCCTGAGCCGACATCGACGGGCGGTGTATTGTTCTCCGATGACTTCAGCAACCCGTCGAGCGGCTGGGAAACCGGAGATTACAGTGGTGGCTGGGTTGAATACCAAACGGGCGCACTCCATATAGAGGACTCCACATACGACGATGGCTGTTCCTACTCCGACCTGTACCGGTACTACAGCGACCTGGTCATCGAGGTGGAGACCTGGCTGGTAGCCGGGACCGACGATAACTGGCAGCAGGTATTCTGCCGCTGTGTCGATGATAGCAACTACTATAACTTTGGCATCAGTGCCGATGGATACTACGCGATAAGCGTATGGAAGAACGGTGTGAGGACCGGTCTTTCGGGCTCACCCACCTGGTCGAGTCACATAAATGAGGGGTGGGACGAGGTCAACCTGATGCGCGTTGAGTGTGAGGGGGACACGCTGCGGTTATACGCCAACGGCCATTTGCTGTCGGAGGTCACCGATAGCAGCTTCAGTAGTGGATATGTGGGGCTGGGGGTCACATCGCTGGCGGGAAGCTCCAGCGAGGCGGCCTTCGATAATTTCGTGATAATGGCGCCTTAAGGCGCAGACTTCGAGGAATCACGAGTAACTCTAAGGCGAGAGGCTTTATACAAGCCTCTCGCCTTAATTTGGTGTTATGTGTCAGCTATTTTCAACTAGGTCGCCTGTTCCTTCGTGACCTGCGCCAGGTTCAGCCTGTTGATGTTACGAATGCCCGGTATCTGGGAAACGACCATGATCAGAATGACCAGCCCAACGGTCAGCAGGTATGTGCGGGGGAAGATAACCAGGTTATAGCTCATCATGTCACCCTGAAAGAGGCTGAAGAAGTACACCGCCAGGTAATAACCCATCGGAATGCCGGGGATGATCCCTATAAGTCCCAGCAGCAGGTTCTCGATAGTAATCATGGCCGTAATTCTGCCCCTGCCCTCTCCCATAGTGCGCATGGTCGCTATCTCACGGCGGCGCTCCAGGATGCTCACTGTTACCATGGTGAAGACGATAGCCAGCGCCAGAGCGGCACCGAAGGCGAGCATTACCCAGCTCATACCTTTAATCAGCCCCATCATCTGCTCGACCGTCTCATTGCTTTCCCCGGTCAACTCCACGGAGACAGTGCCCGGGATACCGTAGGCCTTTTCCCTTATGGAGTCCAGATACTGTGGCCCTACGTCCAGCATAAGGCCGTTTATTACGGGCAGGCCTCCCACGAGTTTCTGGGCCTGACCTAACGTCACGTAGCCGTAGCTGCCGAGGGGCTGCTGCACGAATCCGAGGACTTCCAGCTGCTGCGTACCCCACGGGGAGAGCAGCGTGAGTATGTCGCCGCTTTTTATGTCCAGGTTCTTTTCAAGGCCTTCACTAAGCAGAATCCCCTGGTCACTGACATCGACTCGGTCCCCACCGGTGGAGTGCAGCCCGTACAGCTCTGCGCCCTGGGAAAGCCCTACCACCAGCGTGGAGTAGCTGTTGTCTTCATACTCCAGTCTGACGGGTATCTGAAGAACGGGTTCGGCCTTCTCCACCTCATCCCAGCCCTGCACTTCCTCCGCAATAGTTGCCGGTTGCGGTTGGGTTGACGAGAAATTGATCTGGGCATCGTATATCTGGACTTTATTGAATTGCAAGTCCGTGAAAGCTTCGATGGCGTCGATGAAGGCAGCCGATACTAGAATGAGGCTGATGCCGAAGGCGACACCGATGACTGTGTAAAGGCTGCGGCGGCGGTTGCGAAATATATTGCGCAGCGGGATCTTCCAGAGGAATGACAGCCGGGCCAGGAAGGGGAAGATGCGCTCCAGCAGGAGCTTCCTGCCGGCGGTCGGGGCCGGGGGGCGCATGGCTTCGGACGGGCTGAGGCGGGAGGCAGCCCAGGCGGGGATTATGCCGGCAATCGCGCAGGGGATAATCCCCAGGAAAAGCCCCTCTTCGATAGCCAGCCACTGCATGAGGTCCATCTCGATCTTGGTATAAGGAATCCCCAGGATGCCCGTGTAGAGATTGGTGATAAGTTCGGAGAGAAGATAGCCGGCAATCGTTCCCATAACAGCGCCCACGATTCCTATTATGAGGGCGAAGCTGAGGTAGTGAAGGAGGATTTGTCGGCGGGAATAGCCTGTCGCCCGCATAAGTCCTATCTGAGCCCTCTGATTGTGGACGATCCGGGTGAGCAGGATGTATGTTGCCAGTGCTCCCACGATGAGGAAGAGGAGAGGGAAGACTTCAGCCAGCTCCCCGAACTCCTGAAGGTCCATACTCAGGGCTGCGTTGCTGGGCTGGTCCTCGCGCGGGACAACATCCATTACCACGTATGAATCAAGTATTTTCTCGGCCTCCGCTATTATGGTTTCTCTGTCAGCCCCATCATCGACTAGGAAGCAGAACTCATTGATAAAAGGTTTCCCCAACAGGTCGGTCACAGTATCCTCAGGGATGAACACGACTCCGAAGGTTTCGGGGGAGACCAGTATCTCCTGACGGCTCTTGGCAAACCAGATGTACTCGGGACTGGCGACGATACCGGCCACACTGAAGTTGGTTGTATGGCCGTCTATCGTAAGGTTGAGAGTGTTGCCTTCTTTCAAGCCGTGATGCTCGGCGAAATTGGTTTCCACCAGCAGAGCGCTGCTATCGCCCTCCTGGAAATAGGAGCCGCTCTCCACCTTGATGTCGTTGACGGCCGGTCTGGAGTCCGAGGGAAGGGATATCACCCGCGACACCATCCTCTTCTCATCTGTTCCGGGAAGG
This sequence comes from uncultured Dehalococcoidia bacterium, assembly GCA_964453665.1. Lineage (GTDB taxonomy): Bacteria > Chloroflexota > Dehalococcoidia > SZUA-161 > SZUA-161 > DAOUTY01. Next base: position 36,624 of record CAYVQT010000001.1, on the reverse strand, counting down.
GTGAGGGAGAAGTCACTGTTCATCCTGCTGGTAACGGCGGTGACCCCCGGAATCGCCTCCAGTTCCTCCAGGGTTTCCGCAGGGGCTTCCACCACCCTGATAGTGAAATCGGCGAAATGAAGCGTTTCGTAGGTGTAGTCATAGGAGCTTCTGAGATTCTGGTAGCCCAGGAATGAGGCCCCGAAGAAGGTTACACCCAGGAAGATTACCGCGGTCACGGCGACGAACAGACCCTTTGAGGTGGCAAGGTCTCTAACCAGTTTACGCTGGAGCTTTTGTTGCAGGAAGCGGCGCAGCTTTTTCATAGCGTACTACCACCTCAGCTCCCGGGGGTCTACGGGGGATGGATTATGCCTGTCCTCCACGATCTCGCCGCTGCGAAGCCGGACTACCCTGTGGGCTATATCACCGATAGCGGTATTGTGCGTGACCAGGAGCACAGTCTTGCGGCTTTCCTCGTTTATCATCCTCATTGCGCTCAGAATGTGCTTTCCGGTCTCGAAATCGAGCTCGCCGGTGGGCTCGTCGCAGAGTAGTATCGGTGGGTCCTTTGCCAGGGCTCTTGCTATGGCTACGCGCTGCTGCTCTCCGCCGGAGAGTTCGCTGGGATAGTGGTCGGCGCGTTCCTTGAGTCCGACGACCTCCAGCACTTCGAGGGGGTCTCTTGGTTCATCGACCAGCTCTGCGGCGAACTCGACGTTTTCCCTGGCCGTCAGGGTGGGGATGAGGTTGAAGAACTGGAAGACGAAGCCGATATGGTTGCGCCGGTATTCGGTCAGGCCTCTGTCATCGAGTGCGCTGAGTTCAATACCGTCAATAGTAATACTGCCTGCGGTCGGGGAATCGATGCCGCCGATAAGGTTAAGCAGCGTGGTTTTGCCCGAGCCGCTGGGGCCCAGGATAACGATAAACCCGCCTCGTGTTATGTCAAGTGTTATATCGCTGAGGGCTCTTACCTCCACCTGCCCCATCTGATATGACCGCGATACGTCGTTCAACTGGAGTATGATATCTCCGGCTTCGCCCGATTTTGGTATGGACATCTCATTCCCTCCCAAGGCTTATAAACTTATTTTCGATGGCCGCCATCAGTTTCTCCCTGTCATAAACATTGGGGTCTATAGAGACCAGCAGCATCAGAGCGTCAAGCGTAAAGCAATAAAGCGTTGCTGTGCCCTCAGGGTCCTTATCGCCAAGCTCAGTAAAAAGTGGCTTGAGGTAGTCGATAACGGGATTAAGCCAGGTGGAGAACTCAGGGGATACCAGGTCTTTAAGCTCGGGCTGAGTGGCGATTTGCCAGATAAGGTGCAGGGCTTCGGGATCAGCCTCTGCGGCATGGATACAGCTCCTGGCAACAGCTCGCAGCCTCTCGCGGGGTTCTACATCGCTCAACATCGCCTCTAGTACAGGAGAATAAAGCCGCCCGACGGCATAGTCTATGAGGAGCCGGAAGATCTCCTGCTTGGATTTGAAATACCAGTACAGGTTGCCCTTGCTGATTCCGGCTCGCCGGGCGATGGCATCGACGGTGACGCCGTGGTAGCCGCTGCGGGAGAACAGCTCTGCTGCGGCTGCGAATATCTGCTCGCGGCGCTGTGGAGGTATGTCCTTCCGTTTTACGGGTGATTCCATCAAAGCTATTCCATGTTATATATTGACCGACCAGTCGGTCAGTGAAACCAGTATAGTATGTTAGTGATAGGATTGTCAAGCCGGTATTGGGAGTTGCTTATTGCGTTATTTTTAGTGCGGTGTCGCCGTTCGCGAAGCCGAGCATATTATGTAAAGTGCTAAGAACCCCTGTGGTCTGGCCCTTGCGATGCAAACATTGACAGCAAGCCTGGATAAGTCTACATTGCCATATGGTCAAAGCACACTATATACTGGCTTTAGCGGGTTATTTACTTTCCTTTCCGCCGTGGCGCTGTTTCCCGATTAAATCATAAAACATGGCGGTAATTTACCATGTCTATTGATAGCCGAATCATGGGACTTCTTGGAAATAACAGCTTCATCTTTTTGCTTGCCATCGCTGTCGCGCTGTTATACAGCGATGGCGCTTCTTATACGGAACCTGCGCTGGTGCCCGTGCTGGGCCTGATAATGACCATTTCCATACTGGATATTTCCTCAAGGGTATTCCTCGATTTAAAGACGATATTATTACCCGTCCTGATGGCCCTGGTGCTGAACTTTATCATCCTTAGCGGCATTTACGTGGGCCTGTCATCCCTGATTATCGGTGATGAAGACCTGCGTACGGGCTTCGTGCTTGTCGCCGCCATGCCTCCTGCCGTCGCCGTGATACCGATCACCTATCTCCTGGGCGGGAACACCAGGTATTCGCTGGTAGGGAATGTAGCCGTATACACTGTGGCGCTGGCCGTCACCCCGTTGATTTGCATATTATTCCTGGGGGCGAACTTTATCGAGACCGAAAGGCTGCTGATAGTACTGGGAGAGCTGATAGTTGCTCCGATCGTAGTCTCCAGGATCTTGCGGCGTACTCGCATAATGTCGATAGTGGAGAGATGGAGGAACCCGGTGGTGAACTGGGGTTTCTTCCTGGTAATTTATACCATGGTCGGGCTGAATCGTGATGTGTTCCTGCAGGAGCCCGGCACTTTACTGCTGGTATCGGCTGTCGCTTTTACCGGCACGTTTGTCCTGGCCGAGGTGATTAACCGCGTGTCAATACGTTTAGGTGTGAAGAAGGCGAGCAGGATCAGCTTTATGCTGTTAGGCACCAGGAAGAACGACGGTTTGGCCGGGGCTATTGCGCTTATCTTTTTCGATCCCAGGGCCGCGATGCCTGCGGCATTGGTATTGTCCTTCTCCGTATTTCACTTCGTCTGGCTGACGTGGCGGGTGAAGAGGATGCGTTGAACGGGGGGAACCGACGATGTTGGAGAATGTTGACAAATCGATTACAATGCTTACCGAGGATATCGAAACGGGCCCCGGCGCACAGTTCACGATATCCGGCAACATACGCTTTTTGAATCTGAGGAGGTAGAAATGGAGGCTGAGAAACGGGTGCCCAGGGAAGATGAGATGTACTGTCCGAGCTGTGGTGCCGTCATAAAGAAAGAGGCCGAGATTTGCGTGCACTGCGGCGTTCGAGTTCGAAAGGGTGCAGTTTCCATTGATGAAATTGGTTCCACGGCTAAGCCAGTTGTAGGAGGTGTATTCGGCGTAGTTGCCGGGGTCGTTCCTGTTATCGTCGGAATTGTGTTGATCTCCATCGGCGCTACCGCAGGTAATGGTGTGGATGGGGTTGAGTGGGCCCCTATAGGGATTGGAATACTGCTGCTCGCTCTGGGCATTGTGACAATAGTGGGCTCGAGCCACGCGATTAACAGGAAGAATTTCCCGCTGGCAGTTGTCGGCGGGGTTTGCTCACTTTTCTCATTCTGGCCGCTGGGAATACCGGCGCTGATTTTGATAGCGATATCGAGCAAGGAGTTTTATCCTGTCCAGGAAACCTGACATATTTGGTTTTGTTCGAAACAGGCGGTAGGCATGGGAGATTCTACGTTTATTGCGAACGTGAATTTCGAGAGCACAATGATGAGGTAAACGATGGAGGAGCAACGGGTTGCTGGCCCTGATGAGATGTTCTGCCGGAGCTGCGGCGCTGTGATAAAGAAGGACACCGATATATGTATGAACTGCGGAGTCCGTGTTCAAAGAGAACGTGTTCCCTCACCTAAAGATAAGACGGTGGCGATCCTGCTTGCGGTCTTCCTGTCATTCTGGACATGGCTCTATACATACAGGAGAGATAGCTGGAAATTCTGGTTGGGCCTCGGTTTGAATCTTACCGTTTTCAATCCGGTCTGGACCTGGTTGATATTCTTCGTTCCGAATATCGCCATCTGGATATGGGCCATAGTCGACGTTTCATCGAAACCTCGGGAGTTCTACGAATCCTACTGAACAGGGAGTTGCGGTAAGGGGCGTCAGCAACTAACTTCGCTGCGTGATTAGCCCTGTTTTGAATTGACCACATATGCCTGGCCGGTACTTTCGGCCACTATCGTACCATCTTTGAGGGTTATCGCAGCGTGTGTGGTGAGAAGCTTCCTCGTTTTCCTGACTAGCCTGGCGTTGACCGCCATCGGGACTTCTACGGGGGCAGGTCGCCTGAACCTGAATTCGGCCTTGGCAGTAACCCCCTTAATCTCGGGGAAGAATGTATATGCCATCGCCTCGTCGAGGATGGTGCATATTATGCCGCCGTGCACGAAACCGTCCCAACCCTCGTAGAGCTTGCTGATGGTAAACTCGCTCCTGGCCTCGCTGCCATTCTGTACGAATTCGAGCTTGAGGCCGACCGGGTTCTCCTTGCCGCATCCGAAGCATTTATGAAACGATTCCTGCCCGATGTCTATCCCTGACAGCTTCTTCTCCCAGCTTAGCATCGCTGCTCCTTTTTAGCACTGACTTTTCTAGTGCTAAGCCCCCGATTTGACGTGCCTGGCAATGGTATCTATCGCCTGGAACAAGTCTGAAGAAAGCAACTGGTAGTCAGTCCTGATCCTGGTATAACCGTACTTGGGCTCCGGATGAATCGAGATGCTTCCTTTCAGCGGGTTCGGACTGGCCTGCAACAGCCTGTACTTCAACTGGTAGTCGAAGTTCAATCTTTGAGCCAGGTAAGGGTCACCTTTCCACTCGATGTCTGTCGTCTTTCCCCATAGCGGCGGACTTTTCTTTTTAATCATTGTCGTTTTCCTGGTGTCTTCCCTGCCCGCGAGGCTGGGGATCATCACCAGGCAGTCCAGGTAATATGTGGCTCCATACTGGCTGGACACGCTGACGACAATTATGGAATCGATGTTCCTGTCCTCTATTCCAATGCCGCCCTCGACTTTCGCTCCCCAGGAACGTTTTTGTCCTACCTTCTCCTGTGCGTTTTCCTTTTCCATGAGGGATGCCTTTACTCCTATACCTGGAAGGTGCTGGAAGAGTTCATCGAGCTTCTTCTGCTTGCCCTTCCTCATACTGCTGATAATAACGGGCAGCCCAACCGCGAAAAGGAGCACCATGATGATCGAGATAAGTTCACCTATGTCCATCGGTTTCCTCTTACTGCACCGTTTAGATGGCTCTCCGCGTCAGCTTACGGAGATAACCTGTTGCTATAATATAGCAACAGGCGAAAGTGGGCAAATAGCTCCTCTCCCTTGATGGGGTCTGCAAATTTGGGGCAGGTTGGAGCATCCGCTCCAACAGCGCCTGGAGAATATGCTCTGGGATACCCATGTTGTCACTGCAAGCACAGGGAAATCCCCCCTCCCTCTAACTCCCTCCCGCCGGGGGAGGGAGGATAATGGTTTCCTCTCCCTTGACGGGAGAGGAAAGAGCCCGACCTGAGCCTGCCGAAGGATGAGGGTGAATATAATTCCCCCTCCCTCTAGCTCCCCTTACCGTGGGAGGGAGGATTGTCAGTAACTCACCACTTAAACGCTCAGGTGTCTGGACATTCAGACGGCCAGGCAGCCGGCTATGGGATTGCGTATTCTATAATCTGTGCGCACAGGGCGAACGGGGAGGGTGCGGGCGTTGGATCTGGCTGCGCTGCTCTTGCTTGCTATGTGCCTTCCGTAAGGTCGTCCTCGGTGCACTCCCTCATGTCGTTTAACCGTGGCAGCTTGAACTCAACAACCACGCTGTCCCCTGTTGCATCTTCGCCATAGATAACCAGGGTCAGCCTTTCATCTCCAGTCAGGCGTGACTCGTCGGACACGACGAACTCTAATTTGCAGCTGCATGTCTGGTTCGGCTTGAGCGCACGCGCAGACTTAGATGACATGGAGGGGGAGATATACACGGGCGGGCAGGACCTAGGTGATACAGATGCAAGGTAGAATATGTCCGTGTCACCGGCAATATATGCGAAATCGTGGTAGTCAAAGTAAAGCGCTGCTTCGCCCTCGTTCTCGAAGCTCAGCGTTACCAGCAGCGCTGACGAATGGTCAGAGGATGTTGATTCTTCTATGAAGCAGGCATCGTCGAGATTCATCTTGAGGCCGTGCTTCTCGGTCACTCCCTCCCCCCAGTAGCAGCCCGGCGCCCCGAAGGTAAGCAACAGTAAAAGCAACAGCACTATAACGAAAGCGAATAGCCTCACAGATCTCCCTCCCTGGAGTAATTATATATACGCGGGTATCTTGACCTACCTGTCGTGGCTTGTCAACCCTTCCCAACCCGTTAATTCTATGACTTAAATCATAGTAAGTAATGTAACCCTGGCTTTAAGATGAGTAGAGGGAGGCAACAAGACTTAGTAACTGCCAATCGACGAGTTGAGCATGATGAGACTGCGATGTCCCGGTCAGGCCAACAGATGGCTGCGAGTAGCCGCTGACTTGACATAAGTATTGTATTGACAGAGTAACCAGGCCAAAATAGAGTAATGGGGAAGTTCATACCGGGGCCGTGTAAGTCGAGCGGCACAAGGTCACAGAGGCGAAACCTCGCGGCAAGCAGAATGGAGGGATATATGGAGCTGACAATGGAGGAGGAGATACGGGCGTCCCTTGTCAATGGAAGGCTCCCCTGCGCCCAGGCGTTCAGGATAGCGAAGAAGTTTAAAGTCGCCCCGAAGGATGTCGGAGACACAGCGAACAGGCTGAGTATCAAGATCTGCACCTGCCAGTTGGGCTGTTTTCCCTGACTTATGATGTGGTCTACACCTGGGCAGGGGAGACTGATTATTTCACGGACGCCTGTTATCTCGTCATGGAGGGGCGATCACATTGGATCGCCCCTACCTCATACCGTGTGTGTAGTGTCGTGACTCCTGTCACGACGGAGAATTCGTTGCCATACCTGTGGCAACGCTACATTTATTGGACAGCCTGAATTGAACGCTCCTAACGGGCATGCACAATGTTCAGGAAATCGGCGTGGATGTCCTTGTTTGAGACTATGACGGAGCTTTCGCCTATGACCGGCGGCCTCCCTTCCCAGTCGGTCGCCACCCCGCCGGCCTCGGTCACCAGCAGCTTGCCGCAGGCGAGCTCCCAGGGGTACACCAGCAGGTGGAAGTAGAGGTCGAGCCGTCCGCAGGCGGCGTAGGCCATCCCCAGGGCGGCCGAGCCCATGATCCTGAAGGCGTACATGTTCGGCCACAGGCTGGTGATAAACTCCAGTAGCCTCTTCCCTTTCTCATCGACATAACCCAGGTCGAGGCCGATGAGCGAGTCCTGAACCTTCGTTTTCCCGGAGACGCGGACAGGGCTGCCGTTGAGAGTCGTGCCTTTGCCTCGCAGGGCCGCGAACAGCTCGTCGCGCAGGGGATCGTAGACTATGCCCAGCAGGACGTCATCGCCGCTGGTTAAGGCGATGACAGTGGAGAAAAATGGTATGCCGAAGGAGTAGTTGTTTGTCCCATCCAGTGGGTCGAGAATCCAGGTGTAGTTTGAACCGCCGCTGACGGGCTCTGACTCCTCGGAGATAATGCTGTGGTCGGGATATTCCGCTCGAAGTAATGCTTTGAGGCTGTCCTCTACCCTGAGGTCTACCTCGGTGACTATGTTGGCTCTTCCCTTGAATTGTATCTGTCTCTCTTCTCGAAAGTGGGCTTTTATTATTTCCCCAGCCTCTCCCGCCGCCGCTTTGGCTACATCAAGGGCTTCCTTCCCATTCCGGGATAAGGGCAAATCGGTCATGGTAGACCCATCTTCTCTCTGACCTCTTTGATGGTCTCACTTGCTATAACGTGGGCGCGTCCGGCCCCGTCGGCGAGGACCTCATTTACGTATCCCTGCCTCCTGGCGATCTCGGCTCGCCTTTCGCGGAAGGGCGCGAGGTCTCTGTTTACCCCCTCGGCGAGCAGGTCCTTGCAATCGACGCAGCCGATTGCCGCCCCCCGGCACTGCACGGCGATCTCCTCCAGGCGATCGGGGTTGTAGAAGTGGTGCAGGCTGTAGATATTGCATATATCGGGGTGTCCGGGGTCAGTGCGATACTTGCGGGCGGGATCGGTGAATGCGGTTCTTATTCTTTGCGTGGTTTCCTCCGGTGAAGCCGCAAGCTCGATATCGTTGTCGTAGCTCTTGCTCATCTTTCTTTCACCGTCGAGCCCCATAACCATGGGAGAGGTGGTGAGCTTGGCCTTGGGTTCGGGGAAGACCTCGCCGAACAGGTAGGTAAAGCGGCGTACTATCTCCCGCGCCAGTTCCAGGTGGGGCAGCTGGTCTTCTCCCACGGGTATTGTGTCCGCCTTGTAGAGGACGATATCGGCCGTCATCAGCACGGGGTAGCCGACAAGCCCGTAGTTGACATTGTGAGGCTGCGACTTGACCTTCTCCTTGAAGGTGGCGACACGGAGCAGCCAGCCCAGGGGTGTTACCATGCTGAGCAGGGTGTGAAGCTCCATCACCTCGGGGACGTGGGACTGTACGAAGAGGATGCTCTTTTCAGGGTCGAGCCCCGCGGCCAGCCAGTCGAGCATCATCTCGCGGGTGTTCTCCTTGAGCAGGTGGGTATCTTCGAGAGTGGTCAGGGCGTGTATATCAACGATGCAGTAGATGCAGTCATAGTCCTGCTGAAGCTTGACATAATTCTGTATCGCTCCCAGGTAGTTACCTATGTGCTGCTTGCCCGTTGGCCTGGCGCCGGAAAAGACACGACCTTTCATCAAATCTGTACTCCTTCCGTATCCTAGTGGAGTGTACCATAGAATGGGGGTGGGGACAAGGCGATTGATCGTACGACTAGCTGTCTATTCATTATGAACGGCAGGAATTGCGGGGGAATATTTATCGGGTCGGGTGAACATTGACACGAGCCCCGCTGTTGTTTACGATGTTCATGCCAAGAGCCATTCCGCAATTGTGTTAACCATCAGGGACGGAAGCAAGCAGCGAGTCGCATCTTCAATATACATGTCGGCATGAAGCGATTTTTTATGCTCACGCTCCGTGGAAGTGAGAAATTATGACAGTTAAGATTGTTACCGACAGTACCTCGGACCTGATACCTGAAATAGCCAGCGATTTAGGGATAACAGTAGTGCCACTGCATATCCACTTTGGCAATGAAACATACCGCGATGGTGTGGAACTGACAACTGCTGAGTTCTACCAGAAGCTTGCAACCTGTAAAACTATGCCTACAACTGCGGTTCCGGGCCCTGCGGTATTTAGCCAGGTCTACGACGAGGTGGCTCAAGGGGCGGATGAGATACTGGTTATTGCTTTATCCAGTAAGCTAAGCCTTGTCTACGAGGTTGAATTACAGGCTGCTGAGCTGATGACAAATAAATGCCGGGTGGAAGTAATCGATTCACAGGCCGGTTGTATGGCGCTGGGGTTGATAACAATTGCCGCGGCTAAGGCAGCTAAATCAGGGGCCAATATGGATGATTTGTTGAATTTGACCAGGCAGAATATATCTAAGTCAAAGATATATTTCGCCTTTGATACACTGGAGTATCTTAGAAGGGGCGGGCGTATTGGCTCGGTACAGGCTTTACTGGGATCGATGTTAAGGGTGAACCCCGTACTGACCTTAAAAGGTGGTGAGGCTCATCCTGTCGCCAGGCCTCGCTCTCGATCCAAAGCAATGGAATGCCTGTACCAGTTCGCTATGAGCTTTTCCAGTATTGAGGAGATGGCTGTAGAAGATGCGACTACCAATGACGAGGCAGAAGCACTAATCGAACGCCTCAGCCCCAGATTTCCTACGGAACGTATATACCGTGCAAAGGTCAGCCCTGTAGTCGGTACTCACGTCGGCCCCCATGTTCTCGCCGTGGCTGTACTGGGCGAAAGGGGTGGCCGTTAAGCCAAAGTATACCGGAACAGGATGTAGTCCGGAATGCAGTCTACAATCTACGAGTTTTAGAATGTATGAACATTATTTTTACGCCTATAAAATGAAGGGGCTATAATTGCCGCGTAAATGATTGGAGGTTTGGGGTGATAAGGAGCTTCAACGGAAAGACTCCCAGGATAGCCGAGTCAGCCTTTATCAGCGAGGCGGCGTACGTTGTCGGCGATGTGGAGATAGGGGAGCACTCGAATGTGTGGCCGGGAGCTGTGATCAGGGGGGACTTCGCTGCGATAAAGATAGGCAGCTACGTTGATATAGAGGACACCTGCATGCTGCATGCGGGAAAGGATATGGAGATAAGCGACCATGTAGTTGTGGGGCACGGCGCCATGGTGCACAGCAGTAGGGTAGGGACGAGGGTGCTCATCGGAATAAACGCCACCACTTTACATAACTCTGTGATAGGAGACTACTGTATCATCGCCGCGGGGTCGGTGGTTACCGAAGGCATGATAGTCCCCTCCGGCTCCTTTGTTGTCGGGGTACCGGCGAAGGTCAAAGGCCAGGTCACCGAGAAACAGAAGGGCTGGCTGAGAGGGCATGAAAAATTTTACCCCAATCTGGCGGAGCAGTATAAGGCGGAGGGGCTCTAGAGACCTGTATTTGTAATACGGGTAACCTTGAGCATCCGCTCAAGGCTCGGTTGGAGTGGATTCTCCAACCTGCCCCTACGCTGCAAAGCGTGTTCACATGTGCTCGGGGGCGGTCATCCCCATAAGGCCGAGGGTCCTGGCGAAGACGATTTGAGACGCTTTAACAAGTTTGAGCCGTGCCTGTGTCAAAGCCTCGTCATCGGAGACGACCCGACATTGCTTGTAGAAGCTGTGGAATGCAGTTGCCAGGTCCTGGGCGAAGTGAGGCAGGTGGTGGGGTTCGAGGTTTCTGGCGGCAAGCTCTACTAGCTCGGGTAAAAGCACCATCTTGCGTATCAGATTGAGTTCGGCCTCTGTGGTGAGTAACCTCACGTTACCGTCGGAATAGTCGATATCTCTCTCCTCGGCGAAATGCTGTATGCTTGCGATGCGGGCGTGAGCGTACTGGACGTAGTATACAGGGTTGTCGGCTGACTCTTGCTTTGCCAGCTCCAGGTCGAAGTCCATCTGGCTGTCTGCCGAGCGTGACAGGAGGAAGAAACGGCACGCGTCCGCTCCTACCTCATCGATGAGATGTCGGAGGGTGATAACCTGCCCGGCGCGTTTCGATAGCTTGCCATCGCTCAAGGTTACCATCTGTGCGATGATTATCGTCAGCCTGGAAGGGTCGATCCCCAGCGCGCTAAGAACGGACTTCATTCGTGAGATATGCCCCTGATGGTCTGCTCCCCAGATGTTGATCACCCTGTCGAAGCCGCGTTCCAGGAATTTGTTATAGTGATAGGCAACATCCGAGGCGAAATAGGTGGGCACGCCATTGCTGCGCACAAGGACGTTGTCCTTGTCCTCGCCAAGAGCGGTTGAAATAAACCACTGCGCTCCCTCCCTCTCCTTGATGTGTCCACCATCTCGCAGCAGGGCCATTGCCCGTTCAAACTGGTTGCTCTCGTAGAGGCTGCGCTCACTGAACCAGACATCGAAGCCAACGCGCAGATACTCAAGGTCAGACTTGATGGCCGTAACAGCCTTATGCAGGGCGATTTTTCCCAGTTCCCGGATTGCTTCCTCAGGAGGTAGGGAGAGGAAAGCATCCCCTTTCTCGGAGATAATCTCCTGAGCAAGCTCTACCGGATAGGCCCCCTGGTAGCCGTTTGAGGGCATCTCGCTCTCTTTACCCAGTGCCTGTAGATAGCGGCAGTAGAGGGAGCGGTAGAAAGCGTCCATCTGGTTGCCTGTATCATTGACATAATACTCTCTATCCACGTTGTAACCTGCCGCGCTGAGCACGTTAGCCAGGGCGCTGCCCAGGACGGCACCGCGCCCGTGCCCGACGTGTATCGGCCCTGTGGGATTGACGCTAACGAATTCAAGCTGGACCCTGGAACCTTTTCCTATATCGAGGTTTCCATAGACCTCCCCCGCTTTGATAATGTCCTCAACCTGCGTGGTGAGCCATACGCCCGTGAGAAAGATGTTGATAAAGCCCGGGGCTGCCAATGATACCTTTTCTATGCCTTCGAATTGGGGCAGGTGGTTAGCCAGAATCTCGGCGATGGCCATTGGCTTCATCCGCACGACCTTCGCCATCTTCAGCGGAAGGCTGGAAGCATAGTCGCCGTGCTCCGGATTCTGTGGGTGCTCCAGCGTTATCTCAGGCAGGGGGCCGGCCGGTAGTTGCCCGCTCGACTGCGCCGCCCTGGCTGCTTGCTCCAGGAGTTCGGTAAGCTTGTATTTGATCATGGCTAGTTCGATTCACCCCCGCTCCCCCATAATAGATTAACCTTTCTGTCAAGGAGCCTGTGTTCCGGCTGCTGGAGGTATGGGTCTGAGTCGAATAGGCGAGTCGCTTCTCTGCGGGCAAGCTCCAGAAGCTCCATATCGGAGAGCCTGGCCATTTTCAGGTCGGGGAGACCGCTCTGGCGGGTACCGAAGAACTCCCCCGGCCCCCTGAGCCTGAGGTCCTCCTCGGCGAGGGCAAACCCATCATGCGTACGCTGCAGGAGCGAGAGGCGCTCTCTGGCCTCAGCGGACGGTGTCTCCGCGAGGAGCAGGCAGTAGCTCTGGTGCTCTCCCCTTCCCACACGACCGCGGAACTGGTGCAGCTGCGCCATACCGAAGCGGTCGGCGCCCTCGATCAGCATTACCGTGGCATTGGGTATATCCACACCTACCTCTACCACCGGCGTTGATACCAGTATATCGAGTTCGCCACTGCGAAAGCGCTGCATTACCTCGTCTTTCTCCGAACTGGAGAGACGCCCGTGCAGCAGCCCCAACCGCAGTTCGGGAAAGACGCTTTGAGATAGGCGCTCGTATTCGGTAGTTGCCGCCTTTGCCTCGATTGCCTCCGATTCCTCTATCAGGGGACAGATAATGAACGCCTGCCGCCCGGCAGCGACCTGCTTGCGAACGAAATCGTAAGCGCTCTGCCGCTGCCCGGAGTTTAGCCATTTAGTCTTGATCTCAACTCTGCCCGGCGGGAGTTCATCGAGGATAGAAATGTCCAGGTCGCCGTATAGCGTGAGTGCCAGGGTGCGGGGTATCGGGGTGGCGCTCATCACCAGAATATGGGGGCTCGAACCTTTAGAGCGCAGCTCCAGCCGCTGCATTACCCCGAAGCGGTGTTGTTCATCGACCACACAGAGCCCCAGCCGCTGGAACTCTACCCCTTTCTGGATAAGGGCATGCGTACCGATGACGATTTTTATATCTCCTGAGATTGTTCCTTCCTGGACCTTCTGCCTTGAACTTTCCTTGAGGCCGCTTGTCAGGAGGCCGACGCCGGTAGGGTATGGCAGTAGAGAGGTATAAATACTGTACGGCTTACCATTGCCTGCTTCCCCGCTTGCTCTACTTAAAAGGCTGCATATGCTCTCAAAGTGCTGCTCTGCCAGTATCTCCGTCGGGGCCATGAGGGCGGCCTGATAGCCGTTGGCCGCGGCGAGGAGCATGGCTGCCGTGGCAACAACAGTCTTGCCGCTGCCAACTTCACCCTGCAGGAGTCGGCTCATGGGCTTGGATTTGCCCAGGTCCTCCCGAATCTCGGCAAAGGTGCGTTTCTGGGCTGCGGTCAGGGTGAAAGGCAGGGATTTGAAGAATGGCTCGAGGCAGCCGCCGTCGGCCTCGAAAGCATTGCTGCTCTCCTCCTGCCAGTCTCTCTTCCTGGACAATACACCGAGCTGAATAAGGAAGAGTTCGTCGAAAGCCAGTCTCTTCCTGGCCTGCGCCTTGGCGTTCCCGCTATCAGGATAGTGCGCTTGCCCGATCGCCTCGGAAAGCGGTAGCAGTCCTGCTCCTTTCCTGATACCTTCCGGGAGGAAATCGGGCAGTTCCGGCAGCCAGCGGTCAAGCGTGGCCTTGACCAGCTTCCGCACCACCCGGGGCGACAGCCCTGCCGTTAGCGGGTAGACGGGAACCAGCCTCCCGGTGTGAATAAGGTCATCGGAATCCAGAGGCTCCCACTGGGGGGATTGGAATACCTTTTGATTGCGGAATTCACTGACTTTGCCGCTGATTACCACCCGACTGTTGGGAGTGAGCTTCTTAGCGAGATAAGGTTGATTGAACCATATAACTCTTATGTTGCCGGATTCATCGCCGACGATAGCTTCTGTCATACGCTTCCGGTATGCGGTGGTCTTTGGGGCAGCTTCCCAGACGGTGGCAATGATGGTCTGTTCCATACCCTCTTCGAGCTGTGAAATGAGCCTTATCTGGCTGTAGTCCATATGTCGGTGGGGGAAGAAGTAGAGAAGCTGTCGCGCTGTCTTCACTCCCAGCTTGCCGAATTTACTTGCCAGGCTTGAATTTATGCCCTTGATAGAGGTAATCGGGGCATCCAGATACCGGTCGATATCGCCCTGCGTGTTTTGGGAGGCAGGCTTTTGTCTACGGCGCGTGGATTGGGGCAGAGGTTGTGTTTTTGATTCTGCGGCGTCAATTTGCTCCAGCACGCTCCTCACCCATTCCTCCCGTTTCCTTCCGTCCAAAGTGGTATAGCTCAGCGAAAGCAGCCGAATTAGCTCCGGGTCTGAGGTGGTCAGGTTGCACAGTAGCCTGTCCAGCCCGCCCATTACCGCTTGATCGCGGTAACCTTTGGCCTGCTCCAGTTCAAGGACCTTCCGCAATCGTTCAACCGTTAGGCTCAATACTATCTTCCAATAATGCTATTTCGTTGAGGCGCACTGCGGGCTTTGGGCGAAAACTGTGGATATCGATATAGCCGGCTTTATTCTACGGAGACAACATAGTTGTAATGTGGTTGTCCCCCTGCAACCACCTCTACTTCCTGGGCGAAATATTTCTCCCGGACTGATTCCGCTACGTGCTCGGCTTCGCTGCTCTCCGTGTCCGCCCCGTAATAGATGGTGATCAATCCCCCTTCATCGACATCCATTAAGTCAAGCAGCTTGAGGACAACCCGTGTCATATTGCCGTCTGCCAGTACTAGCTTTCGGTCAAGGAAGGCTATGGTCTGTCCCTTCTTGATTAAGAGGCCGTCGTGCTCCATTTCTCTGACTGCCCTGGTGATCTCTCCGCTGCGGACTGTCGACAGTGCTTTCTGCATGGCGGCGGCGTTCTCTTTCAAATCCACTTCATGGTTCAAGACGAGGAGAGCTGCTATCCCCTGTGGTATGGTCTTCGAAGGCACTACTTCTACATTCTTCCTGGTCAGGTCTGCGACTTGCTCCGCTGCAAGTAAAACGTTGGGGTTATTGGGCAATATGATAATGTTCTCTGAAGGCGCTGTTTCTACAGCCTGTAGAAGCTCCTGGACACTGGGGTTCATAGTCTTGCCCCCGGGGACCACTATATTGGCTCCAATGCTGTAAAACGCTTCGGTAAGACCTTCGCCGGATACCACGGCTATCGTTGAGATGCCGGCCGGAGTTGACTGAGACTGGGCTACGACGAAGTCACGGTGCTGTTCGTCCATGTTCTCCACTTTAACCTGCTGCAGGACGCCTAAGGAAGTGGCGTAGCTTAAGGCAGTCCCGGGGTCGAAAGTATGGAGGTGACTTCTTACAGTAGATTCGTCGCCGACTACCAGGACGGATTCGCCGATGGAATTTAGCTTCTCTCTGATGGCTTCGAGGTCCAGGTTTTTACCCCGGAGCAGAAACTCTGTGCAATAGCCGAATGTGGCGTCTCCTGCCGGACCTTGGCCGGTGCTGGCTGCGGCTTCTATGGGCGCGATCTCGCTCTCTTCCAGATCGCCGTGCAGATAGTGAAGAATGCCCTCAAATACTACATAAAGCCCTTGCCCCCCGGCATCCACTACCCCGGCCTGGCGCAGTACAGAGAGGAGCGTGGGTGTCCTCGCCACTGAGGCCTTAGCTTCACCGACAATAGCTTCCATGGTGGTCAGCAAGTCGCTATTGTGGGATGTACTTTGCGTTTGGGCAACGTCGGATACTTCGCGGATAACGGTAAGGATGGTTCCTTCCACCGGCTTACTCATCCCTCTATAGGCGAAAGCAGTCGACTCAGCCAGGGCTGCTGCGAGATCGTTGCCGTTGAAAGTGTGCTTGCCATCCAGCCCCTTGGCCAGTCCGCGAAGGATCTGAGACAGGATTACACCGCTATTCCCTCTGGCTCCCATCAGGGAACCCCTGGCCATCGCTTGAGATATGGCCTCCGCACTCCCATCGGGACATGTAGCTGCCTCTTCCATCGCAGCCCGCATGGTTAAAAGCATATTGGTGCCGGTATCGCCATCGGGCACAGGGAAGACGTTGAGGATGTTAATGGACTGAGCGCTGCGCTCCAGCCAGCGGGTGGCGGCGCTGAACATCCCTCTTAACTCGTATCCGTCGTATGAGGTTATCTCGCCCACACCAGGCTCTCCCAATTCGCTGGCAGTTCTATATCCGAGGTCGGTGTTGCCAAACCCGCCTAATCCAAAATCGGCTTGCAAGACCCTTTTTGTTGTGCTATCCTTAAGACCGAATTCTAATCGAATTCTACAAGAAAAAGGCTCTCTAGTCAAAGGAGAAAACGTTGAAGTGCGAGTTGTGTGGTAAGGGGCCACAGTTTGGAAGCAATGTATCCCACTCCAAGCGTCATACCAAGCGGCAATGGTCGCCTAACCTTCAGAAGACTACGGTTGTCATAGACGGTAAGAAAATGCGTATGAACATCTGCACCAGGTGTTTGCGGACTCAGAACAAGGTTACCGGATAGTCTATAATACCCCATCATACTGTTTCAAGCCCCTTAAGACTCTCCCTGATCCTTGTGATCGCTTGAGAAATACTTTCCCTCTTGTTGAATACAGCAGCACCGGCTACGAGTACCCGGGCTCCCGCTTGAACTACGCGTGGCGCTATCTCAGCAGTAATGCCTCCGTCCACTTCAAGCTCGGTAAGAAGCTCCAGTTCGTCAAGCCTGCGCCTTAGGCGTTCGATTTTTCCGATCGTACTCTCGATAAATCGCTGTCCCCCGAATCCCGGGTTAACCGACATCAGTAGCACCAGATCGATTATGGGCAGGACCTCTTCGGCCTCAGTAAGAGGAGTGCTTGGGTTGAGCGACACCCCCGCCTTGATGCCGAGCTCTTTTATCGATTCCACTACCCTGTGCAAATGCGGGCATACTTCAACGTGTACGGTGATGATGTCCGCGCCCGCTTGAGCGAACTGATTAATATATTTCTCCGGCGACTCGATCATCAAATGGACGTCGAGGGGAAGGGTGGTATGGGGGCGTATAGCAGCTACGACCGGCGGGCCGATAGTGATATTGGGGACGAAGTGCCCGTCCATCACGTCTACGTGGATATAATCGGCACCTGCTCTGGTCACTTCGGCGACCTGCTCCCCCAAGCGACCGAAATCAGCGGAAAGGATAGACGGAGCAAGCTTAACCCTATTTTTCATGGAGCATTCTTCTAGCTGCCGCCAGCGCATTTTCTACCGCTTCCGGGGCAGTTCCACCGTGGGCATTGCGTGCGGCTAGTGATGATTCCACAGTAATTGATTTCACATCATTCTCAAAATCGGGGCAGAACCTCCGGTATTCACTTAGCTCGAGATCGAGTAGTGTCTTCCGGTTGTCGATGGCGTAGCGCACTAAATTGCCGACTATGGCGTGAGCCTGGCGAAAAGGGATGCCCTTTTTGACCAAATAATCGGCTATATCGGTGGCCAGCGTATAGTTCTCCTCCGCGGCGTGGTTGATGTGGTCGGCCTTTATGCGCAGGCTGGCTATCATCGGAGCAAAGACCTCGAGCGTGGACACGAGTGTGTCGATGGAATCAAAGAGGGCCTCTTTATCCTCCTGGAGGTCTCGATTGTAGGACAGGGGCAGCGCTTTCATGATGGTCAGAGCAGCCATTAAATGGCCATAGACCCTGCCCGTCTTACCCCGTGCCAGCTCTGCTACATCCGGGTTCTTCTTCTGCGGCATGATGCTGGAGCCAGTGGCGAAGGAGTCGTCGATCTCGATGAAGTGAAACTCCGCTGTCGACCACAAAATGGTCTCCTCAGCAATACGGGAGAGGTGCATCATGGTCAGGCTGGCCGCCGACAGGTACTCGATGACGAAATCGCGGTCGGCTACTGCATCGATGCTGTTGGCGCTAACCTTGCTGAAGCCGAGCTGCTTGGCCAGAAAGTCGCGGTCGATAGGGTAGGGCGCCCCGGCCAGAGCCCCGCTGCCCAGAGGCAGTACGTCGGTTCTCTCGTAGCACTGCTGGAAACGTTCGATGTCGCGCTGAAACATCTCGAAGTAGGCGAGCATGTGGTGAGCGAATAGCACCGGCTGTGCCCTCTGGAGATGGGTGTAGCCAGGCATGATCAATCGCCTATTGTCTTCCGCAAGGGACAGGATGGCTTGCTGGAGTGCCCTGATCCGGGCTATCGTCTCTGTGATCGCCTCTTTGGTGAACATCCTCAGGTCTGTGGCAACCTGGTCGTTCCGGGAGCGGGCGGTGTGAAGCTCCGCACCGACATCGCCGATTTTCTCGATGAGGCGAGCCTCGATATTTATGTGGATATCTTCAAGTTCCCAATAGAACTTGAACTTGCCCTGCTCGATCTCATCCCGGATGGAAACAAGTCCCATGATGATTAGCTCAGCGTTCTTATCCGAGATTATGCTCTGCCTGGCCAGCATTCGGGCGTGGGCAATGGAGCCGGCGATGTCCTGCTGGTACAGGCGCTGATCGAATGGTACCGACACAGTGTATCCCTTCACCCGGTCATCCATATCTTTCCCGAATCGGCCGCGCAGCGTCATGTATGAATCCTTTCAACCTTCGTGTTCTGCATCGATTGCCCCCTGAATATCTATCCCTGTAGCGTCGTGACAGGAGTCACGACGCAGGGCCCGTTGCCACAGGCGTTTCGCCCTGAGGCTCTCTACGAGCCTGAGCCTCAAAGCCGAGGGCAAGCCCGAAGGGAGTGGCAACGCTACGTTTTTTATTTTCCCTCCTCCATCCCCTGGACCTGCGCCTGGGTCTTCACCGGCAGGCCGTAGATCTGGATGAAACCCTCGGCGGCGCTCTGATCGAACTGGTCTTCCTCGTCATAGGTGGCCAGGCTGTAGCTGTACAACGACCTGGGCGATTTGCGGCCGACCACTGTCGATTTGCCTTTGAGCATTTTGACCCTGACTGTACCGCTGACGTGCCGCTGTGTGCTCTGGACATAGGCGGCGAGGTCTCGGCGCAGGGCCGAGAACCAGAGTCCGTTATAGATAAGGTCGGCATACTCCTGGGCAACCTGCTGCTTGAAGCGAAGCTGGTCCCGGGACAGGGTCATCTGCTCAAGGGCCAGATGCGCTGATAGCAGCACTGTAGCTGCCGGAGCCTCGTATATCTCTCTTGACTTGATCCCCACCAGGCGGTTTTCAAGGTGATCGACCCTGCCCACGCCGTGCTCTCCGGCGAGACTATTCAGCTTGTCAACCAGAGCAACGCCGCTAAGCGCCTGCCCGTCAAGGCTGGTGGGGATTCCTCGATCGAATCCGATCTCAATATAGCAGGGCTTATCCGGGGCATCAGTAGGCGACGTAGTCCAGGTGAATACCTCCTCGGGAGGCTCGACCCAGGGGTCTTCCAACACGCCACACTCGATGCTCTTGCCCCAGAGGTTCTCGTCTATAGAATAAGGGCTGGCCACAGTAACCGGTACCGGGATTCCATTCTGCTTGGCGTAATCGATTGTCTCCTCCCTGGTCATACCCCATTCCCGTGCAGGCGCGATTACCCGGAGCTGAGGTGCGAGGGCGGCAGTGCTTACATCGAACCTGACCTGATCGTTGCCCTTGCCGGTGCAGCCGTGAGCCACGGCTGTAGCCCCTTCCTGGAGGGCCGTTTCCACCAGAAGCTTGGCTATGAGGGGTCGGGCGAGAGCGGTGGCCAGCGTATATTGCCCTTCGTATATTGTGTCCGCCTGTAAGGCGGGGAAAACGTACTCGTTGATGAAAATATCCCTGGCATCGACCACTGCGGCCTTGACCGCTCCCACCTTGAGGGCCTTCTGCCGAATCGACTCGTAGTCGCGTTCCATGCCTAAATCTATGCTCAGGGCGATGACATCCATATCGTACTTATCCGCAATCCACTTAATAGCCACTGAGGTGTCAAGCCCACCACTATAAGCCAGTACTACCTTGTCCTTCAATTACTTCCTCCGGGATTGTTTGTTGATTTTTCTCATCTACCGTGATTCTCGGGCTGGCTCTGCGCCACTTACTGCTACTTCTCTTCGCTCACCTCTGCCAATACGCGCTCTAAGATCGCTATCGCTTCATCGACGTCATTCTCGGTGATGTTAAGCGGCGGAATGAAGCGGATGGCGTTGGGTCTTACCGCGTTAAGTAAAAGCCCGTGTTTCAGGCAGGTGTTCACCACTTTGTCCGAGAGGTCACTGTCGAACTGAAGGGCTACTAAAAGTCCACGACCCCTTACCTCCGTTATATAGTCGAACTTGGATTTGAGCTTCTCCAGCTCGGACATCAGGTAGGCGCCAGTTTGTCTGACCCGTTTTGGTATATCACTTTCGATTATAAACTTCAAGGTAGCGTAGCCCGCGGCGCAAGCTAAAGGATTGCCACCAAAGGTGGACCCATGCTCCCCCGGTGCAAAGACAGACGCTCTCTCCTTTGCCAGGAAAGCGCCGATGGGTACACCGCCGCCGAGACCTTTGCCCAGGGCGATGATATCGGGTTCTACGCCATACTGCTCATAACCGAAAAGGGTACCGATGCGTCCTATCCCTGTCTGCACCTCGTCCAGGATAAGGAGGATGCCCTTCTGGTCGCACCATGTTCGTACACCCTTGAGGTAATCGTCATCGGGAATATTGACGCCGCCCTCGCCCTGTATTGGCTCCAGCATTATGGCGCAGGTTTCAGTGGTGGTTGCCTCTTTAATGGCGTCGACATTGTTGTATCCCACGTTGATGAAACCATCGGGAAGCGGAGTGTAAGGCTCCTGGTGCTTGAGCTGTCCTGTCGCTGCGACCATAGTCAATGTTCGCCCATGAAAGGAATCAATCGTGGTGATTACCCTGTAAGCACCGCCGAGATGGAGCTTTCCGTATCTGCGGGCCAGCTTCACCGCGCCCTCGACAGCCTCTACCCCGCTGTTGCAGAAGAAGACCCGGTCGAGGCAGCTATTCTCCACCAGAAGCTCGGCCAGCTTTAGCTGGGGAATTGTGTATAACTGGTTCGATGTCTGGATCAAGGTTCTCACCTGCTCGCTTACGGCACCCACCACCGCCGGATGACAGTGCCCCAGGCTATTCACCGCCCATCCCGAGGTGAAGTCCAGATACTCCTTGCCTTGCTCATCCCAGACGCGCGCGCCCTCGCCGCGGACCGCGGTCAACGGCATGCGCTTGAACGTGCGCATGAAGTATTTACCCTCCAATGCTTGCCAGTCGGTCATTGCTCCGTCTAGCTTCCTCCCGATGTCAACTCAACCAGCCTCTGTATATCAGCCTGTAAGGCATCCAACTCCTCGCCGTAGGCTGTCCAATCACCTGTTCCTGCGTATTGCTGCATTTTAATCAGGTGCTGCTGTATGGCTTCCGCCAGAGATGCCACCTCGTCTGTTGGTGTTGGGCTCGGCGTCTGCGTCGGCCCCGGCGTTGGCGTAGGCCCTGGCGTTAGCGTGGGCCCTGGCGTTGGCGTGGGCCCTGGCGTTGGCGTCGGCTCTGGGGGCGACGGTTCCGTGCCGAAGACGGTGGCCAGGGCTTCGTCGAGTGTCTGCTCCATAGCTATGCGGTCGTCGGCGACAACTATCACCCGCTTTAGCTCGGGCACTCCTCCCGACGCCCCCTGGAGGAATACCGGCTCCACGTAGAGGAACGAATCCTCGATGGGTATCATCAAGAGATTCCCGCGTATCACTGTAGAGCCACCGCGCCCCCAGAGGGCGAACTGCTCGGTGATGGCGGTATTTTGCTCGATGAGGTTCTCCACCTGCATAGGACCGTAGATCAATTTATCTTTAGGCAGATAGTATGCCAGCAGTGTTCCGTAATTATCGCCGTCTGAGCGCGCCGCCAGCCAGGCAATGGTGTTCTTCTTTTTCTCCGGGGTGAAAGGTAGCATGAGGAGGAACTCCTCCTGCTCTACGTTGGGGAGGCGCATAATTATGTAGTACGGCTCCATCCGTTGCGCCGTGCTCCGGTATATCTCTTCGGGTATTGTCCAAAGGTCCTCTTTTCCGTAAAATACCTTCACATCCCGCATATGGTATCTTTGATACACCTGCGCCTGAATCATAAACATGTCCTGGGGGTAGCGCAAGTGTGCCCTAATGTCCTCCGGCATCTCCTCCGCTGATGTAAACAGGTCGGGGAAAATAGTTTGATAGGTCTGTATTATCGGGTCGTCCGGTTCTACAACGTACATGGTCACTGAGCCGTCGTAGGCGTCGACGACTGCCTTGACGCTGTTGCGAATATAATTGGTCCCGTCGGCTAGCGGCTCGGAGTATGGGTATTTATCACTCCATGTATAGGCGTCCTGTATCCAGACAAGCCTGCCTTCTTCAGTGATCACCAGATAAGGGTCGTCGTCGATCTGTAGAAAGGGTGCGATGTGCTTCACGCGCTCCTGGACGTTGCGATAGTAGAGTACCCTGCTCTCGGAGTTTATCTCTCCGCTAATAAGGATGTTGAAGTCACCGAGCTGCCACGCATAGGCTGCCCTGCGGAAGAAAGAGCTCAGCGGTACTCCTGACTCGCTTGCATATTCAGTATAGATATTCTGCTCACCCATCGGGTAGTCGAATTCTTCGGTATTGCTATTGACGACGATGTAGTCATCGGTCTTCTCCCCGTAGTAGATCTCCGGCCTCTCTATCTGAAGCCTTTCGGAATCGCTGACAGGAGGAATATCCTGGACATACAAGATAGGCGCGCCCTCTTCAGTCACCTCGGTTACAGGACTCAAGGCCAGCCCATAGCCGTGCGTGTAGACGAGACGCTCATTAACCCAGGTCTTTGCTTTAGGGTCTAAGTTATCCTTGTAGAGTTCCCGGGGCCCCAACATAACCTGGCGGTATTGATCATCTATTGTATAGCGGTCGATATCTATATCAAAGAAGTCATAATAGGGACGCAACGCTTGCTTCTGGTAGTAGGTGTCCTTTAGAGGCCGGTTGTCCCACAGCCTGATATTGCTTATCGTTGCCGGGTTTGCGTTGATGTCTTCTAAGAAGAGCTCCTCCTCGGCTGGGAACTGCTGTTCTTCGATTCTGTCGAGTGCAAATGCCTCCCTGGTGAAATCGATATTATATTCGATGTATTCCGTTTCTCTGGCCAGCTCGCTGGGATTGACCTGGAACCTCTGTACTATCGCGGGGTAGATGGCGCCGACTACGATTATAGCCACTATCCAACTTCCTATGGCATAGACAGGCAAGCGAATGCCGCGTCGAAAGATGTTGACGAGTACCGCAACAGCACAGGCGATGGCTACGGCCATGAGAATTCTCAAGGCGATTAATTGAGCATGGACATCGGTGTAGCCCGCCCCGAACACGAACCCCCGTTCAGAATAAACGAGTGCATACATGTCCAGAAAATAGCGCCAGGCGTAAATACCAAGTATTGCCGCAACCAGCACTGATAGGTGCGCTTTGACCCCAAGGCTGAACGAGAAGCTGAGCCGCCGCAGGCTGTAGTTGAACGCATAGAAGACAAAGGTCAGAATCGCAGTAACTATAAGGGCGCCCAGGAGCCATCCTTGAATGAATCTCTGGAATGGCAGCGAGAACATGTAAAAGCTGACGTCTTTATCGAAGATTGGATCTGCGATGCCAAATGACTGGCCTTCCTGGAACTTCAGCACCGTTTCCCAGTGCCCTTGAGCGACCGCGCCGAAAATGATACATAGCAGAATTGCCCCGAGAACTATGACCAGTATCGTAACCCTGCGCATGTTCTTCAGACTTTCTGCGGGGAGGAAAGGAATACCGGCCTTTGGGCCCAGTCTCCTTGCAAGGAGGATGTTCCCTATGAATAGAAAGATAAAAATTATCGCGGCCACGAAGAAAGTGGAGACCTTGGTAACAAGAATGGTGCTATAGACGCTGCCGAACTCCATGCTGGAGAACCATAGCCACTCGGTCCAGATGCCCTTTAAAACGTTGAAGATGATTATGAGGACTATCAGGATGGCCGGGATTATCAGCCACTTAGCTACTCGGGCCAGGCCTGGCGGGATGCGCACTTGTACCTGGGATAAATCCGGCCACTTGGGTTCTTCTTCCCCCTGCCCGTTACCTTTATTATCCGGCCTGTACCAGTGCATATCGCCTTCTTACTCGATAATGGTTCCGTTGCCGTTGCCCTCGATGGCAGCGAGCAGTGCCCCCTCGTTGCGTCCGTCGATGATCTGGGTCGAAGAGACACTGGATAAGGCGCGTAGACATCCCTCTACCTTGGGTATCATACCCCCTGTAATTACCCCTGTATCTATCAGCGACCTGGCTTCATCAGGAGCTATGCTGGATAGCAGATTACCCTCTTTGTCCTGCACCCCGGGTACATCGGTGAGGAAGATGAGGTTGTCGGCCTTGAGCGTTAGCGCAATTTCGCTGGCGCTAATATCGCCATTGATGTTGAGGAGCATGATGGGGTCGTTGTCCTCATCGGGTAACTTGAGTCCCCCGGGAGCGATCACGGGTATGTATCCGGCGCTGAGGACGGCGATTATCGACTCGGGGTTGACCTTTACCACCTCGCCGACATAGCCTACCCCGGGCTTTTCAATCTTGGCCTGGATGAGCGCCCCGTCGACCCCACTCAACCCTATTGCTTTGCCCCCCATCGAGTTAATAGCAGCCACCAGCTCCTTATTGACCAGGCCGGCGAGAACGGCGGTGACAACGCGCAGAGTCTCTTCATCCGTTACTCGCAGGCCGCGAACGAAGTTAGTTGAAATTCCCATTTTCTCCAGCCATTCGGTCACCTTGTTGCCGCCACCGTGAACAACAACCAGGTGAAACCCCCTGCTATGGAGTGTTATCAAATCATGAAGCGTGGTATCCTGGCTGCCCAGGGTCGATCCTCCGATCTTGACCACGATGGGCTTACTCTCCTTTTCAAAGAACTCCTGCCACAAATCCTCGAACTCCTCCTTCAGTTTAGGTTGAACCCATTTCTCGAATTCGAGAGCAGCCTGACGGTCGTGTGTAATCTGCTCCGGTTGTTTCCCCAGATAGCTGGACAGGATAGCGAGTTTCTCGTGGAAAACCAGGTTTCCCATGGCTCGCATCGTATCGGCGAAGTCTCTCCCCTGTCCCCAGGAGATCAGGCCAAGCCCCACGGAAATCCAACCCAGGCTCAGGGCGATTAATGCCAGGCCGATGTCCCGACTCACCACCAGTTCAAAGCCGTACAAGAACCCGCTGGTCATAAGAACGAAAATGCCAGAGATAAAAAGGAACAGCCCGAGGCTGCGCCGCCTCGAAGTCGGCAGTTTTTCCTGTGAGGCCGGTTTTTTCGTCATATTGAATCCTATGTCGTGTATTCGCTGTTAATAGTAACATATTCCTCGGAGAGGTCGCAGCCCCAGGCTGTGGCTGTTTCGTTACCCATATTAAGGCACACGCGAATCGGCACCTCAGCCCGTCCCATTATTGACCTCGCCTCCGTATGGTCGAAGGGCAGCGGGCACCCCGTTTTCATTATACACAGATTATCGAGGTACAGGTCGACCTTGGACTCCTCCATCTCCACACCGCTCCTCCCTGTAGCGGCAATAATCCTTCCCCAGTTGGGGTCGGAGCCGTGTACCGCTGCCTTCACCAGGGATGAACCCGAGACAGCCCGGGCACACCGGCGGGCGTCGGCAGTTGTGAGTGCGCTTTCGATAGTGACCTCAATGAGCTTGGTGGCTCCCTCACCATCCTTAGCTATCAGCTTTGCGAGGGAAAGGCAAGCCGTACCCAGCGACTCTTCGAAATCCGTTGCCTCCGGGCTGCCAAACTCAATTACCTTGTTTCCGGCGAGCCCGTTGGCGAATATGATTACTGAGTCATTGGGGCTTGTATCGCCGTCTATGGTTATCATGTTAAATGAGATGTCTATTGCCTTTCGCAACGCTGCCTTGAGACAACCCGGTTCGATGGCGGCATCCGTAGCCAGAAAGCAAAGAAGGGTTGCCATGTCAGGATGGATCATACCTGAACCCTTGGCTATGCCGCCAATAGCTATTTCACCGTCTCCGTGCTTTAAAATAACCTGAACCGCCGTTTCCTTGGGGAAGCGGTCGGTAGTGGTTATCGCTCTGGCCAGGTCGTGCCCGTTCTCTCGGGATAGGGCAATCCTTTCGATGCTTTGTCGGATGGCGACCATAGGCAGAGTGGGGCCGATTATGCCAGTGCTGGCAACCAGAACCTCCTGGGGTGACAGCCCCAGTTTCCCGGCGGTTATAGCTGCCAATTCCTCAGCGTCAGAGAGTCCCTGCGCGCCGGTGCAGGCGTTGGCGCATCCGCTGTTGACTACGATGGCTTGAGCCCTGTTGTTCACAAGGCGTTGCTGACACAGGGCCACCGGTGCCGCCTTAACCCTGGTTGTAGTAAAAACGCCAGCGGTAACGCAGGGCACCTCTGAGTACAGGATGCCCAGATCGAGTACACCCACGCCCGGAGTCTTGATACCGGCGTATGTAGCGCCAGCGAGAAACCCTTGCGGTGTGGTGATTGTTCCTTGTGTAACGGATTTCGTATCAGTGTTCATCTTAGTCGTCCCGGCCCAATTATCCATCTGTCATCGAACAGCACATCAGGATAAGTCTATTATATGAGGGGTGTCAAAAGCAACTTTTAGTTAGAAAGTCTAATCCGTTCGCCCTAAGCCCTTCGATAAAATCAGGACAGGCCTTCGAAGGGGAAAACAATCTCATAGTGGGGTTTTGGGGCAGGTACAGTTGGTCCCCTCCCTCTAACTCCCTCCTGCCAGGGGATGGAGGATAAAAAATTTCCTCTCCCTCGATGGGAGAGGTTAGGTGAGGGTGAAAAAGTGTAAAGACCGCACATAGGTAACACTTTCTATCAGTGATCAGACAGAGACACTATCCTTCCTGCCAGAGGAAGGAGGACAGTCCTGTCGAAGGGCCGTTCATGGTTCGACGGGCTCACCACGAACGGCTGCGGGATTTCACCACAGACGGCATCTACGGGTAGGTTGGAGCATCTGCTCCAACAATGCCTAAGGCGAATGCTCCAGACTATCCTATTTTGCCAAGCCTTCAGCATATCCAGTTTTACTGCGCTAACCCTACCCTACAACTCTTCTTTTAGTCGCTCGATTTGCCTTCGTGTATCTGCTACTTTGTCCAAATAGCTACGGTTGGCTGAAATACCTTGCATCACTAACCACTTAATGGCATCATTTCTATTGTTGAATTTACCTACGGCAACAAGATTGGCAATATCATTCAATTCCTGCACAGATAAGGATATCTGGACAATGATATTCTCTAAACTTGACCCCACTTTTTCATTACGGCTTTCACTAGGCGCTGAGACGTGGAAAAAACGATATATACCATTGACCCGCTCTCTCCTAACGCGCCTTTCTTTACCTTCGCGAACTTGCTTATCAAGTGTGTTTGCAAGGGACTGCACTGGATATTTCGCATCACTGCCGATATTCGGATGCTCTTGCAGATATTTTTCTGCATACCATCGTGCGGTTTCCCCTGGAAAATCTGGAATAAGAATAGTCGCCACGTAATCCATAAAACCTCTTCTCATCTCAAAACTCCATAACTTATTAGCTTATTAAGATTATAAAACTTATTAGTTTATTTGTCAACTATATCTTAGAAATGAACATCTAAATAAAAAAAGTATAGCTATAAGGAAGCTATACCTTATGTTCGAATGGTCATTTATGCAAATATTTGGGTCGGCTAGGAATGCTGCTCTTTGAACGCCTGGATGGCTCGGCTTACGAGTTCGGAACGCTCCGGTTTTTTACCTATTCGCCTGAACTCGTTGCTCTGCATTTCATCGATTGCCAGTACGTCCTCGGGGTTCAGGTAGAAGGTGGCTTTGATGCGGTTATGCTTCGAGGTTCCCTGCTCGCGGCGCTTCATCTCCTCTGCTGGCTGCTCGAGTTCAGGAATGCCTTTATCGGTTTTTCTGAAGATGCTGCCCCGTGTACCGAGCGTTCTCTCTTTAGACTCCATCGGCGATCTCCTCTGCCAGTTTTCGATAGGCTTCTGCTCCTTGAATGTTAGGCGCGTACTCAAAGATAGATTTCCCGGCGGCTGTAGCTTCCTTGAAGCGCACGCTCTCGTTCACCGCTGGCTCGAACACTCTTACGCGGCCCTTAAGTTCCGCCTTGGTGCGCTCCAGTACTTCGCGGGCATGGACTGTACGATTAAGGCGCGTAGGAAGGATACCCAGGATACGCAGTGAGGGATTTAGCTCGAACCTCATCTCCTCGATTACCTCCAGCAGCAGGCCGACGCCCAGCATAGCGTAGAATTCACAAACCATAGGTATGAGGACGCACTCAGCAGCGGACAGAGCGTTCACCGTAAGAAGGCCCAGACTGGGCGGGCAGTCGATAATAATTACGTCGTAGTTGTTTTTAGCCGCTGCCAGAGCGTTCTTGAGTTTGTCCTCACGGCGATGCTTGGTAAAGAGCGAAGCCTCCGCGTAGGATAGCCTTATATTACTGGGAGCCAGGTCCAGATTGGGACGGACATTCAGTACTATCTCCGGCAGCGAGAGCTTGCCGTCCAGTACAAGGGAGAGTTCCTTGTCCAGAGCGCCCGCTGCGATATCAAAGCCCTCGGCGAGATGGCCTTGAGGGTCGGTGTCTACCAGGAGAACGTGCCTGCCGAGCTCGGCTATCGCTGCTCCCAGATTGATAGCGGTCGTTGTCTTGGCTGAGCCTCCCTTCTGGTTGGAAATAGCCATCGTGAACATGCTAACCCCCCTGCACATAGTATACGACACTAACATGGCTGTCAAGACATCCAGATATTCAGGCATCTGGATGTTTGAATGTCTGGATGTCTATCAGGCGTTGGTAGGAATTTGCCATCCCTGATATAATAATAGGGTTCATATGCGAAGGGGGTGGAGTGAGAAGGGTTGCCATCATATTGACTGCTTTGCTGTCGGTTGCACTTATCCTCACCGTTATCGGATATGGATATGCTCAGGAAGAAGAAACGACGGGGACGTCTGGCTGCTGCGCTATGGCCAGCGCATATGATTCAACTGATGAAGGTCATTTGAACATAATCCGCCAGTTCCGCGACGAATACCTCATGACCAACCCCGTGGGACGCGGCGTGACCGCCCTGTATTACGAAGTTATCAGCCCGCCACTAGCAGGCTTCATCAATGACCATCCTGCGGTTAAACCATTGGCGAGGTCTGCGCTGGCTCCTGTTGTGGCCATCAGCGCCCTGGCTGTCGACACGACCACGGTTGAGAAGTTTGCCATAGCGGGGTTACTGGCGCTTGCTTCCGTGGCTGTGGTTATATGGGTGAGGAAGCGGCGTGGCAGGGGATCACAGTATCCTTAGGCTGAGGCTATCGGTCTGCTGCTGAAAGTTTAAAGTAACGGAGAAGTATACGGCCGTTTGGCTCAGGTCCAGCTCCAGACCAGGTGCTGGCCTTTTTTCTTATAATCCAGAAGCCCTTCAACAACCCACTTATTTAAGCACTCACTGATTTCGTCATAGGTGTAGGGCACGATTTTCTCAAGCCTGCTGGCGAGGCTCTTAACCGGGTCGTCATTCAGCTCCATCGCCCCCAAATCGTCAATCACGTCGCTCTGGAGGAGAGTCCATGCCAGGGGGACGCTTGTTCTCGATTTCGCTGCTTCTATATTATCCACTTTGCTTTCCTTCTCTAAGCCTGCCACATAGAGTTCCAGCCCCTGGTTGTACTGTCTGAGGGCCTCGGCTATCTCCTCCGGTCCGGCGCCTTCTGTCCGCGATACTGGCGTATTTGCATCGTACTGTAACCAGTCACTCGTAAGTATTTCAATTTTATACTCGTCGGCTTTTTCGCGCACCTCGGTTCCGGGGAAAGGAGCGAGCACGTTAAAGCCCCAGGGAGTATCAAGCTCCAGGGCGAAATTGATAGTCTCATTCAGCGTCTCTCTGGTCTCCCCGGGCAGCCCGATGATAAAGGAAGCCATGATACTGATACCGGCCTCTTTCCCCAATCTGACGCCTTCCCTGATTTGATCAAGTGTGACCTTCTTTTTTACTGTATCTAGTATCTGCTGATTACCGCTTTCGACCCCGTATAGCATCCAGTTGCATCCGGCCTCTCTCATCCTGCGTAGCAGCTCCAGATTCACCGTATCAACCCTGGCAAAAACGCTCCAGTTGAATTTCAATCCCCGGGCGCTGATTTCGTCGCAGAGGGCATGGACATGCCTGTGGTTGAGAGTAAGCAGGTCGTCCTCAAAATTTACTTCCCTGAAGCCATAAGCCAGAACCTGCTCTATCTCCTCGACGACGAGCTTTGGATCGCGGAATCTGGCTCTCCTGCCCCCCATCTTAGAGCCGACGCAGAAGATGCAGTTAAAGGGACAGCCTCTGCCGGCGATGATGCTGGCGTGTACATCCAGTGCGTGGT
Source organism: uncultured Dehalococcoidia bacterium (assembly GCA_964453665.1). Lineage (GTDB taxonomy): Bacteria > Chloroflexota > Dehalococcoidia > SZUA-161 > SZUA-161 > DAOUTY01. The sequence goes on along the minus strand of CAYVQT010000001.1, from coordinate 6,105 downwards.
ATCGCGATAGGGGAAAGAGGTGCCTGGCCGGCAGGGGGATTTCGTCCAGATTGTGTATCAAGTCTCGCTCGCCGGTAAGTTTTATGCCGTCTGCTCTAAATGCAATCCCGGGAATATCCTCCATCTTCTTTCCGCCGATGATATCCAGCATGGTCTGCTCCCCCTCCCCTTTCACTACAACATCTATCCAGGGGGCCTCGTTGAGAGTTTCAACAGCGGAGAAGGTGACATGTGGGCCGCCGATAACAGTTATGATATCTTTGTTAACCTTCTTGCAATGCTTGAGGATTTCGGAAGCGACCGGATAATTCATAGTCACGGAGGTCACGCCGACGATATCCGGCTGATACTCTTCCAGTTTACGGCGTATCTTGTCCTCGGTATATTTAGACACTAGAAGATCCAGGATTTGAACTTCGTTTCCGTTGTGTTCCAGTACACCGGCGATGTAGGCAATACCCATCGGCATGATGGGTATTTCGGAGAATGCATAGGGTGGATTTATTAGCAGTGTTCTCATATTCACCTCAGATAAAAGAGAGGGCTATATACTAAGTGTCTATTGTGCCTGTCTGTATACTTCCACCGTTTGTCTAGCGGCATGTTCCCAATTGAATTTGCGCTTTGCCGTTTCTCTTCCGGCGAGCCCCATCTTACGCCGCAGCTCCTCGTCCTCCAGTAGACGCTTGATGGCGGCGGCCAGCGCTGGAACATTCCCCGGGTCTATCACTATACCGTTATCTCCGTCAGATACCAGCTCCGGCAGGGCGCCTGCTTTTGTTGTTATCACTGGAAGCTCGCAGGCCATGGCCTCAGCCGCAGGGAAGCCAAACCCTTCGAACAGGGAGGGAACGGCAGCTATCTCCGCTGCTGCGTAGCGCTGGACCAGCTCTTCAACGCTCAACCTGCGGACTATGGTAACCTGGTTGTGAAGCCCGTACTCGCGCACCAGAGACGGGGCATAAGCGGTTTGGGGCGCTCCTCCGTCAACGATGGTGAGCTTCACCGGGCCCTCGTCATCAATGCTCTTGACGGCCTGGAGCAGGTGGATAATCCCCTTCTTTCTATCCTCGGTATTACCCACGAAAATTATGCTTTTCGGGTCTTTAACAATGCCATTGTGATTTCGGAAGAGGTTGGTGTCGACGCCGTTGTAAATCACTTTAATTCGGCTCCGGGGAATGCCGATGAGACGTTCTATCTCCCGCGCTGAACATTCCGAGACGGTGATCACTCTATCCACACAGCGCGCGACACTGGACTGCATGGGTACATAGAACAAGTAGAACCAGCGTCGGCGCAATCTCTCCCTCCGGTTTCGGGCTTGTCCGAAGTCAGCGGCACGGTCAATAGAGATGGGATGGTGGATGGTGGCCACAAGAGGCAGCTTCAGCCGCTTCAGCATGGTAAGCCCGTAGCCCAAACACTGGTTGTCATGAATTACGTCGAATTTAATATCGGGGGCAAGGCTCTTAATTTCGTGGTAGGCCCTCATGCTGAAAGCGAATGGTTCGGTGTAGATGCCCATTCTGGTGGCTGCGAATTCGCAAAGGTCAACTGCGCTGTGTATGGGGCCCACATGGTTAGTGGCGCCGTGTCGGGACACGAGTACGCTATAGCTCTTGAGCTTGTGTAGCTTCACCCCTTCGACAACCTGGGGGTATGGTGGGCCGGATATGACATGGACCTCATGCCCCAGCCGCTGGAGTTCACGGGATAGGTAGTAAATATAGATACCCTGACCACCGCAGTACATGTTACCGCGATAGGTCAGCAGGCATATCTTCATTGAATATTACCATGAGGCGATTCTGACGCCGCTAATAAGATCATTGCAAAGTTGCGGTGGCAATGTGGCGCAATTATACATTAAACTGCCAACCCATTACAACAGCCTTCAGTCTCTTGCAGCGAATAATGGTGTTTGGTATCAGACCGGGCCGGGTTTTTTTGATGTAAACGAAAGTAAGACAATAAAAGTACACACGTAGGATTGTAAGCGCCCATCCATTCATGCAAAATGTTTACTGAGGAGGTTCTAACTCGCAGAGGCTGCTTCTGCTGAGTGAGTAAGGAATCGGGATGCAGGGAAGAATAGTCCCGGTGTTTCTGGCGATAGGGTGAGGAAGTCTCCCTGAACGCTCCTTTCCGGTCGAAGGCTTGAGGTTTTGGTGATCGGGAGAGTGGGAAGGTAGTGAGAGCAGCCCGAACTTCGTGACTAGGGTTCTTACGCATCTATCCTCCGCGTAACAAGGCCGTGACAACCTGTGAGGTTAAAGTCATGGCCTTTCTATATGCATGTTTCTTGTCGGTGGTATAGCTTATTATCATAGACGGCGACTTTATATCATGAGCCATGTAAGAAATCAATAATTTCTAGCTCTATCGGCCTTATTAAGGGTAAGACTAAAGTACGCCGAAAAAAGTACAGACGTAGGATTGTAAGATTCTCTTATCCGAAGCAAAATGTTTAACGAGGAGGTTAAGGTCGATGAGGGATAGCGTTTATGAAGGTGAGCAAAATAAGAAGGCAGTAAAGAATCCAGTTGATTCCGCTGTTACAAGGTTCAAGAGGCACATATATGTGCTTCCTTCCGGTCGAATCATGAAAGTATTAGTGGACGACGAGAGCGAGTTAATGGGCAGCGCAGCCCGAGCCTGGTAGCCACATATTTCGATAGTCTCTTTCATTTTTACCCGGATATGGGTAAAGACCGTGACGCGCTGAGGTAAATGTCACGGTCTTCTGTTTTCCAGTGACTCTCATCTGCCTGCCAGCCCTGGAGATGATTGGTAAACACTGATGGTACATCAGGAAGTAAAAAGCTTTAAATCGAGCCGATTGTCTGTAAAGCTGACTCTGTTTCCACGAAATGGGAGGGCTCCGGTTTATGCTCTCTTTTCATGGTCTCAATCATGCATAAGGAAAGCTCACCCCTGCCTGCCGTCGTTGGGCGAGCTTTCCTCAGGAAAGGAGAGGGTAAATGAGGTTTTCTCATAGTAGCACCATAGTAATATAACGTCAAGGTATCTAATCCTACCTTTTACTACCGTATATCCGCCCTCATCCTTCGGCAAGCCTGTACTGAGTTTATCAAAGGGCTCCCTTCGACAAGTAGGGGCGTTTCGCGAAACGCCCCTACAGGTGAAACATCTGGCGTCTTGAATGGTGGTCATTCTAAAAACAGCATTTTCATTCTTCGTGGTGAGTGATGCAAATGCTGATGATAAATTCCTGCGAAAATGAAGGTTGAGCAGTTTTGTAGGGTAGGTTGGCCGACGTCGGCCAACCTACCCTGCTGCGTTTCAGTCCCCGCAAGCTGCTGCCTTACATCACCTGTTCAGGATTAGTGGGTTCCGTTGCTACTTAACCCACCCTACGCGCGGAATTTTCTGAGTAGTGTTAAAAGGTCAGTTTGTGAGGCTGCGCAAATGGAAAAAACAGGACGACTTCGAAGGTTGCCGTCCTGCTTTTTGGCTTCATTGGTAGCGGGAGTTGGATTCGAACCAACGACCTTCGGGTTATGAGCCCGACGAGCTTCCACTGCTCCATCCCGCGACGCTGCGCTTCAATTGAATAGGGTATGTAAAGTTCTGTCCTTGATTTAACGTAGGTCAAGCCCTCGACCGTTAGTACGGCTTAGCTGAACACATTGCTGTGCTTACACATGCCGCCTATCAAACAGCTAGTCTTGCTGCGGTCTTACCCGGTTAACCCGGTGGCAGATCTCATCTTGGGGTCGGCTTCGCACTTGAGATGCTTTCAGCGCTTATCCGATCCAGACATAGCTACCCAGCGATGCTCCTGGCGGAACAACTGGCACACCAGCGGTCTGTCCCTCTCGGTCCTCTCGTACTAGAGAGAGCTCCCCTCAAATCTGCTACGCCCACGACGGATAGAGACCGACCTGTCTCACGACGGTCTGAACCCAGCTCGCGTGCCGCTTTAATGGGCGAACAGCCCAACCCTTGGGACCTTCTCCAGCCCCAGGATGCGACGAGCCGACATCGAGGTGCCAAACCTTGCCGTCGATGTGAACTCTTGGGCAAGATAAGCCTGTTATCCCCGGGGTAGCTTTTATCCGTTAAGCCACGGCCTTTCCACACAGCGCCGTAGGATCACTTTGCCCGACTTTCGTCCCTGCTCGACTTGTAGGTCTCACAGTCAAGCCCCCTTATGCCAATGCACTCGACGGGTGATTTCCATCCACCCTGAGGGGACCTTTGGGCGCCTCCGTTACCTTTTAGGAGGCGACCGCCCCAGTCAAACTACCCACCAGACATTGTCCCCCTGCTTGCTCAGGGGTTAGAACCAAAATCCAACAAGAGTGGTATTTCACCGTTGGCTCCACCGGACCTGGCGGCCCGGTTTCAAAGCCTCCCACCTATCCTACACATGCTAAACCTCAATCCCATGCCAAGCTGTAGTAAAGCTCCACGGGGTCTTTTTGTCCTGTCGCGGGTAACCCGCATCTTCACGGGTATTTCAATTTCGCCGAGTCCCTCGTTGAGACAGCGCCCAAGTCGTTACACCATTCGTGCGGGTCGGAACTTACCCGACAAGGGATTTCGCTACCTTAGGACCGTTATAGTTACGGCCGCCGTTCACTGGGGCTTCAGTTCAGTGCTGCCGGCTCCGAAGAGCCATGACACATCCCCTTAACCTTCCAGCACTGGGCAGGTGTCAGCCCCTATACATAGGCTTTCGCCTTAGCAGAGACCTGTGTTTTTGTTAAACAGTCGCCTGGGCCTGTTCTCTGCGGCCTCAAAGCTGCTCGGGGAGCGAGTCCCGTCACGCTTCGAGGCACTCCTTCTCCCGAAGTTACGGAGTTAATTTGCCGAGTTCCTTAACGAGGGTTCTCTCGAACACCTTGGGGCTCTCACCCCCGCCTACCAGAGTCGGTTTGCGGTACGGACGCTCGCAATTCAACTACGAGGCTTTTCTAGACAGTATAGGCTCAACCAAGTCGCCTCGGGTTGCCCCTCAGCTTCCCCCTCTCCTCAGCTTAACGAGCCGACGGATTTGCCTATCGGCTCACGCCTACGATCGGGGACGCACCATGTCCAATGGGCACGCTCAACCTACCTTCCTGTGTCCCCCCGTAGTTTTAACAAAAAGCGAGCGGTACTGGAATATTGACCAGTTGTCCATCGCCTACGGCTTTCGCCCTCGGCTTAGGCCCGACTAACCCTACGCGGAATAACCTTTCGTAGGAAACCTTAGGCTTACGGTGGGCGTGTTTCTCACACGCCTGACGCTACTCATGCCGACATTCTCACTTCCCTCCACTCCACCCCGACTCACGACGAGGCTTCGATGCGGAGGCAACGCTCCCCTACCGCCCGATAATTCGGACCCATAGCTTCGGTGGTAGACTTTAGCCCCGCTACATTTTCGGCGCAAAACCACTCGACCAGTGAGCTGTTACGCACTCTTTCAATGATGGCTGCCTCTAAGCCAACATCCTGGCTGTCTGAGCAATTCTACATCCTTTACCACTTAGCCTACACTTAGGGACCTTAGCTGATGGTCTGGGCTGTTTCCCTCTCGACGATGAAGCTTATCCCCCACCGTCTCACTCCCGGGCTTTCTAGTTACGCCATTCGTGGTTTGGTTGAGTTTGGTAAGCTGCTTGCCCCCTAGCCCATCCAGTGCCCTACCTGCGCAACTCAACACCCGAGGCTGCACCTCAATGCATTTCGGGGAGAACCAGCTATCTCCGGGTTCGGTTGGCATTTCACCTCTAACCACAGCTCATCCCCCAGTTTTGCCTCACTGGTGGGTTCGGGCCTCCAGTCGCGGTTAGGCGACCTTCACCCTGGCCATGGTTAGCTCACCCGGCTTCGGGTCTAATCCATGCAACCTGCCGCCGAAACGGCTTCGCCCTATTCGGACTCGCTTTCGCTGTGGCTCCGTCGCTTAAACGACTTAACCGAGCTACATAGATTAACTCGTCGGCTCATTCTTCAATAGGCACGCCATTACCCTTCCGGAGAAGGGCTCTGACTGCTTGTAGGCACACGGTTTCAGGTCTTTTTCACTCCCCTCCCGGGGTTCTTTTCACCTTTCCCTCACGGTACTTGTTCACTATCGGTCGCCAAGAG